>NZ_JBIBYN010000019.1:0-197246 GCF_043083325.1 Streptomyces sp. NPDC014734 | reverse complement strand
GAAGTCGCCGACGCCGTCAAGGACACCAGCGCCGAGGCCATCACCCGGCTCCGCGCCCTCGGCCTGACCCCGATCCTGCTGACCGGCGACAACCGGGCGGTGGCCGAGGCGGTCGCCGCCGAGGTCGGAATCGAGAAGGTGTACGCGGAGGTCATGCCGGAGGACAAGGTCGACGTCGTCAAGAAGCTCCAGGCGCAGGGCCGTTCGGTCGCCATGGTCGGTGACGGCGTGAACGACGCGGCGGCGCTCGCCCAGGCCGATCTGGGCCTGGCGATGGGCACCGGCACGGACGCCGCGATCGAGGCCGGGGACCTGACGCTGGTACGCGGGGACCTGCGGGCCGCGGCGGACGCCATCCGGCTGTCACGGAAGACCCTCGGCACCATTCGCACGAACCTGTTCTGGGCCTTCGCCTACAACGTGGCCGCACTGCCGCTCGCCGCGGCCGGGCTGCTCAACCCGATGATCGCCGGTGCCGCGATGGCGTTCTCGTCGGTCTTCGTGGTCGGCAACTCCCTGCGACTGCGCGGGTTCAAGGCGGCGGCGTAGCACCGCACCCGGGAGTTCGAGGGCCCGTCGTGTTCCGCGGAACTGGTACCGCGGAACACGACGGGCCCGTCGTCGCACCGCCACACCTCACGCCGTCACGCCGCCGCACCTCACAACCGTCACGCCGTCTCCATGTCGTCCCGGCCGACGGGGCGTTGCCCGGCCTTCCGGGACTGCGACCGGCCGAGAGAGCGGCAGTAGCGCAGTTTGTTGAGCGAGGCCCCGCCGGTGGTGTCCACCACAGCCGTGCCGTCCGGGTGCCAGCCCGCCGCTTCGTAGAAGCGCCGAGCGCGCGTGTTGTCCTCCAGGACCCACAGAGCGGCCCGTGTGCAGTCGGCCTGTTCGAGGGTTTCGAGCGTGGCTTCCATCAACTGCCTGCCGACCCCGGTGCCCCAGACCTCGGGCAGCGCGTACAGCGTGCCGATCTCCCCGGTGCCGGTCTCCCCGGTGCCGCTGGCCTCGTCGGACGGCCCGAAGCCGGCGAACCCGACGACCCCCGCCTCGGTTTCGGCCACCAGCACGCCCGACGTCGGCCATCGCGCCTGTGCGATACGTGCCGCCCATCCTGGCTCGTCGCGGCGTGGGTCCATGGCATCGAGGTGATGTCGCGGAACGAGACCCGCGAAGGCGACCCGCCAGGAACGTACGTGGACGGCGGCGACCGCCGGGGCATCGTCGGGCTCAGCTCGTCGGATCTGCATGGCCGTCATTCTTCAGGGCCGCCCGTACCGGGCCAAGTCCTTTCACCGAGGGGGGCCGCCCGTGAAACCACGGCCGTGCCCCGTGTCCCGTGTCCCGTGCCCCGTGTCCCGGAACGTTCCCGGACGACCCGGCGGGACAGCCCGTAGGGTCGTGCCATGACCGACAGCTCGCGCGGAAGCAGTGACCGATCAGTCGCCGGTGAGGCGGCCGGGGCTCATGGGGCGGCCGATGCCGAGGACTCCCTCCGCCGTCGTTGGCGGGCGGCGCTCGTCGGGGCCCGGCGCGGAGCTCCCGGCCCCGATCCGCTGCCGTACGCGGACAACCTGCTGGCACGCTGGGCCGAGCCGCAACGGCACTACCACACCACCGCGCACCTGATCGCGGTCCTCGACCACGTCGACACGCTCGCCGGGTACGCGACCGACGTGGACGCCGTACGCCTGGCCGCCTGGTTCCACGACGCGGTGTACCGGCCCGACCGGTCCGAGAACGAGGAGCGCAGCGCCGCCCTCGCCGAACGCGCGCTGCCGGAGGCGGGCGTACCGGCCGAGGTCACCGCCGAGGTGGCCCGGCTCGTCCGGCTCACCGTCACGCACGACCCGGCGGAGGGGGACGCCGACGGCGAGGTGCTGTGCGATGCCGATCTGGCGATCCTCGCGGCGCCGCCCAGGGAGTACGCCGCGTACGCGGCCCAGGTGCGTGAGGAGTACGGCTTCGTGCCCGACGACGCGTTCCGCGAGGGCCGGGCGACCGTACTGCGTCAACTACTCGACCTGCCCGGGCTGTTCCGCACCCCGCTCGGGGCGGAGAGGTGGGAGCCCCGGGCCCGGCAGAACCTGCTGACCGAGTGGGAGCTGCTCAGCCACTGAGTCCGGTCGTCGAACGACGTACGGGGAAAGCACCGGGGCGCCGGACGCGGCGGGAATGTGACAACTGCGTAAATACGACAAGCGGTGGGAATCCTGCGGCGGCGGGCACCGTTGTCAGCTGTCATGCCCGACTCTGCCGCCCCACGTTCCCGTATGCCTCTGGCCGTCTACATACTCGGTCTCTCGGTCTTCGCCCTCGGCACCAGCGAATTCATGCTCTCCGGGCTTCTGCCGCCCATCGCCGACGACATGAACGTGTCCATTCCGCGGGCCGGACTCCTCATATCCGCCTTCGCGATCGGCATGGTGATCGGCGCCCCGCTGCTCGCCGTGGCCACGCTGCGGCTGCCGCGCCGCACCACCCTCATCTCCCTGATCTCCGTCTTCGGCCTCGGACAGGTCGCGGGCGCGCTGGCCCCGACGTACGAGGTGCTCTTCGTGTCCCGGGTCGTGAGCGCCTTCGCCTGCGCCGGGTTCTGGGCGGTCGGTGCGGCGGTCGCCATCGCGATGGTGCCGGTGAACGCGCGGGCCCGCGCCATGGCCGTGATGATCGGCGGTCTGTCGATCGCCAACGTGCTGGGGGTGCCCCTGGGGGCCCTGCTCGGCGAGAATTTCGGCTGGCGCTCGGCGTTCTGGGCCGTCGGCGCGGCGTCCGCGGTGGCCCTCGTCGGTGTGACGACCCTGATTCCGCGCATCCCCGTACCGGAACAGAAGCCGCAGCTCAAGCAGGAGATGAGCATCTACCGGGACCGCCAGGTCTGGCTGTCGATCGTGGTCACGGCACTCGCCGCGGGCGGCGTCTTCTGCGCGTTCAGCTATCTGGCCCCGCTGCTGACCGACGTCGCGGGCCTGGACTCCGGCTGGGTGCCGACGGTGCTCGCGCTGTTCGGAATCGGCGCGCTGGTCGGCACGACGATCGGCGGCCGGGTCGCGGACGCGCATCTCTTCGGGGTGCTGATGAGCGGTATCGCGGCCTCGACGGTGTTCCTGATCGCGCTGGCACTGCTCTCCTCGTACCAGGTGGCCGCGGTCGCGCTCTCGTTCCTGCTGGGTGTGTCGGCGTTCTACACGGCCCCGGCGCTGAACGCCCGGATGTTCAATGTCGCGGGCGCCGCCCCGACCCTGGCCGGCGCGACGACGACGGCCGCGTTCAATCTGGGCAACACCGGCGGCCCCTGGCTGGGCGGCGCGGTGATCGACGCGGACTTCGGCTACGCGGCGACCGCGTGGGCGGGCGCGGCCATGACCGTGCTGGCCCTGGTGGCCGTGGTGTGCTCGTTGAGGCTCCAGAACAGGGGCACCTCGCGGCGAGTGACCGGCTCGCCCGCCGCGGCGGCCTCCCCGGCACCGTCCGCCGGATCCGCCTCCGTGTCCGAATCCGCGTCCGTGCCTGCCTCCGAATCCAGCAGGACGCCGGAGACGTACGCACCGGCCGGCGCCACCGGCACCGGCACCGTCTGATCCCCGCCACGACCACCGCGGTCCACCCGGTCGACATGCTCATCGCAGCCGACACGACCGGCACAACCCGCACGACCGGCACGGTCACGCAACCGGCACGACCACCCGGCACCCGTTCTCGCGTTCTCGTCAGCGGTACCGCCGCTCGACGGCGAGTCCGGGCGCCGGGGCGCCGACGGGCCCGGGCGCCGGGCGTCCCTTGGGCCGACGCAGTCCGGCCTCCGTGAGCCGACGGACGAGTTCCTTGGAGCCGATCTCCTTCGCCCCGGCGCGCACCGCGTCCTCGTACCGTGCCTCCGGTACGTCGTAGTGGTCCCGCTCGAACGCACGGCGCGGGCAGCCGACGGACTCGGCGAAGGCGTGCAGTTCCTCGAAGGACACGTCGCTGACCAGGTGCGACCAGAGTCGCCCGTGCCCCGGCCACTGCGGTGGGTCGATGTAGACCGTCACCGGCGCGGTATCCCGTTCAGCGAACCGACAGGCGCGACCGCGACGGCGGCCTTGGTGCACACCCAGTGCGGGTCCGGGCCCAGTTCCGGCTCGACGTCCAGGGCGTGCGGGTCGCCCATGTCGCAGACCGGGCAGAGCGGCCAGCGCCCGTACCGTTCGAGCAGCGCGTCCTGCACGTCCTGAGCGACAAGTCCGACGACGAACGAGGCGCCCTCCGGCCACTGCTCGACCCACCAGCGGCGATGGGTCACCGCGTCCTCGACCAGCGAGACGATCCCGGCGTCGGCGACATCGCCCGCGGCGAGATCCGCCATGACCAGAGCCCGGGCCGTGTGCAACGCCTGTTCCAGGGGATTCATCTCCATGGGGCCATTGTCACCCCGCCCGCGAACCGGTTTCTCACGCCCGGTCCCGCGCTGTCCGCGCCGCCTGTGGCGGTCCGCGGCGATCCGCCACACGATTCCGGACATCCGGACATCCGGACATGGGGCCCAAAGGGGGGTTGACGGACACCCCGGTTGAAAATATCTTCCAAAGGTGACCAATGACCTGAAGGAAAGTTTCAGCGCTGACTCCCCGCCCGCCCCGGCGGCTCTCGCGGCCAAGGTCCGAACGCTCGCACCGTCCATGACCCGTTCCATGCAGCGAGTCGCCGAGGCCGTCGCCGGTGACCCCGCCGGATGCGCCGCCCTCACGGTCACCGGTCTCGCCGAGCTCACCGGCACCAGCGAGGCGACGGTCGTCCGCACGGCCCGCCTCCTCGGATACCCCGGATACCGCGATCTGCGTCTGGCCCTCGCCGGACTCGCCGCCCATCAGCAGTCGGGCCGGGCCCCGTCCGTCACCGCCGACATAGCGGTCGACGACCCGATCGCCGACGTGGTCGCCAAACTTGCGTACGACGAGCAGCAGACCCTCGCCGACACGGCGGCCGGTCTCGACACGGTCCAGCTCGGCGCCGCCGTGGCCGCAGCCTCCACGGCCCGCCGCATCGACATCTACGGCGTGGGCGCCTCCTCCCTGGTCGGCCAGGACCTGGCGCAGAAACTGGCAAGGATCGGTCTGATCGCGCACTCCCACACGGACCCGCACCTCGCGGTGACCAACGCCGTACAGCTCCGCTCCGGCGACGTCGCCATCGCGATCACGCACTCCGGCTCCACCGTCGACGTCATCGAGCCGCTGAGGGTCGCGTTCGACCACGGTGCGACGACGGTAGCGATCACCGGCCGCCCCGACGGCCCCGTGACGCAATACGCCGACCACGTACTCACCACGTCCACCGCGCGGGAGAGCGAGCTGAGGCCCGCCGCGATGTCGAGCCGTACGAGTCAGCTGCTGGTCGTCGACTGCCTGTTCATAGGCGTCGCGCAGCGCACCTACGAACAGGCCGCCCCCGCCCTCGCCGCCTCCTACGAGGCACTCGCGCACCGCCACACCCCGCGCCCCCGCTGACCCGACCCGATTCGACCCGACCCGATTCGACCCGCGCCGCAGCACCCCTCACCGCACCCGCACCCGCACCCGCACCCGCACCCGCACCCGCACCCGCACCCGCGGAACCGTACGCGACCGAGAAAGCAGAGCCTTCCTCCATGACCTCCACGACCGACGACGACCGCACGGGCGCCGACTCCACCACCCCCGACGGATACGGTCGGCTGCGCGCCCAGCTCGAAACGCTCACCACCGAGGCGTTCCGCCCCGAACTTGCCGAGATCGACCGGATGGGCACGCTCGACATAGCCCGGATCATGAACGGCGAGGACCAGTCCGTCCCGGTCGCCGTCGGCGCCCGGCTGCCCGAGATCGCCGCCGCGATCGACGGCACCGCACAGCGCATGGCCCGCGGCGGCCGTCTGATCTACGCGGGCGCGGGCACCGCGGGCCGGCTCGGCGTACTGGACGCCAGCGAGTGCCCGCCCACGTTCAACACCGATCCGTCCCAGGTCGTCGGGCTGATCGCGGGCGGCCCGTCCGCGATGGTCAAGGCCGTCGAGGGCGCCGAGGACAGCAAGGAGTTGGCCGCCGCCGATCTGGACGCCCTGGGGCTCACCGCCGACGACACCGTGGTCGGCATCTCCGCCTCCGGCCGTACGCCGTATGCGATCGGCGCCGTCGAGCACGCCCGCACCAAGGGCGCGCTGACCATCGGCCTGTCCTGCAACGCGGGCTCGGCGCTGGGCGCCGCCGCCGAGCACGGCATCGAGGTCGTCGTCGGTCCGGAGCTGCTCACCGGCTCCACCCGGCTCAAGGCGGGAACGGCGCAGAAGCTCGTCCTCAACATGATCTCGACGATCACGATGATCCGGCTCGGCAAGACGTACGGGAACCTGATGGTCGACGTCCGTGCCTCCAACGAGAAGTTGCGCGCCCGTTCCCGCCGGATCGTCTCGCTCGCCACCGGCGCGTCCGACGCGGAGATCGAGGCCGCCCTCGCAGCGACGGGCGGTGAGGTGAAGAGCGCCATCCTCACCATCCTCGGCCAGGTCGACGGCCCCACCGCCGAAAGCCTCCTCGCCTCGTCCGACGGGCACCTCCGCGCCGCTCTCGCCGCCGCCCCCCGTCCCACCACCTGATCCACCTGATCCACCGGCACCACGCGCAACGCCGCGCGCGACGCCGGGCAGTACACGCACCACGCACACCACCGGCACTGCCGGCTCCCCGCACCACCCGCACAGCAAGGCACCACGCACCATGGCACCAGAAGACAAGAACCGCGCCACAGCCGCCGCGATCCTTCCGCTCGTCGGTGGCGCCGCGAACGTCGGCTCCGTCGCCCACTGCATGACCCGGCTCCGGCTGGGTCTGCACGACCGCTCACTCGTCGACGACGAGGCCCTGAAGGCCATACCGGCCGTCATGGGCGTGGTCGAGGACGACACGTACCAGATCGTCCTCGGACCGGGCACCGTCGCCCGGGTCACGCCGGAGTTCGAACGGCTGGTGGAGGAGGGCCGGTCGGAATCCTCTGTTCCGGCTCCTGCCGAGGCCACCGCGCCCGCATCCACCTCGGCGTCCGGCTCCGCGTCGGGATCCCCTTCCGCTTCCGCTTCGGCGGCGGAACTGGCCGCCCAGGGCGCGGCGATCAAGGCGGCGCGGAAGGCGAAGAACGCCACCCCGTTCAAGCTGTTCCTGCGCCGGATCGCGAACATCTTCGTCCCGCTGATCCCGGCGCTCATCGGCTGCGGCATCATCGCCGGTCTCAACGGCCTGCTGGTGAATCTGGGCTGGCTGACCTCGGTCACGCCCGCACTCGCCGCGATGGCGTCCGGCTTCATGGCACTGATCGCCGTGTTCGTCGGGTTCAACACCGCCAAGGAATTCGGTGGCACGCCGATCCTCGGCGGTGCGGTCGCGGCGATCATCGTCTTCCCCGGCGTCGCGAACATCGAGGCGTTCGGGCAGAAGCTCGCCCCCGGCCAGGGTGGTGTGCTGGGCGCGCTCGGCGCGGCGGTGCTCGCGGTGTACGTGGAGAAGTGGTGCCGCCGCTGGGTGCCCGAGGCGCTGGACGTCCTGGTCACCCCGACGCTCACGGTCCTGGTCTCCGGCCTGGTGACGATCTTCGGGCTGATGTACGTGGCCGGTGAGGTGTCCACCGCGATCGGCTCGTTCGCCGACTGGCTGCTGTCCAACGGTGGCGCGGGCGCGGGCTTCGTGCTGGGCGGTCTCTTCCTGCCGCTGGTGATGCTGGGCCTGCATCAGGCGCTGATCCCGATCCACACCACCCTGATCGAGCAGCAGGGCTTCACGGTCCTGCTGCCGATCCTCGCGATGGCGGGCGCCGGGCAGGTCGGTGCGGCCGTGGCGGTCTACCTCCGGCTGCCCCGCAACGGATCGATCCGCCGCACCATCAAGTCCGCGCTCCCGGCCGGTCTGCTCGGCGTCGGCGAACCGCTGATCTACGGTGTCAGCCTCCCGCTGGGCCGCCCGTTCGTCACGGCATGCGTCGGCGGGGCGTTCGGCGGCGGCTTCGTCGGACTGTTCAACCAGCTCGGCGACAAGGTCGGCTCCACGGCCATCGGCCCCTCCGGCTGGGCCCTGTTCCCGCTCCTCGACGGCAACCACGGCCTGGGCACCACGGCCGCGATCTACGGCGGCGGCCTCCTGGTCGGCTATCTGGCCGGTTTCCTCGCCACGTACTTCTTCGGTTTCGGCAAGGACCTGCTGGCGGAGTTCAACGTCGCGCAGGAACCGGCGGGCGCCCCGTCCCCGGTGCCGGGCGGCCCCGCCTCCCCGACGCCCGGCCCGGACACCCCGACGAAGGAACCCGCCGGGGTCTGACCCCGTGCAGGAGTCCCGGCCCCCGGGCACGGACGAGGGCGGCACCCCCACACCGGGTGCCACCCTCGTCCTCGTATCCACGCCGCCCACCACGATCGGCTCCCGCGGGTCGACCGGCGGGGCAGCCCGCGAAACACCTCGCGGGGCGGATCGCGAAACACCTCGCGGGGGCCGGGTGACGGGTCGCCCACCCCTTCTGCCCGGGGCGCTTCCTCGACGGTGCCGGCCCGGGCCATCGGTGCGGCCTTCCGCCCTCAGCGCGGCAGCCGCCCCTCCCGGTTGATCTCCGTCACCCGCGCCCGCAGCGCCAGCCCCGGCGGCGCCGCCCGCACGAGATCGGGCGGACAGTCCCACTCCGCCCCGCCGCCGGGCACCCGCAATCGCACGTAGGGTCCGACGCGCCCCAGGACACGCCCCACCCTGCCGTCCCGGGTGTCCACCGCGAACGCCCCGGGCTCGGGCACCCCCGGTTCGAACCCCTCAGCCGTCATGTCCTGGCCTTCCCCTCCGCCTCCAGCACGGCACTCAACCGCAACGCCGTGTCGAGGTTGCACCGGCCGAGGTCGATCAGCGGCGCCGGATCGCTTCCCGCGCACGACACCGGGTCGACCCTCAACGACGGCAACGTGATCCCCGCCTCGGAAAAGCCCTCCTTCAAACGCGCCACCGCGTCCTCCGCCGCCCGCACTTTCCCCTCCGCCACTTCGCGCCGTTCGATCGTCGTCATGATCCATACCTTTCCACTCTGCGTAATGGCAATGCATACCCAGCGTGTCCAACGCGCGGTCGGCCAGGAAGAGGCGCAGAACCCACAACCGCACGTGTGTCACAGGGAGTTGTCATGCCTAAGCCCAAGGCTCGCCGCAACGGATCCGGAGACCGCCGCAGCCCGTTCAGGCCCGGCGCGAACCGTTCAGCAGGTCGCCGATCTCGTCGTGCAGCGCGCGCGGGACGGACACGGGCCAGCGCCCGGCCGCCTCGGCCGCGAGTTCCCGGCTCCAGCCCCAACCTGCGCGCGCCGCCTCGCGTACGTCCGGTTCGCGGGCGACCGCAGTGGTCGCGGTGTAACGGTCGCGGTCCGCGGCGGGCAGGTCCTGTTCCAGCGCCCGGCTGGGGGTGAGCCAGTGTGCGGTGGAGCCGCGCAGCAGACGGCAGAGCTGGAGTTGCTGCGGTGCCACCACGGCGTGCAGCAGGTTGTGGGCGCGCGCGATCTCGCCGCGCGCCAGGACGTGGGCGAGCATGAGGGTCCAGTTCGTCAGTTCGTCGATCAGCCGCTGGGCCGTGGCGGCCGGCTCCGGCGGGCGGAACTCCGCCAACTGGCCTGCCGCCCGGCGCAGTCGGCCCGTCCGGTCCAGCAGGACGGCGTCCTCGGGACGGGGCAGGTGCACCATCCCCCGCCAGGTGGGCACCTCGTCGATCCCGGGGCCGGCGGCGGTGAGGTGGAACTCGCCGCGCATCAGGTCGTCGAAGACCACGGCGAGGATGCCGTACATGTTGGTGTACGCCAGTGCGAGCGGGGCGAGTTGTCCGAGAAAGGCAGGGCCGTCGAAGTCGGCGAGCAGGTCGTCGCGGACATAGAGGTACGCCTCGATGTCCGAGTGGACATCGGCCTCGCCGAGGGTCCAGGACCCGTAGAGCAGAACGCCTTCGAGACGATCGTCGGCCCGTGCGATCTGCCGCAGCCGGGCGATGCGGTGGTCCAGGGCGGGGCAGGCGGAGGAGCTGGGGCGCATGGTCATGGTGGGTGTCTCTCCTGGGTCGGGCGCGCGGGCACGCCGGGGAGCCCGGCGCCGCCGGGCGGACGACTGCGGTTCCGGCACCCTGATCAGGAGAAGTTGCTGCCCATGACCGGGATTCTACGACCGGACACTCAGGCCCGGCCCTCGGTCGGCGGCACGAGGCCGGGGGCGATCTCGCGCCGTTCCCGCTCCGGCGGCCCGGCCGGATCCGCCGTCCGTCGCGGTGGGCGGCTGACGGGGCTCCCGGGGAAACAGAGAGACCCGGTTCGCACCGGATGCCGCGTCCCGGGGTTCACGTGCGCCGGGGTCGTTCCGGCACACGCATACCGACAGGACGCCGTCCTCGACGGGGAGATGGGCATGGGAGCCCGCACGCCGTCCGCTGCGGCGGTTGCGCCGAGAGCTCTCCCGGATCGCCGGCTCGGGGCGTCCGCCAGTGGGTGCTGCTGCACGCGCTGACAGCAGCGCATGCACGCCCACGCATCCGATGACTCGCCGACGGATGCCCGCACGTACACGATCGGGTGGGAGTTTTCGGCCATACATGCAATTTCGGTGAGAAACGTCTTCGCCGGGGGCGATCATTCCGCCGTGATCTCATCGAACCGGACGGCTCACCGTCCCAAGTCACTTCTGCCCGCCGGGCTCGCCGCGCTCACCGCGCTGTCCCTGCTCCCGGCAGTTCCGGCCGCCGCCGCGACCTCTGCGGGGGAGACACAGCCGCGCCCCGCCGCCGCGCCGTCCTCGCCCCGCGCCGTGACCCCGGCCGAGCGCCGGACCTCCGCGTACCTCGACTCGTTGCGGAACCGGCCCGGCCAACTGAAGTCGTTCTTCAAGGCGTTGCCCAAGGGGGGTGACCTCCACAACCACCTGTCGGGCGCGGCCAGGACCGAGTTCCTGATCAAGCTCGCGGGTGAGAAGGGCCTGTGCATCGATGCGAAGATGACGGCCGTGGCCCCGCCGTGCGGGCCCGGCAAGCGACCGGCCGCCGACGCGCGGACCGACGCCGCGTTCCGGCAGGAGATCATCCGGGCCTGGTCGATGCAGGACTTCCCGGCCAACGAGTCCGGGCACGACCACTTCTTCGACACGTTCGACAAGTTCGGCATGGCCACCTGGGACCGGGGCAAGCTTCTCGCCAATGTGGCCAACACCGTGGCCGAGCAGAACCAGTTCTACTTGGAGACACTGGTCACGCCCGCCTCGGACAGCTCCAAGGCCCTGTCCGAGAAGGTGGGTTACGACCCCGACTTCGCCGCGTTCCACCGGAAGCTGATGGCCGGCGGGCAGCTCGACCGGGTCGTGGACGAGGCGGTCAAGGAGGCCGACGACGCCGACGCCGACTTCCGGGCCGCCGCGCACTGCGACACCTCCCGCCCCGACCCCGGCTGCCGCCTTCCCGTCCGCTGGATCTCCCAGGTGTCCCGGGGCAGCACACCGGCCCGGGTCTTCACGCAGATGGCGGTCGGCATGCGGCTGGCCGAGCGCGACCCGAGGTTCGTCGCGGTCAACCTCGTGCAGCCGGAGGACTGGGACAGCTCGCTGGAGAACTACAGCCTCCAGATGCGGATGCTGAAGTACCTGCGCGGCCTCTATCCGGGCGCCCACCTCACGCTCCACGCCGGGGAGCTGGCCCCCGGCCTGGTCAAGCCGGAGGACCTGCGGTTCCACATCCGCGAGGCGGTGCTCGTCGCCGGGGCCGAACGCATCGGGCACGGGGTGGACCTGGTCCACGAGGACAACTGGCAGCAGCTCGCCAGGACGATGGCCCGGCGCAACATCGCGGTCGAGGTGCCGTTCAGCAGCAACAAGCAGATCCTCGGCGTCTCGGGGGCCGAGCACCCGTTCAACGCCTACCGTCACTACGGCGTCCCGGTGGTCCTGGCCACCGACGACCCGGGGGTCTCGCGGATCGACATCAGCCATGAGTACCAGTACGCCGCGAAGACGTACGGCCTGCGCTACACCGAACTGAAGGACCTGGCCCGCGCCTCGCTGGAGTACGCCTTCCGTGACGGCCGCAGCCTGTGGGTCACCGGTTCCGCGCCGTCCGGCTACCGCATGGTCGCCGCCTGCCACGCCGACCGGCCGGGCGTCGGACAGCCGGGTACGCGCTGCGCCCGCTACCTCGCCGACAACCCGAAGGCGGCGACCGAGTGGCGTCAGGAGGCGGCCTTCGCCACCTTCGAGCGCGGCCACCGGTAACACGAGCCCGCACCACCACCGCACCATCCCGTCGTTCGCCGTCGGGGCGGGCATGGTGCGGGTTCGTGCGGGTCAGTCCACCGGGGAGACCCGAATGAGGTTGCCGTCGGGGTCCGTGACCACGAACGTGCGGCCGAAGACGTCGTCGTGCGGCTCCTCCACGGCCTGGACGCCCTTCGCCGTCCATTTCGAGAAGGTCTCGTCGACGGCGGCCGCCGGGCCGGGCACCATCAGCCCCACCTCGCTCGTGCGGGCGGTGCCCGGTACCGCGTGCTCGTTGCGGCCGGTCCACAGCGCGAACAGGACGCCAGGGGCAACCTCGAAGGCCACGTATCGGGGACTGGTGAAGGTCGGTTCGATCTCGAACAGGTCGCCGTAGAAGGCGGTGGCAGCCTCCGCGTCACGGACATAGACCAGGAACAGGTTGGGTGCGGGCACGGAGCGCTCCTTCGGTCGAGGGATTCTGTACAGCACCAGTTGCCCCCGAAATGACGACAGATCCTGTCATCTTTTATGGGAGAATCGGCCGCCGTGAAGGCTTCGAGGTTGCTGCACCTGCTGCTGCTCCTGCAGGCGCGCAGGCGCATCACCACCACCGAGCTCGCGGAGCGCATGGAGGTGTCCAGGCGGACCGTGCTGCGGGACGTCGAAGCGCTCTCGACGGCAGGTGTGCCCGTCTACGCCGAACGTGGCAGGAGCGGCGGAATCGTCCTTCTTCCCGGTGCGCGGCTGAACGCTTCCCACCTCGAACCGAGGGAGCTGGAGGCCCTGTCCGTCCTCGGTTTGGGTGGCGAGCAGTTGGAGCGCCTGGGACTGACCACGGCACATGAGACCGCCGCCCGCAAGATCGCCGCCCGCCAGGCCACAACATCCGGGACTCAGCGGGTTGCGCGCCTGGCGGACGTGATCCTGGTTGACAGCGCCGCGTGGTTCGCGGATCCGGCGGCGGGCGTGGACATCGCCGACCTGGCATCAGCACTGCGTCACGGGCGTCGGATGCGCGTTGAGTACCGGCGCAGCGCGGAGGGGCGGGCCACAACGCGCGTAGTCGACCCGTACGGTCTCGTGATGAAGGCGGGGCGCTGGTATCTCGTCGCCGATGACCGGAGCAACGGCAGATTGTTCGCCCTGGAGCGGCTGCCGGCTTTCGAGTCACTGGAGACACCGGCTGCGCTCCGCCCGGGGCAGACGCTGCGCACGGTGTGGGCCGCGCTGAAGGAACGCACGGAGTCGCCCGGACAGGTGAGTGTGACCGCCCGCCTCCGAGCAAGTCGGCTCGATCTCGCACGGCGCATCCTCGGCAATCGCATCCAGAAGGTCTCCGGCGCCGAGGGGGAATGGTGCACCGTCGTCGTCCGCTACCCCGACATCGAGTCGGTTCGCCAGCTCCTCCAGTTCGGCGATCACATCGAAGTGATCACGCCGCAGGCCGCCCGCGCCCGTATCGTCCGGCTGGCAAGGGATCTGGCCGGGAGGCACGAGGCCCCGGCCCGGTGATCGCGGGTGACGGCACCTGCCGCCGGTCGATGTACACGATCAGTGCTCCTGCACCCGCTCCCCCGGCTCCCCCGACTCCTCCGGGCAGCCCCGCTCCGGCGCCGCCCAGAGATGACCGAGCGCGCCCAGCACCAGACGGCACACCTCGTCCGGATCGGCGTCGGCCAGCGGTTCACGGGCCACGACCGTCCGCATCATCCCGATTCCGAGCAGCCACGCCATGGCCAGATCCGCCCGCAGCGGGCCGTCCGCCGTACCGGAGAGCCCGGACAGTGCCTTCTGGTACTCCTCGCCCAGCTCACGCAGGGTTCCGGCCGTCTCGTCACCCCGGCCGATGGAGCGGAGATAGACCTCCAGGGTGCGATCGCCCGCCCCGACCGCGCTGCGGGTCAGCATCGAGCGCAGGGCCGCCTCGAAGAGTTCCTCGGGCGGTGTCGAGCGCAGCTGTTCCAGCCCGCCCTGGGCCAGGACCTCGGTGAGAAGCCCCTGTTTGGACCCGAAGTACCGGAACAGCAACGCCTGGTTGACCCCGGCCCGTTCCGCGATGGTCCGGACCGTCGTCCTCTCGTAGCCGTGCTCGGCGAACAGGTCACGGCCCGCCTCCAGCAGTCGCCGACGGGTGGCCGCCGCGTCCCGGCGGCGCTCTTGGGACGGCAGGGCGGGGGCGGACTCCATGGCGGCCTTCCTCTCGGAGCGGCCCGTAAGAATAGCGGTCCGCCGAAGCCGTAAACGGCCGGAAGGCGTCGTTGACCGGCCGTACGGGCACTCCTAACGTTGTAAGCAGCTGCTTACATACGGAGGCCGCAGTGACCACAGCAGAAGCCGCACCCGTCGCCTACCCCTTCAACACAGCGGAGGGTCTGGGCCTCGCGGAGGAGTACGAGCGCGTACGCGACCGGACGGGCCTGTTACGCGTACAGATGCCGTACGGCGAGCCCGCCTGGCTCGTGACCCGCTACGCCGATGCCCGCCTCGTCCTCGGCGACCAGCGCTTCAGCCGGGCCGTGGCCGCCTCGCACGACGAGCCGAGGCAGTCCGAGGGCCAGCGCGACGGCGGCATTCTCGGCATGGACCCGCCCGACCACACCCGGCTGCGCTCGCTGGTCGCGAAGGCCTTCACGGTCCGGCAGGTCGAGAAACTGCGCCCGCAGGTACGCGAGTTGACGGCCGAGCTGCTGGACGCCATGGAGGCGGCCGGTCAACCCGCCGATCTGGTGGATCTGTTCGCGCTGCCGCTGCCGGTGGCGGTGATCTGCCGGATGCTGGGCGTCCCCACCGAGGACCGGCCCAAGTTCCGGGTGTGGAGCGACGCCGCGCTGTCCACCAGCTCCCTCACGGCGGAGGAGTTCGAGCGCAATCGCGACGAACTGCGCGCCTACATGGCCGAGTTGATAGCCCAGCACCGCAAGGCCCCGCAGGACGACCTGATGACGGCCCTGATCGAGGCCCGCGACGGCGGCGACCGGCTCTCGGAGCTCGAACTCGTCGACCTGTGCGTCGGCATCCTGGTCGCCGGTCACGAGACCACGGCGTCCCAGATCCCCAACTTCGTCCTCACCCTGCTGGACCACCCGGACCAGCTCGAACGGCTGAGGGCCGAGCCCGGACTCGTCCCCAACGCGGTGGAGGAGCTGCTGCGCTTCGTGCCGCTCGGCAGCGGCGCCGGTCAGCCCCGTTACGCCACCGAGGACATCGAGGTCGGCGGCACGCTCGTGCGGGCCGGCAGCCCGGTCCTGGTCGCCGTCGGCGCCGCCAACCGCGACGCGCTGCGCTTCACCGCCCCGGGCGTGCTGAACGTCGCCCGCGAGAGCAACCAGCACCTGGGATTCGGCCACGGCGTCCACCACTGCCTCGGCGCCCCGCTGGCCCGGCTGGAACTCCAGGAGGCGCTGAGCGCCCTGATCACCCGCTTCCCGGGGCTGCGGCTGGCGGACGACGTGACGTGGAAGACCGAGATGCTGGTACGCGGCCCGCGTGTCATGCCGATCGGCTGGTGACCCGGTGACCAGTTGGCACGTACGCGTCGACCCGGATCTCTGCCAGGGCTCCGGCATGTGCGCCGGGACCGTCCCCGAGGTGTTCACGCTGGACGGCCGACAGGCCGGACGGGAGCACGCCCGCGCGGTCGCGGACGGGATCGAGCCGGACGAGCGGGTTCTGGACGCCGCCGACATCTGCCCGGCCCTGGCGATCACGGTGCACGAGGGAGACACGGTCGTCGGCCCCCGCCGCGACTGAGCCCCGCCTCACCCTCCCGCTCCCCCACACCACGACCGCCCGTGCCCGGAACGACATTCCGGGCACGGGCGGCTCGCGGAGCATCGCCCCGCACCGCCCGTTTCCTCGGCCGGGCAGCCCCCGGACGAAGCGATCGACCAGATCCGCGACCGCCTCGGGCACCTCCAGCACCATGGGATGGGCGGCGTCGATCCGGATGACGGAGACCGACGGCCGGGTACGGGCGAGCACGGCCAGCTCTTCGGAGAGTTCCCGCGCGAACCGGGCGAGCAGGTCGTCGAACCGCTCCGCCCCCGGCCTCGGCGGATGCCCCCGTCCCGCCCGGACGAGCAGCAGCGGGCACTCCATCCCTTCCGGCCAGGCGGTGACACCGGGTGCGCCGAGCCGGTCGAGCTCCCCGTACATCTCCAGCGCCGCCGCCCGCTCCGGCAGCGTCTGCCACCCGCCGCCCCACAGCACTCACACCGCCTCCGGGGCTCAAGCCTCGTCGTCCGAGCGCTCTTTCAGAGGAATGGGTGGTGGGCCACTCCCCACCCACCCTCCCCACCCCGCCAGTTGACCCGATGTGACCGGTTTGCCACGGACCGTGGCGACGCTCTAGCGTGCGGAACGACACAACAAAACGACCCCTGCCGGTGCGGGAACACCGAACAGGGGCCTGACCAACACGATCGACGAACGAAGGAAATCCGATCCGTGGCTGTCAGCCAGCTTAGTGGCGCCCCGCGCCCGCCGCACGCACCTCTCCCCGCGCCCCCGCAGCCGCACCCGATGGCCAACCCGGGTTACGGCAAGCGCACGGCCCCCTCCCAACTCCCGCGCACCGAGCGCGACTTCAGCCACCTGCCGCCCCGCGAAGCGAGCATCGCCGCCTACCTCGACCAGTTGCCCGACGGCGCCGACATCTCCGTGAAGACGCTGGCCAAGGTGCTGCCGTACGGACAGTGCGCGCTGCGGACCGCACTCAACCGCATTCAGGACGCCGGGCATCTGCGACGCGGCAGCGAGTGCGTCGCCCATGACCACGCCCTGCTCTGGGTGACCCGCACGTTCTTCTCCCGCACCGCCCGCGACGACGCCTGGTGGGCGGCGTTCGCCAACGGCGACGTACCGCCGGAACAGCGTCGACGCCCCACCCGGTCACGGGCGTTCGTGCTGCTGGCCGCGCTCGGGCGCTCCGTTCCCTCGCTCACCCTGTCGGCGGCCGACTGCGCACGACTGGAACCGCTGGTCGCCGAGTGGTTCGAGCGCGGCGCCGCAGAGATCCACATCCTGCACGCCCTCACCGACGGACTCCCCACCCCCGTCCACCACGCCGCCGGACTCGTCCGCCGGCGGCTCACCGACAAAATGCCACCCGAACGGATCACTCCGACCGCGTACCACGCGGTGCCGCGCACCATCGAATGCGGTGAATGCCGCGCCCCCGGCAGGCCCGAAGCCCTCGTCGGTGGCCGCTGCGCCCCCTGCCGGGGCAACCGTCCCACCGACGCACCCGCCGGACCGGCCTGGGCCGTCCCCGCACCGCGCGTACGCGACCGGATGAGCGAGGTACGGGCCGCGATGGCCCCGCCGGAAGGGAAATGCCGATGAGCATGCCGCTCGTTCGCCATGCGGCGCGGCCGTCCCCTCCCGAAGCCGGTCGGCTTCACCCCCGACACGGACGCGCTCAAGGACTCCGTCCGCTGACCGCACCGGACCGCGCACCCATCACACCCCCGCATGGCCGAAACCTGCTCCCACCTGCGAGTGGTTTGATCCACTTCCCCGGCACGGCGACTACTCCCCGTGTTCACGATGGCGCCTGTCGCAATGAACCGGCCCAAAAGGGGAACAACCTGTGTCCGAACCGACCCGCGAGCAGATCGCCTCGGCGCTTCAGAGCAACCCCCCCATCACTCTGATCCCCGGCCTCCGCCGGGACGCCGAGCCGCGCGGTGCGCTTCCGCTGCTGCCCAGGACCGTATGGGACCTGCCGGGCGGCACCGCCTGGGTGTATCACGGCGAGGGGAACCGGGGCCTCGTACGGCCCGTGATCGTCGCCGACGGGTTCCACACGGGGCCGAGCAGCCTGGACTTCGCCTGGGAGGTCATGGAGTTCGGCGACTACCCGCTCATCAGCCAGTTGCGGCGTCGGGGCCACGATGTCGTCCTCGTCGGCTTCCACGAACGCAGTGCGTCCGTTCTGGACAATTCAAGGACCGTACAGGCCGCGATCATGCGGGCGGCCACGGAACAGGAGGGCGACACGCCCCTGGCCGTCGGCGGGTTCAGCACGGGCGGCCTGGTCGCCCGGCACGCCCTGGCCACGCTGGAGCACCGGCGCGAGGATCACCGTACGGCGCTGTATTTCTCCTATGACAGCCCGCACCGCGGCGCCTGGATCCCGATCGGCCTCCAGGCGTTCGCGCACTACGTGAGGGACCTCGACAGCCGGTTCTCCGACCAGATCAACAGCCCGGTCGCCCGCCAGTTGCTGTGGCGGCACATCGAGGAGTGGAACGGGACACCGGGGCAGAGCGCCGAGCGCGCCACGTTCCTCGCCGAGCTGCGACGGGTCGGCGGGTGGCCGCGCAGGCCGCGGCTGATCGGGGTCGCCAACGGCACGGGCGACGGCACCGGAAGCGACGTGCCGGCCGGTGAACTGGCCCTGGAGGGCAAGGGTGCGTCGGTCTGCGGCACCGAGCTCCACACCCAGGCGCCGGGCGACGACGAACGCGCCGCGAAACTGCGGGTGGCGACGCTGAAGTCACACGAGGTGCGCACGCGCGGCCTTCCGTCCCTGGACGGCGCCCCGGGTGGTTCGCTGGAAGGCTTCGGCATCCTCGCCGACGGTCTCAACGCACTCGGTCCGGCACTCGGGTTCAAGACCGACGTCCGTATCCGCTCGCACTGCTTCGTGCCGTCCGTCAGCGCGGTCGACGTCCGCGACCCGGACACGGACGAGGCGCTGTACGCGGATGTCTCCGCGCTCCCGCCGGAGGACAGCGGACTCGACGAGTTCACGCTCGCCGCCCGCAACGAGGGCCACAGCCTGGTCACGG
This sequence comes from Streptomyces sp. NPDC014734, assembly GCF_043083325.1. Lineage (NCBI taxonomy): Bacteria > Bacillati > Actinomycetota > Actinomycetes > Kitasatosporales > Streptomycetaceae > Streptomyces > Streptomyces sp. NPDC014734. The sequence continues at coordinate 178,205 of NZ_JBIBYN010000019.1, read as the reverse complement.
AGGAACTCTCCACCTGGATCATCGACCGGCTCCCGTAACCCGATCCGACCGGCTCCCCATACCGGCACGACCGGGCTCCCGTGGCCCGGCACGACCGGCTCCCTCAGCCCGGCACGACACCGACACGAACGCCGACACCGACACGGACGCGCGTGCCGAGAACGGCGCAGGCCCCCGAGAACGGCGCAGGCCCCCGGGACCGGAAAGGGTCCCAGGGGCCTGCGCGACAGTCCGGCTGTCGCCCGACCGAACTACCGATCCCGAGGGATCAGAAGTCCATGTCACCGCCCGGCATGCCGCCCGGAGCGGCCGCGGCGGCCTTCTCCGGCTTGTCGGCGATGACGGCCTCGGTGGTCAGGAACAGCGCGGCGATGGACGCGGCGTTCTGCAGGGCGGAACGCGTGACCTTCGCCGGGTCGAGGATGCCCTCGGCGATCATGTCGACGTACTCGCCGGTCGCGGCGTTCAGACCGTGGCCGACGGCCAGGTTGCGCACCTTCTCGACGACGACGCCACCCTCCAGGCCACCGTTGACGGCGATCTGCTTGAGCGGGGCCTCCAGGGCCAGCTTGACGGCGTTGGCGCCGGTCGCCTCGTCACCCGAGAGCTCCAGCTTCTCGAAGACGGCCGAGGCCTGGAGCAGAGCCACGCCACCACCGGCGACGATGCCCTCCTCGACGGCGGCCTTGGCGTTGCGCACCGCGTCCTCGATGCGGTGCTTGCGCTCCTTCAGCTCGACCTCGGTCGCGGCACCGGCCTTGATGACCGCCACGCCGCCGGCGAGCTTCGCGAGGCGCTCCTGGAGCTTCTCGCGGTCGTAGTCCGAGTCGGAGTTCTCGATCTCGGCACGGATCTGGTTGACGCGGCCCTGAACCTGGTCGCTGTCACCGGCGCCGTCGACGATCGTCGTCTCGTCCTTGGTGATGACGACCTTGCGGGCGCGGCCGAGCAGGTCGAGACCGGCGTTCTCCAGCTTGAGGCCGACCTCCTCGGAGATGACCTGGCCACCGGTGAGGATGGCGATGTCACCGAGCATGGCCTTGCGGCGGTCGCCGAAGCCCGGGGCCTTGACGGCGACGGACTTGAAGGTGCCGCGGATCTTGTTGACGACCAGGGTCGACAGGGCCTCGCCCTCGACGTCCTCGGCGATGATCAGCAGCGGCTTGCCGGACTGCATGACCTTCTCCAGCAGCGGAAGGAGGTCCTTCACGTTGCTGATCTTCGAGTTGACGATGAGGATGTACGGGTCGTCGAGCGACGCCTCCATACGCTCCATGTCGGTGGCGAAGTACGCCGAGATGTAGCCCTTGTCGAAGCGCATACCCTCGGTGAGCTCCAGCTCCAGACCGAAGGTCTGGGACTCCTCGACGGTGATGACGCCTTCCTTGCCGACCTTGTCCATGGCCTCGGCGATCAGCTCGCCGATCTGGGTGTCGGCGGCGGAGATGGAGGCCGTGGAAGCGATCTGCTCCTTGGTCTCCACGTCCTTGGCCTGCTCCAGGAGGGCGGCGGAGACGGCCTCGACGGCCTTCTCGATGCCCCGCTTGAGAGCCATCGGGTTGGCACCCGCGGCGACGTTGCGAAGGCCCTCGCGGACGAGCGCCTGGGCGAGAACGGTGGCGGTGGTCGTACCGTCGCCGGCGACGTCGTCCGTCTTCTTGGCGACCTCCTTGACCAGCTCCGCACCGATCTTCTCGTACGGGTCCTCCAGCTCGATCTCCTTGGCGATGGACACACCATCGTTGGTGATCGTGGGGGCGCCCCACTTCTTCTCAAGGACGACGTTGCGACCCTTGGGGCCAAGGGTGACCTTGACGGCGTCGGCGAGCTGGTTCATGCCGCGCTCGAGACCGCGCCGGGCCTCCTCGTCGAACGCGATGATCTTGGCCATGTGAAGTGGTCCTCCCGGACAGGGGTGGATTTCTCCGGACCGAGTGGCGCCCGCGACGGACGGCCTGCGTGCCGGTGGTTCCTTGCCCCACCGGACCTGCGGGCCTCACCGGCCCGGTCCAAGTTCTGTCACTCTCACCTGGAGAGTGCTAACGCAATGATTAGCACTCGACCCCCGAGAGTGCAAGCGTCCTCGGGGAAGGTTGGCTCGGGGCCGACGGTCCGACGACGGAACTCCGCCCCTCCTCCTCCCGGCCCCGGACACCCCTCCCGACCGCCCCGGCCGCGGGCGCACGCGCGGAGGGCCCGTACCCCTGGGTGTCCCCGGGGTACGGGCCCTCCGTGCGTGAGTGGTGTCGTTGTTGGCCGACCGCGCCGAACTCAGCCGACGGCGAGCTTGACCATGTCCGCCTGCGGCCCCTTCTGGCCCTGCGAGATCTCGAACTCAACTCGCTGACCCTCTTCGAGGGTGCGGTAGCCGTCCATCTGGATCGCGCTGTAGTGGACGAAAACATCCGCACCACCGTCGACCGCGATGAAGCCGTACCCCTTCTCCGCGTTGAACCACTTGACGGTGCCCTGAGCCATGCCTAACTCCCCTATTACTGGCCCTTGCGCAGGACCGCACTTCGCGGACCCGGGTCAGAACCCACCCTCCGACAGGAGAGGGTGTGTGTGCGCCGGAACGCGTCGACCGCGGCTGAATGTATCTGCCCAACTGCCCTCTGCAACAGGTCAATCAGACGAGAATTCCGGGCACGACTGATCGCCCGGATATGAAGGATTCACAAGGTTCCGGGGCAAGTCGGGCCGGGCAAAAGTGACTTATGGCACATGAAGATCGAGCACATTGGCCACTTCTTGTCGTGACCGGGCGCAATCTCATGGGGCGGGCGGCACGCGAAGCTGGGGGACTTCCCACACTCTACCGCGCTCAACCATGCAGAATTGCCCCCTCCGTTTGTTCCGGAGGGGGCAATTCGATAACACCGTGAAACCGCCCGACGGCCGTCCGCCCGCCGCCTGACAGCCGTCCGGCAGCGGGCGGACGGAGGGTCGTCCGACGAAGGCCCGGGAGCGTCAGCAGCCGCCCGCGACGGCGGGGATGATCGAGATGCCGGCGCCGTCCGGCGTCGCCGTCTCCAGCCCGCTCTCGAAGCGCACGTCGTCGTCGTTGACGTAGACGTTCACGAAGCGGCGCAGCTTGCCCTGGTCGTCCAGGACGCGGGCGGCGATGCCCGGGTGGTTCTGCTCCAGGGAGGCGATGACCTGGGAGAGATTCTCGCCGTCGGCCGGAACCTCGGCCCGGCCGCCGGTGTAGGTGCGGAGGATGGTGGGGATACGGACCTTGACGCTCATGGCGGATGCCTTTCTTCGGTCTCGGGAGGATCAGGCGGAGGCGAGGCCGGCGGCGCGGAACGCGTCCAGGCTCGGGCGGATCGTCGCGGTCGCCTGCGAGGTGGCGGCCACCGCGTCCAGCGTCTTGAGGCCGTCCCCGGTGTTGAGGACGACGGTGGTCAGCGACGGGTCGAGCACACCGTTCTCGATCAGCTTCTTCGTCACGCCGACCGTCACCCCGCCCGCGGTCTCGGCGAAGATGCCCTCGGTGCGCGCCAGCAGCTTGATCGCGTCGACGACCTGCTCGTCGTCGACGTCCTCGACGGCGCCGCCGGTGCGGCGGGCGATGTCCAGGACGTACGGGCCGTCGGCCGGGTTGCCGATCGCCAGGGACTTGGCGATGGTGTTCGGCTTCTGCGGCCGGACGACGTCGAGACCGGCCTTGAACGCGGTGGAGACCGGGGAGCAGCCCTCGGCCTGGGCGCCGAAGATCTTGTACGGCTTGTCCTCGACCAGGCCCAGCTTGATCAGCTCCTGGAGCCCCTTGTCGATCTTCGTCAGCTGGGAGCCGGACGCGATCGGGATGACGATCTGGTCGGGCAGCCGCCAGCCGAGCTGCTCGCAGATCTCGTACGCCAGGGTCTTGGAGCCCTCGCCGTAGTACGGGCGGAGGTTGACGTTGACGAAGCCCCAGCCCTCGCCGAGCGGGTCGCCGATGAGCTCCGAGCAGAAGCGGTTGACGTCGTCGTAGTTGCCCTCGATGCCGACCAGCTCACCGCCGTACACCGCGGCCATGACGACCTTGCCCTGTTCCAGGTCGTGCGGGATGAACACGCAGGAGCGGAAGCCGGCGCGGGCCGCGGCGGCACCCACCGCACCGGCGAGGTTGCCGGTGGAGGAGCAGGAGAGGGTGGTGAAGCCGAAGGCGCGGGCGGCCTCGACGGCGATGGCGACGACGCGGTCCTTGAAGGAGTGCGTCGGGTTGCCGGAGTCGTCCTTGACGTACAGGCCACCGGTGACACCCAGCTCACGGGCCAGGTTGTCGGCCTTGACCAGCTTGGTGAAGCCGGGGTTGATGTTGGGCTTGTCCGCGACGTCGGCGGGGACCGGCAGCAGCGGCGCGTAGCGCCAGATGGTGTTCGGTCCGGCCTCGATGCGCTTCCTCAGCTCCTCGGGGGAACCGGTCGGCAGGTCGTACGCCACTTCGAGCGGCCCGAAACAGGACGCGCAGGCGAAAATGGGGCCGAGTTCGAATCGCTCGCCGCATTCGCGGCAGGAAAGCGCCGCGGCGGGGCCCAGGTCGACGGGGGAGGCACCGGCGGAAGAAGCGGTGTCTGCTGCGGCAGTCTGCACGGCCATGATGGCGGAGGCCCTTTCTCCTCATCTTCCTTGCGACGCGTTTCGCCGCAAGACGGAATTGGCACCTTCCCCACCGTGACCTCGCGGTCGGCAGGAGGGTTGCCGGGACTTCAACGGGCCGTTCCCTCAGTCCCTCTGGATGAGCGCTGTGGCACTGGAACACATGGTCCAGGCATTTGTCGGCGGACCGACCCCGACATGCGACGGTCGTCCGCGTTGTTCAAGACTCTAACCGAAGCCCCGGACTGTTGAGATAGTCGTCCGAACCGCGAGATGGATCACATACAGGGAGTATCGACCGTGCTGGAAGAGGCCGAACGCTGGCTGACCAGGCGTTCCTGGTCAGCCGCCGACCGCCCGCTGGAACGCCTCCTGGCGGCCAAGGCGAAGGACCCGCGACGCGGGAGCGTGAGTGTCGTCCTGCCTGCGCTGAACGAGGAGGCGACCGTCGGCGAGATCGTCACGACGATCCGGCGCGAGCTGATGGAGAGGGTACGGCTGGTCGACGAACTCGTGGTCATCGACTCCGGCTCCACGGACAACACCTCGAAGGTGGCCCGGGAGGCCGGGGCCCGGGTGGTCCACCGGGACGACATACTCCCGCGCATACCCGCCGTGCCCGGCAAGGGCGAGGTGCTGTGGCGGTCACTGCTGGTGACCGGCGGGGACATCGTCTGCTTCGTCGACGCCGACCTGAGGGACTTCTCGGCGGACTTCGTCTCCGGCATCGTCGGCCCACTGCTGACCGAACCGGACGTGCAGTTCGTCAAGGCGATGTACGACCGGCCGTTCGGCGACGCTCCCGAAGCCGTTTCCGAAGGCGTCTCCCGGGGCGCCCCCGGTGGCGCTTCCGATCTCACCACCAGCCGGGCCGCCGCCCAGGGGGGCCGCGTCACCGAACTGGTGGCCCGCCCGCTGCTCAATCTGCACTGGCCGCGGCTCGCCGGTTTCGTCCAGCCGCTCGGCGGCGAGTACGCCGCCCGCCGCTCCCTGCTCGAACAGTTGCCCTTCCCCGTCGGGTACGGGGTGGAGCTGGGCCTTCTCGTCGACGCCCTGCACACGGTGGGCCTCGACGCGCTCGCCCAGGTCGACGTGGGGGTGCGCAGGCACCGCCACCAGGACGGCCAGGCGCTCGGCCGGATGGCCGCCGCGATCTACCGGACCGCCCAACTCCGGCTGTCCCGTGGCCATTTGGTCCGCCCCTCGCTCACCCAGTTCGAGCGCGGCGACCACGGCTTCGTGCCGCGTACCCACCCGGTCGACACCGAGGAACGGCCCCCGATGCGCGAGATCGAGGAGTACCTCACCCGCCACGCCGCGTGACCTCGTCGTCAGCCCCGCAGCCCGCCTCGCAGCCCACCTTGTGGCACGTCTCGCAGCCCGCCCCGTCGCCCACCGCACGGCATGACCCCGTCGGGCGCCCTCCATCGGGCCGGGCCCGCCGGGCCCGGCCGGACTTCGCACGTTTGGGCGGTTCGTGATCGGGCTAGATTCCGCAACATGGTCTCCGAGCACGCAGCCCAGCCCGCCGCCCGGCCCCGGACCCGGTCCTCCGCGCAGGTCCTCGTCGCCTCCAACCGCGGCCCGGTGTCGTACACCCTCACCACGGACGGTTCGCTCGACACCAGGCGCGGCGGGGGCGGGCTCGTCTCCGGGCTGAGCGCGGTCGACGACAAGCTCTGGGTGTGCGCGGCGCTCGGCGACGGGGACCGGGAGGCGGTCCGGCGCGGGGTCGGCGAGCCGGGCGTGCGGATGCTCGACATCGACGCCGCCGTCCACGCGGACGCGTACAACGGGATCGCGAACTCGGTGCTCTGGTTCGTCCACCACATGCTCTACCAGACCCCGCTGGAGCCGGTCTTCGACGCGGAGTTCCGGCGGCAGTGGGCGTCGTTCGAGACGTACAACCGGGCCTTCGCCGAGGCGCTCGCCGAGGAGGCCGGGCAGGGGGCGGCGGTCCTGGTGCAGGACTACCACCTGGCCCTGGTGCCCGGCATGCTCCGGGCGCTCCGCCCCGACCTGCGCATCGGCCACTTCTCGCACACCCCGTGGGCGCCCGTCGACTACTTCCGCCTGCTCCCCGACGACATCGCCGAACAGTTGCTGCGCGGCATCCTGGGTGCCGACCGGGCCGCCTTCCTCACCCGTCGCTGGGCGGACGCCTTCACCGGCTGCTGCGCGGAGATCCTGGGCGGCACCGGGGACACCCGGATCGGGGTGCACGGGCTCGGCGCGGACGCGGGCTTCCTGCGCAGACGCGCGCACGAGGCGGACGTGGACGAGCGACTGGCGGCGCTGCGCGAGCAGATCGGCCCCGGGCGGAGGACGATCGTCCGGGTGGACCGGACGGAACTGTCCAAGAACATCGTGCGCGGCCTGTTCGCGTACCGCGCACTCCTCGACGAGCGGCCCGAATGGCGCGAACGGGTCGTCCACGTCGCCTTCGCCTACCCGTCCCGGCAGGACCTCGCCGTATACCGCGACTACACCGCCGAGGTCCGGCGGGTCGCCGCCGACATCAACGAGGCGTACGGCACGGCCACCTGGACCCCCGTCGTCCTGCACGTCAAGGACGACTTCGCCCGCTCGCTGGCCGCGTACCGGCTGGCCGACGTGGCCCTCGTCAACCCGATCCGCGACGGCATGAACCTGGTCGCCAAGGAGGTCCCGGTCGTCTCGGACCGCGGCTGCGCCCTGGTGCTGTCCCGGGAGGCGGGCGCGTACGAGGAGCTGGGCAGCGACGCGGTCGTGGTGAACCCGTACGACGTGTCAGCGACGGCGCAGGCGCTGCACGAGGCGCTGACGATGGCGGACGACGAACGGTCCGCGCGCACCGAACGCCTGGCCGCGGCGGCGGTCGCGCTGCCGCCGCAGCAGTGGTTCCTGGACCAATTGGACGCGCTGCGGGACTGACTCGGCGCCCACGGGCCTGACGCGAACGGGGCTGACACGCCGGTCAGGGGCTCCCGGCAGGCTCTCAGCCCCGCACCACCCGGGCCCGTCCCTTGGTCCGGAAACCGAGTGCGTGCCGGTAGATCTCCGGCAGGCGGTAGCGCCCGTCGTTGTCCCTGGCCAGGGCCCCGGCCTCCTCCAGCGTCACGATGTCGTTGGCGTCGAGACCCACGGCCTCCGCCTCGAAGGGCATCATCACTTCGTCGGCCCTGGAACCGACCGACCGCAGCAGATTCCCGAGGCTCGGGTTCTCCTGTTGCAGCTCCTTCAGCTTCTCGGTGCTGCCCCGCACCAGCGCCGAGCGCAGTGCTGACGGACTGAGCAGCCGGTCCTGCCAGTCCTCGTCGTTCACGGACAGTTCCGCCGCGTCCCGGAGGAAGCGAACGACGTCACGGGCCTGCACTTGCTCGTTGAAGTCGGCGAGAGCGGCGGGAACCCACCGTTCGGTCCACGCCTCCCGTGAGTTGTCCCGGCCGAGTTTCGCGCCCCAGACCGGAATCAGGGCCTGCGTCACCGTGTCCGGAGCCATCAGGGCCAGTTCCTCCTCCGGCCGGTGGACCGCGTCGGCCGTCGTCGCCACCCAGAGGGCGAGACGCAGGGCCTCGTGCGCGTCCCAACGCAGTTCGTACGGGTCGTACCGGTCGAGGAACTGACCGACGTTCTGACGCAGCGAGTAGCGGACCAGGTCCTTGCGGGCAAAGATCACCAGTCCCAGTCGCCGGGCACGCATCATGCGGAACCAGTCCGGCACATCCGTGAACAGCGTGCGCAGCGCGATGCGCTTGGCCTGCGCGTCGGATTCGAGGTCCTGGAAGAAGTCCTCCAGCCCGTCGAACACGAAGAGAACAGGGTTCGACAGGTTGCGGCGCATCAGCACGTTCTCGGCGTCCGCTTCCAGCGCGTGGGGCCCGTCGGCCGCCACGGCCATGCATCGCAGCCAGGTCGCACGCCAGAACCGCTGGTCCTCCCGGCGCTCGCTGTCCAACGCGTCCTGGAGGAGCGAGCGGATGTCGTCCGGTCGTGCGCCCTGTCCCCCGGCCGCGCGGTCCCTCAGTGTCTGCGGCCCCTCGGACGAGGATCCGGAACCGTACTGGTCCATGTTTCCCGGGTCGAGGACGGGGACCACCGGTGCGTCGGCCTGGACCGACTCCTGCGCGTGTTCGGCGAAGGCGGCCCAGCGTCCCGCCGCGCACAGCCGTGCGTAGGTGAAGGTCTTCCCCGAGCCCTTCGCGCCGACGACGACCGCCACCGGCAGACTCGTACGGTGGTCGCCCACCAATCGTCGCAGAGGCTCCGTCGACAGGAACCCGAGACCGCTGTCGAGACCGCTCCGCTCCGCGAAGACCAAGGAGCGGGCTCTCTCGTACAGCGCCCTCCGGCGCTCCTCCAGGCTGCCCTCGCCCTCCGGCGGGAGTCCGTCGGCCGCCAAGGGCACCGGAAGCTCCGGGACCAGCTTCCCCACCAGTTCGCCCACGCCGCATCGCCGCACGACGTCGATCACGTCGTCCCAGCTCCGGGGCAGTGCGAGCAGTTCCTCGCGGAACGGGCTGAGCAGTGGCTCCGCCCGGACGAACGCATCGACACCACCGGTGTCGGCCTCATCGACGTCACCGCGGTCCGAGCCTTGCGACAGGTCCTGATACCTGGCGGTGAAGCGTTCCAGCGACGCCGTCAGACGGGCCTTGGCCTGCTCCGCCTCCGCGGTGTGGGCGTCGAGCCGGTACTGGGTCACGACGGCTGCCGGGGCCGGATCCCGCCCCTCCAGGCAGGGGGCCTTGTTGCCGAGCTGGCAGATGAGGTGCTCCGTCCCCTCCAGGGACTGACTGCTCAGCGTCGTGACGAATACGCGCTGTATCCGCGGGTCCAGCAATACGGGGGCGGAGAGTTCCGAGGCACCGGCACGCAGGTCGACGAGAACGGTGTCCAGACCTGCCGCCGCGGCGAGTTCGGCCAGCGACTCGGTCAGAAAGTAGGCAGGACGGTCCTTCGTGATCAGGTGGGCGGGCTCGATGCGGGGTGGGCCCAGCCGGAGCCTCCTGCTCGCCGGGAGGACGACCAGGACGCCTCCGCCACGATGACGCGCCACCTCCTGATTCGCCAGGTAGGGGGCGGCGATGGCGATCGCCTCCTGCTGTCCGCCTCGCGACGTGCCGTGCAACAGCGCGAGCACGTCCTCGTAGGCGACGTCGCACGCTCCGCCCTGCGCCTGGTACATCCAGGTGATGCCGGGTGCCTCCAGGTCTCCGTCCACGAGCAGGACCCGTCGCCCTCGCCGTGCCAGTTCGTCGGCCAGCGCGACGGCGTGCACGGTGCGCCCCGCTCCCCCCTTGAAGGAGTGGAAGGCCAGCATCTGCACGTCGGAAGCGAACGAATCCCGCGCGGGCCGCTCCATGAAGTCGGCCAGCTCGGCGGTGATGCGACGTTCCATCAGCCGCGGGTCACGACGACTGCGCACGTACTCCGTGTCGGCGACCAGCGTCACCGGCAGCCCGGTCGCTTCCATCCCGGCCGGACGGTCCAGTGCGAGAACCGGCTCCCCCGGCTCGCCGAGAGCCGATCCCGTGCCGAAAACCTTGTCCAGCCATCGGCGGACGTCCGGCTCCTCGGTACCGGCGCGAACCGTCAGCTCCAGGCCGTCCCACCAGGCGTCGGCCTCCACCAACCAGTCCGGCCAGTGCCCTGCCGCCGCCTCGGTGGACAAACGCTCGTCGATGTCGACCCAGGTGAACAGATTGACCGCCTCGGAAGCCCCGTAGCTTTCCACCATCGTCACTCCCCTCCCGTCCTGGACCCCGCGATCAACGTACGCAACGCCTCCAGAGCCCGCGCCTCGTCCTGCGGGTTCAGGTCCGCGCCGTACCGCCATGCCTGATGAAGACTCGGCGGATCGACGGGGGCGGGCTGCCCGGCCCCCTGCCCCGTGCCGCCGTGCACGGCCTTCCGCCGACAGGGAGTCAGCCCGGTCTGGACCGGAGCGGACAACCGCAGCTCCTTCGCCAGCGCGCGCAGATCGTGATTGCGCAGGTGGCCGGGGAGCTGGGAGGTGTCCCGGCTCCCGCTCATGGCCAGGATCTCGGCCTTCAGTCCGCATTCCGCGCTGTAGAAGAGCATCAGACCGGCCGTCTGCGGATCACCTTCGTCCTGGGCCGTCTCGGCCCTGCGCTCCAGCCTGTCCCGGCTCCTTCGTAGCTGCCTCACCCCGACGTCCACCATGGTCGGAAATCCTACTGAATCGGTGATCCCTCAGAGGCGTTCGGCGAGGGCCGCCAGGTAGCGGACGACGCCGGACGGTCCGTCCAGCAGCAGGTCGGCCCGTTCGGCCAACTCGGTGACCTCGGCGCTGCCGCTGCACACCAGCAGACCGGGAATGCCGTCAGGGCCTGCGGAGCGCAACTTCTCGACGGCGGCGTACGCGGCGAGGTCGCCCAGGTCGTCGCCCGCGTACAGGACCGACTCGGCGTCGACCTCCCGCAGGTACCTCTCCAGCGCCACGCCCTTGTCCATGCCCGGCGGGCGCAGCTCCAGGACGAGTCGGCCGGGTTCGACGACCAGACCGTGCCGGGCGGCGAGTTCGTCGAGCGGTTCGCGCAGCGCCTCGAAGGCGCCCTGCGGGTCGTCGGCGCGGCGGGTGTGGACGGCGAGCGCCCGGCCCTTCTCCTCGATCCAGGTGCCCTGCCAGGCCCCGAACCTGTCGAGCACGCCCGGCAGTTCGGCGCGGACGGCGGCAACGCCGGGGTGCGGGGCGGGGGCCTGGACGGTGCCGGAGACGGCGTCCCAGCGTTCGGCGCCGTACGCGCCGAGGACGACGAGGTGGTCGAGCCCCGGCACTCCGGCGAAGCCGCCGTGCCGGACCGCGACCCCGGCCGGTCGCCCCGTGATCACGGCGACGGAGGCCACCTTCGGCGCGAGCGCGGCGAGCGCGGGAACGGCGCCGGGATGGGCGCGGGCCTGATCGGGGTCCGGGACGATGTCGGCGAGTGTGCCGTCGAAGTCGAGCGCGACGACGGCACGGTCCGGGCGCGCGAGGATCGCGGCAAGGGCCTCGCGGCCGGACGCGGTGGTGGGAGTGGGGAACTCGGACGGGGTCTCGCTCGGCGCGGATGCGTGCGGGTTGCTGCCCATGGGGCGAGCCTATAGCGGCGGGGCGGGACGGGGCGGCTCCCCGGTGGCCCCGACCCGACGACCGGCCCGAGACGACCGGTCCGATCCGCTCTTCGCGTCCGGTGCCGGGCCGCACCCACCAGGATGACGCGGGTGACGAACACTCCGGACCTCTGGCACCACTACGGCCGCGCCCGCGCCCGGCAGGACCGCACCGTCCCCCGCACCTTCCGCTGGCTCTGGAGTCAGGACGACGGCCCCGGCCCGGGCCCCGAGGTACTGGGTGGCATCACGGGCGAGGTCGTCGGGGACCTCGGCTCCGGAGCCGCCCGGCATGCCGCCCACCTCGCCACCTATCACGCCCCCGCCCGAGTCGATGCCGTCGATGCCTCACCCGCGCAGCACGTCATGGCCGACGACCTGTTCGGGCATCTCGCACCGCGCCTGCGCATCGTCCGGTCCGACGTCGTACAGCATCTGCGGACGGTGGCCGACACGTACGACGTGCTGTACAGCGTCTTCGGCGCGGTCGACTTCACCGATCCGTCCGAGCTGCTTCCGTTCGTGGCCGCCGCACTGCGTCCCGGCGGCCGGCTGCTGTTCTCCACGCTCGCCCACTACCTGGGCGGCGCGCCCGCGGAACCTGACGTCGTGTCCGCCGACATCCCGGCGAGGACCCCGGACGGGGAGGCGACCACGATGCGCCGCTGGGTGCTTCAGGAACGGGTCTGGACAAACATGCTGGCCGAGTCCGGGTTCACCCGGATCAGCGTCGACAGGCTGCCGTCGACGACCCACTCGCCGGGCAGCGCGGACACACTGTTCGTGACCGCCGTCCGGCGCACGTGAGCCCAGGAGAAGCGGCCCACCGCCGCCCCGGACCGGCGGGGTCGGTGAGTGCAGTGTGCACGCGCCCTTCCTCGCACTCGGGGCAGTCCGAGTCCATCTTTCGTTGCCTGCTGTGACGAACACCTCACACACTGCCGCGTGACGTTCTAACGCCAAAGGGTTTTCCGCTCCCGCACCGCACGGCGTGAAAGGTGATCAAGCGTGGCTACGCGCAAGGAGATCGACGGTTCGGCAGGCGTCGGCAACTGCCTCGAAGTCGCGGACGGCGCCCCCGGCCTCGTCCCCGTCCGCGACTCCAAGCGCCCCGAAGGCCCAGCGCTGGTCGTCAGCGCGTCCGCCTGGACCTCGTTCGTCGAGTCCGTCAAGGCGGTCTGAGCTACACCCGCACGTACTGCGGTTCCCCCAACACCCTGGGGTTGCATGCAGAGCTGGAGGAACCGCGTGCGCGGAATCGGGCTTTGGCGACGGTGCACGCGCCCGACGGGACAGTTCTTGGGCGGCGGGCGCCAGGATTGTTGTTGCTTCTGCCGTGAACGGCAACCTGCCCTGGGCCGTACGTCGAACTGGTCCGGGCAACCGGAGTTTTGGCGCCTGCCTGTTGCGTAGGCTCGTTGCGTGCGGTGGCATCTGGTACTCGGCTTCGTGGCTGCAGTCACACCCCTGACATTGATTCCCGGTACGAGTTTCACGCTGGTCACGCAGCAGGTGATCGCAGGCTCGCGGTCCGACGGCGTACGCGCCGCCCTGGGCTCGGCATGCGGGCTCCTGGTCCATGCGGCCTTTGCCGCGGTGGGACTGTCCGCCCTGGTCATGTCGTCGGCTCGCGCGCTCACCGTGGTGAAGCTCGTGGGCGGCATCTATCTCATCTGGCTGGGCGTGGCGATGTGGCGTTCGGCGCGTCGAGGTGTCGAACCGGCGGCACGCAGGCGATGGCGCCTGCCATGGGCTCAACTCGGATGCTTCGGCCAGGGGTTGTGGTCCAACGTCCTCAATCCGAAAGCAGCGTCCGTCTATCTCACCCTGGTACCGCAGTTCCTGACCTCCAGCCGCTCCATCGCGCCGCAGATCGCCACGCTCGCGGTCGCGCACATAGTGGTTGTACTGGTGTGGCTGCTCTTCTGGGCTTCGGTGGTCGCAGTCGCGCGCACGGCCATCGACACACCTCGATTCCGGCGCGGGATGAGTCGTCTGGCGGGAGCCGTGCTTGTCGCCTTTGGGGTTCGGACAGCGACGGCGTGCTGAGCCCGCACGTTCCAGCCGCGCCGCAGCCGCCGGCCTCGGGGAAATGATCTCGGCGTGACTTGTGTGATCACGGCGTCGAAGCCGTCCCGGACAGCGCCGTTCGCCGGACTGATCCCGCAGCAGTCCGGACGCAGCGTCACGCGTATCCGCGCCGGCCGACCGGGACTCCGCTTCCACATCGACACGATCCTCGGCACCGACGACCTGCTTTCAGTGATCGGCGGCGTCGGCCACGAAAGCCACCCCGGCATCATCGACACGTATCTCATCTGGTTGATCCGCCTCAACAACGGTCAGATGGCCGAGATGTGGGCCTACCAGCGGAGCGTCCCCTGACGCTCCTGCCCCGCACGTCTGGACGATTGCCCACAGGCACAGGGCCGCACTTGCCATGATGTCGACCATGCCTTCCCTGGTCACTCCAGTCATGTCCCCCGGCGCCCTCAACGCCTCTGCCCAGCCGGCGCTGCCGATAGACGACGACTTGTTGCTGCGGCCGTGGCTGCCACTCGACGCAGCCGCCGTCACCCGTGCTTTCCAGGACCAGGCGATCCAGCGCTGGCACCTGCGCAAGGCGGACTCCGAAGACGAAGCCCAAGAGTGGATCAAACAGTGGCGACGTGGCTGGGAGACTGAGACCGCCTGCCACTGGGCCGTGGTCGATGCCGGCACCGGCGCGCTTCTCGGACGGGTCTCCCTCCAGTCCGTCATCATGACCGGAGGCCAAGCAGAGATCTCCTACTGGACGACCCCGGAGGCTCGTGGCAAGGGGGTCTGCTCCCGGGCAGTGGCCCAAGTGGCGAGCTGGGCACTGGAAGAAGCCGGCTTCAACCGACTCGAACTCAGCCACTCAACGGTGAACGTCGCATCCTGTCGCATCGCGGAGAAGACTGGCTTTGCCCTGGAAGGCGTACGACGCCGGGCGCTGCTCCACGCCGACGGCTGGCACGACATGCATCTGCACTCCCGAGTCCACAGAGCCTGACCGGGCATCTGGTCTCGCCAGTAGCGGCCGCTGTCCAGATACTGGGCGTTCCGCCCCACGAGGCACTGATCCGGATTCCGACCCGAATGGTGCCGACGCCGGGGAAGGCGTGCGATGTCGCAGAAGGAACCGATCTTTGCCGAGTTGCTGGCAGCAGCCCGGCACTCGGCGGTGCGTCTGGAGATGCGCGACTCGTACGGGGTGGGCGACGAAGCCAAGAACTTCGAGCACTGGAGGCGCACCGGCCAACGTGATGTGGACCCCGCATCCGCTTACTGGGCGCCCTGGGTCGGACTGTTGCGCGGGACCGCCTCTCGGGGAGGCGTCGTCCGCCGGGCACACGTAATGTCCGAGCCGATCTCGATCCCATTTCCAGTCCGAAGGCATGCCCGAACGACCACGGAAGCATCGGCGGTTTCCATGCGAATCACCAGACAATTACGCAATACCTGCTTCATGGGATAGCTGTTCCACGGGCGCTTCGTGGCCGGAGGATCCGGGGGCAGGGCTTCGCGTAGTCGAGCTGCGCCCTTTTTGATCATTTGAGACCGACAAGGATGAAGGAGCGAGCTTGACCCCGGATTGTCCAGCGGAGGCTGACACACCTCACCGTCACCGGGAAAAGCTCACTCCCGGCTACCACTCGGACGGAAAAGTATTATATTAGGATATTCGCTTTCCCTGTTGATCCGAACCCCAGATACCACTAGGTCAAACAGCTCGCCTTTTCCTTTACTGAGAACGTTCTCAATATGGGAGGCGGCACCGCTTTTCAAATCTGGCTGATCAACGTTTTTCAACTCAGCACTGCACGTACCCTCTTCACACCCCCTAAATCCTTCCGTTATGCGCACCAGCGCCTCCGTGCACTCCCCATCACAGTCACCCCTCTGTCGAGGGTCGGGGAAAGATACGTAGACTAAGTGCTGATTCTCCCCGGTTTGGGGTCGATTCTTCTCGCGAAAATTGGTAATTTTAGCATTCTCGATGAAGCTTATTTCTGTAGAACTCGCAGAACTCGTAGAACTAAGAAGTGAGCCCAAGAAATGTCCGCCAACGCCGCCAACCCCGAGCATGAAAAGCGAAAGAAGCGTCAGCATGCCGGCGCCGCTCTTAATCCATTTCGGAATCCTTGAGAGCAGTTGCCCGATCCCCAATATCACATTCCCAAGGACCTGCACGGGATCCGGGTCGTTGTTCGGGTCCCGCCGTTCGGGGTCTGGCCGACTCATTGCGATGCTCTTTCCTGCTTGATTTTGTCGCCGAACGAAGGTACGGGGGGCCAAAAACACCCTTCTGGTACCGATAGAACACCCCTGGGCCATCTTGAATCTTCCCCTCGTCGAGGCCGGGAGGAAGAGGCAGGGGGGAACCAGAATGCCATAAAAAAGCGTGATCATCTGGTGTAGTTTCAGGACTTCTTCCAGGTACACAACTTGCGGCGTACGCACCCCGGTTCGCCGTTGAAACGGAACGGGAGATCAGCCCGGCTGGTGCTGCTGGTCAGGGCCGCTGCGGAACAGCTGGTCCGAGGCGGGGACGTATCCCTGGGCCACTACCTCACGGGCACGCAGTTCCACTCGCTCGCTCTGGTGATGTGCTCCCCGAACCGTTCCAGTCCGGCACTGCCGTGCCCGGTTCGGTAGGCACGCGTTCGGTAGGCACGGTGGAGAGGCGCGCAGACGCGGTGCGAGGCCGGAGGCCGTCCGACCAACAGCGCGTCGCGGGGCCGGTCGGACTGCGACGACGGCGGAGGAGTCGGTGCGGCCGACCAGCAGGGCGGCTCTGACCTTGGCCCGTCCCCGCGCGGTGGCCCCCGCCCGGTCGAGGTGGTCGGCGTTGCCGTCGTCGGGGCGAAGGGAATCGTCCCGACCCGCCGCACAGGGGGCGCAGAGTCCCCGGTGCCGGATCGCCCACGGGTTTCGCCTGTGCCGTGGACGTCGTCGACCGTCCGCCCACCCCTGCGGGATGCCTGCCCTCGCAGGCTGCGGCGTCCCCCGGTCGGCGGTCGGGGAGGGAGGGTTCTTTCCCGCGGTTCTTTACGGGGTGGGCGCCATGTCCATCGGCGGTCGGCACACCGGAGCCCGGACGGGTGGCACCCGGAACGGGATGAGTCGGCTGCGGGGTGTCGTAGACGTGGGGCTCGCTGGGGAACGTCCCGTCGTCACGGCGGTGCTTGGCGACCCTGTAGTAGCCGAGGGCCGTCAGTTCACACAGCGCCTTCGCGACCGCGGCGGCCCTGGGTGCTGGTGTCGGCCATGCGCCGTCCGTCCTCCGACCAGCCGTCGGGACGGGAGAGGAGATCGGCCAGCAGGCCGCGTGCGGTGCAGGACAACCACCGGTCCTGCAGCAGGGCGTTGGGCAGGACCGTGAAACCGCGCGTATGGCGGCTTCGATGGATCTGGTCCGTCAGCGCCGTCCGCGACGCGCGTCCCGGACGCGGCGCAGGCGGTTCACCGTCACCGGGTCCTCCTCCAGCGCGCGACGGTCGTCGAGGAGCGCGTTCAGGACCTGGTAGTAGCGCGTGGGCGAGATGCCGAGTTGTTCGCGGATCGCCCGTTCCTTCGCCCCGGGACCGGTCCACGACCGCCGTTCGACGGCGAGCACGGCGCGGTCGCGGTCGGAGAGGCCGGCGGCCGGGGAAGCCGGGCCCGACGGGGGCGCCGGGGCTGATGGGGCTACCTGGTCGGCCGGACTGTCGGGACCGGTCGGGGCATCGGAGTCGGTCGGACTGTCGGAGTCGGTCGGGGCATCGGGGCCGGTCGGGTCGTCCGGTCCGGGTGCGGGGGTGGTCATATCAGCCAACATATCGCCCGGCCGGACGGCCGCCACCCGGCCGGCCGAAGGACGGCCCGCCCTCGCCCCGCTCCCCCACCAAGCGGGTCCGCTCCCACTGCTCCCCCACTGCTCCCCCACCGGTCCCGCAGGTCCGACGGTCCCGCGGGGTACCACGGTCCCGTCGGCCTCAGCTACTTCGCCGCCTCCGCCGCCGCCGCTTCCCGGGCTATACGGCCCAGCACGGTCGCGGGGCTCCCGCCCGGCTCGACCGCCTTGCCGATGTTCTCCTTGATCGACTCGCTGGTCCGGGCCCAGGACGTCTTGTTGTACGGATAGAACTCCGCGTCGGGCAGCGCGGCCAGGAACTTCCGCAGCGGCTTGTGCTTGGTATCGGACTCCATCACCGCCGAGGCACTGCTGGTGACCGGCAGCAGGTCGTACGCGTCGACGAAGTCGATGACGTTCTTGTCGGTGAAGAGGTACTCCAGGAACTTGCCCGTCTGCACCCGGTGGCCGCGCTGCTTGAAGCCCATGATCCAGTCGGCGACGCCCATCGGGCTCCTGCCGGGGCCGTCGACGCCGGGCAGCGGCACCATGCCGACGGAGACCCCGTTCTTCTTCGCCTCACGCATCAGCGTCGGGTGACCGTTCAGCATGCCGACGTCACCGTGCGTGAACGCCTCGAAGGCCTTGGCCCGGTCGAATGAGCCGGGCGCGACGGGTCCCACGAGGCCCTTGCCGACGAGGTTCTTCTTCAGCCAGTCGAACGTCTCGACGTTCTCGGCAGCGTCCAACCCGTACGAACCGGAGTCGTCGATGTAGCCGCCGCCCCTGCTCAGCAGCCACATCATGGTCTCGGCCTGCGACTCCTCCGGGCCGAGCGGCAGCGCGAAGGGGTACTTCACTCCGTGCTGCTTGAGCGCCGTCGCGTCGTCGCGGATGTCGTCCCAGGTCTTCGGGGCGGTCAGGCCGGCCTCGGCGAACAGGTCCTTGTTGTAGAAGAGCAGCCGGGTACTGGCGACGAACGGCAGCCCGTACTGGGTCAGGTTCACACGGCCCACGTCGGTGAGGCGGGGGAGGAAGTTGGCCTGGGTGCGTATGGACAGCAGTTCGTCGGCACGGTAGAGCTTCCCGGCCTTCGCATAGTCGGCGTACGAACCGATCTGGGCGATGTCGGGGGCCTGCCCCTTCTTCACCATCTCGGCGACCTCGCGGTCGATGTCGGTCCACGAGTAGACGCTGACGTCGATCTTGATACCGGGGTGGGACGCCTCGAAGCTCTTCACGAGCGCGTCCCAGTACTTCTTGGAGCTGTTGGCCGGGCTGGTGCCGTAGTCCGCCGCGACGAGCCGGAGCGTGACGTTCCCCGAGCCGCCGCTACCACCGCCGCATCCCGCGAGCACTGCCGTCAGTCCCAGCGCGGCCACAGCCGCGATCCGTCTCAAGTAACGCTGCCGCACAGCCCAGTCCGATCTCGTGGAGCCCTCCGAATGAGCAGCGATCCTTCCCGGTCGGTCGTCGAAGGTCTACACCAAAGACCTATCGCTTTCGCAACGAGCCCGTGCCCTCGCCCGGTTGCGTCATCGGGACACCGCCGTGACCTGCACCGACGCCCAACCTCGCTGATTTAAACGGAACTTCGGCATCCGGTCGTGGTCCGGCCGCCGGGCCGTCCCCAGTGGTCGAGACCGGCTCCGTCGCGCGAGAGGATCGCCGTGATGGGCCGCACCGGACTCGGCGCCTACTCGGGGACGCCCTGGAAGCCGGTCAGTACGGTGTCGAGGATTTCCCGCGCCTTGCTGTACGCCGGGCCGCTCGGCTGCGCGCCGGGTGCAGGGGTCGGGTCCAGCGACCCGTTCTCGGCGACCTTGAGCACCTCGACGAGAAAGCGGCCGTTCGTGCCGTAGACCAGCGCCTGGCCGTACTCCAGGGACGTGTCGGTCGGCGTGAGCGGCGGGCTCGACGCAGCGGGCAGCCCACCGACGGGGGTGAGCTTCCCGTCCGGCCCGATAGTCCAGTCGGGCCCGGGTGACGGTGCCGCCGCCCGATGCCGGGCGTCGCTGAGGACGGCCACCCCCGGGCCATGCTTGCCCGCGGTGATCTGCGCGCCGGTAGTGACCGGTGTCCTGGAACGGGAGACGGTGGATGCCGGGGCGTTGGCGGTGCGAGGGCCGCAGCCGCGGGCCGCCGTGAGCACCGTGGCGAGCAGTTTGGACGTGTCGGTTTTCCGGGGCAGAAGGTAAATGCTGACACTGAATCCGGGTTTGGAGCGCTCCGACCGCAGTTCGTACAGGGCCGGCACGGGCACCGCCTTGCGCGTGCTGGCCCCCTTGTCGGTGATGCGCACATCACCGTCCAGCTCCACCAGTCGGCAGGGTGAGATGCCCAGGGGCCGGTTCGGCTCGGGGCGGTGGACGACGCCCTCGCCCAGCTCGGAGACCCCCCGGTTCAGCCGGGAGTCCATGATCTGCTGCATGTAGGAGGGTTCGAACTCGTCACCGGAGGCACTCGGAGCAGCAGGGCTCGCCTCCCCGCCCGACGAGGTGCACCCGCTCACCAGCAGGCCACCCAGGACCGCCACCGTCGACAAGCACCGCCCGATTCTCATGGTCCGACGGTACGGCAGCACCCCCGTCGGCGCCACGAAATCCGTTTATTTGAGAGGGAGTTGGGGTTTGGGCGTAGGTGGAGTTCCGCACGCGCGACAACGGGTCCGGGCGATCGGCACGGCGGCACACTCCGCAGGAAGGGCTTCCTCAAGATCGCCCGCTTCGCGGAAGGCGCCGAAGGCACCGGCACCGCGATGCCGCCGACACGGTCCAGGTCCGGTGGCACGGGTCACTCCGCGAGGGCCGCTCCGGGCGCGGGACCGGGCGGGCCGGGGCCGGTCCGGGCCGGTCGGCCGCAAACCGGTCGCCGGGGGCCGGGCCGGGTGACCTCGGGACCGTCCGGCAACGCCCCGGGGAAGGGTGTGCGAACATCCTGCGGACACGATTTTGTATAGAACCGCAACAAACCGACAGAGTGGACTAGACCTATCGGGGTCACTCGGGCGAGACTGTTTCCCGTGAAACACGTCATCGCCCTCGATGTGGGCGGCACCGGAATGAAGGCCGCACTGGTCGGGGCCGACGGCACCTTGTTGCACGAGGCGCGGCGGGCCACCGGCAGGGAGCGCGGCCCCGAGGCCGTCGTGGAGTCCATCCTCTCCTTCGCCGCGGACCTGCGGGCATACGGCGAGGAACACCTCGGCGAGAGCGCACAGGCGGCCGGTGTCGCCGTGCCCGGAATCGTCGACGCCGAGAACGGGATCGCGGTCTACGCCTCGAACCTGGGCTGGCGGGACGTGCCGATGCGACGGCTGCTCGGCGAGCGGCTCGGCGGCGTCCCCGTCGCACTCGGACACGACGTGCGCACCGGCGGGCTCGCCGAGGGCCGGATCGGTGCGGGCAAGGGCGCCGACCGCTTCCTCTTCATCCCGCTGGGTACCGGCATCGCCGGGGCCATCGGCATCGCCGGCACCATCGAGGCCGGGGCGCACGGCTACGCGGGCGAGATCGGCCACATCGTGGTCCGCCCGGACGGCCCCGACTGCGGCTGCGGCCAGCGCGGCTGCCTGGAGACCCTGGCGTCGGCCTCCGCGGTGACCCGAGCCTGGGCCGCCGCCTCCGGGGACCCGACGGCGGACGCGGCGGACTGCGCGAAGGCCGTCGAATCGGGCGATCCGGTGGCCCTGGAGGTCTGGCGGAACGCCGTCGACGCGCTGGCCGCCGGGCTGGTCACCGCCCTGACGCTGCTCGACCCCCGCATGCTGATCATCGGTGGCGGGCTCGCCGAGGCGGGGGAGACCCTGTTCACACCACTGCGTGCGGCCGTCGAGGAACGCGTCACGTTCCAGAAGCTGCCCCACATCGTCCCGGCAGCCCTCGGGGACACCGCCGGATGCCTGGGCGCGGGGCTGCTCGCCTGGGATCTACTCGACACGGAGGTATCCGCCTGATGGCCGGACGCGCAGACAGCACAGTTCTCGCAGGTGCCCGTGTGGTGCTTCCCACCGGGACGGTCGAGAACGGCCGGGTGATCGTCGAGGGCACCCGGATCGCCGGTTCGGCCCCGGAGGGCGCCCCGACCGTCGACCTGAGCGGCCACTGGCTGGTCCCTGGCTTCGTCGACATGCACAACCACGGCGGCGGCGGCGCGTCCTTCACCGGCGGCACCGTGGACGAGGTCCTCACCGGCGTCCGCACCCACCGCGAGCACGGCACCACCACCCTGGTCGCCTCCACGGTCACCGGCGAGATGGACTTCCTCGCCCACCGGGCCGGTGTCCTGTCGGAACTCGTCGAACAGGGCGATCTGGCCGGCATCCACTTCGAGGGCCCCTTCATCTCCCCGTGCCGCAAGGGCGCGCACAGCGAGGACCTGCTGCGCGACCCCGACCCGGCCGAGGTCCGCAAGCTGATGGACGCGGCGCGCGGCACGGCGAAGATGTTCACCCTGGCCACCGAGCTCCCCGGCGGCATCGATTCGGTGCGGCTGCTCGCCGAGCACGGCGTCATCGCCGCGATCGGCCACACCGACGCCACGTACGAGCAGACCGTCGAGGCGATCGACGCGGGCGCCACCGTCGCCACGCACCTGTACAACGCGATGCCGCCGCTCGCCCACCGCGCCCCCGGCCCGATCGCCGCGCTCCTGGAGGACGAGCGGGTCACCGTCGAGCTGATCAACGACGGCACGCACCTGCACCCCGCCGCCCTGGAGCTCGCCTACCACCACGCGGGCGCGCACCGGGTCGCGCTGATCACCGACGCCATGGACGCGGCGGGCTTCGGCGACGGCCTCTACCAGCTCGGCCCGCTCGCGGTCGAGGTCAAGGACAGCGTGGCACGGCTGGTCGAGGGCAACTCGATCGCGGGCTCCACACTCACCCTGGACACCGCGTTCCACCGGGCCGTGACCATCGACAGGATCCCCGTCGACGACGTCGTGCAGTCCATCTCCGCCAACCCGGCCCGGCTGCTCGGCCTGTACGACCGGGTCGGCTCGCTGGAACCGGGCAAGGACGCCGACCTGGTGGTCCTGGACGCGGACTTCCGGCTCAAGGGCGTCATGCGCAAGGGCGAATGGATCGTCGAGCCGCAGATCGGCTGATTCACCCCATCGAGGGATGATTCCGCCCCTTACGCGAAGGTTCCACCCTTTGTTGACGGTGAGTCGAATACGTAACGAAGAGACGGCGGTTGGTCCGGAGGTCTGGGCCGACCGTCGTCTCTTTGACATGATCGTCCCGGAAACGGGCGGCGCGTACGCCCGGCAACAGGCAGAGAAAGCGCGTTCCATCCCGAGGGATCGTGCTCCAGAGCAGGGATCGAGGGAGCGGCCGCGGTGATCCTCACGGTCACACTGAATACGGCACTCGACCTGACGTACGGCGTCCCGGAACTCGTCCCGCACGCCAGCCACCGCGTCAGCGACATCTCCGAGCGCCCCGGGGGCAAGGGCCTCAACGTGGCCCGGGTCCTCGCCGCACTCGGCCACGAGACGGTGGTCACCGGCTTCGCGGGCGGCTCCACCGGAGCGGTGCTGCGCGAACTGCTGGCCGACCTACCGACGCGGGACGCCCGGTCACAGGACGCCCGGTCGTCGGATACTCGGTCGCGGGGCGCGGGGGCGAACGGCCCCGAGGCCGACACCACAAGGCCGGGGCCCCGGCCCGAAACCGCCGTCGTGCCGGGCGGGGAGGACGACCGCGCGATACCCACCGGCTCCGCACCCGCCCCGCACGCCTCCCCCGCCCCACGCACCGCCCCCGCACCGATCATCGACGCCCTGGTCACCGTCGCCGGGAACACGCGTCGCACGATCGCCGTCGTCGACCGGACCACCGGCGACACCACCCAGCTCAACGAACCCGGCCCGCTCATCAGCGCCGACGAGTGGTCCGCCTTCCTCGACCGGTACGAGGAACTCCTCGCCGAGGTCGATGCCGTCGCCCTCTGCGGCAGCCTGCCGCCCGGCATCCACGTCGGCGCCTACGCCGAGCTGATCCGCCCGGCCCGCGCGGCCGGCGTCCCGGTGCTCCTGGACACCAGCGGCGAACCGCTGCGCCGCGGCATCGCCGCCCGCCCCGACCTGATCAAGCCGAACGCCGACGAACTCGCCCAGCTCACCGGCTCCCGCGACCCGCTGCGCGCCACTCGCGACGCCCGCCGCCGGGGCGCGCACGGGGTCGTCGCGTCGCTGGGTCCGGACGGCATGCTCGCGGTCACCCCGGACGGCGTCTGGCAGGCGTCCCCGCCGGACCGGGTCCGGGGCAATCCGACCGGGGCGGGCGACTCCGCGGTGGCCGGGCTGCTGTCCGGCCTCGTCGAGGGGCTCGGCTGGCCGGACCGGCTTCGGCGGGCGGTGGCACTGTCGACGGCGACCGTGCTCTCCCCGACGGCCGGTGACTTCGACCGGGCGGCGTACGAGGAACTGCTGCCCGGCGTCGGCGTCGAGGAACACCCCCGGGTGGCCTGAGCCGCCGCCCCACCACCGGCCCAGAAGCAGCAGAAACAGCAGAAACAACAAAGCAACAGAAGCAACAGAAGCAACAGAAGCAACAGAGGTCAGCATGCCGCTCGTCAGCACCGGTGAACTCGTCTCCGCCGCCCAGGCCGAGGGACGCGGAATCGCCGCCTTCAATGTGATCACGCTGGAACACGCGGAGGCCATCGCGGCCGGCGCGGAGCGCGCCGGAGCGCCCGCCATCCTGCAGATCTCCGAGAACGCCGTGAAGTTCCACGGTGGCCGGCTCTCCCCCGTCGCCGCCGCCGCTGCCGCCGTCGCCCGCGCCTCCGGCGCCCCGCTCGCGCTCCACCTCGACCACGTCGAGTCCGTGGACCTGCTGCACCGGGCCGAGGCGGAGGGCTTCGGCTCGGTGATGTTCGACGCCTCCAAGCTCGGATACGAGGAGAACGTGCGGGTCACCGCCGAGGCGGTGGCCTGGGGCCGGGAGCGCGGCATCTGGATCGAGGCCGAACTCGGCAAGGTCGGCGGCAAGGAGGGCGAGCCCCCGCTCGACGCCCACGCCCCCGGCGTCCGCACCGACCCGGCCGAGGCCGCCGCGTACGTCCGTGACACCGGCGTGGACGCGCTCGCCGTCGCGGTCGGCTCCTCGCACGCCATGACCGAGCGGACCGCCGCCCTGGACCACGAGCTGATCGGGCGACTGCGCGACGCGGTCCCGGTCCCGCTGGTGCTGCACGGCTCCAGCGGTGTCCCGGACGACGAGATCCGCCGGGCCGTCGCCTCCGGCATGGTCAAGATCAACGTGGGCACGGCGCTGAACACCGCCTTCACCGGCGCGGTACGGGAGTACCTGGCCGGGGACGCCAAGAGCGTGGACCCGAGGAAGTACATCGCGCCGGGCCGCGAGGCGATGGCCGCGACGGTGGCCGGCTTCCTGGCCCTGATGGGCTGAACTGGCTCCGGCCGTACTCCACGGAAGAGGGTCCCCGGGGGGCCCCCCCCCCCGGGGGGGGGGCCCGGGCCCCCCCCCCCGGGGGGGCCCCCCGGGGGGCGCCCCCCCCACCGCGCCCACGGGCCCCGGCGGCCCCCCCCGTACGTGGGCCCCGTTGCCGCACACCCCGGGGTGTGCGGCAACGGGACCCTCTTTCCTGTGGTCACCGTGCGGGCTCAGGCACCGTACGGGCTCAGCCGCCGTCGGGCGTGACCTCCAGCCAGTCGAGGACCACGTCGCACTGGTTTCCGTCCTGGCACGAGATGCTGATCTCGTTCTCGCCCTTGCTCAGATCGACCGGCGCCCAGGTGGTCTGCCAGTTCTTCTCCCAGTTCGGGTCCGAGGAATGCACGAAGTTCTTGAGCCCGATGGGCTGCGAGTTCGGCTTGCCGTTGACCGTCAGCGTGGCGTTGGCGTCCTTGGCGGGAATCGCGTAGCGCACCGTCAGGCGGTACTTGCCGCCGTCCTGCATCTGCGCCTTCCAGGTCACGGACGCCCCGACCGCGTTGAAGCCCGCGACGTACGAGCCGTTGGGACCCTGCGCGCCCTTGATCGACTGCTCCACGGTGGCGGGGCCGCCGAGCTTCAGCGTCGCCGCGTCCTGCTTGGGCAGCTCGGCCTGGGCCTCGGGGCTGGCGGACTCCTCGGGCTTCGTGGACTCCTCGACCTGCCCGGAGGACCCCTGCGACGTGCCCGCCTCGTCCTTCTTCTCGTCCTTCTTCTTGTCCCGGTCCGAGAGCAGCGCGGCACCGATGCCGATGCACACCACCAGCACCACGGCCACCGCACCGATCAGCAGGCCCTTGGTGTTCGGGCCGCCCTTGCCGGGACCGCGGCCGGGCTGCTGCGGGGACTGTGCGTGCGGAGCGCCACCGGGGTACGTCTCCGGGGCCGCGTACTGGGCGTTCGGCCCGCCGTAGGGCTGCTGCTGGGGCGCCTGCTGCCCATAGGGCTGCTGCGGCCCCTGCTGCCCGTAGGGCTGCTGGTGCGGCACCTGCTGTCCGTACTGGCGCTCGCCGACGGCCCGCACCTGGTTGTACGAGGTCCGGGGCACACCGGGCTGCGGGGCCACCGGGGGGTAGCCGTAACCGCCCTGCCGCGGCGACTGGGCGCCGGCTGCCTGACCGTCCTCGTACAGGTAGCCGAACGGATCGTCGTCATCGGGCGTGTTTGCGCCGTTGTTACCGGCCGTCATCCCTGGTCACTCCTCACCATCTCGCCAGCCGTCGCCGAATAGTGCCAGCCGTGGCCGACCGGCCGAGCCTACCTCGAACGGACCACACCAAGAATTGCCGTCGCACGTCCTGGAACCGCACCGGGGCAGTGGTACGCAGAGGTACAGCGCCGTCGTGAACATCAGCCCGCCCGGCGGTGAACCTTCGACCGTGACCGCTTCTCCACGTACATGCGCTGATCGGCGGAGGCCAGTACCTCCTCCGCGGTCATGCCGCAGGAGGCCCAGCCGATGCCGAAGCTCGCCCCGACGCGCACCGCCCGGCCGTCGACCCGGATCGGCGGGATGATCGCGTTGCGGAGGCGGACGGCAAGATCGGCGGCGTCCGCGGCGCCGAGCCCGTCGGCGAGGACCACGAACTCGTCACCGCCGAGCCGCGCGACGGTGTCGCCGTCCCGGACGCACATGCTGAGGCGGCGGGCGACCTCGATCAGCACGGCGTCGCCGGTGTGGTGACCGAAGCGGTCGTTGATGGACTTGAAGCCGTCGAGGTCGCAGAAGAGGACCGCGAGCCCCTTCGCCCCGTCGTCCTGCTCGGTGTCCGGTGCGACGGCGTGCACATGGTGGTCGTACGGGCTGCCCACCGCGGGGTCCACCTCGTAGCCGTGCGCCCGAGCGTCCGGATCGTCGGCTTCCGCATAGGCCGCGTCCAGCGTCTCGACCGCGGTGGCGGCGACCGAGTGCGGACGCTCGCAGAGCCGGGCACCGAGCCGGGACCGCAACTCCGCGCTGTTCGGCAGACCGGTGAGCGCGTCGTGCGAGGCACGGTGCGCGAGATTCAGCTCGTGCCGCTTCCGCTCCTCTATGTCCTCGACGTGGGTGAGCAGGAAGCGCGGACCGTCCGTGGTGTCGGCGACGACGGAATTGCGCAGCGAGACCCACAGGTAGCTGCCGTCCCGCCGCCCCAGTCGCAGTTCGGCCCGGCCGCCCTCGGCCGAGGTCCGCAGCAGCGTGCCGATGTCCTCGGGGTGCACGAGATCGGCGAAGGAGTAGCGGCGGAGCACGGACGCGGGACGCCCCAGCAACCGGCACAGGGCGTCGTTGGTCCGCAGCAGCCTGCCGTGCTGGTCGCCGCCCATCTCGGCGATGGCCATGCCGCTGGGCGCGTACTCGAAGGCCTGGCGGAAGGACTCCTCGCTGGCCCGCAGCGCCTGCTGTTCCCGCTCAAGACGGACCAGGGCACGTTGCATGTTTGCTCTGAGCCGGGCGTTGCTGATCGCAATGGCCGCCTGGGAGGCGTACATCTGGAGCGCCTCACGGCCCCAGGCACCGGGGCGGCGTCCGTTGCGCGGACGGTCGACGGATATGACGCCCAGCAGGTCGCATCCGCCGCCCGAAACGTGCATCGGGGCGTAGAGACGGTCCTCGGGGTGCCACTCGTCCTCGAAGCGGGGCTCGGGCCCGTCGGTGTGCCACTGCGGCACGTCGTCGTCGAGAAGGACCCAGCCGTCGGTGTGCGGGATGAAGCGGAGCCGCCCCCAGTCCTCACCCATGGACAGCCGGCGCTCCCAGGAGGAGCGTGAACCGACGCGGCCGGTGATCAAGGCTTCCGCGGCACTGTTTCCGGCGAACGCGGCGACGACGAGATCCCCGTCGGAACGGACCAGGTTCACACAGGCCAGCCCGTAGCCGAGCCCGGTGACGATTCCGTCGGCCACGGTCTGCAGTGTGTCGGCCAGGCTCCGTGCCGTATTGAGGTCGGCCACGGCCTGGTGAAGCTGGCGCAGCGCCGCAAGACGGACGTACGGCTCCGACTCGGCCTCCATTGTTCGCACTCCCCGAGACCTCGACAGCACTCCAGGTTCATATCGGCGTACTTGATGACGTACGTGGATGACCCACTTGGATGACTTAGACGGCTTAGATGACTTACTTAATGAAGTGTCACGGCCACTGAATCACAGTGAGCTGTGCCGCCGGTACACAGGGTCAGCAATAATTGCTCTCTGTGACTCAAGTCACAACAGATGGTAAAGGGACTGGGCTTTCCATACCGAGCGGCCCGTTCTTTATTGAACGCAAATCCGGAATCAGCCATACCGCCCACGCCACCACTACTCGCCACGCCGCCACTCGTCACGCTGCCGCTCGCCACGCTGTGTGACCACCCCGCCCCGTCGTGGGCACGAGGTCCTAGGACCAGGTTCGGCCCCTGGCCCGATGCCCCGGGACACCGGGCGCGGCTAGCGTGCCGGTGTGTTGCAGACAAAGTCCCCCTCCCCGCGTACCGCTTCCGTCCCCCATGCTGAGGGGGTGAGCAACGATGAGTTCCGTGCCGCCCTGTCCCGGCTGGCCGCCGGAGTCGTGCTGGTCACGGCCGAGGAACCACCGCTCGACGAGAACGGACTCGGCGAGGACGTCGGGATGACGGCGACCGCCTTCATGTCGGTGTCGCTGGATCCGCCACTGGTCATGGTGAGCCTGCGCAACGACTCACGGATGGACGACCTGCTGGCGGAGCAGCCGCTGTGGGCGGTCTCCGTGCTCGCCGAGAGCCAGCGGCACATCGCCGGGCGGTTCGCGATGAAGGGCCGGATCAGCGACCGGCTGCTGTTCGAGGACATCCCCTACCGGAGGGGCGAGTTCACCCGCGCTCCCCTGGTCGGCGGTGCGCTGGCCACGCTGGAGTGCCGTACCGAGCAGCGGGTCCCGGCGGGCGATCACATGCTGGTGATCGGCCGGGTGCTGAGCGCGTCCCTGCCCAGCGGGGAGGGGACACCGCTGATGTACTTCCGGGGCCGGTACCGGCAACTGGGGTGAGACGGCGCGGGGCGGATCGGGGCGGGCCCGGGCGGGGCCCGGATCGGGGCGGGCCCGAATCGGTACGGGCCCGGACATGGCGCGGGTCGGGGCAGGGCGCGGGTCGGGGCAGGGCGCGGGTCGGGGCAGGGCGCGGGTCGGGGCTGGGAAGCGGTCACCAATCGCGGCCGGAACGGCCGCGCTTCGTCTCGCCGCGCTGTTTCTTCTCGCGCAGACGGCGCTCGTTGATGCCGCGCGGGATCCTGGTCCTGCGGCGCGGCTTGGGGGGTGGCGCGGTGGCCTCGGCCAGCAGCGAGGCGAGCCGGACGAGAGCCGTCTCCCGGTTGCGCCACTGGGAACGGTGCTCGGACGCCCGTACCGCGACGACGCCGGCCACGAGCCTGCTCTCCAGCCGCTGGAGCGCCCGCTCCTTCCACACCTCCGGAAGCGCCTCGGTCGCCGCGAGGTCGAAACGGAGCTCCACCTGGGAGTCGCTGGTGTTGACGTGCTGTCCGCCGGGGCCGGAGGAGCGCGAGAAACGCCACATGAGCTCGGCCTCCGGCACGGAGACCGAACCACGGATGACATAGGGCCCGGACATGGCATCCATGTTCCCCGGCCCACAGGGTGTTCGTCACCTTCTTTTGCCGCACGGGGCCCGATTCGGCTGCCGCGCGGGGCTTCGTTCCTCTGCGGCGCGCAGCTCCGTCCGTCTGCGGCGCGGGGCTTCATCCGTCTGCCGCGCGGGGGACCGCGCCATGCGGGCCGTCCCGGGGCCGGGCGCGCGACTTCGGTAAAGAAAGTAAAGGGAGCAGGAACCTCCCGGTCCCCTGCTCGCGTTATGACGAGTGACGGTAGCTTCGTGATGGCATGAAGCCCGCACCCGACGATGAAAGGGACTTCCCATGGCTGTAAGCCTGTCCAAGGGCGGCAACGTCTCGCTCACCAAGGAGGCCCCTGGCCTGACCGCCGTCACGGTCGGCCTCGGCTGGGACGTCCGCACCACCACCGGCACCGACTTCGACCTCGACGCCTCGGCGATCGCGGTCGACGCGGCCGGAAAGGTCGTCTCCGACGGCCACTTCGTCTTCTTCAACAACAAGTCGACGCCGGACCAGACCATCGTCCACACCGGTGACAACGTCACGGGCCAGGGCGAGGGCGACGACGAGCAGATCAACGTCAACCTGGCGGGCCTGGCGGCCGAGGTCGACAAGATCGTCTTCCCGGTCTCGATCTACGACGCCGAGAGCCGCAGCCAGAACTTCGGCCAGGTGCGCAACGCGTTCATCCGCATCATCAACCAGGCCGGCGGCACGGAGATCGCCCGTTACGACCTGAGCGAGGACGCCGCCACCGAGACCGCCATGGTCTTCGGCGAGCTCTACCGCAATGGCGCCGAGTGGAAGTTCCGCGCGGTCGGCCAGGGTTACGCCTCGGGCCTGGCCGGTATCGCCCAGGACTTCGGCGTCAACCTCTGACGCCCCGGGCCCGGCGGGCCCATGCTCACCCGGGAGCCCCCGGCCGTACGTCCTGCGGCCGGGGGCTCCCGCACGTCCGCCGCAGTCGGCGCGCGCCGAATCCGGGGGGCGGGGCCGAGCCGGAGGTGTGACCGGGGGCCGTAACTGGGGCCGTAACTGGGGCCGTAACTGGGGTGCGACCGGGTCCGGCGCCAGGGGCATGACCGGGGGCCGGTCCCGGCCCGCGCTCGTTCCTGTCGCGCGTCATGCACACACGATCTTCGTATCGTGCACACTCCGCCGAATAACGAACACGAATGAACCCCAGTCGGACAAGAAGTAGTCAAAAAAATGTGAGGCATTTGTTAGTGCACCGTCAACCTTGGCCATTCGGTGGCACGCTCTCCGCTCGTAACCCCCCACGGAACGAGCAACGGAGAACGCATGACCCCCCACATGAACACCCGTCGCGCCGCTGCCCTGGCCGCCGTGGCCGCGATGGTCGTCGTAGGCGTCCAGTCCGGCTCGGCAAGCGCCGCCCCGGACAAGGGAAATGACACCTCCTCCGCCACTCGCAGCGCCGTCGCCCTCGGCGCGAACACTGCCTCACAGCGCACCGCCGCCATCGAGTCGGCCCAGGCCGACACCGTCTCGGCCGCCGCGTCGCTCGGCCTCGGCGGGCAGGAGAAGCTGATCGTCCGTGACGTGATCAAGGACACGGACGGCACCGTCCACACCCGCTACGAGCGCACCTTCGCGGGCCTCCCGGTCCTCGGCGGCGACCTCGTCACCCACACCGCCCGCAACGGAAAGCTCAAGGGCGTCACCAAGGCGACCGAGGCCACGATCTCCGTCCCGTCGACCACGGCGAAGATCAAGACCGCGGCGAGCGCCCGCAAGGTGATCTGGGCGAGCGGCGGCAAGCCCGTCCTCGCCTTCGAATCGGTGCGGACCGGCGTGCAGAAGGACGGCACGCCGAGCCGGATGCACATCATCACCGACGCCACCACCGGCAAGGAACTCCGCCGCTACGAAGCGATCGAGACCGGTATCGGCAACAGCCAGTACAGCGGCAAGGTCGACCTGAGCACCACCAAGACCGGTTCCGGCTACGAGCTGACCGACGGCGACCGCGGCGGCCACAAGACGTACGACCTCAACCAGGGCCAGAGCGGCACCGGTTCGCTGGTCACGGACGACGACGACACCTGGGGCGACGGCACCGGCAACGACCGCCAGACCGCCGCCGTCGACGCCGCCTACGGTGCCGCGCAGACCTGGGACTTCTACAAGTCGGCGTTCGGCCGCGACGGCATCGCCGGTGACGGCAAGGCCGCGTACTCGCGGGTCCACTACGGCAACGCCTACGTCAACGCGTTCTGGGACGACAGCTGCTTCTGCATGACGTACGGCGACGGCGCCGACAACAAGAGCGCCCTCACCGCTCTCGACGTCGCCGGCCACGAGATGAGCCACGGCCTGACCTCGTCCACCGCCAACCTCGACTACTACGGCGAGTCCGGTGGCCTGAACGAGGCGACCAGCGACATCCTCGGCACCGCCGTCGAGTTCGCCGCCGACAACAGCACCGACGTCGGCGACTACCTCATCGGCGAGGAGATCGACATCAACGGCGACGGCACGCCGCTGCGCTACATGGACGAGCCC
Organism: Streptomyces sp. NPDC014734; assembly: GCF_043083325.1. Lineage (NCBI taxonomy): Bacteria > Bacillati > Actinomycetota > Actinomycetes > Kitasatosporales > Streptomycetaceae > Streptomyces > Streptomyces sp. NPDC014734. The sequence goes on along the minus strand of NZ_JBIBYN010000019.1, from coordinate 146,106 downwards.
AGCAAGGACGGTGCCTCCGCCGACTACTGGGACAGCAGCGTCGGCGGCCTGGACGTCCACTACTCCTCCGGTGTCGCCAACCACTTCTTCTACCTGCTGTCCGAGGGCAGCGGCAAGAAGACGATCAACGGCGTCGACTACGACTCCCCGACCGCCGACGGCTCCACCGTCACCGGCATCGGCCGGGACAAGGCCGTGCAGATCTGGTACAAGGCGCTCTCCGAGTACATGACGTCGGGCACCGACTACGCGGACGCCCGCTCGGCGACCGAGAAGGCCGCGACCGACCTGTACGGGGCCGACAGCACCGAGCTCAAGGCCGTCGACGCCGCCTGGGACGGCGTCAACGTGAAGTAACACCCCCGGAGCGAGCGGGGACACGCTACGCGGAACGCGGCGCAGAACGCAGCGGGAAACGCGGTGCGGAACACCACGGGAGCCGGTCGTCAGCCCTTCGAGGCGGGCCGGCTCCTCCCGTACAACCAGGTGTCCCACAGCCCGGTCAGGTCCTTGCCGGTCGTCCGCTCCACATAGGCGGTGAAGTCCGCGGTCGACGCGTTGCCGTGCCGGTGGGCCTTCGTCCAGCCCCTGACGAGCGCGTAGAAGCGCCGGTCGTCCCCGACGGCCTGCCGGATCTTGTGGACCACCATCGCGCCGCGCCCGTACACCGGCGCCCGTGAGATGTCCGCGGCGGTGGGCGGATCGGACGGCGGAAAGGCCCAGTTGGCGTCCTCGTCGAAGGCGTCGTCGAACCGTTCCTCGACCGGACGGCCCTCCTTGTCCTCCTCCCACAGCCACTCCGCGTAGGTCGCGAAGCCCTCGTTGAGCCACATGTCCCGCCAGCTCTTCGGCGTGACGGAGTTCCCGAACCACTGGTGCGCCATCTCGTGGACCAGCAGTCCGGCATTCGGCGGCCCGGGGAAGAACGGACGGTTCTGGGTCTCCAGCGCGTAGCCGGCGTCCCCGTCCCGCCCGACGATCGCCCCGGTGGCGGAGAACGGGTACGGGCCGAAGTGTTCCGCCTCCCACTTCACGATCTCGGGCACCCGGGCCAGGACCGGCGCGCTCTGTGCCGCAACCGTCGTGTCGGCCGCGGTGAACACCTTGATGCCGTCCGGAGTTGTCGACGCCTTCGTTGCGAAGCGGCCGACGGCCACCGTGGCGAGATAGCTCGCCATCGGTTCGGCGACGTGCCAGTGGTAGGTGCCGGAGCCGTCCGCGGCGGTGGTGCGGGACGCCAGTTCCCCGTTGGAGACGGCTGTCAGGCCCCGGGGGACGGTGACGGTGATGTCGTACGTCGCCTTGTCGCTCGGGTGGTTGTTGCCGGGGAACCAGGCCATGGAACCGGTCGGCTCACCGAGCCCGACCGCCCCGTCCGCCGTCCACAGCCAGCCCTCCTCCGAGGTGTCGGGGTCGGTGAGGGTCTCGGGGGAACCGGAGTAGCGGATGACCGTGCGGAACGTGTCGCCCTTGCGGAGCGGTTCGCCGTCCTCGGTCGCGGGCCGCAGCGTCAGCTCGTGACCGGCCCGGTTGACGGCGGCCCGGCGGCCGTCGACGGTCGCGGTCTGCACGGTGAGCCCGGCGAGATCCAGGTTGAAGGCGCTGAGGTCCTGGGTGGCGCGTGCGGTGACGGTGGCGGTGCCGCGCAGCCGGTGCGCCTGCGGGTCGACGTCGAGCACGAGGTCGTAGTGCGTGACGTCGTAGCCGCCGTTGCCGAGCTTCGGAAAGTACGGATCGCGCAGACCGGAGGCACCGGGGGTACCCCGGACACCGCCCGAACAGCCGGTGGAGACCGCCAGAACCAGCAGGGCGAGGGCGGCGGAGCCCGCCGTGCGGCGTACACGTGTTCGCTGATCCACACCCGCGATCCTAGGGACTGTTCCGTGGATATGGGGTGGCCGAATGCGCCGTATGCCGGAGCACGGGAACGCCCGCGGTCAGAGAACGGCGATGCCGAGCGGGCGGGTACCGGCGGGCACCTCGGCCGGGGGCCGCTTCCCGGTGAGGTCGACGACGGTGACGCCGTTCCCGTACCCGTCGCGGGTGAAGCCCTGGGTGACGTACGCCGTACGGCCGTCCTCGGAGACGGTCACGTCCTCGTGCGGACCGTCCAGCGGCACGACGCGCTCGGAGCCGTCCGGTTCGCGGACGGTCAGGGACGGGCCCCGGTCGTCGGAGACGATCGGGCCGGTACCGACGACGAGCAGAGTGCCGTCGGGCGTGATCGCCGCACCGTGCTGATGGGTGTTGGCGGTCATCGGCTCGATCGTCGACCTTCCGCTGCGCGGATCGAGGACGACGAGCCGTTCCCCCTCGAACGGCAGCAGCAGCCTGCCGTCGGTGGGACGGACGACGGTGTAGTGCGGCTTCAGCCAGGACCCGAGACCGCCCTCGGTGCCGTACGGGGCCACCTCGTACCGGCGGGTCCCGAGGGTGCGGGTGTCGACCGCCGTGACGTCGAAGGAGTCGTGGCCGGTGGCGTACACCTCGGCGCCGTCCGCCGAGACGTCCACGTCGAAGGGGCGCCGCCCCACCTGCACGGTACCGGTGATCTCGCGGGTCGCGGTGTCGACGATCTCCAGGACGCCGTTGCCGCCGGGCACGTTGACGCCGACGTAGACCCGGCGGCCGTCGGGGGCGAGGGCGATCCCCATGCCACCGCCCCGGTACTCACCGGTCGTGGCAGGTCCGGTCCCGGTCCGGTAGGGGATGCGTGCGAGGCGGGTGCGGGTCGCGGTGTCGACGACCGCGACGCCCTCGGCGGTCGTCACCCATGCCAGCCCGTCGTCACCGACGACCAGACCGTACGGGGCGGTGCCGACCTCGACCGAGCCGAGCACGTGCCGGCGGTGCCCCGGTTCCGGGTCGACGAACGTCACGGTGTCGGCGCCGAAGTCGGCGACCAGAAGGGTGCCGTGCGGGGTGGGCGCGGAGGACGGCGGACCGGCCGGCGAGGTGGGGTTCGCCGTGCCGGGCCGCGTATCGGCCTGTGCGCCGGACTGCGTATCGACCTGTGTGCCGGTGGCGCAGCCCGCGAGCACGGCCGCGGCGGCGACGGCCGTCACCACCCGGGCCGTCTTCACGGCCCGGGCTGCTGCGACTGTTCGGGCGGCTGCGACTGTTCGGGCGGCTGCGGCTGTTCGGGCCGTCTTCACCGACGAACGCGCTGTCACCGGACGGTCCGCCTCCGGCGGTCGGGGGCCGCTCACCGGGCGCTCCTCAGCAGCGCGGCAATCTCCGCGAAGCCCCGACGTTCGGCGTGCGTCAGCGCGGTGACGCCGTCGCCGTCCGGGAGGTCCGGGTCCGCCCCGGCCGCCAGCAGGAGTTCGACGACTTCCTGGTGGGTGCGGCCTCCGTCGCCGAGGATCACGGCTTCCAGCAAAGCCGTCCAGCCGAGCCGGTTGACGTGGTCGACGTCGATGTCCGTGGTCCGGAGCAGTTCCCGTACGTAGGCGACGTGACCGCGCTCGCTCGCCGGGATGAGCGCGGTGCCGCCGAACCGGTTGGGGAGCTTCAGGTCCGGGTCGGCCGGCAGGAGCACGCGCAGCATCCGGACGCTGCCGGTCACCCCGGTCGACAGCCAGGGGCTGTCCTCGCGCCGGTCCTGGGCATCCGGGTCCGCACCCGCGCCGACCAGCAGCCGGGCCGCCCCGACGTGGTCACCGTGGACCGCGAGGAGCAGCGGGGTACGCAATTCCTCGTCCCGGCAGTCGACGCGGGCGCCGCTCTCGATCGCGGTCCGCACCCCGTCGGTGTCACCCGTACGTGCGGCGTCGAGCAGTCGGCGGTCGAAGGCGTTCATGTCAACTCCTGGTGCGCTGGGGCCTGCTCCTGGTGCGCTGGGGCCTGTCCGGCTGTCCGGCTGTCCGGCTGTCCGGCTGTCCGGCTGATCCTTTCGGGTCCGCGGGCCGGACAGGCCCCGGGGTGTTCTGCTGCGACGTGGGGTGTTGCGTCTACCGGGCGAGGGCGGCGACTCCTGCCCGCGCGAACTTCTCGTCGAGATCGCCGCTGGGGGCACCGGCAACGCCGATGGCCGCCACCGGGGCGCCCTTGGCCTGGACCGGGGCGCCGCCCGCGAGGAACAGAGTGCCAGGGATGTCCTTGAGCGTCGGGGCCTGCTCCAGCCGCTTGGCCAGCTCGGAGGTGGGCGCGTTCCAGGAAACGGCGGTGAACGCCTTCTTCTCCGCGGCCTCGTAGGACTGCGGACCGGCACCGTCGCCGCGCAGTGTGACGATGGTGTTGCCGTTGCGGTCGACGACGGCGACGGAGACCCGCTGGTTCTCCTTCTTCGCGGCGTCGAGGGTGGCCTGCGCGGCCTTGGTGGCGGCGGCCACGGTCAGGTGGGTGGTCTGCTGGAGGTTCCGGTTCGAGGTGTCGGCCTTGACGGCGGCAGCCGGGGCAGCGGCCGGGGTGGAGGCGCTGGCGGACATGACACCGAAGGTTCCGGCGCCGACGGCGGCCACGGCGACGGCGCCGGTCAGGACACGGGCACGCAGCGACAGCTTCTGCTTCATGGTGGACTCCTTCTACGCATTCGGGATTCGTTGAACTCGCATGCCGACGCATTCGGAATTCTCCGAAGAAAAAGAAGTCGACGGAGAACCGGATTCGATGACAAACCGGATTGAATAGGCAACCGGATTCTGCGGAGAATCGTGTTTCGGTGGATTCGACGGCAGTGGACGAGTTCCTCGCGCTCTGCCATCGATCCTGCTGCCGATTCCGGTGTCGCACGGTCGACGGACCGGCTCGACCCCGCGCGCGGGTCGGCCGACGGCACCATCAGCCGATCGGTTGATGCGGGTGGGAGAGCCCGGGGTGACCATGGGTGTGTCTGTGCAGGTCAAGAGCGTCGACGTGACGATGAGCAGCGAGGGGCGCGAAGTGGAGGAGGAGCACCGGACTCAGCCGGCACCCGGCCCCGCCGACGAGCAGTCCGGCGGAAGGCTCGACGCATGGGCAGCGGATGCCGTCGCCGACGCGCGCGGGGCGAACGGCTTCGGCGACCCGGACGCCCGTTGGCTCATGCTCCTGATGCATGCCGCGTTCTTCATGCTGCTCGGCGCCTCGCTCGCCCGCTTCCTGCTGCGGCACCCGGGCGAGGCCCGTACCCCGTGGATCATCGCGCTGTCGGCCGCCCTTGCCGTGCTCTACGTGCTCGGGCCGGTGCTCGGTTCGCGTCCGACGCCACGCAGCCTGGTGTGGCTGGGGGTGCTGGTCGCCGTGTGGATGGTGCTGGTCGTCCTCGCGCCGAGCTTCGCGTGGTGCGCGGTCCCGCTCTTCTACACCGGGCTGCGGATCCTGCCGCCGCGTGCCGCGCTCGCGCTCGTCACCCTGCTGACTCTTCTCGTCGTCGCCGCACAACTACGCCTGGCCGGCGGCTTCGACCCGAACCTCGTACTGGCCCCGCCCGCCGTGGCCGCGGTCGCGACGGCGGTCTTCGTCCATATGCGACGCCAGGCCGTCCGCCAGCGCGAACTGTCCGAACGGCAGCGCGAACTGATCGGCGACCTGCTGCGCACCCGCCGCGAGCTGGCCGCCACCGAGCGCCGCGAGGGCACCCTCGCCGAACGCCAGCGGCTCTCGATGGAGATCCACGACACCCTCGCCCAGGGGCTGTCCAGTCAGCAGATGCTGCTCCAGGCCGCCGACCGCACCTGGGACGGCGACCCGGCGACCGCCCGCCGCCACGTCCGTACGGCGGCGGGCATCGCCGAGCGCAATCTCGCCGAGGCCCGCCGGTTCGTCCACGACCTGGCTCCGGCCGACCTCGCGGAGGGCGGCGGCCTTGAGGCGGCCCTGCACGCGCTGGCCACCCGCGAGACGGCGCAGGCACAGGGGCGACTCACCGTCCGCTGCCACGTGGAGGGGGAACAGCACGGCGCGCTGCCCGACCGTGTGCGGTCCGCCCTTCTGCGCATCGCGCAGGGGGCACTGGCCAACGTGAAGGAGCACGCGCACGCGACGGAGGCCGCGCTGACGCTCACCCATCTCGACGACCGGGTCGTCCTCGATATCGCCGACAACGGGCAGGGCTTCGTGTCGGCCGGGAGCACCGAACGCACCGCGGGCGTACGCGGTCACGGGCTGCCCGCGATGCGGGCCAGGCTGCGGCAGCTCGGCGGCACGCTGACGATCGAGTCGACGCCGGGCGAGGGTACGGTGCTGTCCGCCGCCGTCCCCCTCGCCCCGGCGCCCGCCCGTGCGCCCGCCTCCGCGCCCACGTCCGACCCCGCCCCGGAGGACTTCGTATGAACGGCCCCGAAGGACTTCGCCTGAACGCGACGCCACCCGTCCGCATCCTGCTCTGCGACGACCACGTGGTGGTACGTGCCGGGCTGCTCGCCCTCCTCGGCAGCGAACCGGACATCGAGGTCGTCGGCGAGGCCGGCAGCGGCGAGGAGGCCATCGCCCTGGCCGCCAGACTCGCCCCGGACGTCGTTCTGATGGATCTCCAGCTGGGCGAGGGCATCGACGGGGCCGAGGCCACCCGCCGGATCTCCACCACCGGCGTCCACGTACTGGTCCTCACCACGTACGACACGGACGCCGACATCACCCGCGCCATCGAGGCGGGCGCCACCGGCTACCTGCTGAAGGCCGAACGGCCGGAGGAACTCTTCGCCGCCATCCGCTCGGCCGCCCGGGGCCGCACCACGCTGTCCCCGCCCGTGGCCAGCCGCGTCATGGCCCGGATGCGCAGTCCCCGGCCCACCCTCACCGAACGCGAACTGGACATCCTGGGCCAGCTCTCCCACGGCCTGGGCAACCGGGACATCGCCCGCGCCCTGTTCATCAGCGAGGCCACGGTCAAGACCCACCTGGGCCGCATCTACGACAAACTCGGCGTCGACACCCGCGCGGGCGCCGTCGCCGTGGCGAAGGAACAGCGGCTGCTGCCGTGACCCGGCCCGGGGCGGTCCGGTCCCGGGCCGGTCCAACCCCGGGCGGACGTCGGCATCAACCCCGGGCGGACATCGGTATCAACTCCGGGCGGACATCGGTATCAGTCCCGGGCGGACATCGGTATCAGTCCCGGGCGTCGTCGAGGAGTTCGTCGGTGGTCTTCACCGTGAACGCCCGGTCGACCCAGAGGTCGAGCGTCCGCAGATCACGGCACGAGCCGATCTGCTCCCGGACGGCGTCGCTCACCGCCACACCCCGCCGGTCCAGCATCCGCAGCACGCTCTGGGCACGCTCCTTCGCGACGCCCTCCTGGCGTCCCTGTTCGCGTCCCTGTTCGCGTCCCTCGTCGCGTCCCTCGTCGCGGAAGCTCTCGGCGACGATGCCGCGGAAGTGGCTGAGACTCGTGCTCATCAATGTCCTCCAGATCTCGCGGGCCGGAGTGTCACCCAGACCGGCCTCGGTGAATTCGGCGAAGATCGCCGCAGCATCGGCGTCCGTGGTCTCAAGCGCCACGGCCAGGGCCTTCAGTATGGCAGCGATGTCCCGATCGTTACCATGTGTGATCGCCGAGAACACCGCCATGGGAATGTCCTCGGCGGCCCGTGCGGCATCCGTCACGACGGGAACGTTGTGCGGTCCCAGAACCAGGGGGAACACGGCGAGGCTCGGGTGCTTCTTCAGCCCGATGCGAATCGGCTCGGCCGCCCATTCGGCGGTCGCCTTGTCCCGGCAGACGACCAGCAGCACCGGCGGGTACCGGAACTTCGCGTACAGGTGAGCCAGGTAGTACGCCCAGCTGCTCCGCTTCTCGGGGTCCTTCCTGCCCTGCGCCTCGATCGCGAGTAAGTAGCAGCTGCCACCCGCGACATCGATCCGCAACAGCGTGTCCACATGTCGTTCGACGGGACGCATCTCGGTCAGGTCCGTGTCCATGAGCGAGACGGCGACCGGTTCCGGGAAGGGCACGCCCAGCGCCCGGAAAGCACTGGTGAACAGCGTCGGGTTCTCCTGGAAGATCCGATGCTGCGCTTCGTGAGGTGAACTGACCATGCACAAGAAGCTATGCGTTTGGCATATGCCAGAGGCGGGTTCTCCCACCTCGACCACCCGATCGGGGTCGTCGGCCACCCCGGCGTTGACGGCCCCGTGGACGTGGGACCATCGAACCGTGCTCGACATCGGCTACTCCCTCTCCAGGCGCTTCCCCGATCCACCGCAGACCGACTACCGCGGCGCGGACGTCCACGCCCTGCGCCACGACCTGTTCTCCGGGGACGTCTACCTCGCGGACACCAAGGCGGACCGCGAACTGTCCACAGCCTGGGGATGGGTGCCGGTGCTCGACTTCGCGTGGGCGCTGTGCGACATCGTCGAGCAGCTCGACCAGGACCCGCGCGGCAGCCGCTCGCACCGGCGGCAGTACGCCGAGCTGGACTTCACCGAGTCGTCCGACCTGATGTACTTCGAGCGCCGCTTCGGCTGGGTGGACATCGAGGCCGACTGGATGCCCGGCGACGAACCCCCGCTCACCTTCAGCCACTCGCTGCTGCGCCGCGAGGCCCGCGATTTCCTGCACGACCTGATCGCGGACCTGGCCGACCTGCACGACGGGCTCGCCGACAACCCCGCGATCTGGGACCTCCAGGCCCGTTTCCCCCGCGTCTGACCCGCCCCTCTCTCTCGGCGCGCACCTCCGGGTCCCGCTCCCCCGGCTACGCCTCCACCCGGACCCCGATCTGCGCAGCGAACGCCGGTGCCAGCTCCATCAGCTGGGACGGGCTGATCACCGCTCCCGACAACCGCTCCACGCCCCGGGCGATGTCCAGCTCGGCGACCGCCCGCAGGTCCACCGACTCCATCCGGGCGGAACTGAAGTCGGCACGTCTCAGCACGCAGTCACGGAACTCCACCCGCACCAGCTGTGCCCCTCCGAAGTCCGGTTCGGACAGCACACAGCCCTCGAACACCACGTCCTTGAGCCGCGCCTTCCGCAGATTCAGGTAATCGATCTTCCCGCCGCGCACCAGCACCCGCTCCAGCACCGCGCCGTGCAACTGCACCCCGCCCAGCCTCGCGTCCACCACCTCCACATCGCGCAGCGACGCACCCGCGAGGTCCGTACCCACCCCCCGCACGCCGGTCAGCACCGAGTCGATGAAACGGGCATTGCCCAGATCCGCGCGGTCCAGGGCGCAGCCGTCCAGCGCGCAGTCCATGAACCGGGCCCCCGGGCCCGACTCGTCCACGAGGTCCGTCCCGTCGAAGCGCAGGCCGTCGTAATCCCCGTCCGGCGCCAGGCCCCCGCCGTCGTACGGAACCAGCGAAGGCAGTCGCACCTCGGGCCGCCGCGCCGCCGCCACGGTGTCCTTCTTCTTCCTGCTGTTCTGCGCCATGGGCCCATGGTGTCCCACAGCACTGACAACGGGCGGCGGTGCACGGCCCGGCAGGACCGGGCCGGGTCCTACCGCGCGCCGAGCTCCGCCAGCGCCTCGTCCGTCAGCCGGTACACCGTCCACTCCTCCTGCGGGCGGGCCCCCAAGGACTCGTAGAACGCGATGGACGGGGCGTTCCAGTCCAGCACCGACCACTCCAGGCGCTGGTAGCCGCGCGCCGCGCAGATCCGCGCCAGTTCGGTCAGCAGCGCCTTCCCGTGCCCGCCGCCCCGCCGCTCCGGCCGTACGTACAGGTCCTCCAGATAGATGCCGTGCACCCCGCGCCAGGTGGAGAAGTTCAGGAACCACAGCGCGAAGCCCACCACCTCGCCGTCGTCGTCCGACTCGGCGATGTGCGCATATGCGGCGGGCCGGTCGCCGAACAGCGCCTCGCGCAACTGCTCCTCGGTGGCCTGCGCCTCGTGCAGGGCCTTCTCGTAGTCGGCCAGCTCACGAATCATGGCGTGGATGGCGGGGACATCGTCAGGGACGGCGGTACGGATCATGCGGGCAGCGTAATGGCCGCGGAACGACGGGCACGGAGTGAGCCCTGCGCCTCCGGGTCCGAGGCGGCGGTACCGGAACACCGCGGCTGCCACGGACCGTCACCGGGGAGGCCGTCAGCAGCGTCGGGGAGGCCGCCAGCAGCGGCCCCGGTGGGCTACCCCCGTCCCAGCAGTCGCCGGGCGATCTCCACCTGCTCCGGCTCCAGTCGCCGCTCCCCGTCCTCGACCGACCAGAGCCCGTTCTGCAGCAGCCGTCCCAGGGTCCAGGCCCGCGCCCGCTCCCGGTCCAGGCCCAGCGCCTCGGTCATCAGGTCGAACCGCCACCGCACGGCCCCGGCGTCGAACCGATTGACCAGCGCCGGAAGCAGCTCGAATCCCGGATCACCGGCCAGTGGCTTCGGATCGATGGCCACCCATCGCTCCCGGTGATCCAGACCACCGGTCTCCCCCTCCCCGCCACTCCCGTCCTCCCCGCCCGCCGCGCCCTCCGCACCGGCCAGCACGTTCCCGTAGTGCAGGTCCCAGTGCAGCAGCCGGTCCCCCGGTTCCGCCGCGACCTCCCGCACCGCCGCCGCGCAGTCCGCCAGCAGCCGGCGCTCCTCCGCGTCCGCCAGCGCCGACATCGCCCCCGGTGCCCGGGCCGCCATCCGCGCCACCACATCCTCCAGCCGCCGCAGCCCGCACCCCGCCGGAGCGGGCACGGACGACAGCCCGGCAAGGACCTCGGCCAGGACCCGCACCGCCGCCCGCCCGTCCGCCACCTCCTCCAGTGATCGCCGCCCGTCCAGCCGCTCCAGCAGCAACGTCCCCGTCGCCGCGTCATGGTCGAGCAGGGCCACGGCCCCCGCGCCCGCCTCACCCCACGCCCGCAGCGCGACCGGCTCCCCCACCGTCTCCTCGTCCACCGGCTGAAGCTTCAGAGCCGCACGGCGGCCGTCCGCCACCCGCACCACCGGAAGCACCAGTGCGCACACCCCGTGGAACGCCGCACCGTCGCGCCGGAGACCCCACCGCTCCAGGAACTCGGCCGCCCGCCCCGGCAGTGCCGCGAGGAAGGCCCGCCCGGCCGCCCCGTTGTACTTGGACTGAGTGGCGATCAGTGCGTCCGGAATGTCGATCACGCGGACAATCCTAGAACCGTGCGTCAATCGGATATGCCCCCCAGCAGCCCCGCCCCGCCCGCCCGGTCGGCCGACAGCACCGGTTCACGGCTCCGCGGCATCGGCTCATGGATCCGCAGCGCGCCCGGCACGTACCTCTGGCTGACCGCGCTCTTCGTCACCACCGTGATCGTCCACCAGATGTCACCCGACTTCGAGGAGGACTTCCTGCGTCAGCGGTCCACCAACATCCATGAGCTCTCCCAGGACCCCGTACGCGTCCTGATCGCCAGCGCCTTCTGGATCGACGGCGGCCGGTGGCTCCCGTGCGCCGTGCTCTACACCGTTTTCCACGCCCGCGCCGAACACTGGCTCGGCACCCTGCGCTGGCTCGTCGTGGTCGTCGCCGCGCACGTCCTCGCCTCCCTCTTCAGCGAGGGCGTCCTGGCCTGGGCCATCCGGCACGGATACGTACAGCAGTCCGCGGCCAACACGCTCGACATCGGAATCAGCTACGCGCTCGCGGGGGTCGTCGCCGTCCTCACCTACCGGGTTCCGGCGCTCTGGCGGTACGTGTACCTCTTCGCCGTCCTCGTCTTCTACGGCGTCCCGCTCATCACCGGTCGCTCCTTCACCGACCTCGGACACTTCACCGCCGTACTCATCGGCCTCGCCTGCTACCCGCTGACCCGGGACCGGCCCGACCACCGGGGCCGGGCCGCGGCCGCCCGGTCGCGGCCCGTGCGCCGGAACCGGCACAGGACGAAATTGCCTCCGGCGCAGTAACGTCCCGCTCCAGAGAAAACCCGGGGAGGAACCGGCGACACACACGTCACCGCCCGCCCCGCCCACCCCGACGCCCCACAACCACCCCCACATCACCACACCCCCCACATCACCACATCCAGACGTCACCACTGGCCTTCACACCGGACGAAGCAGGGGCAGCATGAGCACCGTCAGCACCGTCAACGGCGGCATATCCTTCTGGTACGCGGACCGGGGCACACCCCCCGCCCGGGAGCCGCTGCCCGGCGACAGCACCGCCGACGTCTGCATCGTGGGCGGCGGTTACACCGGGCTGTGGACGGCGTACTACCTCAAGAAGGCCGTCCCCTTCCTCAACATCACCGTCCTCGAAGCCAAGTTCTGCGGCTACGGCGCCTCCGGCCGCAACGGCGGCTGGCTCTACAACGGCATCGCCGGGCGCGACCGGTACGCCAAGCTCCACGGCCACGAGGCCGCCGTCCGGCTCCAGCAGGCGATGAACGACACCGTCGACGAGGTCGTGCGCATCGCCGGCGAGGAGGACATCGACGCCGACATCCATCAGGGCGGAGTCCTCGAAGTCGCCTACACCCCGGCCCAGTTGGCTCGTCTCAAGGACTTCCACTCGGTCGAGATCGCCTTCGGCGAGACGGACCGTGTACTGCACGGCGCACGCGAGACATGTGCACGTGTCAACGTCACCGGAGCCGTCGGTTCCACCTGGACCCCGCACGGCGCGCGCCTGCACCCGGTCAAACTCGTCAAGGGCCTGGCCGCGACGGTCGAGGCGCTCGGCGTCACCATCCACGAGTCGACGCCCGTCACCGCCATCGAGCCCAAGCATGCCCGCACCCCGTACGGCACCGTCCGCGCCCCGTACGTCCTGCGGTGCACCGAGGGCTTCACCGCCAACCTCAAGGGCCAGAGACGCACCTGGCTCCCCATGAACTCCTCGATGATCGCCACCGAACCGCTTCCCCCGTCCGTCTGGGACGCCATCGGCTGGGAGGGCCGCGAGACCCTCGGCGACATGGCCCACGCCTACATGTACGCCCAGCGCACCGCCGACAACCGCATCGCGCTCGGCGGGCGCGGCGTCCCGTACCGTTTCGGCTCGGCCACCGACAACGACGGACGCACCCAGCGCGCGACCATCGAGGCACTGCGCGACATCCTCGTCCGCCTCTTCCCCGTCACGGCGGGCGTCCGCATCGACCACGCCTGGTCGGGTGTCCTCGGCGTCCCCCGCGACTGGTGCGCCACCGTCGCCCTCGACCGCACCACCGGTCTCGGCTGGGCCGGTGGCTACGTCGGCTCCGGCGTCGCCACCACCAACCTCGCCGCCCGCACCCTCCGTGACCTGATCCAGCAGGACTCCGGCCAGTCCGGCCCCACCGAACTGACCACGCTGCCGTGGGTGAACCACAAGGTCCGCAAGTGGGAACCGGAACCCTTCCGCTGGCTCGGCGTGCACAGCATGTATGCCGCCTACCGCGGCGCCGACCGCAGGGAACTCACCTCGTCCCGGCCCGGCACCGACCCCGTGGCGAAGGCCGCGGACCGGCTGGCCGGCCGGCACTGACCCGGCGGCGCGGGCAGCCGGAACGGCCCCCGCCACCGGGTGGTGACGGGGGCCGTGAACCGAACGGTCAGCCTGAGGGAGTCACCTCACTCAACGTGGCAGGCGCTCTTCCCGTGGCACGGCTCGGGCTTGGGCCTGGGCTTGGAGCAGTGCTTCCCGTGACACGGCTCGGGCTTGGGCCTGGGCTTGGAGCAGTGCTTCCCGTGACACGGCTCGGGCTTCGGCTTCGAGCAGTGCTTCCCATGACACGGCTCGGGCTTCGGCTTGGAGCAGTGCTTCCCGTGACACGGCTGCTTCTTCTCGACATCGATGTGTGCCTGGGCCCGAGGAGACCGAACGGTACCGCCCTCGGCCGTGGCCACCGCGGTGTTGGTGACCTTGCCGTGTTCCGCGTCGGCGCGGGTGACGGTGTACGTGCCGGTGCAGGTGGTACTGGCACCGGGTGCGAGGGTGGTCGCCCTACAGGTCACACCCGTCACACGGTCGTCGGTCACCGTGATGCCGGTCAGTTCCGTGGTGCCGGTGTTGGTGACGGTGTACGTGTACGTCACCTCGTCGCCCACCGCGTAGCGGCGCGAGTCGTCCACCGACTTCCTCAGGCTCAGCGCCTGCGTGCCCTCGACCCGGAGGGTGACGTCGTCGGGCTCCGACTGGATGTCCGTGCGGCCGGACCGTCCGTGCGCGACGGCCACGTTGACGATCCTGCCCCGCGCGGCGTCGGCCGCGGTGACGGTGTACGTACCCGTACAGGTGGTGGTGGCGCCGGGGGCGAGCGTCGTGTCCCGGCAGGTCACCTGCGTCACCAGGTCGTCGGTCACGCCGATGTCGGTCAACGGCCCGTCTCCGATGTTGGTGACGGTGTACGTGTACGTCACCTCGTCACCGACCCGGTACGGCCGGCTGTCGTCGGCCGACTTCTCCAGGCGCAGCGCCGGTTCGGAGACGACGACCAGGGTCACGTCGTCCGGTGGCGACACGACCGGTGTTCCGCCCGACCGGCCGTGTGCGGTGGCGGTGTTCGTCACCGAGCCGAGTTGCGCGTCGGCGTCGGTGATCGTGTACGTGCCGGTGCAGGTGGTGCTGTCGCCGGGCTGCCCGGCCGGTGCGAGGGTGGTCGTCTCGCAGCGCACGTCGTTCACGTGGTCGTCGGTGACGGTGAGGTCCGTCAGCTCCTGGGGGCCGGTGTTGGTGACGGTGTACGTGTACGTCACCTCGTCACCGGGCACGTACACGCGGCTCTCGTCGGCCGACTTCTCCAGCCGGATCCCGGGGCCGGACTGCACGGGGAGAGTGACCTCGTCCGGGGGCGAGACGACCGGCGTTCCATCGGCCTGCCCGTGTGCGGTGGCGGCGTTCGTCACCGAACCCCGTTGCGCGTCCGCTTCGGTGACGGTGTATCTGCCGGTGCAGGTCATCGTCTCGCCGACTCCGAGTGTGGTCTGCGGGCATCTGATGCCGGTGACCCGGTCGTCGGCCACCCGCACGTCCGTCAGCGGAACGTTGCCGCTGTTGGTGACCACGTACTCGTAGGGCACCTCCGTGCCCGGCGTCAGCGGAGTCGGCAGCGGCGGGTCCAGCGAAACCTGCTTGACCAGGTTGAGCTGAGGCAGCGGAGCCGCCGGATGGACGCTGACGTTCCGGATCAGGTGGACGTCGGTGAACAGGCCGGTCGACGCCGCGAAGCCGAACTTGTAGCTGGTGGGCACCGGTTGTGGCGCCGGGGTCGACAGGACCTGCTGGACGCCGTGGCCGTCGTGGAAGTCGATCGAGACCGTGACCACCGGGTCGGGCGACGGGGACACCTCGACGGTCACCGTGCGGCGCGACGGCTCCAGCAGCGCCTCGGCCTCCTCGGGGGTGGAGCCCGGGGGCAGGGACGTCGTGGGCCCCTGCAACTGTCCCGGCAGAGTGGAGGGCCAGGGCCCCGTCGTCGAGAAGTTGCTGGTCGTCGCGGTGAGGAAGCAGTAGCCCTCGGTGCCGTTGCCCGGGCCCCGCAGCGTCACCATGTTCGGACCGGGCGCCGGGATGTGGAAGGACGTGCCGGCCGGGGAACGGGTGGCGCAGCCGTTGCCGCGGTGCTCCCAGTCCCCGAAGTAGTTGCCGAGCACGTCCAGGCCGACGCCCAGGTAGCCGTGGTCGACGCCCGGCAGGAACGTGGCGTTCGGGTCGTCGTCGGGAAGCTTCTGCGCGTAACCGAGACTGCCGCCGAAGGCTCCGGGCGCGGTCAGCGAGGCGGCCCCGTCGATGAGGAAGAACGAGATGCCGTCGGCCGGCGGATTGGTCGTGCCGCCGTACTGCCACTGATCGAAGGTGGTGACCAGCCCCTGGTTGGCCGGAAGCGCGTGGTTGTACAGCACCGCCGCGGACTGGTCGTTGGACGCGTCCGTCAGTCGCAGGTAGCCGTGCGGGGCGGCGTCGTCCGGTGGGACCGGGCCGGTCGCGCCGGACGGGCAGCCGGTGAGCGGATGGGTGCCGGGGCCGGGGGCGGGAGCCTGGGGCGCACCGGTCAGGCAGGCGGGGCCGAACGCCTCGAACTCGGCGTTCGCCTCGGCCCCGGTGAACGTCTCGTCCACCAGTGGCACGCCCGCGGGCTGAGCGGCGGCCGTCTGGCCCGGCAGCCCCAGCCCGGCCGCGACCAGGGCGAGGACGCCGATCCCGCCCGCCGTCAACCGGCTCAGCCTGCTGGGCGCACGGCTTCCGCCCGTGGCACGGAAATGTCTCGGTCTCATGCCCGGAAAGGTAGGGATGCGGGGCGGCGACCGGACGTGACACGTTCCGTGTCCGGCCGCCGCCCTACATCCGGCGTACGCATCCGAATGACGGCTCACGCCAACAGGGCGATCAAACGGATAACCCGACTTTCAGGCGGGGCACTTGAGTGCCGATGCCGCTACCGGCCCGGGGCAGGCTCTCCGCCCGCGGGGCGATGCCCCGGGCATCGGCCCGGTTCCGGATCCTGAAGTCCGTCGCATCCCCTGAGCCGGGGTGTTGCGACAGCCACCGGAACCCAGGCCCACCGGCGGCCCGTTCACGCCTTGGTGGTGCAGATCGCGTCGTACGGCCGGCCGGGGCTCGGGAACAGCTCGATCGGGTTGTCGGTGCCGGAGGGGCACTCCTCGGCCTTCTTCGTCAGGGCGAGCACCTTGTGCACGCCACTGCCCCCGCTGCCGCAGGGCACTTCCTTGGCGTTGTCGTCCACACAGTCGCCCTTCACCAACTGGCCGCCGCCCGCCCCCGCGTCACCGGGGTGGTCGCCGGTCAGATTCCGGCCGCAGACGGTCTTGCTGGGTATGCCGGCGCTGGCACTGGACCCGAAGGACACCTTCACCGAGATGATCACGTCCGTCCCGGCCGGGCACTGGATCGAATCGGCGAAGATGGCACCGCTCTTGATCTCCAGGGCCTTGATCGTCGCCTTGGAGTCGTCGCAGTCCAGGGCCTGGTAGGCGTCCTTCGACTCCTTCTCGTCGGGCCCGGCGCAGTCGCCGACCTTCCATTCCTTGGCCTTGTGGCCGCCGGACGCCGAGGAGTCCGTCCCGTTGCAGGCCGTGGCGGCCCCGACGACGAGCGCGACGAGCAGCGCCGCCTTCGAGCACCTCCGAAGAGCCCGACGAGGACCGCGCCGCCGCACGAGGGCGCCGTCTTCCGGTTCGGCGCTCAGGGCCTGCGTGCTGTCATGGACACTCATGCTGCTCCTTGGATCCGGGGTGTGCGACAGGGCACGCGCGGCACTCGGTACAGTCCCGCGCGGTGACCCGCGCGCGTAAGGACGACATAAAGGCACACCGCGGTTCCGGCACCGGGAAGACTTCCGGAACCCGGAAGACCGGCCCCGCGACCGCGGAAGGAAGAAGACCGGCCGCGGGAGGAAGAAAAGAACGAAGAGAAGTAGAGATGGGGGGCGCATGACGACCTGGGGACTGGTCATGGAGACGACCGTGGGTTCCGCCGAGCGCAAGCACACCGAGGCGTACGTGCTCGCGCACGTGGACGGAACGCGGGAGGAAGCCCTGCTGGAACTGGAGCGACGCGCCCGGAACCATACGCCGGATCACCCCTGGAGCCCGAAGCGGCGTCGGCTCTTCCGGAAGGACGACGGCTTCCTCCTGGTGCTCGACGGCGCCTGGCGATCGTTCAGCACCCGGTTCACGGTGGCGGAGCTCCTGGAGGACAGCGACGCGCCGGAACCCGAGCCCGAGCCCGAGCCCGAACCGGCGCGGGAACCGGAACCCGTGGCCGGGTCCGCCGACGTACCGCCGCCCGCCCGACGTGGTACGGGCCGCCCCGCGGCCCCTCCCGCGGAACAGCATGTGGAACGGGACGCGGACGGGGTACCCGTGCGGCCTGCCTGGCTGGGCCGCCCCGATCTGTCATGACGGCACCGTCCTCGACGACCACCGACCACCGGTCACCGCCCACGGCCCGCCGACCGGCTCCGGGGGCGACGGCCCCACCCCTCGCCCCTTCCCGCCCCCAACCGTCCCCCGCACCTCAACCGTCCCCGCCCCCGGCGTTTCCCGTCCGCCGGCTGCCCGCTTCCCGTCGGTCCGGGCGCGCGGGACCGCTCGCTTGCCCCGATCGGGCGTACCCCGCCCCTGCCGCGCTGCCGGGAACCCGGGGGCGGCCGACGATGTACGGGGGCGCACACCGGAAACGTGCGCCTCGCGTGCCGGCGACGGCGCTCACCCCGGCACGACCCGGACCGCCGGCCCCGACGGGCCCCGGCCGTCGTGCCGCGACCGTGAGAACCGGTGCGCACGCCCGGCACACCCCGTACGATCACGGCCGGCACGGCCCAGGAGGCGGTCATGGAGTTCGACGTGGTGGTGGAGATCCCCCGGGGATCCCGCAACAAGTACGAGATGGACCACACGCTGCACCGCATCCGGCTGGACCGGATGCTGTTCACGTCCACCAAGTACCCGGCGGACTACGGCTACATCGAGGGAACACTGGGCCGCGACGGCGACCCGCTCGATGCCCTCGTCCTGGTCGGCGAACCGACGTTCCCCGGCTGCACCATCGAGTGCCGGGCCGTCGGTGTGTTCATCATGCGGGACGAGAAAGGGCCCGACGAAAAGGTCCTCTGCGTCCCCGCCCACGATCCGCGCCACGCCGCCGTGCAGGACATCGACGACATCCCCACGTTCGACAAGCTGGAGATCACCCACTTCTTCGAGGTCTACAAGGACCTCGAACCCGGCAAGTCCGTCGAGGGATCCCACTGGGAGGGCCGGGACTCGGCCTACGCGGAGATCGAGGCATCCCGCGAACGCGCCCTCGCCCGGGACGCGAGCGCCGGAGGCACCGGACCGACCGGCACCCGCGCGTGAACCCCGCCACCTCGCGGCGCCCCCCTCGTACGGCCCGGGAGGTTACCGGCGGCGGCACCCGGTAACCTGGTCTCAGCGGTGGCCTCGCGGTCATCGCACGGCGGTGGGGCCCGCCGTACCCGAACCGCGGCGACGACGCCGCCAACGGTCCCTACTTGCGACGCGCGCCGTACGTTCCCGTACGGTCCCGTGCCCGGCGAGTAGGAGACGCACGTGGAAGAGCCCCGGACCCCGATGCTGAACGAACCCGTCGACCCCGACGAACCCATCGGCCGTGCCGACCCCGCCGATCCCGATCCCGGCCCCGGCCCTGCCGATCCCGATCGCGGCCCCGCCGACCCCGACGCCGACACCGTTGATCCCGACACCGTTGATCCCGACGCCGGTGTCCGCGTCCCCCACCCGCACGGACCCGCACGACTGCGTCAGGGGCCGGTGATCGCGGTCGTCGCACTCGGCGGCGCGGTCGGCGCGACCGCACGCTACGGGGCATCGCTGCTGTGGCCCACCGCGTCCGGCGCCTTCCCCTGGACGACCCTGATCGTCAACACCGTCGGCTGCGCGGTCATCGGCGTCTTCATGGTGGTGATCACCGACGTCTGGGCGGCACACCGGCTGGTACGCCCCTTCTTCGGCACCGGTGTTCTCGGCGGCTTCACCACCTTCTCCACCTACGCCGTCGACATCCAACGCCTGGTGGACGGGCGGGAGACGGGTACCGGCCTGGCCTACCTGGTCCTCACCGTGTTCGCCGCCCTGGCAGCCGTCTGGACCGCGGTCGCGGCGACGCGCCGCGTCCTCACCTGGAGGCAGCCATGAGGCTCACCGGTTCCGCACTGCGCGTGACCGTGTTCGTCGGCGAGACGGACATGTGGCACCACAAACCCGTCTACACCGAGATCGTCCACCGCGCCCGCCGCGCCGGTCTGGCCGGCGCCTCCGTCTTCCGCGGCATCGAGGGGTTCGGGGCGTCCTCCCTGATCCACACGGTCCGGTTGCTGTCCCTGAGCGAGGACCTGCCGGTCGCCGTCGTGATCGTGGACACCGAGGAACGGATCCGGGCCTTCCTGCCCCAGCTCGACGAACTCGTCGCGCAGGGCCTGGTCATCCTCGACGACTGCGAAGTCATCCGCTACACCGGCCGTGACAAGGGGGAACGGTGAACTGGCTGCTCGTGATCGCGGGCGCCATGGTCGGAGCCCCGCTGCGCTACCTCACCGACCGCACCGTCCAGTCCCGGCACGACAGCCTCTTCCCCTGGGGCACCTTCACCGTCAACGTCGTGGGCTGCCTCATCCTCGGACTGGTCACCGGCGCTGCCGCCGCCGGGGCAGCCTCCTCCCACACGCAGCTCCTGCTCGGCACCGGCCTGTGCGGGGCCCTGACGACGTATTCGACCTTCTCCTACGAGACGCTGCGCCTGGCCGAGGACGGGGCGCGTTTCTACGCGGCGATCAACGTCGGGATGAGCGTGGCGGCCGGACTCGGGGCCGCGTTCACCGGCGCGGCACTCGCCCACGCCCTCTGGGCCTGACCTCTTCTCGTCGACGGCCCGTCCGATCGCCTCCGGGGCGGGACGAGGCACCCCTCGTCCACGACCGAGACACCTGACCGAGGCACGTGACATCACTGTGTGCCACACACTATCGTGCGGTTCGTGCCTACCGAAGAACCGACCCTGGTCCAGGCCCAGGCCCAGGAACTGCGTCGCGGCACGGTCGTACTGGCCTGCCTGACGCTGCTCCGGACACCGCAGTACGGCTACGCGCTCCTGGTGACGCTGAACGACGCCGGGGTCACCGTCGACGGCAACACGCTCTATCCGCTGCTGCGCCGACTGGAGAAACAGGGCCTGCTCACCAGCGAGTGGAACACCGATGAGTCGCGGCCCCGGAAGTTCTACCGGGTGAGCCCGCAGGGCACTCAGGTACAGGCCGGACTCGTACGCGAGTGGCAGGACCTCGTCACCTCGATCGCACGACTCACCAAGGAGAACGGATGAGTACGACCTCGCTGACCGAACGCTATGTGCAGGAGGTCGTCCGGCGCGTTCCGGCCGACCAACGCGACGACATGGCCGACGAGTTGCGCACCACGATCGCCGACACCATCGAAGCACGGAACTCGGCCGACACCGACGCCGGTCCCCGTGCCGAAGCCGGTCCCCGTACCGAAGCCGGTCCCCGTACCGACGCCGTGGAGCGTGCGGTGCTGACGGAGATGGGCGACCCGATCCGTCAGGCCGCCCGGTACGCGGGCCGACCACTCGCACTGATCGGGGCCGAGTTCTACCCGGCCTACGTGCGGCTGGTGACGCTGCTGCTGTCGACCGTGTTACCGGTGGTCACCGTGATCACGGTGCTGCTCGACATAGCCGACGACAGGGGCCTCGGCTCGGCCATCGGCGCCGGGATCGGCACAGTGGTCGTGGTCGGCGGCCAGATGATCGCCTGGCCGACCCTGGTGTTCGCCCTGGTCGAGAGGGGCCGGGGCAGAAACGGGCTCAAGGCTGCGGGCACCAGGCCCTGGACCCCCGACGACCTGCCCGAACCCCGGCGACAGGACACGAGCAGTGCGAGGGCCCGCGTCTCGGTGATCTGGCACGCCCTGCTGGCCGGAGCGATCGTCTGGCAGCACGTCACGGAGCCGTACCGGGCGAGCGGCGCCGGCAGGACGGGCGAGCACATGCAGATCCTCGACCCCGGCCTGTGGTCCGGCTGGATCTGGCCGGTCCTGGCCGGGCTCACCGGCCTCGTGATCGTCGAGACAGTACGGATCGCCACGCGCGGCTGGACGGTCCGGACGGCCGGCTGGTACGCCGCCGCCCAGGCCGCGGTCACGCTGCCCCTCGCCTGGCTGCTGCACCACCAGGCGCTCCTCGACCAGGACTTCCTCACCGACTTCAACCGGGACTGGACGGCTCCGAACGCGTTCTACGACGCCGTCGCGCTCATCGTCCTCGTCACGGGCGCGGCCTCGACGGTCAGGCGCTTCCGTTCCGCCCGGGGCTGAGGACCGCCCGCCCCGCACCGGCGACGGCCATGTCGCGGGGATCCGTGCCCACGGCGTCCCGCCGCTCTGCCGAGGGTGGGGGCCGCCCCGTCGCCCCTGGCGGACACACGCACCGCAGCCGCGTCCGCCGAACGAAAGAGGCCCAGGTCAGAGCGCATCCGACCTGGGCTTCCCGTCGAGCCCCCTCCGCTTCCCCTCGCCCGATGCGAACCGACGGCCTACGTGTGACGAGGGCCCGCGAGTTCATCGGCCGGTACTGGGCGACACCGCCGGACCCCATTTCATCCGACCGGTCACGTAGGCGGCCCGCTCAGCCGAGCGGCAGCTCCAGGACAGCTTCTTCCCCGGTCAGGGAGGTGATGGTGGTGGCGCTGTCCTTCTTGCCGGTGAACGCGTACAGCTTGTCGCGGCTGTTGACGACCAGGGCGAGGCGGTGTCCGTCGGGCAGGTCGTAGGCGGCGGGCTGGAGCGTCCAGTTGACGGTCCGGTCCGTATCGGGGCGCAGGTCCGTGACGGTGAAGGGCTCGTGGGTGATGAGCCGGGCGCTGTCGTCCGCGTCCACGTCGAAGAGGTAGGCGACGAGGGTCGCGGCGTCTGCCTCGTCGGACCGGACCGCGAGCCGGACGGTGGCGGCACCGCGGATCCGACGGCCGCCCGCCAGTGCCTCGGTGGACCAGAGCAGCAGTCGGTTCCGCTCGAAGTCGGCCGGCTCGTAGCTCTTGGGGTTGCCGAACCACTCCTTCTGCCCGGTATCCATGATGTCGTCCATGGCGGTGGCGGCGGTCTCGTATCCGGCGGTGAAGGCTCGGCTCCAACCCGTGGACGGCTTGTCGGACAGGGCCCCGTCGCCGTTGCCCCCGTTGCCTCCGTTGACGTCGTTGCTGCCATCGCCACTCAGGTACCAGGACTCGCTGCCGGTGGTGGCCCCGGCCCAGGAGCGGAGCGGTTCACGCCGCGCCGGAACGGTGATCCGTCGGCCGATGACGGCCGGGGCGGTCTCGTAGGTGAACATGACCTGGCTGTTGACCACCGGCCAGTCCGGCACCTCGTCGGCCTTCCCGAGCAGGAAATGGTCCAGCCAGGCGTAGGCCTCCCGCATCGGGGTCAGCAGGCCAGGGAAGGGCATGCCCGTCGCCAGGCCGGTGATGCCGGCGCCTTCCGGGGCACCGTGGTCGCCGATCCACAGGTTCAGGTGCTTGGGGGCGGTGATCTTCTCGAAGGTGGCGACCGCCTCGCCGACCGGGAACAGGCTCTCGTGCCAGGTGTTCGAGTAGAAGGTCGGGATGCCCCGCGCGTTGGTGGTGTCCACGTAGGTCTCCGGGGAACGCTCGGTGCCCCAGGCCACCACGCGCTCCATGTTCCGGCCGTCCCGGAAGTCACGGAGGATCTGCCGCGTCTCCTCGTCGAACTTCTTGTCCTCCGTGTCGCCGGTGAAGTCGATCAGTGTCTGCACGGCCGCCTCGTGCCGGGTGCCGTTGTCGTAGAGGCTGGTGGCCAGATTGCCCCAGGTGCTGAGCGCGGCCACGGCGGCGACCCGGTTCTTCGGGTCGTGCGCGGCGACCAGCTGGCTGATCCCGGAGCCGTAGGACAGGCCCAGGAACCCCACCCTGCTCGGCCCGAACTGCTCTTCGGCATGGTCGATCACGCGCGAGCCGTCCGCCCAGTCGTCCGGCCCGGCGATGTTGATGAACCCCTCGGACGTGTACGGCAGGTCCGGCTTACCGATTCCCCGCGGGGTGTAGGCCAGCACGTGGTATCCGCGCGCCGCCAGCGCGAGGTAGCCGGCCATGAACGGCATCCAGCCGTACGGGTTCCACCCGGCGGGCACGATCACCACCGGGCGCGGCTCCGAGGTCTTCTGCTTGATCGCGAACGCGGAGAGGGAGATCTCCTCCGTCACGGCAACGCGCGGGAAGGTGATCCCGGCCTCCCGCAGGACACGGTTCACCAGCTCCTGCAGCTCCTCGGGGAGCGTGCCGGCCAGCGCGGTCCCCCGCACCGCCGCGAGCAGAGCCCTGGCAACAGTGAGAACCGACGGGTTGATGTCCAGGCCGCCGCTGCGCCACATGCCGTTGGCGGCGATGTCGGCGAGTGTCGCGTCCGTGATCGACGCGATCGGCTCTCCATCTGCTGTGGTCATACGAACCGCCCTTTTCCTGGAAGGTCAGAACGCCCGAGGAGGCGTCACCGGACGGATCCTGGTCAGGGGCAACAGGACCGAAACCGATGGCAGCCGACTGAACCCGAACGGATGACAGGAGGTCCGCGACTGCCGGCACTGCCGTGAAAAACCGCTGCCACGTGCGTCGATCGCCCACCGCAAAGGATGCGATGCGGCGTATGGGCAAGGTCTTCGTACTGCCGCCGCAGGCCCCCTGGCCGAAGCCCCAACTGAGACTAGAACTGAGACCACGGACGCCCGCGCGGCCCGCTCCCGCCGTCGCCGCCGCGTCCGCTGAACGAAAGAAGCCCAGGTCAGACGAGATCTGACCTGGGCTTCCCGCGGAGCCCCCTGTCGGATTCGAACCGACGACCTACGCATTACAAGTGCGTTGCTCTGGCCAGCTGAGCTAAGGAGGCGTGCCGGAGCAGTGTAACCAACACCGCGCCGTGCCCGGTCCTGGATTTTCCCACCCCTCGAACTGCTGACAGATTCCGGATGTCCAGGTAGCGTCGCTGGGGATTCACCCAAGTGGACCAGACCACTCCACTCCCTACTCGGATCGTCCGGCACGTTCCTGCCGGTGGAGGAGAAGATTCAGCATGGCCAGTGTCACGTTCGACAAGGCGTCCCGCGTCTACCCCGGCTCCACGAAGCCGGCCGTGGACCAGCTGGAGATCGACATCGCGGACGGTGAGTTCCTCGTCCTCGTCGGTCCTTCCGGTTGTGGCAAGTCGACCTCCCTGCGCATGCTCGCGGGTCTTGAGGACGTCAACGGCGGCGCCATCCGCATCGGCGACCGCGATGTCACGCACCTGCCGCCGAAGGACCGGGACATCGCCATGGTGTTCCAGAACTACGCGCTCTACCCGCACATGACCGTCGCGGACAACATGGGCTTCGCGCTCAAGATCGCCGGTGTGAACAAGGCCGAGATCCGGGCGAAGGTCGAAGAGGCCGCCAAGATGCTGGACCTCACCGAGTACCTGGACCGCAAGCCGAAGGCGCTCTCCGGTGGTCAGCGCCAGCGTGTCGCGATGGGCCGCGCCATCGTGCGTGAGCCGCAGGTCTTCCTCATGGACGAGCCGCTGTCGAACCTCGACGCCAAGCTCCGTGTCTCCACCCGTACGCAGATCGCCTCGCTCACGCGCCGCCTGGGCATCACGACCGTGTACGTCACGCACGACCAGGTCGAGGCCCTGACCATGGGCGACCGTGTCGCGGTCCTCAAGGACGGCCTCCTCCAGCAGGTCGACTCCCCGCGCAACATGTACGACAAGCCGTCGAACCTCTTCGTGGCCGGCTTCATCGGCTCCCCGGCCATGAACCTGGTCGAGGTCCCGATCACCGACGGCGGCGTGAAGTTCGGCAACAGCGTCGTCCCGGTCTCCCGCGAGGCGCTCTCGGCCGCCGCGGAGAAGGGCGACACGACCGTCACGATCGGCATCCGCCCCGAGCACTTCGACATCGTCGAGCACGGCGGCGCCGCCGCGAAGGCCCTCTCGAAGGACAGCACCGACGCTCCGGCCGGTCTGGCCGTCGCGGTCAACGTCGTCGAGGAGCTCGGCGCCGACGGCTACGTCTACGGCTCCGCGCAGGTCGGTGGCGAGGACAAGGACCTGGTCGTCCGCGTCGGCGGCCGCGCCGTCCCGGAGAAGGGCTCCGAGCTGCACGTCGTGCCCCGCCCGGACGAGCTGCACGTCTTCTCCACCTCGACGGGTGCGCGCCTCAGCAGCTGACGCCCGCGCACCTCGGCACCACGACCGGCCCCGCACGTTCCTCGTGCGGGGCCGTTCGCATGCCACGGGACCGGCTCCGGGTTTGAAGTCGTGGGGTGGTGTTTTCGCTTCCGTCCCGGGCGCACCACCGCTCGGCGTCAACGCGGAA
Organism: Streptomyces sp. NPDC014734; assembly: GCF_043083325.1. Taxonomy (NCBI): domain Bacteria; kingdom Bacillati; phylum Actinomycetota; class Actinomycetes; order Kitasatosporales; family Streptomycetaceae; genus Streptomyces; species Streptomyces sp. NPDC014734. Next base: position 120,419 of record NZ_JBIBYN010000019.1, on the reverse strand, counting down.
TTCGAAAAACACCCCAGAACCGTCCCCCTGAAGGGTGACAAGGTGTCGCCTCGTCATTACTGCCCGCTACGCTCGCTGCGTGACCCACACCGCTCGCCGCATCGGCCGATCCCTCGCCCTCGTACTGCCCGTCGTGATGGTCCTCTCCGGAACCCTCGCCGTCACCAGCGTGCCGTGGGCATCGCGCGACTCCGAGCCGCAGGTCCTGGCCGCGTCGGCCCAGGACGTCTCGAAGCGTGCCGAGACGCGCACTCCGCAGGACGTGCTCCGCGACCGTCTGCTCCTGGAGCTCCGGGAGAAGGACCCGGGCGTCGCGCTGACGGACCTCCAGCGCTCCGTCGAGGGCCGCCCCTCGCTCGCCCGGCACTGCATGTCGATCGCGAAGGCGCTGGGTCGTGCGGCGGTCGAGCACTACGGCCCGACGCGCGCCCACCGGTTCTCCCGCCCCGTCTGCGACACGTCGTTCGCCTCGGGCGTCGCACAGTTCAGCTGACCCGTCGGCCCGCACACCACCGGGCCGGACACCCCCGGCCCGCACGACACCGGCGCATACCATCGGCCCGCACACCACCGGCGCACACCACCGGGCCGCAGAGCACCGGGCCGGACACCACAAGCACCGAACACCACACCACCGGGCACCACCTATCGTGCCTGGTATGCATACGTATCCGACGCAGGCCGTGATCCTGGCAGGTGGCCAGGGATCGCGGCTGCGCCCGTACACCGATGACCGCCCCAAGCCGATGGTCGAAATCCCGGGAACCGGGACGCCGATCATCGGCCATCAGCTTTCCTGGCTGGCCGCCGAGGGCGTGACCGATGTCGTGGTGTCGTGCGGTCATCTGGCCGAGGTGCTTCAGGAGTGGCTCGACGCGGCGGTGCTGCCGCTGGACGTGACGACCGTCGTGGAGACCGAGCCCCTGGGCCGCGGCGGTGGGCTGAAGTACGCCGCCGCCCGGCTGCCCGATCCGGGCCAGCCCTGGTACGCCACCAACGGCGACATCTGGACCCGCTTCTCGCTCCGCGAGATGGCCGCCTTCCACGCGGAACGCGACGCGACCGCCACCCTGGCCCTGGCCCGCCCCCGCATCCCGTGGGGTGCGGTCGAGACGGACGCGTTCGGCCACATCACCGACTTCATCGAGGCGCCGCCGTCGCCGTACCTGATCAACGCCGGCGTCTATGTCTTCTCCCCGGCCTTCACCACCCTGCTGCCGGATCTCGGCGACCACGAACGTACGACGTTCCCGAAGCTCGCCCGTGAACGCAGGCTCGCCGGATACCCGCTTCCGCACGGGGCGTACTGGCGGGCCATCGACACGGCGAAGGACCTGACCGAGGCCGCCAAGGAACTCGACGGTCATTAGGAACCCGGCGGCCACCAGAACCCCGACGGGCATCGGAAACCCGACGGCCATCAGGAATCCGACGGTCGTCGGGCGGACAGCCCCGGACGCGCGTGGGGGCGGTCACCGGTCGTATTCCGGTGGCCGCCCCCACGCCGTGAGCGGCGGGCGGGTCGCTCAGCCGAGCAGCCCGCCGATCGGGTTCTGCCCGGCACCGGACGTATCACCGGGCGTCGAGTCGCCGTCGTCCGAGCCGCCGCCCGTGGGGCCCCCTCCGGTGCCCGTGGAACCCGAGGAACTCGGGCCGGAGCCGCTGGACGGGGGCTGCTGCGGGGTCGTCTGACGCGGAACCTGCTGGACGGTGCCCTGGGTCTCGCTGGGCTGCCCGGCACCGGCCGCCGACTGACCCGGCTCGCGCCCGGAGCCGGTGGGCGGCGTGGACGCCCCCGCGGTCGGGGAGGCGGCGGCGCCGCTGCTGGACGGCGACGGGCGGTGTCCCTCGGGGGTTCGGGAGGCCCCACCACTGCGGGACTCCTCCGGCAGCGGGGAACCGGGAAGCTGGTTCGTCGGGTTGGAGTTCGGCCCCGGCACGGTCACGACCCCGGACGAGCGCACCGCGCCGCCGAGCATCGAACCCACCAGCAGGGTCAGGCCGACGACCACGGTGGCGACGGCCGAACCCCGGCGCAGCACCCGGCGGCGGAGGTCCCAGATCGGGGAGCGCGGACCGAGCGTCCGCCACGCCTCGCCGGCCAGCCGCCCGTCGAGGGAGTACACGGGGGCGCCCGCGATGACCAGTGGACTCCAGGCGGCGAGGTAGATGATGTCGGGCGCGTCGTAGACGGCGACGCTGCGCCAGCTGACGGTGACGAGCAGGGCGGCGGAGAGCAGCGCCCCGACGAAGGCGGCGACGCGCTGCCACAGACCGAGGACGGTGAGCACACCGACGACGACCTGGAGGAAGGCGACGGTGAGCCCGGCGCCCACGGGGTGCGAGAGCGCGAATTCGCGCAGCGGCTCGGCCATCGCCCAGGGGTGCAGCGAGTTCAGCCACTTCACCATGGAGCCGCGCTCGCCGCCGTCGAAGTACAGCGGGTCGCACAGCTTGCCCATGCCGGCGTAGATGGAGATGAAGCCGAGAAAGACCCGCAGCGGCAGCAGCACCACGCCGAGGTTCATACGGCGCCCGGGGTAGTACGCGTGCCGCACGGCGTCGCCGCCCTGGCGCCGGTCCCTGGCCTCGGTGTCGTCGTGCGCGTTCTCCCCGTACGCGTCCCCGTACGCGTCCCCGCCCGCACCCCCGTACCCGGACACGTCGCGGTCGTACGGCCCGGGGTCGACCGGGTCGTAAGCGCCGACCGCCCGGCGCATCGGCGGCAGCAGGGGGCCGTCACCGTGGCGGCCCGGCCGCTGGGGCCCGGTGACCACGGGGTTGGGCTGGGTCTCCTCCAGGCACTCGATGAGCTGGGTCCCGACCGTGCCGGGGCCGCCGTCGAACTCGCGGCCGGACGAACCGGGGCGACCGGAGTCGCCGGGCCGGTCGGCGTAGCGTTCGAAGGAGGCGTCGAAGGCGTCGTACGCGGTGGCCTGTCGGCCCACGGTGGAGTCCCGCACGGCCTGGAGGAGTCCGGTGGCGCCGGGATCACCGGGAGCGGACCTGCCGCTCCACACGACGGGCGCGCGCCGGCCGCGGCCCACTCCGGCGGGGCGGCTCATGGCGGGGATCCTGGGCACGCCCGCGGGGGCCAGCCCGCGCAGCCGTGCGCGCTGGCCGGGCGCGAGCTGCACCCGGAAGCTGGCGTGGTTGACGATGACCTGCGCTGGGTCGCAGTCCACCTTGGTCATGCTCAGGGCGGGTAGTTCGTCGAACCGAGGCGTTCTGGTGTCCACACTCATCTAACCGAGTGACGAGTGGTTAGGACACTGCCTTGACGGGCCCGATGTGTCCGAGACCCGTCAACGGTGGCCGGGCCGGTCCGGCGGGGCCGGACGGCCCCGCCGAAAGAGCCTCAGCCTCCCGCCGAAAGAGTCCCGGCCCCCGCCGAAACCGCCTCAGGCCCGGCGCCGCGCGGCCTCGTAGAGCACGATCCCGGCCGCGACTCCGGCGTTCAGCGACTCGGCGCCGCCCGGCATCGTGATGCGGACCCGGTAGTCGCAGGTCTCGCCGACGAGCCTGCCCAGGCCCTTGCCCTCGCTGCCGATGACGACGACGACCGGGCCGCCGAGCGCCTCCAGGTCCTCGACGGTGTGCTCGCCGTCGGCGGCGAGCCCGACGACCGTGAGACCGGCCTTCTGGTAACCCTCCAGGGCACGGGTCAGGTTGGTCACCCGGGAGACCGGGGTACGGGCGGCGGTGCCCGCCGAGGACTTCCAGGCCCCCGCCGTCATCCCGGCCGCGCGCCGCTCCGGCACGACCACGCCGTGGCCGCCGAACGCCGAGACGGAACGGACGATGGCGCCCAGGTTGCGCGGGTCGGTGACACCGTCGAGTGCGACGATCAGCGGTTCCTCGCCGTTGTCGTACGCGGCGGCGGTCAGGTCCTCCGGGTGCGCGTACTCGTACGGCGGAACCTGGAGGACGAGGCCCTGGTGGTTCAGGCCGTTCGTCATCCGGTCCAGCTCGGCGCGCGGGGCCTCCATCAGGTTGATGTTGCCGCGCTCGCCGGCCAGCTGGAGCGCCTCGCGGACCCGCTCGTCGTTGTCGATGTACTGCTGGACGTACAGGGTCGTCGCGGGGACGCCGTCGCGCAGCGCCTCGTAGACCGGGTTGCGGCCGACGACCATCTCGGAGGTGCCCTTGGCGCCGCCGCGGCGCGGGGCGGGGCGGCGGCGGGCGGCCTGCTTGGCCTGGGCGTTGGCGATCCGGTTCTTCGCGTGCCCCTTGCGGGCGGAGGCGGGCGGTGTCGGGCCCTTGCCCTCCAGGCCACGGCGTCGCTGCCCACCGCTGCCGACCTGCGCGCCCTTCTTGTTGGACGTGCGGCGGTTCCTGCGCTGGCTGTTCCCGGCCATGACCTACCTGTTTCGTTGCTGCTCAGACATGCGTACGTATATGAAGTGTGCCGCCCGGGACGCCGGACGGCACACGGGCGGCCTACTGGCGCGGGCCGAGAGTCCAGCGCGGGCCGGACGGGCTGTCCTCGATGACCAGCCCGGACTGGCCGAGCTGATCGCGGATGGCGTCGGCGGCGGGCCAGTCCTTGCGGGCGCGGGCCGCCTCGCGCTGGTCCAGGACCAGGCGGACGAGCGTGTCCACGACCCCGTGCAGGTCCTCGCCCCGGTCGGCCTCGCCGGCCCAGTGCGGGGCCAGCGGGTCGAGCCCGAGGACACCGAGCATGGCCCGGACCTCCGCGAGCCTGGCGACGGCGGCCTCCTTGTCGTCGGCGGCCAGCGCGGAATTGCCCTGCCGGACCGTGGTGTGGACGATCGCGAGCGCCTGCGGGACGCCCAGGTCGTCGTCCATCGCCTCGGCGAAGGCCGGCGGCACCTCGTCGGCCGGGGCGACCTCGCCGCCCGCCTTCTCGATGACGCGCTGCACGAAGCCCTCGATCCGCGCGAAGGCGGACTCGGCCTCGCGCAGGGCCTCCTCGCTGTACTCGATCATCGACCGGTAGTGCGGAGTACCGAGGTAGTAGCGCAGCACGATCGGGCGCCACGCCTTGACCATCTCGCTGACCAGCACGGAGTTGCCCAGCGACTTCGACATCTTCTCGCCGGACATGGTGACCCAGCCGTTGTGCACCCAGTACTTCGCGAACTCGTCGCCGTACGCCTTGGCCTGGGCGATCTCGTTCTCGTGGTGCGGGAAGACCAGGTCGATGCCGCCGCCGTGGATGTCGAAGGCGGTACCGAGGTACTTGTGCGCCATCGCGGAGCACTCAAGGTGCCAGCCGGGCCTGCCGCGGCCCCAGGGGGTCTCCCAGCTCGGCTCGCCCGGCTTGGACGCCTTCCACATGGCGAAGTCGCGCTGGTCGCGCTTGCCGGTCTCGCCCTCGCCGGACGGCTGGCGCAGATCGTCCAGGTCCTGGTTGGAGAGCTCCAGATAGCCGGGGAAGGAACGCACGTCGAAGTAGACGTTGCCGTCGGCCGCGTAGGCGTGACCGCGTTCGATCAGACCGCGCATCATCTCGATCATCTCGGTGATGTGCCCGGTCGCGCGCGGTTCGTACGTGACCGGGAGGCAGCCCAGCGTGTCGTATCCGGCGTTGAACGCCCGCTCGTTCTCGTACCCGATGGACCACCACGGGCGTCCCTGCTCGGCCGACTTCGCGATGATCTTGTCGTCGATGTCGGTGACGTTCCGGATGAATGTGACGTCATAGCCGCGGTACTCGAACCAACGGCGCATGATGTCGAAGTTCAGCCCGGACCGGATGTGCCCGATGTGCGGGGCTGCCTGGACGGTCGCACCACAGAGGTAGATCGAGACACAACCCGCCGTGAGCGGGACGAAGTCACGGATCTGCCGGGCGCTGGTGTCGTACAGGCGAATAGTCACGCCACAAGGGTAGTGGGCGCGCACCAGTGCCCCGCGACCCCTCTGGGGATCGCGGGGACTACTTCGTGGGAAGCGGTGTGCGCCGGGGGTTCCTCAGATGCGTCCGACGACCTTGCGCGGGGTGATCCGGACGACGACGCGCTCGTCGTCGTCGGCCGCCGCCGCGTTGAACTCCGCGTACTTCTTGCCGGTGTACTTCACGGACAGCTCGTCGATCAGCTCCTGCCCGCCCTCGGTGCCGAGCGTGGCGCTGCCGCGGATCTCGGCGTAGGTGTACGGGGCGGCGAAGGGCTGCACGACGACGGAGACCCGCGGGTCACGACGCAGGTTGCGCTCCTTGCGGCGGCCGACGGTCGTGGAGATGAGGATGTCGTCGCCGTCGCGCTTCACCCACACCGGGGAGAGCTGCGGGCTGCCGTCCGGCTGAATGGTGGCGACGGTGACGAAGACCGGCGTGTCGAGAAGCGCCTTCAGTTCGTCGGAGAGTGCGGCGGTCATGGCGTTGCGTCCTCCGGATGGGGGTCGGTGGTGCTCCTGTGCGTATCCCAACCCACTCTCCCTCCTCCTGCTTCCCGCTGCGGCCCGTACGGAGGAACCGGTCCCCGTACCGGCCCGTACGGAGGAATCACTTCCCGCACCGGTCACCGGTCACCGGTCCGTACGGAGGAACTGCTTCCGGTCGCGGCCCGTACGGAGGAACGCGGCGAGAACGGCGCCCGTGAGCGGTACGGCGGCGAGGGCCGCCCAGCGGACCGGCGCGGGTGCGTCCAGCAGGGCCCCGGTGGCGGCGCTGCCGCCGAGTACGGCGACCCCGGAGACGGACGACATCGCTCCGGTGGCCAGGCCGAGGCGCCGGTCGTCGACCAGGTCCGGCACGAGGCCGCGCGCGGCCGGCACCAGCAGCATCTGCCCGGCGGTGAGCAGGACGACGAGCACGGCGCCGGGCAGCAGTCCGGCGGGGCCGCCGGGGGTGAGCGGCACGGCGGCGAAACCGGTGGCGACCACCGCCAGGCCGGTGACCAGCGCGGTGCGCGGGGTGATGCGGCGCGCGGACCAGCGGGTCAGCGGAAGCTGGGCACAGACCACCAGGAGCGAGGAGAGCGCGAAGAGCCAGCCGAGGGCGGCCTGCGAGCCGGTGGCCCGCTCCACCTCGTCGGGGAGGGACAGATAGAGCTGGTTGTACGCGATCAGGTAGCTGCTGTATGCGAGGCAGAGCACGAGGAAGGGGCCGTTGCCGAACACCTCGCACAGGGGCTCGCGCAGGGAGCGGCGGGACCGGTCGTCCGGACGGACGGCGGGGGCCCGGCGCGGCATCAGCCGGGCGTGTCCGGCGAGGACCCCGACGAAGACCAGCGCGCCCGCGAGGCACGCCGCCCGGAATCCGGCGTCGAGGAGCAGGAGCAGCGAGCCGAGCAGCGGGCCGATGAAGGCGCCGGCCTGCCCGGCGGCGGAGAACACGGCGAGCACCTGGGCGCGCGGGGTGCCGGTGTCCCGTTCGTGCCGGACCGCCTCGCGGGCGGTCTCGGACTCCACGGCCGGTGAGAACAGCGCGGCGGCGAATCCGATGAGTACGACGGCGGCGACGACGGTCACGGTGGAGTCGGCGAGGGCGAGCCAGCCGAAGCCCACGATCCGCAGGACGCACCCGGCGAGGACGACGGGGCGGGGACCGTACCGGTCGGTGAGGGCACCGCCGACGACGAACAGGCCCTGCTGGCTGAAGGTGCGCAGTCCGAGGACGAGGCCGACGAGCCAGCCGGCCATGCCGAGACCGGCGCCGAGGTGGGTGGCGAGGTAGGGCAGCACGGCGTAGAAGCCGATGTTGAAGGCGAACTGGGTGGCGGTGAGGAGGCGGAGGTAGGGGGTGGTTCCGGCCTTGCCGGCCGCACCGGGGGCGCCGGAGGTGCCGGGGGCGCCCCGTGTTGCTGTGGTTGGTGCGGTTTCCTTGGTTTCCTTGGCTGCCTTGGCTGCGGTGGTTGGTGCGGTTGCGGTGGTTGCTGTGGTCGGGGTGGTCGGGGTGGCTGCCTTGGCTGCTTCGGCTGGGGTGTTCACGCGGCGCCTCGCCGGGCACGGCCGCGTACCGCCGCCGCCGTGAGGACGGCCAGGGCACCGAGGGCGGCGAGCGCGGCGGCGGGGGCGAGGACGGCCCAGGGGGCCCGTTCCGCGTACGGCATGTTCTCCGACAGCATCCGGCCCCACTCCGGCGCCGGTGCCTGCGTGCCCAGGCCGAGGAAGCCGAGGGAGGCAAGGGCCAGCGCGACGGCGGGGACGCGCAGCACCGCGTGACGCAGCACCGGAGGGACCACGGCGGGCAGCAGGTGGCGGCGGGCCAGGTGCCACCGGCCGGCGCCCAGCGAGCGGGCCGCCGCGATGTGCGGGGCGGCCCGCTCCTGCGCGTACAGGGCCGCGGTGTGGGCGGCGAGCGGGGCCCAGGCGACGGCGGTGACGGCCGCGGCGGCGCCCCGGGGACCGGGCCCGACGGCGCCCGCGACGACGAGTCCGGTGAGGATCGCGGGCAGCGCGTTGGCGGTCTCGGTGACGGCCCCGGCCCGTAGCGTGCCGAGGACCAGGCCCAGGACCAGGGTGGCGGCGCCGACCGCGACCGCGGTGAGGACGGTGCGGGCCGCGCCGTGGCCGAGCCGGGCGAGGACGTCTCGGCCGAGGGAATCCGTGCCGAGGGGATGCGCGGCGGACGGTCCGGCGAGGCGGGCGGCGGCGTCGACGTGGAGCGGGTCGCGCAGCAGTCCGGCGACGGTCACCGCGACGAACAGGGCGGCCAGGACCACCGCGCCGAGGGCGAGGAGCCGTCGGGCGGGCAGGTTCGGCGGGACGAGTGCGGGAAGCGCCCCGTCGCGCAGGGCGGGCCCGAGCAGGGTACGGGTGGCCAGGCGGGCGGCGGCGCCCGCGACGACGCCGAGGAGCAGCAGGAGCAGGACACAGGCCTGGAGCACCGGGAGGTCCTGCGCGAGGGCCGCGCTCAGCGCCGTGCCGCCGAGCCCCGGGACGGCGAACAGCGTCTCGACGGCGACGGCGCCGCCGGTGAGGCCGACGACGATCAGGCCGAGTTGGGGCAGCAGTCCGGGCAGGGTACGGCGCAGGGCGTGCAGGGCCACGCGGTGTCCGGGCAGTCCGCCCGCGGCGGCGGCCCGCGCCCAGGGTTCGGCGAACGCGGCGGGCAGCGCGTCGTCCAGCAGCCGGCCGAGCAGGGCGCCCGCCGGGATGCCCATGGCGAGCGCGGGCAGTACCGCCTGGTCGGGGGTGCCCCAGCCGATCGCCGGGAGCGCGCCGAGTTGCACGGCGACGACGGTGGCGAGCACGGCGGCGAGGAGGAATTCCGGCAGCGCGGCGAGAACGGCGGCCACCGCCCCGGCCCGCGCGGTGACGATCCGGCGCCGTGCCCCGCGCCTCAGGGTGCCCGCGGCGAGCACGGCGGCGAGGAGCAGGGCGACGGCGAGCGAGGCGCCCATCAGGGTGAGGGAGACGCCGAGCGCGGCCGTGGCGTCGGGGGCGACGGGTTGCCCGGAGACCCAGGAGGTGCCGAGGTCGCCGCGGAACAGCCCGCCGAACCAACCGCCCAGGACGTGGAGGGGGCCGCCGTCGAGCCCGGTCTCGGCGCGGATCGCGTCGAGGGTCTCGGGGGTCGGCGGGCGGTCGGCGTACCGGGCGTGCAGGATCGTCAGCGCCGGGTCGGTGCGGGTCAGCCGGGGCAGCAGCCCGACGGCGACGACGGCCGCGAGCAGCGTGCCGAGCCGCCCGGCCAGGTACTTCACCCGGTCACCCGACGCGGGTGTCGGCGGTGATCAGGGTGCGTTCCATCGGGTCGAGCGCGACGCCCCGGACGCGGCTGTCGTCGTAGCCCTGGGTGAAGCGTTCGTGGAGCAGCGGAACGAGGGCGTCGGTGCCCAGCACACGGGCCTCGGCGGCCATCTCGGCGTGGTGCCGGGCGCCGGTGTCGGCGGTCCCGGCGGCCTTGGCGACGGCGGCGTCGACGTTCTTGTCGCAGAGCTGGGAGATGTTGAAGCTGCCGTCGCAGGTGAAGTCGGACGCGAGGTAGGAGACGGGGTCGGCGGTGTCCAGGATGGTGTTGCGGGCCTGGATGAACGCGTCGTACTTGCCCGCGAGCGCGTCGGCCTCCAGCTGGGCGTAGTCGCGCACGACCTGCTTGACGGTGAAACCGCGGGCGGTGAGCTGCTGCTGGACGACGGTGGCGACCTCGGGCAGTTCGGGCCGGTTGGTGTAGGTGGCGAGGACGATCTCCTTCGTCTTCGCCACCTGGTCCTCGCTCGCGGCCTTCGCCCGGTTCACGGGGGCGGTGCGGTCGGCGGCGGCCCAGGGCACGCCGGGGCCGAGCAGGCCCCGCGCGCTGTCGGCGCGGCCCTCGTAGACGCCCTTGACCAGGGCCTCGGAGTCGATGGCCTCGCGGGCGGCGGCACGCATCGCCGGGTCGGCGAAGACCCCGCGCGCGGTGTTGAGGGAGAGGCCGTTGGTGCGGGCGGAGGGGAATTCGTGGACGAGCCCGTCGCCCAGGACGGGTGCCTGCGAGATGGGGACGTACTCGGCGACGTCGACGGCCTTGGTGCGCAGGGCGTTGGCGCGGGCGGTGCCGTCGGCGACGAACTTCACGTCGACGCCGGGCGCCTTGGCCCTGGCACCCCAGTAGGCGTCGTTGCGCTCCAGGGTCGCGCTGACCGCGCCGCCGACCTTCGTCAGGGTGAACGGGCCGGTGGCGTGCCCGGCGGGGTTCACCTTGCCGCCCGCGTACGCGGCGGCGGAGAGGATCGTGAGGGAGGGGTTGGCGAGGCGCTGGGGCAGCAGCGGGTCGGGGGCGGCGGTGACGATCCGGACGGTCCGGGCGTCGGGGGCCGTGGCGGTGAGCCGGGTGTCGCTGAGGACCCGCGGCCTGGGCGACGCCGACTCGGCGGCGCCCAGCGAGCGCACGACGTCGGAGGCCGCCAGTCTGCCGCCGTCCTGGAACGTGGCGTCGCGCAGGGTGAACGTCCAGGTGCGGTCGTCGTCGCGCTTCCAGGAGGTGGCGAGCGCGGGCTCGGCGTCGCCGTTCCGGTCGAGCGCGGTGAGGCCCTCGATCACGGCGAGCCTGCTGAGGGTGACCGCGTCGTCCCCATACGGGGACATGGCCTGAGCGGGTGGGAACGCCATCGCGACCCGGAGCCGCTGCCCGTCCGCGGAGCCGTCGGAACCGCCCGAGGAACAGGCGGTGGCGAGCGGGACGAGGAGGGCTGTCGCGGAGAGTGCCAGCGGCAGCGCGGAGCGGCGACGGGATATGGGCATGACGGGAACCTTATATGAAAACGATTGTCGTTCTAGCGGGCGGGGGTGCCGTTCCGGCGTGCGGGGGCGGGCAGCGCGGGCAGCGGCAGCTCGAAGTGGACGATGCCCTGACCGCCGCCGGGCAGCGCGCGCTCGTCACACACCTCATGGGCCAGCGACCGCCAGAACGGCTCGGCGCCGGGCACGGCGGGATCGGTGTGCAGGTAGATCGCCTCGTACCCGCCGGCCCGCGCGACGAAGTCGCACAGCTCGCGCACGATCCGGCGGGCGAGGCCGTGCCTGCGGTGCCCCGGCGCCACGTAGATCCGGCAGAGCTGGGCGGTGGTGCCGGACGGGAAGCGGTCGGCGACCCACTGCGGATTGGGCGGCGCCTGGGGCCCCCGGTCGCGCACGGCCCCGGTGGCGACGATCGCCCCGTCGCATTCGACGACCAGCAGGGTGCACCGCCCGGGACGCAGGTAGGCGGCGTCGGGGTCGATGATGTCGGCGTGCCAGCGCGGCACGTAACCGGACCCGAAGTCCCGGTAGACGGTGTCGAGCATCACGGCCCGCGCCCCGTCGACGTCCTCGGGGGCGGCGGTGCGCAGGACGTACCCGTCCGCGTCGGCACCGCTCCGGGCCGGGACCACCGTCGTCGCGCTCATCTGCGAGCCTCACCACCCTCGTACGCCACATCGCTTGCCGTACCAGCGTACGTGCAAGCAATGTGCAACAAAGGGTGGACGGTGAGTACCACCAGGTCAGGGCCGTACGAGGAATTCAGCCGACGCGGTAGACCAATGCCGTCGCGATACCGGCGAGACCCTCGCCCCGCCCGGTGAAACCGAGCCCGTCGGACGTGGCGGCGGAGAGCGAGACGGGCGCCCCCACGGCCGCCGACAGCACCCGCTGCGCCTCGTCGCGCCGCTTGCCGACCTTCGGACGCACGCCGACGACCTGGACGGCGACGTTCCCGATCTCGAAGCCCTCGGCGCGTACGATCCGCGCGGCCTCGGTCAGCAGGGTCACCCCGGCGGCACCGGACCACTCCGGCCGCCCGGTCCCGAAGTGCTGCCCGAGGTCACCGAGGCCGGCCGCCGAGAACAGCGCGTTGCATGCGGCGTGCGCGACGACATCGGCGTCGGAGTGCCCCGCCAGGCCCGGCCCCTCGCCCTCCCAGAGCAGCCCAGCGCACCACAGTTCGCGGCCCTCCTCGAAGGCATGGATGTCGGTGCCGATCCCGACGAGCGGAATCACCGGACCGGTCCGCTCGCCGTCGGGCACCGAAACCGGCCGCTCGCCGCGAGCCGACGGACCGGTCCGCTCGTCGTGGGCCGACGGGCCGGTCCGCTCGTCGTGGGTCGTCCGCTCGGGAACCGTTTCCTCAGAAGCCATCGTTCGCCCTCCTGCGTGCGAGTACCGCCTCGGCCAGCACCAGGTCCAGCGGCCGGGTCACCTTGAACGCCTCCTCGTGCCCGGGGACGACCACGACGGGCTCCCCGAGCCGCTCCACCATTCCCGCGTCGTCCGTGGCGCCCTCGCCGCCCACGGCTACGGTGTCGTGCGCGCGCACGAGCGTGCCGCGGTCGAAGCCCTGCGGGGTCTGCACCGCGCGCAGCCGGGCCCGCTCGGGCGTGCCGAGGACCGGCTCCGGCTCCCCCGGCGCCCCGGGCTCGACCTCCTTGACCGTGTCGGCGAGCGGCAGCGCCGGCACGACGGCGGGCGCACCCCCGCGCACCGCCGCGATCACCGCGTCCACGGTGTCGACCGGCACCAGTGGGCGGGCCGCGTCGTGGACGAGGACGACGGAGACGTCGTCGGGCAGGACGTCGAGACCGAGGCGCACCGACTCCTGCCGGGTGTCGCCGCCGGGCACGACGACGTAGTCGGTGCGCTCGGGCAGCGCGTGCTCGTTCAGCAGGTTCTTCACCTCGGCGGCGCCGTCCGGCGGCGCCACGACGACGACCAGCGCGACGGAACGGGACGCCGCCATGGCCCGTACCGCGTGGACGAGCATCGGCGTCCCGCCCAGCGCGCGGAGCGCCTTGGGGGCGCCCGGGCCGAGCCGGACCCCGCGGCCGGCCGCGGGAATCACGGCGGCGGTGCGGTTCGGACGCGATTGATCAGACATCGATTGCACTCCGGAGCTTCGGCATGTTTGTTTCCACGACCGACGTGGGTATGGCCACAAGCGAGCCGGGCACGACACCTGGACTCGACCGGACCCTTTCCGTGACACCCGGTCGAGGCCGAACGACCCGTCCCGGCCGCTCGGATCGCCTGCGCAGGATCGCGAGCAAAGTATCGGGGGGATCGCCGCTGAAGCCAACGCACGGGTGAGACGGGCCACTGCCGTCGCGTTCCGGCCACGGCATGGCCACATTCGAATGGTGTCTTCGCGACCCCGATCCGTTCGAACGATGTCTGCCCGACCCCGATCCGGCGGCCGCACCGCCGCACACCCGCCGAACTGTCGCGTACCCGTCAAATCTACTGCGGCACGTCACCCGACATACCGGCTCCGGGAATGGCCGCCGACCGCATACCCGGTCATATCCGGCCGGACATGCGGCAGGGCGCACGGTCCGGCATGCAGTCCGGGCATGCGTTCTCGCGTGCGGTCGGTCATATCCGGCTGCCGATTTCGGACATGCCGCAGCGCCCGACCGACGTACCGTGAATACGGTTGTCAGCGGGCACCGCAGTACATTTCCCACGACCGGCGCGAGCCGGTTCAGGACGCGAGTACCTCGTCGAGCAGAGCCTCGGCCTTGTCCTCGTTCGTGTTCTCCGCGAGAGCGAGTTCGCTCACCAGAATCTGGCGGGCCTTCGCCAGCATGCGCTTCTCACCCGCGGAGAGTCCGCGCTCGCGCTCACGACGCCACAGGTCACGCACCACTTCGGCGACCTTGATGACATCGCCGGAGGCGAGCTTCTCCAGATTTGCCTTGTAGCGACGGGACCAGTTCGTCGGCTCCTCGGCGTACGGCGCACGCAGCACCTCGAAGACCCGGTCCAGCCCTTCCTGCCCGACTACGTCGCGCACACCCACGAACTCCGCATTGTCCGCCGGCACACGAACCGTCAAGTCGCCCTGGGCGACCTTGAGCACCAAGTAGGTCTTGTCCACGCCTTTGATCTGGCGAGTTTCGATAGCCTCGATCAGCGCGGCCCCGTGATGGGGATAGACCACGGTGTCGCCAACCTTGAACGTCATGTGACAGGTACCCCTTCCGTGGCTATCAAGGATAACACGAGAACAGCCTCTCCTGAATGGCGTTTTCGCAGGTCAGGGCATATCTCGGGGCTTGACAACAGCAACACGGACGTGCTGCGGGCGGTTGGCGCGGGGCGGTATTCGCAGGTCGGAGCGGCTGTGCGGGCGCGGTGAAACACGCACGTCACACGCCCCCGAACCCCTCTCCGAAGTGACCTAACGTCCCGTTTTGCCGGATTCTCGACGATAGACTTTCCTCACTCCGTTCGAGCATCGATCACCCGTACGGATGGCAAGTGCGGGTGATCAATGGAATTGATCGACTCCGGGTGACGCTCACTAATGCGCACGGAATACGCCACGCGATACACCGGGCGATACGTCACGCGCCATGAGGTACTCGATGAGGCTCTCCACGGCGCTCTCCATCACGCACTCGATGACGCACTCCATGAATTGATCACCGGCGATATGTGAACGGTGCGTGACGGCCGATTCCGAGTGCACCGGCGGAGAAACCGCCGTCCGGCCGCGGGCCACGAACGAGACCGTCGTGCGAGGCACCGCCCGGAAGAGCCTTCGGGAAGTGCGGCGGCGTGTAGGGGCGGGTCGGGTGCGGGGCGGGAAGGGCGGCTCGGTAGCCTAAGGCCGCTGACACATGCTTAGGGCGGCTTTACGTCGCCCGTTCCCCCCGTCCGCAGTCCGACACGTTCAAGGAGTTGCCGCCGCCGTGAGCCGCAGCCTTCGACACGGCGCCCTCGCCGCCACCGCCATCGTGTTCTCGATCGCCTCGCTCGCCGCGTGCGGTGCGGGCAATGACGCAGCGACGCTCCAGATCAAGCCGGACAGCGCCGCCACCACCTCGGGTGACATCAGCATCCAGAACGCCAACGTGATCACCCAGCCGGAGCGCGGCGCGGAGGGCCCCGCCGTCGTCTCCGCGACGCTCTTCAACAGCGGGACCAAGAAGCAGACCCTGGAGGCCGTCTCGCTGCCGGGCACGAGCGCCTCGGTGAAGCTGCACGCGGCCCAGGGCAACGGCCCCATCGAGGTTCCCGCGGGCGGCAGTGTGGTCCTCGGCGGCAAGGGCAACGCCTCCGCCGTGATCGAGGACGGCCGCGAGGCCGCCCAGAACGGCAACGTGCAGAACGTCGTCTTCAAGTTCAGCACCACCGGCGAGATCCCGCTCGGCGTGTTCGTCGTGCCGTCGACCAGCTACTTCACCGGCTTCGGCCCGAGCTCGCTGCCGGTGGCGCCGTCGAAGCCCGCGTCGCCGTCGGCCACCGCCACCGGTTCGGGGGCCCCGGGCGAGTCCGGCTCCGAGAGCGGTACGGAGAACGGCGCGAACGACTCGGGCGACGAGGGGTCCGGCGTCCCGTCGGAGGACTGACGCCGCCGCGCGCGGGCCGGACGGCACGGGACCGCCCGGGCTCCGCGCGTACGACGTACGACGGCGGAGGGCGCCCTCCCTCTCGGGGGGCGCCCTCCGCCGTCGCGTACCCGGTCCGGCCTACGGCTCGAACTTGTATCCCAGGCCCCGCACCGTCACCAGGAAGCGCGGTGCCCCCGGGTCGGGCTCGATCTTGGCCCGCAGGCGCTTGACGTGCACATCCAGGGTCTTGGTGTCGCCCACGTAGTCGGCGCCCCAGACCCGGTCGATGAGCTGCATGCGGGTCAGGACCCGGCCCGCGTTGCGCAGCAGCATCTCCAGCAGGTCGAACTCCTTGAGCGGGAGATCGACCTTGCCGCCGGAGACCGTGACGACGTGGCGGTCCACGTCCATCCGGACCGGGCCCGCCTCCAGAGCGGCCGGCGTGACCTCCTCCGGCTCGCCGCGGCGACGCAGCACCGCGCGGATACGGGCCACGAGCTCCCGCGAGGAGAACGGCTTGGTGACGTAGTCGTCGGCTCCTATTTCCAGGCCGACGACCTTGTCGATCTCGCTGTCCTTGGCCGTGACCATGATCACGGGGACGTTGGACCTGCTGCGCAGCTGACGACAGACCTCGGTGCCGGGCAGGCCCGGCAGCATCAGGTCGAGCAGGACGAGATCGGCGCCGTTGCGCTCGAACTCGTCAAGGCCGTCCGGTCCCGTGGCCGCGATGGCGACTTCGAAACCCTCCTTGCGGAGCATGTAGGACAGGGCGTCGCTGAAGGACTCCTCGTCCTCGACGACGAGCACTCGGGTCACGGAAGGACCTCCGGGGCAGGGAATGGTTCAAGGGTGTCGGGATGAACGGGCCCGTGGGGGCCCTCGTCGCCATTGACGATGAGCGGTCCGCCCGAGCTGCGGTCCCGTTCCCGTACGGCAACCGCCTCGGGCAGCCGCAGGGTGAAGGTGGAGCCCTGGCCCTCCGAGCTCCAGACCGTGACCTCCCCGCCGTGCGAGGCGGCCACGTGCTTGACGATGGCGAGGCCGAGGCCGGTGCCACCGGTGGCCCGTGAGCGGGCCGGGTCGACGCGGTAGAAGCGTTCGAAGACCCGCTCGCGGTCCTTCTCCGAGATGCCGATGCCCTGGTCGGTCACCGCTATCTCGATCTGGTCCCCGCCGGGTACGGACACGCGCCGGGCGGCGATGCCCACTCGGGTACGGGCGGGGCTGTAGTTGACGGCGTTCTCGACGAGGTTGCCGAGTGCCGCGGCGAGCTGGCCGCGGTTGCCCCAGATGCGGAGCTCCGCGGTGCCGCCCGCCGCCATGGTGATCTGCTTCGACCCGGCCTGCTGACGGCAGCGATCGATGGCCTCGGCCACCAGCTCGTCCACCCGCACCGGCTCGGCGTCCTCCAGCGGGTCGTCGTTCTGCACCCGGGAGAGGTCGATGATCTCCTGCACGAGGTTGGTCAGCCGGGTCGCCTCGATCTGCATCCGCCCCGCGAACCGCTCCACCGCCTCCGGATCGTCGGCGGCGTCCATCACGGCCTCGGACAGCAGCGAGAGCGCACCGACCGGGGTCTTGAGCTCGTGGCTGACGTTGGCGACGAAGTCGCGCCGTACCGCTTCTATGCGGCGGGCCTCGGTGAGGTCCTCCACGAGCAGCAGCACCAGCCGGGAGCCCAGCGGGGCGACCCGGGCGGAGACCGCCAGGGCCTCGCCGCGACCGGTGCCGCGACGGGGGAGGTCCAGTTCGACCTGCCGTATCTCACCGTCACGGCGGGTGTCCCTGGCCATGTTCAGCATCGCGTCGACGGCCAGCCGCCCTCCCCTCACCAGCCCCAGCGCGTACGCGGCGGAGCTCGCCTTGACCACACTGTCGCTCTCGTCGAGCACGACCGCGGAGGAGCTGAGCACGGACAGCACCGTGTCCACGCCGGGGGGAAGGGCCGCGTTGCCGTCGGGCCGCAGGGAGGTGCGCGTCGGTTTCTTCTGGTCGCGCTCGCTCCAGCGGAACGCGAGCATGGCGATCACGCCGGTACACGCACCGCCGATCGCCGCAGCTGCGGCGACTGCCGCGTTCACGTCCATACGTCAAGGTTATGCGGGTCCGGGAGGACTCTCCCAGCCATCCGAGTGCCTATCCGAACACTCGTCGCCCAGAGTTCACCGAGGAGCAAGGGGCGGTTCACTTGCGCGGCCGGAAGGCGACGCGTAGGCGGCCCATGGTGACAGCGTGGGGTTCACAGCAGGCCCCGGCATTGCACAGAGGACTGGAGAGGGACTTCCATGCGTGACGCCTACCACGAGGAACTCGACTCGATCGGCGAGGATCTGGTCGAGATGGCCCGGCTCGTCGGGTCGGCCATCGGCCGGGCGACGACGTCCATGCTCGATGCCGATCTCAAGCTCGCGGAGAGCGTGATCGCCGCGGACCAGAAGGTCGACGACCTCCAGCACGACCTGGAGGCGCGGGCCATCGCCTTGCTCGCCCGGCAGCAGCCGGTGGCGACCGATCTGCGGATCGTGGTCACCTCACTGCGGATGAGCGCCGACCTGGAGCGCTCGGGCGACCTCGCCCAGCACGTGGCCAAGCTCGCCCGGCTGCGGTTCCCGGCGTCCGCGGTGCCGGGCGACCTGCACGCCACCATCCTGGAGATGGGCCAGCTCGCCCAGCGCCTGATGGCCAAGGCGGCCGAGGTGATCATCACCAAGGACGTCGACCTGGCCCTTCAGCTGGAGCAGGACGACGACGAGATGGACCTGCTGCACCGCACACTGTTCCAGCACCTGATGGACGACCGCTGGAAGCACGGCATCGAGACCGCCGTCGACGTGACGCTCCTCGGCCGCTACTACGAGCGTTTCGCCGACCACGCGGTGTCGGTCGCCAAGCGCGTGGTCTACCTGGTCACGGGCGAGCACGCGGACGAGATCCAGCAGCAGACTCCGGTGGAGGGCGTGTAGCCGGGGCGGGCACGATCCGAAGCCGGGGACGCGTACGCGGGGGCGTGTGGCCGAGGCGGGCACGGCCCGGGCCCGGGGACGCGTGGCTGGGGGGCGGGCACGGCCCGAGCAGAGGGCGCACGCGGTCGCATATGTGTCGCACATGCGTTCTGCGCACGTGCGCCGTTGATGCGCCCGCCCGGGTGGGCATCCAATGGGGTGGGGCGGCGCGCCTTGGCCGTGCGCCCCGGCCGTGCGCGCGTCGTTGTCGGCGGACGGCCCTGTCGTACGCCTTGAGGAGGAACCATGGCCGATTCCCCCACGACCGACCCGCGGCAGGAGACCTCTGCCGACGCGGGACGTCTGCCCGTGCTCGGCGCCTGCGGCTGCGGCTCGGGCTGCGGCTGCGGCTGCCAGTCCGGGGCCCCGTGCCAGTGCGGTGGCTGCTGCGGCTGACCGGCGGTCGCCACGGAGCGGAACGGGCGCCCCGCGCGGAGACGATCTCCTCCGCGCGGGGCGCCACCGCGTTCCGTGCGAGGCGTGACCTGCGCCGTGTGACCTGCGCCGTGTGATGTGGGCCGTGGGCCGTTGATGTGGACCGTGTGATGTGGGCTGCGGGGCCGCGGTCCGTGTGACGCGTTCCAGGGGCCGTGGGCCCTGGGCTACGTTCCGCGTCCCCGCTCTCCGCGTCCCCGCGTTCTGTGTGCCGTGGGCGGGGCGTCGGTCAGCCGGCCTCCGCGGGCGCTTCCGCGTGTGCTTCCGCGGACATCTCCGCGAGCGCCTTCTCGGACGTCGGCCGCGCGGGGCCGGACCGTCCGCTCCCGTCGGACCGTCGGCTCCCATCGCTCAGCGTGCCGCCGCCCGTCTCCGCCACGCGACCGGTTCCGGACTTCGCCACCGCCTCCCCCGGCAGCTTCCGCATCAGCAACCAGTAGCCGAGCGCCGCCCCGGTGCCCAGGACCGCGCACGCCCCCCACAGCCACTCCGCCCCGAAGCGGTCGATCACCACGCCCGACATCAGCGGCGCGATCAGCGCGGCGGCGGACCACGACATCGTGTACATGCCCTGGTACCGGCCCCGGCCCCGGGCGGGCGAGAGCTGGACCACCAGACTGCTCTGGATCGGCGAATTGACGATCTCGGCGACCGTCCAGACGCAGATGGTCAGCGCGTACACGGCGACGGACCCGGCGAAGGCCGTGAGCCCGAAGCCGTACCCCGCCAGCAACGACGACACGACGAGCAGCCGCCGCGGATCGCGGTGCTGGATGAACCGGGTGACCGGGATCTGGAGCACCACGATCAGCACCCCGTTGACGGCGATGGCCGTACCGAAGTCGGAGCTGGAGAACCCGTCGGCGCCCATGGCCACGGGCAGGCCCACATAGCCCTGCTGGAAGATCAGCGCGATGACGAAGGAAAGCCCGACGACTCCCATGAACCGTCCGTCGCGCAGCACGGTGGAGAGCCGGACCTCGTCCGCGCCGCCGCTGTCCGCCCGGCCGGGCGCCGCGGTCCTCTCGGGACGCGACTCGGGCACCTTGGCGAACACGACGACGGCACAGGCCAGCGTCATCGCGGCCTCGCCGAGGAACCCCGCGAGATAGCTGTACTCGGCGACGAACCCGGCCCCGGCCGACGAGACGGCGAAGCCGAGGTTGATCGCCCAGTAGTTGAGCGAGAACGCCCGCACCCGGTCCTCGGGCCGGACGATGTCGGCCATCATCGCCTGCACGGCGGGCCGCGAGGCGTTGCTCGCCATGCCGACGAGGAACGCGACGGCCGCGATGGCCACCGGGTGGACCATGAACCCGAGCACGGCCACCGACACCGCGGTCGAGGTCTGCGCGATCAGCATGGTGGGCCGACGGCCGAGCCGGTCGGTCATCACCCCGGCCCCGAGCGAGGACACCACCCCGCCGAGCCCGTGCAGCGCGGCCACCAGGCCGGCGTACGAGGCCGAGTAGCCCCGGTCCAGGGTCAGGTAGAGCGCCATGAAGGTGGCGACGAACGCACCGAGTCGATTGACCAGCGTGCTGGTCCACAGCCACCAGAACTCCCTGGGGAGACCGGACACGGATTCGCGTGCGGTGCGTCTGAGGCCGGCGACAGACATACGGGTTCCCCCCGGGGACGTACGGAACGACGAGCATCACCGGTAAGAGGCCCGGCGGCGATCCACACATTACGAATGCGGAATTCCGATGCGCCAGTCGATTGACGCCGACCGTCAATCGACGCGGCCCCGCCCCGGTCCGCCCGCGCCTTCACGCTCCTTGTCCGCCCCTTGTCCGCCCCTTGACCGGCCGCGCAGCGCCCGAACGCCTTCGATTACGCTCGGAGCCATGGCCGACGCACCGTACAAGCTGATCCTCCTCCGCCACGGCGAGAGCGAGTGGAACGCGAAGAACCTGTTCACCGGATGGGTGGACGTCAACCTCACGGAGAAGGGCGAGAAGGAGGCGGTCCGCGGCGGTGAGCTGCTGAAGGACGCCGGCCTGCTCCCCGACGTCCTGCACACCTCCCTCCAGAAGCGCGCCATCCGCACCGCGCAGCTCGCGCTGGAGGCCGCGGACCGCCACTGGATCCCCGTCCACCGCTCCTGGCGGCTGAACGAGCGCCACTACGGCGCCCTCCAGGGCAAGGACAAGGCACAGACCCTCGCCGAGTTCGGCGAGGAGCAGTTCATGCTGTGGCGCCGTTCCTACGACACGCCGCCGCCCGCGCTGGAGGACGGCACCGAGTTCTCGCAGAGCGACGACCCGCGCTACGCGACGATCCCGCCGGAGCTGCGGCCGCGCACCGAGTGCCTGAAGGACGTCGTCGACCGCATGCTGCCGTACTGGTACGACGACATCGTCCCGGACCTGCTGACCGGCCGCACGGTCCTGGTCGCCGCCCACGGCAACAGCCTGCGTGCCCTGGTCAAGCACCTGGACGGCGTCTCCGACGCCGACATCGCGGGCCTGAACATCCCGACCGGCATCCCGCTCGTCTACGAGCTGGACGCCGACTTCCGTCCGGTGAAGCCGGGCGGCACCTACCTCGACCCGGAGGCCGCCAAGGCCGCCATCGAGGCAGTGAAGAACCAGGGCAAGAAGAAGTAGAGAACATGATCATGCCTCCCACCTGCGCGAATGGCGCGGATGGGAGGCATTTTCATGGCCTGGGACCGCTCTGGGCCCTCAGTCCTCCGAATCCTGGGGCCGGAGCGCGCGTCCGAGAGCCTTCCGAGCACGGTCCCGGCTGCTCGGCATGAGGTGCGCGTACACCTTCAGCGTCAGGCCCGGATCAGAGTGCCCGAGGTATTCGGCAAGGGCCTTGATGCTCTCCCCGGCGTCCAGAAGGACGGACGCATAGAAGTGCCGTAGGGCGTGCATGCCGTGCTCGCGGGCGGCGGCGTGCTCGCGACTCTTGGCCTTCGGGATGACGCCGGCCTTCGCGGGTGCGGGCTTCCAGTGGTCTTCATTCAGCGACGTACGCCAGATGTGCCCACCGTTGGGGCCTGTGAAGATGAGTCGCCGAGTCACCGGCTGGCCGTTCGCCCGCATCCACGGGAGCTTGATCTCCGCAGGCGGGAACCGCTCGATGTGCTCACGCAGGGACTCCGCCACAGGGTCGGGCAGGGGCACGTCACGAAGCTTGCCTCCCTTCGGAGGTGCAAACACGGCCTTGCTTAGGCTCAGCTTCAGTTGCTGCAACACGTGCAGGGTGCCTGTGTCGAAGTCGATATCATCGACGGAGAGGCCGAGAATCTCTCCTTGCCGCAGGCCGCATCCGGCGCCTACGTCGACCATGGGCCGAAAGCGCTCGACCATGGCGGCACGTAAGCCGAAGACACGTTCAGGTTCCCAGGGGACAACCCGTCGCGCGCCCATGGCAGGCAGGGCCACCGTGCGCGAGTTGCGGGGGTTCCGGCGAAGGCATCCGTCCTCCACGGCGGCGGAAAGCACAGCTCGAACGTTGGAGAAGATGACGCGGGCATACGAGCCGGACATGCCGGACGCTTCGAGCTGTGCCACAAACTCGCGGATGTGACCAGGCTGGAACGACCCAAGCTGACGCGGGCCGATGCGAGGGAAGGCGTGCAACCTCAGCTGAGACGCCATTGACGCCCGGGTGTTCGGGTCGCCGCTCTGGCTCGCGAGCCACTTCTCAGCGAACTCCTGGAACGTCACACGGGACGCGTTGGGGTCGACGAAGTCGCCACGGGCGACATCCGCCGTGATGCTGCTCAGCCACTGCTCAGCGAGACGCTTCTGTCCGTCAGGGAAGGACTTGGCCTTTCGCTGCCCGTCGGGCGTGAAGTAGCGGGCCCGGTAGCGCATGCCTTTGCCGTAGCGGTCGGTCTTGACGCGAAGTGCCTTACCCCCGGCATCGGTGGTGGTCTTGAACCAACGGTCTTGGATGCTCCCTGCCATCGGAGGCGGATTCCTTTCTCAGAATGGATCGGGGGTGGCCGTTCAACGGCCACCCCTGGCGGTGCGTGGGGCCGCGTCAGGCCGCGACGCGGTCGACGTTCTTGAGCTGAGTGACGTAGGCCCCTACTTCGGCGGGGTCGTAGCGCACGTGCTTGCCGATGCGGAAGCCGGGAGGACCCGTGCGCTTTCTGCGCCACTGCCCATGCCGGGCAGGGCCTTGGTGGGCGCCTACTCGACTGGGCAGGCGACCGGGCGTACCGCAGTGGCGCGCAGTGGCTTCGCCTTGACGCGTGGACGACGAATGAGGCGCTACAGCGGTACTACCTCCGGCAGGGTTTCCACCACGTGCGCACTGTTCGGGAGGGCGGAGCAGTGAACGGGGGACCGCGCGTATCTGGATGGCTTGCGCAACGTCTCACGGCCCCCGCTGATCATGGCTTTGAGACATCGCCAGACGTCAAACCTGGCTGCGACATGGGCGTACAGAGGCCCCAAAGGTGACCGAAAAGCGATCAGCTCAGCCAGATGTCAATGGACGGCATGACTGATCCAAGGAGCCTCCGGCAATGAGCGTGAGCGATTGCGATGCCGACGCTAGTCAGGTCGAAACTCTTCATGGCGGAGTTCCCCCAGGTCTGGGCAAACCTCTTGAATTCCGGGTCGAGGGCTTCGATTTCGGCGTGAATTAATTCACCGGACATGGGATTTCCTTCGAGGAGCTGCTGAAGCTCATCGGCATGACCTTTGGAGTCTATGGTGGACAGTTTATTTTCGAGGTCGGTTAGGCTCACTGCTGCCACTTGGAGCTTCGCGGGGTTGCGCAAGCATGGCATTACGATCCCTTTATCCTTGAACTCGGATACCCACGGGTACTGCTCCTCCTCGAATCCCAACGTAAGGAGTCCAGGATATCTTTGGAGAAAAAGCTGCGTAAATGTCACCTCACCCAGGCTGATCGACCCGCATCCGGCGTACGCGATGTGCCCCATATTTGCGTCTGATGGGTGGGATAGGCCCTTGATTAGGGGGAGCCAAAATTCGCGAAGGGTTGCGTAGAGTTGCGGAATGCTGTTGGTGCTCACGTTCACATAGCGAGCCATGAATACCGCCCCCAGTACCGCTACGTGTGTACTGGTCAGCCGGGGTGCAGTTTTGAGCGCTTCATTCAGTACTACTTGCCTAAATGAACCCCCATTTTGCTTGGATCGATCGACAAGCATGTCTACGAGGAGATCGCCGAGGCTTTCGTCGCCGGTAGTGGCAAACTCCTCCTGGACCCTGAAAAGAGCGCGCTGAAAATCAGGGTTTCGTGCATTCCCTAGCGACTCGGGTGACTCTTCGGTGAGTCTATCGAGGAACTTGTCGCAAATGCGCCTGGCCCGCTCCTCTGCAATGCTTGCCGCCTCGGTAGCGAGGTGCGTGAAATTCTGGTGAAAGACGTCATTCGCGATCTCTTTGACATCGCGATAAGAAAGCCCTGAGTGTAGGTCACCGGCGATTTGATAGTTGGTGGAGTTATCCCCGCTTGTTTGGCGCTGATTCATGGTTGCTGTCGTCGGATCTCGCTGTTTCCGTCCACTCTCATATTCCCTCCCGCTTGATAGTTGATCGAATCATTTCCAGATTTTTGGACTTGTCGATCCTGATTCTTCTTTCGGTCGAAATAGAACCAGCCGATCAGTGCGATGGGGACCGCTACGCCTACCCCACCAAATGCCCACGTGACCCAACTCATCTCTGACTCCTATTTGTTAATCGGTTCCTGCGGTGGCATATCTGCCGCGCTCCGCTCTCTACCCCACAGCCGGTGACCTGGAGGAGGGCGCTGGAATGACCTGGGTGGAGCAAGCGAGGCAAGTGTTGCGACGGACGCTAGACCATGCCAGTGACAAACAGGGGCAGAACGGCTAACTCGGGCTGCCTGACATCAGCCGGTGACATCAACGGCCGTGCACAGTGGCGGACACTGGGGGACTCGCGTCGCCGTGTGACCGCACTGCATCTGTGGAACAGAGGCCTGGGCGCTGATGACTGACAGGGGAGCACCCGCCTACGGATCAGAAGGTTGCAGGTTCGAATCCTGCCGAGTGCACAGCAAGTCAGAGGCCCCCGGATTCGCCTTCCTCCGGGGGCCTCTTACGTTTCCCGGTGGGAGAAGAGAAGGCTGTGCGCGCAAGCCGGGTGGGAGGCTGCTCCTCTTCGTGAGTGAGGGTCCTGGGTGACACCGCCGGGCCCTCTCTGGGCCCTCCGAGGGTGACAAGCAACGGCCAACAACGACCAACCATGACAGCCCGATCGCAGGTCAGACTGAGTTTGTGTCTCGCTGACCTGGTCAAAAAAACGGGCCCGCCAGACCCAGGGCAAGAAGAAGTAGCCACGGGTTTCGACAGCCCCCGTTCGCGGTGTGCCGCGGGCGGGGGCTCGTCGTCTCGCACGGCCCGCCCCCGCCGGAACGAACAGGGCGACGGCCTACGCGCCGGGCAGGCCCGGCAGGACGTACCCCTCGCTCTCGTCCCAGGGGACGTCGACGTCGTCCACGTGCACGTGCCACTCCGCGTCGGCCACGATGCGACGCAGCTCGGTCACCGAGCCGAGCACATGGGCGATCACCGGTATCCATCGGTCGGGATCTGTCGGCAGTTTGGTGGACCCGGCGAGGACCTCGTCGCCGCGGTCGTCGCCGTCCGCGTCGTACAGGTACAGGTTCTCCTCGTCGTCGTAGGGGAACGACGCCGCGCGGGTGGTGACGACGCGTTCGACCGCGGAGATCTCTGAGCCGGTCAACGGCTCCGCACGGCCGGCACTGTAGTAGACGGAAACACTCATGGGCCGAGCGTACGGCGGGGGTCTGACATGGCCGCTCGTAGCGGGTTCCGGTGGTCGTGACTCGGGGTCCGACCGACAACAGGTGGGGCGATAGGGCGGGCCCACGGTTTCGCGGGCCCGCCGGTGCGGGCCGGTGCGGGCGAGGTGTGCCGGTGCGGGCCGGTGCGGGCGAGGTGTGCCGGTGTGGGCGGTGACGGTGTCGTGGCGCGGTGGCGCGCTCGGCCGGTCCTGGGCGCCTCCGCCCTACTCCAACTCCCGCGTCACGCGCGCCACGAGGGTGTCCCAGGGGCGGCATTCGACGACCGGCAGCCCGTGTCGGGCCGCCTCGTCGGCGAGCCATCGCGAGTAGGCGGCGCTGACCTGTGCCCGGTGTCGCTGTTCGCCGCTTCCGGGTTCCCGGGAGGCGTAGTTGGCGGTGATCCGGTCCGGGTCGCCCTCGTGCAGGAACACAGCCCGCACCCGGCGGCCGGAACCGGCTCCCTCGTGGACGGCCGTCGCCGCGACGGCCGGGGTGAGATAGTCGCCCTCGACCACGGCGGGCACGTCGACGGTCAGACGGTTGCGGACCACGCCCAGCACCGCGGGCTCCAGGGCGCGTGCGGTGGCGATCTGAAGGTCCAGCACCTGACCGGTGGCGAGCCGGGTGGTGTCCGGGATGTCGTCGAAGTGGTGGACGGCGGGGTGGTGCTCGGCCGTCGTCATCGCCTCGACCGCGCCGACCACGTCGTCGAACTCGACCACGAACGCGTTTCGTGCTGCCGCCAGTTGCGCGGCGAGACGGCTCTTGCCGATCCCCGACGCCCCACCGATCAGCACTATGTCCCATGATGTTCCTGCCATGCGGCGAACGTATCGTGCGCGTTCCGCGTCCACCGCGCCGCCTGGCGCTACCGTGAGCCGAGCACCGGCCCACGTACCGGCCGTGCCGGTGCACACGTCCCGGTGCGCGCGTGGGCGGAGGTCGACCGTACGGAGCCGTGCAGACCGTGCGGCCGTGCGCGGAGAGCAAGGAGAGCGGGGAGAGCAACCATGGGCGAAACCCTGAAGACCTTCGTCGGCGGCGCCGAAGTCGACGTGCCCAACAGCATTCCGGCCATCCGCGCCGCGCTGCCCGAGGAGAGACGCGAGGAGTTCGACCGCGCCATCAACGACGCCGGGGTGGGTGAGATCCAGGCCGTCATGCGGCACTGGATGCTGGAGGCCGTCCCCGACCCGGAGGCCGAGAAGATCCTCGACCGACTGGCCCAGGACGAGGCCGAGAGGCGGACCGTCGCTTGAGTTTCCGCATCTCCTACGCCCCGCCCGCCGACGACACCCTGGCCAAGATGCGCGACGGGGAGGTCTTCCGGGGCGAGATGGCCCGCACCCTGGGCCTCGACCCGTACGGGCACGGGTCCACTGCCGTCAAGAGCGAGCGCGACCGCCGCGAGGCGACGGTCGCCGGGGCGATCGTGCTCTATTACGTGTCCGGATCGGTCCTGATCGTGACGGTGGTGAGGCTCGTCCCGCTGCCGTGACGGGGCCGAGAACGGGCACGGCTCCGGGGACGGGGACGGGGACGAGGACGGGGACGAGGCCAAAGCCGTTGCCGGGAAGGGGGCTGCCCCGGGGACGGGGCTGGGGGCAGTGCCGGTACCCGGTCCCGGTGCCGGTACGCCGTCGCGGTGCCGGGACCCCGTCGCGATGCCGGGGCCCCGTCCCGGCGCCGGTACGCCGTCGCGGTGCCGGGGTCCCGGGATCCCCGCCCGTCCTTCCCTCACCCCGCCCGGACCGGTCCGGACACGGTTGCCTACGCCAGTTTCGCGGCCTGGGCCTCGACCACCGCGGTCGGCAGCTCGAACGTCCCGGCGCCACCCGCCGCGGCCAGGTTCATCGCGGAGAACGAGGCGAGCGAGGAGCCCTGACGCATCGCCACGAGCTTGAACTCGATCTTCTCCCCGTCCTGTTCGAGCTGCACGGCCCAGGCGGCCGCGTCCTCACCGGCCTTGACCTGCTCCTCGGTGATCTTGGCGACCTTCTGCTTCGCGCCCGCCGCGGTGAAGGCGAATCCGCCCGTGCACTCGGTGGCCGCGGTCCGCAGGGCGGTGAGCGAGTCCTCCGCGCCCTTGCCGTCGTACGTGCCGAGCACGAGCTGCGTCGTCGTGATGTCGAACGCGGCCTTGAACGCCTCGTCCGAGTCCGCGCTGTCCTTGAGGCTGTCCTTCTTGGGCTCGCTGACGACCGTCCGCTTGGTGAACGCCGCCGGCTCGCCGACCTCGGCGCCCATCAGCGCGTTCGCGAACGGGGCACAGGCCTCCTTATCGGCCTTGATGTCCTTCTTCGCGATGACGTCCTTGGCCGTGGCCTTGGCGATCTTGTGGTCCTTGACGTCGCCCTGGGTCAGCGCGACCTTCTCCAGCTCGGCGGCGGTCAGCGCCTTGGCGGCCGGCTTAGCGGCCGCGGACTCCTTGCCCTTGGCATCCGCCCCCTTGTCAGCGGAATCCGAACCGCCGCCACAGGCGGTGGCGAGCAGGGCCACACACGCCGCGGTGGCGGCAAGGGCGGTGCGGCGTATGGCGATGGAGCGCATGGTCCGTATCCGTATCTCTGAGCTGGGGTTAGGGATTTGGCCAACTCTAGGAGCGAAAGTTGGTTCGATGATCAACAGAGAGAGTGCGCGGGGTGATCGTGACGGTGCTGTGATCATCCTGTGAAAGCCGTTCCGGGATCTCAATCCATCGAAGTCACGACACGGAGGGACAAGCCCACCCATGCGAGAAGAGGACATCACCTCGGCCGTGCTCCGGTCGGTCGGTGTGGCGGAGGACCGGATCGTCGTGTACGAGCGGCTCACCGGAGGCACGTTCAACACCGTCACCCGGATCGTGCTTGCCGACGGCGACGCGTGGGTGGTGAAGGTTCCGCCGCCCGCGATCGCCGGAACCCTGATGAGCCACGAGCGCGATCTGCTGGTCAACGAGGCCGCGTTCCATGCCTGTGCGGCCGGGGCGGCGCCGGTGCCTCGGGTACTCCACTCCGAACTCGTCCCCGACGCGCCGACCGGCCCGTACGTGATCATGTCGGCCTGCCCCGGGCGGCCCTGGAACGAACTCGCCGCCGAGTCCGCGTTGTCGGCCGCCGAGACGCGCCGCCTCCGGATCGAACTGGGCCGGATCGTCGCCCGTGTCCACGGCGTCACGGGAACCGGCGGGTTCGGCCACCCGGGCCTGGCACTGGGGCCGTTGGCCCCGACCTGGCGGCAGGCGTTCACCGCGATGACCGACGCCGTCCTCGCCGACGCGGACACCTACCGCGCCCGGCTGCCGCGCCCGACGCCCGGCATCCGCGCCCTGTTCGCCGCCGCCGCGCCCGTCCTCGACGACATCACCCGGCCCGCCCCGGTCCACTTCGACCTCTGGCAGGGCAATGTGCTCGTCGACGGGGAGCCCGGCGCCCGCACCATCGGCGGGATCATCGACGGCGAGCGGATGTTCTGGGGCGACCCGGTCGCGGACTTCGTCTCGCTCGCCCTGTTCGAGAACGCGGAGGAGGACGACGACCTCCTCGCCGGATACGCGCAGGGCGCCGGGCGCGCGCCGGTGTTCGACGCGTCCGTGCGCCTGCGGCTGGCGCTCTACCGCTGCTATCTCTACCTGGTCATGCTCGTGGAGACCGTTCCTCGCCGCGTCTCCCGGGAACAACGGGACTGGGCGTGGCGGGAGGTCGGCCCACAGCTCGTCTCGGCCCTGGACGACGTGGAGTCGGGGCTGCGGGCGAGCGGGTGACGCCTCCACCGCACCGTCGGCGCCTCGGCGGGCCCGGACGAGGTGCGGGACGAGGACGAGGGCGAGGCGCGGGAACGAGAACGAGACTCGGGAACGAGAACAAGGACGAGGCGCGGGAACGAGACGGGGTTCAGTCCTGCGGGCGCCGGGTCAGATGGGCGAACGCCTCCAGGTTCCGCGTGGACTCGCCGCGCGACACCCGCCACGCGTACTCCTTGCGGATCGCGCTCGCGAAGCCCAGTTCCAGCAAGGTGTTGAAGGCACCGTCGGCGGCCTCCAGCACCGTGCCGAGCAGCCGGTCCAGCTCCTGCGGTGTGACCACGGAGAGCGGTAGCTTGCCGACGAGGTAGATGTCGCCGAGCCCGTCGATCGCGTAGCCCACCCCGAAGAGGCGCAGGTTGCGCTCCAGCAGCCAGCGGTGGACCGCCGCTTCGTTCTCGTCCGGGTGGCGGATGACGAAGGCGTTGAGGGAGAGCGAGTGCTTGCCGACGCGCAGCGAGCAGGTGGTGGACAGCTTGCGCGTGCCCGGCAGCGTGACGACGTAGTCGCCCGGTCCGGGGCTCTCCCATGCGAGCTCGGCGCCCTTCAGGGTCGCCTCGATGGTCCGGGCGACCTGAGCGGCCTGCGCCGACGACGCGGCCGTCGCCGTTCCGGCCGGTGCTGTTCCGGCCGTCGCCGCCTCGCCCGGTGTTGTTCCGGCCTGTGCCGTTCCGGCCTGTGCCGTCTCGGCCGGTGCCGCTTCGTCGGGTACGTCAGCCATGGTGCGAGCGTACGCGACGGCGGTGTTCGTGCATCGCCGCCGTGTAGACGTCGGCGGTCGCGGACGCGGCGGTGCCCCAGCCGAAGTGCTGGGCGTGCGCGGCGGCCGCCGCACCCATCCGGTCGACCAGTTCCGGCGCGTCCGCGAACCGGGCAAGTGCCCGCGCGTACGCCCCCGGGTCGTGCCCGGGGATCAGGAAGCCGCTCACCTCGTCCCGCACCGCGACCGGGAGCCCGCCCACGGCCGCCGCGACGACCGGGGTGCCCGCCGCCTGGGCCTCGATCGCGACCAGGCCGAAGGACTCGCTGTGCGAGGGCATGACCAGCACCGAAGCCGCCCGGAACCAGTCGGCGAGCTGGTCCTGGCCGACCGGTGGGTGGAACCGTACGACGTCGGTGATGCCCAGCCGCGCCGCCAGCTTCTGCAGGCCCTCCGGCTTGGCGAGACCGCTGCCGCTCGGACCGCCGACGACCGGTACGACCATACGGGTGCGCAGCGAGGGGTCCTGGTCCAGCAGCACCGCGACGGCCCGCAGCAGCACGTCCGGGGCCTTCAGCGGCTGTATTCGTCCCGCGAAGAGCGGAATCAGCGCGTCCTGCGGAAGTCCGAGTCGGGCCCGGGCGGCGGCGCGCCCGTCGGCCGGGCGGAAACGGTCCAGGTTGACGCCGGGATGGACGACGGCGACGGCCGCCGGGTCGGCCTCGTAGAAGCGGACCAGTTCGTCCGCCTCCTCCGCCGTGTTGGCGATCAGCCGGTCGGCCGCGTCGACGATCTGGGTCTCGCCGATGACACGGGCGGCGGGTTCGGGGGTGTCGCCCTCCGCGAGCGCGGCGTTCTTGACCTTCGCCATGGTGTGCATGGCGTGGACGAGCGGGACACCCCAGCGCTGGGCGGCGAGCCAGCCGACGTGGCCGGAGAGCCAGTAGTGGGAGTGGACAAGGTCGTAGTAGCCGGGGCGGTGGCCTGCCCACGCCTGCATGACGCCGTGCGTGAAGGCGCAGAGCTGGGCGGGCAACTCCTCCTTGGCGAGCCCCTCGTACGGGCCCGCGTCGACGTGCCGGACCAGTACCCCGGGAGCCATCTCGACCACCGGGGGCAGTCCGCCGGTGGTGGACCGGGTGAAGATCTCGACCTCGATGTTGATCGCGGCGAGGCGTCTGGCCAGCTCCACGATGTAGACGTTCATGCCGCCGGCGTCACCGGTGCCCGGCTGGTGCAGGGGCGAGGTGTGCACGGAGAGCATCGCGATGCGGCGGGGTTTGCGGTGACCGCCGGGGAACCTGAGGCGCGGCGTGGCGCGATTGCTGCCGAGCCGGGAGACGTACTGACTCACGTCGTCCGGTCCTCCTCACTCAGGGCATGACGCCGGAGGGACCCGAGCCCCTTCCGGTCGGCTGAAACAGCGGATGCCGCTCTTTCATTTCCGCTTTACCAAATCATTACGATCTCCGTTCCGCCCGCCGGGACGCGGAAGCCCGGTCGCGGCCCCACGTCGCCTCCCGCGACCACCCCGGCCATCCCCGACCACCCCGAGTGGCCCGAGTGGCCCGTCGCCTGCCGCCCGTCACGGGGCTCCGCACGGTCGTTACGCTCGCTGTCATGCGCCCCATCGGCACCGCGACCCGCGGGACCACCAACCCGAACCGGCTCCGCCGCATGGACCGCTGGATCGCCGCCGTCCACGGCCCGGCCCTGCGTCGTGCCGACGCCCCCGTCGCCGTCGACCTCGGGTACGGGGCCGCCCCCTGGACCGCGGTGGAACTCCTCCAGCGGCTGCGCACGGTCGAGCCGCGCACCACGGTGGTCGGCGTCGAGATCGATCCGGAGCGGGTCGCGGCGGCGTTGCCGTACGAGCGCGAGGGCCTCGCCTTCGTGCACGGCGGCTTCGAGATCCCGCTCCCCCGGTGCCCCGACCTCATCAGGGCGGCGAACGTGCTCCGCCAGTACGACGAGGCCGAGGTGGCCGCGGTCTGGCAGCGGCTGTGCGCCCGGCTCGCACCGGGGGGACTGCTGGTGGAGGGGACCTGCGACGAGATCGGACGTCGGCACGTATGGGTGGCGCTCGGACCGGAGGGCCCGCGCACGGTGACGTTCGCGACCCGGCTCGGCTCCCTGGACCGCCCCTCCGATCTGGCGGAGCGCCTGCCCAAGGCACTGATCCACCGCAATGTGCCGGGTGAACCGGTCCACGCCTTCCTGCGCGACTTCGACCGGGCGTGGGCCGCGGCCGCTCCCTACGCCTCACTCGGCGCCCGGCAGCGCTGGATCACTGCGGTGCGGGCCCTGTCGGCCGACTGGCCGTTGACGGACGGGCCACGACGGTGGCGTCAGGGCGAAGTCACGGTGAAGTGGGATGCCCTCCGGCCCGAACAGCAGACCGACAACCGTTGAACAGTGTCGGCTCACCTCGCTGCGCGGAGGCCCGCGGGAACGGGGACGGGGCGTCGTTCGTCCAGATGATGGGGGTTACGACCAGCGTTACGGGTGGGCTCCCGGGGGCACGGCGGGGGGATTCCGGGGCACTCGGGGGCGCTCCCCGGGGCGTCGGTCGTTCCGTGTGACCGTCGGAACAACGGGCGTGAGCCTCTGTTGCTTTGCGGTACGGCATGGCACGATCGCGCCATCGATGAATAGTTACTGACGGTAAATCAGATTTATTCGGAGGGGGCTCCCGTGAACCGACGTCACTGTGCCGCAGCCGCGATCACTCTGGTCTGCGCTCTGACCGTGCTCGCCGCCCCGGCTCAGGCTTTCGCCGCCCCTGCGCCTCCGCACCCCTCCGCTTCGCAGCCCGCTTCCGGCTCCGGGCCCGGGTCGAACCCGTCGAAGTCACCGCAGTCGTCGAACCCGAAGTCGCCCGAGGCGCCGGCGAAGAGCCTCGAAGAGGTGCGCGAGGAGATCGACGACCTGTACCGCAAGGCGGGGGCCGCCACCGACGCGTACAACCTCGCCGCGGAGAGGGCCAAGAAGCAGTCCAACGAGATCGTCAGGCTGGCCCGGGCGATCGTCGAGGGCCGGGCGAAGATCGCCGATCTGAAGATCCGGGCGGGCGCCCAGGCCCGCGAGCAGTACCGCAGCGGCGGACTGCCGCCCGGCGCGCAGTTGATGCTCAGCGACGATCCCCAGCTCTTCCTGGACGGGGTGAACCGGGTCCGGGAGGGGCAGCAGGCCGCCAAGGGTGTCCTCGGCGAACTGACCAGGACCCAGCAGGACCTGGAGACGTACACCCAGGACGCGAGCACCAACTGGGAGAAGCTCGAAGCCAACCGGCTGAAACAGGCCGAGACCAAGAAGAAGATAAACGCCCAGATCGACGCGGCGAAGAAGCTGGAGTCCCAGCTGAAGAAGGAGGAGCTCGCCCGGTTGCTCAAGCTGGAGCAGGAGGCCGCGTACCAGCGGCAGACGGCCTGGCTTGGCTCCGGCGCGCTCAAGGACATCAACCGCGAGGCGACCGCGAGCGGGAAGAAGGCGGTGGCCTTCGCCACCGCGCAGATCGGCAAGCCCTACGTCTGGGGGGCCGAGGGCCCCCGTTCGTACGACTGCTCCGGGCTGACGTCACAGGCCTGGGCCGCGGCCGGCCGGCCGATCCCGCGCACCTCGCAGGAGCAGTGGCGGCTGCTGCCGCGCATCGCCATCAAGGACATGCGTCCCGGCGACCTGATCATCTACCACAGCGACGCCAGTCACGTGGGCATGTACGTCGGCGACGGCGCCATCATCCACTCCCCGCGCCCCGGCCGGAACGTCACGCTGGCGGGCGCGGGCTCGATGCAGATACTCGGCGTGGTCCGCCCGGACAAGTAACGGCCTCACCCACGACGGCGGCGGCGGGACCACGGACCCCCGCCGCCCGTCCCGCCGCCCGGGCTCCCGGGCTCCCGGGCTCCCGATCCACGTCGTCCCGTCTGCGCCTGCCGTCTCTCCTGCCGCCTGCCGTCTGCCACCTCCGGCCTGCCGTCTGCCACCTCCCGGACCCTGCCCCCATCCGGGCGAACGCGGCTCGCACCGTCGCGGGCGGCCACGTGACCTTTGTCATGCCCGGGCACGCGTCTCCCGCTCCCGTCCCGCCTATCACGCCGGATCCGTGACGGGACGCGGCTTATGGCCCCGGCACATGACGGCCGCCGAATCGGTGAGCCATTCCGTTCCCCGGCCGCGGCCCGCTATCGTCCCCGTCTGGCAGGGCGTCGTTCGTCGTCCCGCCGCGCCCTCGGGGGGAGGGAAGGAACCGAACACCGATGCCCGTACCCGCACCGCAGTCACGCCCCCTCCACACTGCGGAGAACTCCCCCGGCACCGTCCTCACCCTTCTGGTGATCGAGGACGACCCCACGGACACCTTCACCGTCCCCGAGCTCCGGGCCGCGACCGGCACCCGGGTACGCATCCGGACCGCCCGCAATCTCACCGAGGCGAGCCGGCTCCTCACGGACGACGTGGACTGCGTCCTGCTGGACCTGGCCCTGTCGAGCGGAGGCGAGGCCCGTCCCGTCCGGGCCCGTGGCACCCGGGAGGCCGACGGAGCCGACACGACCGGGGAGGCCGACGCCCTCGCCGTCCTCCGGCACGTCCTGCGGATCGCGCCGCGTCACGCGGTCCTCGTCCTCACGGCGGAGGACGACACAGAACTGGCCGCCGAGGCGGTACGGGTCGGTGCCCAGGACTACCTCTTCCGCGGCGAACTCGACGGGCGGTTGCTCGGCCGCGCCATCCGTTACGCCGTCGCCCGCAAGCGGGCCGACCTCGCCCAGGACCAGCTCACCGAATCCCGGCTGCGCGCCCAGGAGAACGCCCGCCTGGAACGCGGCCTGCTCCCCACCCCGCTGCTCGAAGGCTCCGAGCTCGGCTTCGCCGCCCGCTACCGTCCGGGCCGCAGTCGCGCGCTGCTCGGCGGGGACTTCTACGACACGGTCCGCACCCCCGACGGGACCGTCCACGCGATGATCGGCGACGTCTGCGGGCACGGCCCCGACGAGGCGGCGCTCGGCGTCGAACTACGCATCGCCTGGCGGGCGTTGACGTTGGCGGGGCTCTGCGGTGACGCCTTGCTCTGCACACTCCAGCAGGTCCTGGAGCACGAGCGGGAGAGCGAGGAGATCTTCGCGACGCTCTGCACCGTGGACATCGCCCCCGACGGACGCCGCGCCGGGCTCTGCCTGGCCGGGCATCCGGCCCCGCTGCTCGCCAGGCACGGACGGGCCGCACGCCTCCTCCCGTACGAGGACGGCGGCCCGGCCCTGGGGCTGCTGCCGCGTGCCCGGTGGCCGCGCCGTCAGGTGGACCTCGGCGGTTCCTGGAGTCTGATGATGTACACGGACGGGCTGATCGAGGGGCGCGTCGGGGACGGCACCCGGCGGCTCGGCCAGGACGGCATGGTCGCGATGATCAACCGGCAGCTTGCGGAGGGGCTCACCGGAGAGGACCTCCTGGAGGCCGCGGTCACCCATGTGCGGGAGCTCAACGGCGGCGAACTGACCGACGACGTCGCGGTCCTGCTGCTCGACCGCGACCAGGAACGGGCCCGCGGCCGGAGCCCGGACGGCGAACGCGGCCGGAGCCCGGACAGCGAACGGGGCGGGAGCGCCCCGCGCCCCCGCCCCGGATCGACCCCGCCCACCTGCGCGGCGAACGCCGCGTACGGTCAGCGCCCGCCGTTGTAGGGCCCGTACGGCCCGTCACTGCTGGACCCACCGCGTCGGCCGCCGCCGCCCGAGACCGCCCTGAGCGCGGGTCGTACGTCCACCAGGAACACGATGGACGCCACCACACCGGCGAGCTGGAGGAACAGCACCGGCACGAAGAGGTTCACCGCCACGGCGATCCCGAGGATGATGAGCCAGAAGGACTTCTGCTGCTTGTCCGCGGCCCGGTAGGCGTCGTCGCGGGCCAAGGCCGCCATCACGAGCGCGACCACGGCCAGGACGAGCATGACCATGTACAGCAGCCAGATGAGTGTGCTGAATCCTGTGAGCAACATGGTGTGCACCGCCTAAGGAATGGATGAGCGCCTCATGGCCAAGGTACCGGGGCACGGGGCGGTCACCACGAAGACGCCCGCCCGGCGTCCGGTACACGCTTCGGCGCCGCGGTACCGCCGGTGACGGACCGCGGCGCCGAAGGGTGCTACTCGGCGGTCGGCGGAGGGGTCTTCTTCGCGGCGGGCTTGCGCGCCGGGGCCTTCCTGACGGGCGCGGCCGACGTCCTGCTCTCCGACGGCCCGGCGGGCTTCACCGCGGGAGCGGCCTTGGGCTGGCCCGCGGTCTTGGGCTGACCCGCCGCCCCGGTCCGTCCCGTTGCCCCGGTCCGTCCCGTTGCCCCGGTCCGTCCCGTTGCCCCGGCCTGTCCCGTTGTCCCGGCCTGTCCCGGCTTGGCGGCCGGTGCGGTCCGCGCGGTGCCCGTCGGACCGGACTCCTTGCCCGTCGGCCTCGACTCCTTGCGCGGCTCGACGACCACGGCGATCTCGACGATCTCGTCCGCCGTCTCGCCACGCCAGTTCTTCACGGTCCGCTCGCCGCGCTCGGCGACCTTCTCGTACGTCTCCCGGGCCCGCACCGCGTACTCCGCGGCCACACCCAGGCTGCGCAGCGCCAGGTCCTGGGCGTTCTCGCCCAGCTTGCGCAGGTCGCTGTCGAACGAGCCGATCACCTCGGTGACCTTGGCCTGCACGGTGGCCTGAGCCTCCTTGGCCTGCGTGGCCACCTTCTCCTGCACGGCCTTGGGGTCGGTGTTGCGCACCGCCTCGATGCGCTCCGGCGCCTCGACGCGCAGCTGCTCGATCAGCGCCGGCACCTTGCGGGCCTGCTCGACGGCGAGATCGGCCGTACCGGCGGCGAAGTAGAGGGGGGTCGGGTCGGTGAGGGTCTTGCGCAGGTCATCGGTGATGGCCATGACTGTGGTCCTCCCGGATCATCGGGCTCAGTGTGAGGGTTTTGATGGCTTTGACGTCGAATCCGGGCCGGCCGCACCGCCGTCGCCGGCCGCACGTGGGCCGTCGGCACCGGGGCGGTCGTCCGCACCGGGACGGTTGTCCGCGGCCCCCGGTCCGGGCTCGCCGCCGGTCTCCGATCCGGCGCCGGCGCCGGATTCCGGTCCGGGCTCGAACCCGTTCTCCTTGCGGAAGGAGTCGTAGATCTGCAGCAGCACGTTCTTCTGCCGCTCGTTTATCGACGGGTCGGCCAGAATCACCGCCCGCGTCTCCGACTCCTCGCGCTCCCGCTCGTCCAGAATCCCGGCCCGCACGTAAAGGGTCTCGGCGGAGATCCGCAACGCCTTCGCGACCTGCTGAAGGACCTCGGCGCTCGGCTTGCGCAGCCCGCGCTCGATCTGGCTGAGATAGGGATTGGACACCCCGGCGGCATCGGCGAGCTGCCGCAGTGACAGCTGCGCGTTGCGCCGCTGCTCGCGCAGGTACTCACCGAGATTGCCGACGTTGAGTGATGCCATACCCCGATGGTGCGCCACCTTCGCTAACTTTTGCAAGCGCCTGCTTGCAAAAGTGTGTCACGCCACTCGCCCGGCCCACTGCGCCTCACAGCGACAGGTGTCACTACCTTGATCGGATAGGTGAGCAGCTGCGCGTGAACGGGACTCGCCAAATGAAGCACTCAGTAACCGCAGCTCGGGGGCTCGCACAACACGGCGAGTGTCGCCGAGCGGGCAGGCGGACGCTCCTCGGGCGCCCGCCCGTGCTGACGGCTAAAGGAACAGTGCGATCACGCCGGCGATGGCGCCGAGGACCCCGGTGAGGGTGACGAAAGCGCCCCAGACCTTCTTCGCGGTCCAGCGGGTGTGGACATCTTCCCTTTCCGCTCCGCCGCCGACCGCGATCGTGCCGCCTTCCCCAGCGGCTGTTGTGACGGTGACGCGGAACCGATCGCCGTCGACAACCAGGGTGACCCCACCGGGAACCGGCGCCGAGTCGGCGGGTGCCGCGAAGTCGGCCAGCTGCTGCGGGTGCTGCCCGGGCGCCGGGTGCGTTGCATCATGGGAGAGGGAATGCCGCTCACCACTCTGCTCGGCAGGGTGATTCATCGGGGTTCTCCAATCTGTCAGTTTGCTACTGGCGGTGGTGTCGCACCGCTCCTTCCGGCGCCAACCAGGGGTGGAGCGGTGCGACATGTGGAGCGTCGGAGACGTCACGGCGCCGACGGGTTCCCGGCAGGGCTGTCAGCCGTCGATTCCGGCAGAGCGGTGCCCATACCGCGCAGATGGAAGGGGGGCAGCAGCTCGTAGATGGGCTTCGACGCATAGCCGCTCCTTGTGCTCAACGTGGGGAACCACTCGTCGTCCACGTGGGCGAGCACGGCCCTGTCCTGGAGCTCCTTGAGCCCCCTGCCTGCGGTATCGGCAGAGATGCCGTACCAACCAGGGAGCCGTTCCTGCGGGAGGTCGAACTTCTCTTTCCGCAGGCTCGACGCGATCAGCAACATGGCCTTCGCGGGCAGGCTGAGGGATTCGTGCAGGCCCTCATCCCAGTACTCGAACGGCAGCTGGAAGTACTTCTCCCCCCGGCCGCCCGGGGGCGTGTAGAGGGTGCCTGAGCCGTCCTCGTGGAGCTTGGTGATGACGGACTTCCCCTCCTTACCCCTGGACCTGTTGATCAGCTTCAGGTCGCGGAGGACCTTCCAGGCCCTGGAGACGCCGACCGTCCCGGACTTCTCGTCGAAGAGCCCCACGGAGCGGGCCCAGGTCGTGGACCACTCGGTGACGGAGAAATCGCCCGCGCTTGTGACGGCGCTCACCAGGAGATAGAGATCGAGAGCCCGCGCCTGAGAACGGCGGACCAGGCTCTGGAGCGCACCGGGGGCAGGCCCCCCGGGGGTGGCCATCTGCACGAACTCCCGGCGGATCGGGACGGTGCGGTTGCGGCGGTGGGAGCGCTCCAGGAGAAACCGGATGGTCTCCTCCTGGGAGAGGGTCCTTGCTCCAGCCGGCGCTGGTGTGATCGGCGGGGATTCAGTCGCTGTCATGCGGCCATGGTGGCACGGGAGCTGACTGGCTTTCACCTCCTGAGACTCCGAACTGGAGGATCTGACTTGCCGGTTCAACGTGAACCATAGGGATGAAACAAGCTAAGACACCTACTACGATTCCAGCTAAGACGACAGGTTAGGAAAGCTGACTAGTAGATGCCGACTTGCGGTGCCGCTCCTGATCCACGCGTCGACCGGAGACTTGCGGCTGACGACTCCGAGATCGCCAACTTGCCTTCGACAACTGCTTGACGGGCCAGTCCCTCCGGAGCGGCGGCTCTGACAGCTCGGCGGCACCTCGGGCCCAGTGGCCGCTGGACTGGGGGTCCGGGCGGCGCGGATCGACTTCAGCGCGGACAGGCTGTTGGCGGTGCCCTCGCGGCGGCGAGATCAGCGCCACCCTTGAGGCCACGGCCAGGCGTCTCGAAGCCCCCGTGCACCCTTGAGTCTTGCTCCGAAGATCGTTCCGTTGGAGGCTGAGACATGCAGAATCTGCCGACCTTCATTTTTGTCCATGGGGCCTTCGCGAATTCGTTCTCGTTCGCACCGCTGCAGGCCGAACTGGCCCTACTCGGGCACCGCTCGGTCGCGGTCGACCTTCCGGGGCACGGATTCGAGGCGACCTTCCCCGCGGCCTATCAGGCTCCCCAGGACCTCGACGCCCTCGCCGCAGAACCGGGGAGCATCAAGGGCGTCACGCTCGCCGACAACGCCGCGCGCGTGATCGAAGTCCTCGAACGGGCCAAGCGCAACGGGCCCACCATCCTCGTCGCCCACAGCCGGGGCGGCATCACGGCCACCGCCGTCGCCAACGCCCGGCCCGACCTGATCGACCGGATCGCCTACGTCTCCGCCTGGTGCCCCGTCGATCTGGACGTGAGCGGCTACTACGCCCAGCCGGAGATGGCGGGCGTCGACACGGGAGCCTTCGCTGCCGCACTCGTCGGGAATCCAGCCGAACTCGGTCTGCTCCGGACCAACTTCCGCATCGCCGACCCGGCGGTGCTCGCCGCGCTCAAGCGAGCAATCGCCGCCGACCTGACCGATGACGAGTTCCGGGTCTTCCTGAACACCTTCCAGCCCGATGAGAACCTCGACGCCGGTACGTCCGCCGACCGGGCACAAGCCACGACCTGGGGCCGGATTCCCAAAATGTATGTGCGCCTGGCCACCGATGCCAGCCTTCCGCTCGCCGTGCAGGACCGCATGATTCGCGAAGCCGACGCACTCACACCCGACAACCCTTTCGACGTCCGGACACTTGAAGGAAGTCACCTGCGCTGGCTCGTCCACCCCAAGCCCGCCGCCGAGCTGCTTGCAGACCTAGCAGCGCGCTGACACCCCACCAGGGCAATCGGGAGGTTGCCGCAGGGGCAGTGCTGCAAGTTTC
Organism: Streptomyces sp. NPDC014734; assembly: GCF_043083325.1. NCBI lineage: Bacteria > Bacillati > Actinomycetota > Actinomycetes > Kitasatosporales > Streptomycetaceae > Streptomyces > Streptomyces sp. NPDC014734. The sequence continues at coordinate 79,640 of NZ_JBIBYN010000019.1, read as the reverse complement.
GCGTCATCGCATGAGCCGGCACAGGCCGGTGCGCCGGCCCAGTGGAATCCCGCCAGGCCCGTCCCTCCAGGAACGCCAGGCCGATCGGTGGACTTTCGCGATGCACACGATGCACACCCCGGGGACGGCTGCCTACGGTTGAGCGGGACAGGACACAGGACACAGGGCACAGGGCACAGGGCACCGGACGGCCGCGACGGAACCACGCGGAGGTTGCCCGGCGTCCCTCTCCGGCATACAAGATCAGAGATGACGGCGGAGGCCCGGAACATGACGGAGACAGCCACTCGACACCTCTACCTCGCGCGGCACGGTGAGGCCTCGGAGGATGAGACGACCCTGACGGAGAGCGGCCGACGCCAGGCAGTTCTGCTCGGTGAACGGCTCCGGAGCACCCCGCTCTCGGCGATCCACCACGGGCCGCTCCCCCGGGCACGGCAGACGGCCCGGCTGATCGGCGAGCAGCTTGACGCCGTCCCACTGCACCAGTCGGAGCATGCCGGTGACTACGTCCCGTACGAGCCCACACGGGAGGAGCTGCCGCCGGACGCGGCCGACACCATGCTCGGCTTCCTCGCTCAGGTTCCGGAGGAGGAGCGCGACCGTGGTCCCGCGCTCGCCCGGGAAGCAGTCGCGGCGTTCACGGGTCCGGTCGACGGAGATCGCCCCCGCCACGAGCTTGTCGTCACGCACAACTTCCTCATCGGCTGGCTGGTCCGCGCCGCCCTCGACGCGCCCGAGTGGCGCTGGATGGGCCTCAACCACGCCAACGCCGCGCTGACGGTCATCCGCTACGCACCCGGCAGGGCGTCCTCTGTGCTTTTCTACAACGACATGCGGCATCTGCCCCCGGAGCTGCGCTGGACCGGCTTCCCGCCCGAACTGCACGTCTGACGGCGGAGCCGTACACCGTCATCACCCCTCGGTTCGCGAGCAGGTGCCGTCGCATGCCCTGTTGACCTTCACCTCGGGGAAGACCACACCATCGGTGGGGCCGGGTGGAACGCCCGGCACGAGGAGGAACGAGGAAGGAAAGAGGAGGGACGCGCATGGGGCTGCTGACCATCGGGGCGTTCTCGAAGGCGTCCCGGCTGTCGCCGAAGGCACTGCGTCTCTACGACGGGCTCGGCCTGCTGACACCCGCTCGCGTCGACCCGGTGACCGGCTATCGCCTCTACTCCCCGGACCAGCTGGAACAGGCCCGACTCGTCGCCTGGCTCCGGCGACTGGGCATGCCGCTGGCCGACATCCGGCACGTCGGCACGCTGGAGGCGGCCGACGCGGCGCGGGAGATCCGCGCGTTCTGGGCCCGCGTCGAGGCCGGCACCGCAGCACGACGCGACCTTGCCGCGTTCCTCATCGACCATCTGTCCCGAAAGGACCCCGTCATGCCCCCTGCCACCACTCCCCTGGGAATCCGTTACGCCGCCCTGTCCGACACGGGCCTGGTCCGCGAGAGCAACCAGGACACCGCCTACGCCGGTTCCCGTCTGCTCGCCGTCGCCGACGGCTACGGCGGCCGGGGAGCACCCGCGAGTGCGGCCGCCGTCGACGCGCTCAGGCACCTCGAAACCGACAGCGTCCCGGCGGGCAATCTCCTCAACGTCCTTGAGGACGCCGTGGAGCAGGCTCGGCAAGCGGTGCACGACGCCACCGGGGCCATCGACACCTCATCCGAGACGGCCGGGACGACCCTCACCGCGATGCTCTGGACCGGATCGCAACTGGCCCTCGTCCACATCGGCGACTCCCGCGTCCATCTCCTGCGCGACGGCGAACTGTTCCAGATCACCCACGATCACACCCTGGCGCAGTCGATGGTCGACGAAGGACGCATCGACCCGGAGGAAGTCGCCTCCCACCCCCAGCGGTCCCTGCTGGTGCGGGCCCTGGGACGAGGGGCCGACGCCACCCCCGACATGCGCCTCCAGGACGTCCGCGGCGCGGACCGGTACCTGCTCTGCTCCGACGGCCTGTCGACCGTCGTTCCGGCCGAGGAGATCCATCGGGTGCTCCGTGAGACGGCGGAACCCGAACAGGCGGTCCGCGAACTCGTCGACCTCGCGAACGGCTTCGGCGGCCCCGACAACATCAGCTGCGTCGTCGCCGACGTCACGGAGCTCCGGCGGGAGGAACGCACGGCTGCGTGAAGCCTGCACGGTTCTCCCGCCGGGAGCGGGAAAACCTGATGTGCGCCTTATCGAAACATTGTTAGTTTCCTCGTGTGCCGAAGCTGAATCAGATAATCGCCGTGGAGAAGGGCGTCAAGTCCAAGTCTCTCCAGGAGTTGACCCAGGCCCATCACGAGGTGCAGAAGCCTGCGCTGCTCGCCGGGATCTCCCGCACGTACCAGCCCAAGGACGAGGAGGGCGAGCAGTTGCCGCCCGAGTCCACCCGGGTGCAGGTGAAGGCGGAGGACGTACTGCGCACGACGGCGGCGACGCTGACGCGGCTGTTCGACGTCACGGCGACGAAGGACTGGGCGAACCGTTCGGCCGCCGCCGATGTCGTCGTCGACGGAACGGTGCTGCTGCCGCAGGTGCCGGTGCCGTACCTGCTCTTTCTTGAGAAGCAACTCACCGACCTGCACACCTTCGTGCGGAAGCTTCCGGTGCTCGACGCCTCGGAGTCGTGGAACCTCGACGCCTCGACGGACTCGTGGAAGACCGACCCGGTGCGCACGATCCGCACCAGGAAGGTGCCGCGCAACCATGTGAAGGCGGAGGCCACGGACAAGCACCCGGCGCAGGTCGAGGTGTACTACGAGGACATCCCGGTCGGGTACTGGACGACCGTGAAGTTCTCCGGCGCACTGCCGGCCCGGCGGGTGAACGAGCTCCTCGACCGGGTCGAGAAGCTCCAGCAGGCCGTCAAGTTCGCCCGCGAGGAGGCCAACGGCGTCGAGGTCACCGACCAGCGGGTCGGCGACGCGGTGTTCGGCTACCTGTTCGGGTAGCCTCCGGATCTCCCTCCTTTTGAGCGGGGAGGGTGCGCGAAAGCGCAAGCTGAAACTGAAGTTGAAGCTGAACACGGGGTATCAGGTGGGGGTTCGAGTCCCTCCCCCGGCACTACAGGCCGGGGTGGCCCAATGGCAGAGGCGGCCCCTCAATCTCAGATTCTCGCTCCAGTCTCAGTATTCGCCGCCGAACGCCGGATCGACCGGGCGCGGACGATCACCGATGGATGGGGGTTCAAGTCCCCTCTGCGCCTCTCACATGGCGCGGTAGTTCAAAGGCAGAACACTCGGTATCAGACTGATCCGCGACCCTTAAACGCCGCCGGTGTGCGCAAATGGGTGGCACGCAGAGGCCCGGGAGCTGGATATGCTCCCGGGCCTCGTCACATTCACGGGCCGGGAGCCGTCGGGCGGTGGACGACACGGTCCGCGGGACGGCCCGCACGGGGCACGGAAAGCCATGGAGAGGAAGACGCGCATGAAGGTTCTGATCGCCGGGGGCGCGGGATACATCGGCAGCACGGTGGCGTCCGCCTGCTCGGACGCGGGCATCACCCCGGTCGTCCTCGACAGCCTGGTCACCGGAAGGCGCGAGTTCGCGGCGGGACGGGAGTTCTACGAGGGCGACATCGCCGACGGTCCCCTCATCGACCGGATCTTCGCCGAGCACCCGGACATCGACGCCGTCGTGCACTGCGCGGCCCTGATCGTGGTACCGGACTCGGTGGCGGATCCGGTCGGGTACTACCGGGCGAACGTGGCGAAGAGCCTGGAATTCGCCGAACACCTGCTGCGCAACGGCAGCACCCGCCTGATCTTCAGCTCCTCCGCCTCCATCTACGGCGCGGACACCGACCTGACGGTCGACGAGGACTCCCCCATCGCGCCGCAGAGCCCGTACGCACGCACCAAGGCGGTGTGCGAGGCGATGTTCGCCGACATCGCTGCCGCCCGCCCGCTGCGCGTGCTCTCCCTGCGCTACTTCAACCCGGTCGGCGCGGACCCGCGCATGCGCACCGGGCTCCAGCTTCGGCGCCCGAGTCACGCGCTGGGCAAGATGATCCAGGCGTGGGAGGAAGGGGTGCCGTTCCGGGTCACCGGGACCGACTACCCCACCCGCGACGGGTCCGGGATCCGCGACTACATCCACGTCTGGGACCTGGCCACCGCGCACGTGGCCGCCCTCGCCGCCTTCGACACCCTCCTCCCAGAAACGGGAACGGAAACGGGAACGGGAACGGGAACGGGAACGGGGACCGGGAGCGCGGCCTCCTCCGCCGTCGTCAACGTGGGCACCGGCACGGGCACCACCGTGCGCGAGCTCCTCGACGTGTTCAACAGCGTCGTCGACGCCCCCGTGCCCGCTGTCGACGCACCGGCTCGGCCGGGCGATGTGGCGGGGGCCTACACCAGGAGCGAACGGGCGCGGCGCGTTCTGGGATGGGAGCCCCGCCACTCGCTGGCCGAGGGCATCCGCCACTCGCTGGAGTGGGCGGCCGTGCGCGAGGACGTTCTCGGTCACTCCGTCTGAGGGCCGTCCCGGGCGCACGTCGGCGACGGGGCGGGCGTCGCCCGTCGCGGCACCAGTGCTGAGGCCGGGGGAATTCACCGGCCCGCGACGCCCGGCAGGGTACGGCACCGCACGGCACCGCACGGCACCTCGCCGCCTCGCCGCCTCGTCACATCATCCGCGCACGTCCGGTACGCCGACGACGCTCCGCCCCGCGGCGCACCGCACCGGCGGCGACGAACTTCCCGGCAGACCTTCCCGGTCACCGCACTAGGATCCCGCCCATGGCTATCGACCCCGGCTACACCTGCTCCTCCTGCGGTGAACACCACACGGAACTCCCGATGGGGTACTCGACCATGGCGCCCGACGTCTGGGACGCGGGCCTGGAGAGCGATTCCGACAGCATGCTCTCCTCGGACCAGTGCGTCGTCAGGAACGAGCACTACTTCGTCAAGGGCCTGATCGAGATACCCGTCCTCGGCAGCGACGAGCCCTTCTCCTGGGGCGTATGGGTCTCGCTCAGCCGGACGAACTTCACCCGCGCCCTCGATGTCTGGGAGACTCCCGGCCGCGAGTCGGAGCAGCCGTACTTCGGGTGGCTGAGCACCGAGTTGGGGCTGTACTCGCCCCGCACGACCAACCTCAGGACGAACGTCCACACCCGCTCGATCGGCCGACGGCCCCGCATCGAGCTGGAGCCCACCGATCACCCTCTCGCCATGGAGCAGCGCACGGGCATCACGCGCGACCGGGTACGGGCGATCGCCGAAGCGGTGCTGCACGGCACGGACGTCCGGGCCTGAACCACCGCACCGTCACGGAGACGAGCGCGTCCCCGGCCTCGGCCCCGCTGCTCCGACGGTCACCATCCGCCGGCTCGCATTCATCGGCTCGCATCCGCCGGCTCGCATCCTCCGGCTCGCATCCTCCGGTGCTCATCCTCCGGTGCTCATCCGGCGGTGCTCATCCGGCGGTGCTCATCCGGCGATCCCCGACCGCAGTTGCGCGAAGGCGACCTCGGCGGCCTCGACCGCACCCTCGTACGCCTGGTCGGCGCTCGCGCCCGTGTCGATCCGCCGCCAGTTCTCGATGGCCAGGATGCGCAGTACGGCGACGATCTGGCCCGCGGCCAGTCTGTCCCGCGTCCGGCCGCCGAGCGCGCGGGTGAGCGCCGACTCGGAACGGTTCTGGTAGGCGACCATACGAGCCGCCAGGGACGGGGTCCCGTACAGCATCCGCATGAACGCCAGCACCCCCGGCACGTCGCACAGCCCGGTAATCGGGTCACGCCGGGCCAGGCCGTCGAGGAAGTGGCGGTGCAGCGCGTCCAGCGGGGATTCGTCGTCGGCACGGGCGGCGACCACCCGGGCCGACTCGTCCTCGTGGTCGGCGAACCTGTGCAGCGCCAAGTCCTCCTTGGTCGGGAAATACCGGAACAGCGTCGGCTTCGAGATGTCGGCGGCGGCCGCGATCTCCGCGACCGAGACCTTGTCGAAGCCCCGCTCCACGAACAGCGCGATCGCGATGTCGGAGACCGCCTGGTACGTCAGCTGCTTCTTCCGCTCGCGCAGGCTCATCGGCGCATCGGACGCGTGTGCCGGACGGCCCTCGGCCGCCGGACGGCCTTCCCACGCCGGATGCCCCGCCTGCACCGCATGTGTCGCGTCTTCCGTACGCGTCGCGTCTTCCGTACGCGTCGCTCGTGCCGGAGTCCCGGGGCCGGTCCCGGGACCGGGAATCTCTCCGCTCATGACCATGAAGCGTACGCTCCGGCCCCGAGCGGACTTCACGTCCCGGCCGCCGGGACATCCCGGCGTCAGAACATGTCCGGGCACCAGGCGCGCCGCGTGGCCCGGAACATTCCCTCCGCCAGAGCCACCGCCCCCGGCGTCAGCTCCTCGATCCGGCCCAGGGCGGCCAGTCGGGCCGGTGATTCGTCACCCAGGTAGAGCGTCCCCACCTCCCGTACGTCCAGGGCGATGTCGGCGCTCCGCGTGGTGGGTGCGCAGCTCGCGCCGGACGCTGAGGCGTCCAGACGGTAGCGGCCGCCGGCCAGGCCCGCGTCGTCGCGGATGTCCAGGACGAGCGTGCCGGGCACCGGGTAGGTGCGGGCCTCCAGGGCACGCACGACGTCCAGCACACGTACCCACAGCCAGTCCGCCTGGGTCACGACGCGGGCCGCCCGCGGGTCCGGGAGGAAGAGGGGCAGCAGGTCGTCGGGGGCGCGATGGCCGGTGCGGACCGTGGTGATCCAGTCGATCGAGCAGACGAAGTGCCAGAGCGCACGCTCCGCGGCCGGGGTCATGGCGATGTGGCCGACCACCGTGGCACGGTTCAGCGGTTGCTTGGCATCGCCCCAGTGCTCGTCGGCGCGGTACACGATCAGCCCGGTGGGCGCGCCGTCCGCGTCGGTGTACATCGCGTAGAAGGGTTCCGTCCACGCACCGGGGTCGGGGCGGTTCTCGCCGGTGTTCACCTCCCACCAGCGCGCGTCGCGGTTGACCACTCCGGGCTGCCGGGCGCGCAGCCAGTCGTGGATGGCCGGGCCCAGTTTGCGCACGTCCGCACCGCTCACCAGGTCGATCCGGCCCCCGCCCCATTCCGAGGGGCCCGACCGACGCGGGTCGAGGCCCGCCCGCGGCACGTCGATCTCCCACTCGGTGGTCCACGCGGCAGGTCCGAACCCGTACCGCCCGTAGATCGGATACTCGGCGGCGATCAGTGTGGAGACCACCTCGCCGCGCTCCTTCGCCTCCGCCAGGTCGTCGGCGATCATCCGGTTGAGCAGGCCACGACGCCGGTGCGTGGGCGAGACGGTGACGTTGGTGACCGCGTCGGCCGGCACGCTCGCCCCACCGACGGTCGTGAGTTCCTGTGCGAACGAGCGGAACGTGGCGACGCAGCGCCCCTCATCGAACACACCGCGCGTCCGTGTCAGGTCGGTGTGCGGGAGTCGGTTGGCGACCCCCTGTTCCGTCACTGTCGGGGGGCGCAGGAAGCCGGTGTTGACGGCGCGCAGCCAGTCGGGATAGTCGGATGCGGTGAGCGTACGAAGGTCGAGGGGCATGCGCCCCACGCTAAGGAGTACGCACACGAGATGTCGCAGGGTTTTCGACCCGATCCGGCGGCGGCGACGGTGTGCTTCCCGGCACCCTCTCCGGCTCCCGATCCGGCACCGGTCCCAGCTCCCGCTCCGGCACCGGTCCCGGTTCCGGTTCCCGGTCCGGCGCCGGTTCCGGAACCGGTGCCGGAAGCACGCCGCCGCCGGTGCGACCTCTCAGAACGCCGCGCGGATCTCGCCGACCTCGTCCCCGCCGCCCAGCAGCGGCGCGCGGCCGATCCGGTCGACCACCGGAGTGTCGACGCCGAGCAGTCGCAGCGACCGGGCCAGCACCGGACCCAGTGCCCGCCCGGCACCGTCGTCGATCTTGAAGGCGAGTGCCCGGCCGTCCGGCAGCGCCACCGCCTGCACCGCCTCCGCGCCCATCTTGGAGAGCGTGCCCGGCACCTCCCGCATCAGCCAGGTGTCGGGGCGGCGCGTCCCGGCCACGTACTCGGGGTGGGCCCGCATCGCGTCCGCGACCCGGCGCTCCGCCGTTCCGGGCTCGGCCAGCACGAACGACCGGAAGGCCCGCGCCAGACCCACCAGGCTGATCGCCATCAGCGGCGCCCCGCAGCCGTCGGTGCCGACCGCCGCGACCGGCTCGCCGGCCGTCTCCTCCACCACCTGGTGGACCAGCTCCTGGAGCGGGTGCGACGGGGCGAGGTAGGAATCCCGGTCCCAGCCGTTCGGCGCGCAGGCCGCGAGCATCGCCGCGTGCTTGCCGGAGCAGTTCATGGTGATCCGCTCCCGGACGTGACCGGCGGCGAGGTACGCCTCCGCCTCGACCGGGTCCAGCGGCAGATCGGGCGGGGTCCGCAGATCGCCGGGCGTCAGCCCGTGCTCGGCGAGCATCGTGCGGACGAGGTCGAGGTGGAAGCCCTCGCCGGAGTGGCTCGCGGCGGCCAGCGCCAGCCGCTCCCCGGACAGGTCGAGTCCGGCCCGCAGCACGGCCGCGGCCTGCATCGGCTTGTTCGAGGAACGCGGGAAGACCGGAGCCGCCGGATCGCCCAGGATCCGCTCCACACTGCCGTCGGCGGCCAGGACGACCAGGGAACCGCGGTGACCGCCCTCCACGAAGCCGGACCGTACGACCTCGGCGAGTACGGGGTGGACGGGCGCTGTGGCGGAGGGGGCGTCGGCGGCGCTGGGGGTCATGGTGGCCTTCCGGGAGTGGACGCGGACCCGCCCCCGGAAGGATCGCTTCAGGCGAGCAGGTCGTCGACTTGTGCTTCACCGTCACGGTACCTGCGGGCGATCTCGGCCCCGCAATCGTCGGCGGTGCGCTGCAACTGGTGACGCCGCAGGGAGACCTGCTGCTCATAGCCGACCAGGCGTCCCATCGCGGTGCGCAGCTCTTCGTCCGTGCGGGCGTCGAGGTCGGAGAGTTCGACCTCGGCGAGCGTCTCGGCCGCCAGTCGCCGGTACTCGTCGCTGCGCGGTGTGGTGAGCGTGACGTGCCGGGCGGAGGAACGGTGCCGGGACGGGGTGTCGGCGAGGATCTCCGAGAGCCGGTCCACCACCGGTGTCTCCGGGTCCAGCCGCCGGGCCAGCTCGGCCCGCAGGATGTCGATCCGTCCCTGGACCAGTCGCCGCACATAACTGAGGTCGGCCTCGTCGCGCTGCGAGTCGCGGCGCAGTGTACGCAGCTCCTCCAGTCGCAGACCGGCGAGTTCGGGCCGCGCCTCCGCGTGCGGGCCGTCGGCCCCTCCGTGACCGGTTCGCTGAACGGGTGGGCGCATGGTGCTGGTGCTGGAGTTGCCGCTGGTGCCGCTGGTGCCACTGCCGGTACATGTGACCGGCACGGCACCGGGGGACCGTCCGGTTCCATAGGTGCTCATGCTTGTGTCCATCCCCTCGACCGGTGCGTCGGCGCACCGCCTTCCGAGCATGGTGCCACTTGGGTGGGCCGGTGTGGCCGCTCTGTACCCGTTCAGCCCAAGGCGGGTTGGCCGGGTTAGGTTGGTCTGTATGCGTGCAGTGGTACAGCGGGTGGACGGCGCGAGCGTGACGGTGGCCGACGGAGCGAGCGCGACGGGCGGTCCCGAGGTGGTCGGCGAGATCGTCGGCGAGGGGCTGTGTGTGCTGGTCGGAGTCACCCACGACGACACTCCGGAGAAGGCGGCCCAGCTCGCCCGGAAGCTCTGGTCGGTCCGCATTCTAGAGGGCGAGAAGTCCTGCTCCGACGTGAACGCACCGCTTCTGGTGATCTCGCAGTTCACCCTCTACGGGGATGCCCGGAAGGGGCGCAGGCCCACCTGGAACGCGGCGGCGCCCGGCCCGGTCGCCGAGCCGCTGGTCGATGAGGTGGTGGCCCAACTGCGGGCGCTCGGGGCCCGGGTGGAGACGGGCCGGTTCGGGGCCGAGATGCGGGTCTCGCTCACGAACCACGGCCCGTTCACCGTGATCGTCGAGGTCTGAGCCGCCGACCGGTCCGGGGCCCGGGAACGGGAACGGCCCCGGACCGCGCGCACGAGACGCCCGCCCCGGAAACGGGCTTGGCCCGGCCCATGGCGGCCGGGTGTTACGGCTCCACGATCGTCTCCTGCGCGGCGGCCGTGTCGCCCGCGAGCAGTTCCGCGTCCACCGCGACGTTCCGCTTCACCAGGGCCAGCGCGATCGGCCCCAGCTCGTGGTGGCGGGCGGACGTCGTGATGAAGCCGAGCTGCCGGCCCTCGGCACCATCGGCGGCGAGCCGTACCGGGGTGCCGTGTCCGGGCAGCACGACCTCGCTGCCGTCGAGGTGCAGGAAGACCAGTCGCCGCGGCGGCTTGCCCAGGTTCTGCACCCGCGCCACGGTCTCCTGCCCCCGGTAGCAGCCCTTCTGGAGGTGGACGGCGGTGCCGATCCAGCCCACCTCGTGCGGAATGGTGCGGTGGTCGGTCTCGAAACCGAGGCGCGGGCGGTGGGACTCGACGCGCAGCGCCTCGTACGCCAGGACACCGGCCAGGGGGCCGTGCCCTGCCGCGTACTTCTCCAGGTCGGCGCGGGGCAGGAAGAGGTCCCGGCCGTACGCCGTCTCCCGTACCGTCACCCCTTCCGGGGCCTCGGCGATGGAACCGGCGGGCAGGTGCACCACCGCGAAGTCCTCCGTGCGGTCGGCGACCTCGACCCGGTAGAAGAACTTCATGGACTCCAGGTAGGCGACCAGGTCGTCCTGCGTGCCCGGCTCGGCGTGCATCCACACGGTCCTGCCGTCGTCGACGAGGTAGAGGGCGTGCTCGACGTGCCCGTGCGAGGTGAGGATCAGCGCCTCGGTGGCCTGCCCCGGGGCGAGTTCGCTGACGTGCTGGGTGAGCAGCAGGTGCAGCCAGGCAAGCCGGTCGTCGCCGGTGACGGTGACGACGGCGCGGTGCGAGAGGTCGACGAGGCCGGAACCGTCGGCGAGGGCGCGCTGCTCGCGGAACAGGTCGCCGTAGTGCGCGGCGACACCTTCGTCGCGGCCCTCGGCGGGGACGGCGCCGGGCAGGGACAGCAGGGGGCTCTTCATGCGACCAGCGTACGACGCGGCTCGGGGCCCGTCGGATGGCCTTCGACCGGGAGCGGACAGGGCGGACCGGTGCCTGCGATTCCGGGGCGCCGGAAGCATGGGCGCCGGAAGCATGGGCGCCGGGGCGTGGCCCGTCCGCCCGGAGACGGTCCGTCGCGCCTCTACGCCGTGGAACCGGCCGCGCCGCCCTCCGGTGCCGTGCCGTCGGACTCCGTCCGGCCCACGTTCCCGGAAGCGGCTTTCGCCGTGCAGTCGGCACATCGGCCGAAGATCGCGAAGTGCTTCATGTCGGTGTCGAACCCGAAATCGTCGCGGAGCTTCGCGGTGAAGTCGGCGACGACGGCGACATCGGCCTCGATGACGTTCGTGCAGTCACGGCAGACCAGGTGGATGTGGTGGTGGCGATCGGCCAGGTGGTACGTCGGCGCCCCGTGCCCGAGGTGGGCATGGCTGACCAGCCCCAGCTCCTCCAGGAGTTCCAGCGTCCGGTAGACGGTGGAGATGTTCACCCCGGACGCCGTCCTGCGCACCTCGGAGAGGATGTCGTCGGGCGTCGCGTGTTCGAGTGTGTCGACGGCCTCCAGGACAAGCTGCCGTTGCGGCGTCAGCCGGTAGCCGCGCTTCCGGAGATCGGTCTTCCAGTCGGTGCTCACCACACGCTCAGTGTAGGTCCGGGCGGACCACTTGCCCTCCGTCGAACGGGAAGACCGCCGGACGGGCCGCACGAACGATCCGCCGGACGGGCCGGATGCCCCTGACCACATGACCGGATGCCCCGGGCCGGATGACCGGGGTGCGGGCCGCGATGACCGGGTGCGGGCCGACGTCGGACGCGGGCTACTTGAAGAAGGCGATGCCGTCGTCCGGCAGGTCGCCGAGACTCTTCGCCATCGCCTCGACCTCTTCGGGGGTGACGACCTTCTTCAGGTGGGCCGACATGTACGGGCGCAGTTCCACCTCGGGGGTGGCCTTCTCGCCGACCCACATCAGGTCGCTGTTCACGTAGCCGTAGAGCCGCTTGCCCCCGCTGTACGGGCCGGACGCCGCGGTCCGCGCCACCGCGTCGGTCACCAGGTCGATCTGGGGCTTCTGATCGGCCAGCTCGCCGTACCAGATCTCGATGACGCCCTGGTCGCGAACCATGACGACCTCGACCTTGCGGTCCTTGTCGATGCGCCAGTAGCCGGTCTCGGACTCCAGCGGCCTTACCTTCGCGCCCTCGGAGTCCAGCACCCAGGTGTGCGAGGTGTACTCCAGGAAGTCCCGCCCGTCGTGACGGAAGGAGACCTCCTGGCCGAAGTTGCACTTCTCGGCGCCGGGGAAGTCGGAGACGCCCGCGCCCGCCCAGTTGCCGAGGAGGAAGGCCAGCGGGACGAGGTCCGGATTGAGGTCGGACGGGATCTCGATCATGAGCGGCTCAGTCGATCTGTGAGGGAGGGGGCGGGTGGTTCGCGGATTTCGCAGATGCCGTGGCGGTCAGCGCTGGCCCTGGTACAGCTTCTTCACGGTCAAGCCGGCGAAGGCGAGAACGCCGACGCAGACCAGGACCAGCAGGGCGGAGAAGAAAGCCTCAAGCACGAGAACTCCTTGGAGCGAGCGGTGTGGCAGCGGTACGGCGCCGGGCTCCAGCCTAATGGGTTGGCCCTCGGCGCGCCGGTCCGGGGCTTGTGCGGCGGGGGGATTGTGCGGCGGGGCCGCCCGCGGCAGCCGGAGGCGGGCGGCGACGGCCCGGGACGGACGGAGGGTCCCGGGCGACCGGCGACCGGCGACCGGCGACCGGCGACCGCAGTGAACGCGTGCGCGCCGCGCGTGCCCCGCCGGTGGGCGGGCGGCGGCCCGGAGGTCCGGCCCGTCCGGCCCGTCCGGCGATTACAGTTCGAGCCATGTCGAAGAAGCTCGTGATCAAGGTGACTGCCGGTGCCGACTCGCCCGAGCGCTGCTCGCAGGCGTTCACGGTGGCAGCGGTCGCCGTCGCCAGCGGGGTGGAGGTCTCGCTCTGGCTGACCGGGGAGTCCTCGTGGTTCGCGCTGCCGGGTCGTGCCGCGGAGTTCGAACTGCCGCACGCGGCGCCGCTGCCGGACCTTATCGATTCGATCCGGGCGGCCGGTCTGATCACCCTCTGCACGCAGTGCGCGGCCCGCCGCGACATCACCGAGCAGGACGTCCTGGAGGGCGTGCGGATCGCGGGAGCCCAGGTGTTCGTCAGCGAGATCATGGCCGACGACGTGCAGGCCCTCGTCTACTGACGTGTGCCCGGGGCCCTCGGCCTCACCGAACCGGATGGACCGACCGCACCTGACCGACGGCCGCCACCTGCCCGACGGTCGCCACCGCGGTCCGGCCCGGCTCCTCCGGCGCCTCAGTGCCGCTTCTTGCCGTCGAGTTCGTCCCACCACTCGTCCGACTGCGGGTCGCCGGACGGATCGTCCCACCAGCGGTCCTCCGGCCCCCGTCGATTGGCGACCATGGCCGCGACGGGCGGGATGACCATCGCCACGACGCACATCGCTATCGCGGCGGGCATCGACCACAGCCTCACAAAGGCCCAGGCCGAGACGAAGAGGACGATGCACACGCCCATCATCAGGAAATAGCCGCGACGGCGTCGGGCGTACATGCCTCCAGCGTAGGCCCGATTCCCGCCCGCGCGAACGGCTCGAAGGGCCGTACCCGTGCCAGAAGCGTCCAACCCCTGGGGTACGGCCCTTCGGCCGGTACGTACGGCCGTTCGGCCGGTACGGTGCGTTTCGCCGGGTCGGCCCCGGCCGCGTGCGTCGTCCGTCCGTGTCTCAGACGGCGATGGCGACCTCGGAGAGGCCACCGGTGCTCGCCACGACCGTGCGATCGGCGCTGCCACCCGGAACCAGGGCGCGCACCGTCCACGTGCCCTCGGCCGCGTAGAAGCGGAACTGCCCGGTCGCCGAGGTCGGAACCTCCGCGGTGAATTCGCCGGTCGAGTCCAGCAGGCGCACGTATCCGGTGACGGGCTCGCCGTCACGGGTCACGCTGCCCTGGATGGTCGTCTCACCGGGCTTGATCGTCGAGGCGTCGGGGCCGCCGGCCTTTGCTCCACACATGGTCTTCTGTCCTTCTGCGTCGGGGGTGGTGCTGTTCCGGGTCGTGCGGAGTCTCGCGACTACTTGGCGGCGCCGAGCTCGATCGGCACACCCACGAGGGAGCCGTACTCGGTCCACGAACCGTCGTAGTTCTTGACGTTCTCCTGGCCGAGGAGCTCGTGCAGCACGAACCAGGTGAGCGCGGAACGCTCGCCGATGCGGCAGTAGGCGATGGTGTCCTTCGACAGGTCGACCTGCTCCGCCTCGTAGAGGGCCTTGAGCTCCTCATCCGACTTGAAGGTGCCGTCGTCGTTGGCGTTCTTGGACCACGGGATGTTGCGGGCGCTCGGCACGTGGCCGGGGCGCTGGGACTGCTCCTGCGGGAGGTGCGCCGGGGCGAGCAGCTTGCCGCTGAACTCGTCGGGCGAACGCACGTCGACGAGGTTCTGGTTGCCGATCGCGTTCACGACGTCGTCGCGGTAGGCGCGGATCGTCTCGTCCTGCGGCTGGGCCTTGTACTCGGTGGCCGGGCGGGACGGGATCTGGTCGCCGTCGACCAGGTCGCGGGAGTCGAGCTCCCACTTCTTGCGGCCGCCGTCGAGCAGCCGGACGTCCTGGTGGCCGTAGAGCTTGAAGTACCAGAACGCGTAGGACGCGAACCAGTTGTTGTTGCCGCCGTAGAGGACGACGGTGGTGTCGTTGCCGATGCCCTTCTCGGACAGCAGCTTCTCGAAGCCGGCCCGGTCGATGAAGTCACGGCGTACCGGGTCCTGGAGGTCCTTGGTCCAGTCGATCCGGATCGCGTTCCGGATGTGGTTCTTCTCGTACGCCGAGGTGTCCTCGTCGACCTCGACGAGAGCGACCTTCGGGTCATCGAGGTGGGCCTCGACCCAGTCGGCGTCTACCAGGACGTCGCTGCGGCTCATTCTGTTCTCCTCCGGGGCAGTCTGCGGCGAGATGATGCGAGAGGTGCGTGCTGCGGATGTACGGCGGCGCAGGGTGCGGCGCACGTGCAAAGGCGATGGGACAGGGGCCCTGAAACCGGTCGAAGGGCCGGGAAGGCGCGGGGTACCGAAGGGCTCCCGCTCAGACAGTGCGACAGAGCATGGCGGCGACGCGGCACAGGTCCACTGCCCGCCGCTTCGTGAGATCCGCCCGTCCCCGCTGAGGGAGACCGCCAATGGAGCACTGCATGGGACCGATCGTAGGGACGTGCGGACGGCCGTGTCACCGTCGTGTCGTATATTGAGATGCTTTCGTCCGCGATATGGGATGACGAGGGGGCCCCGGCGCCCCGCGCGCCGCTCGCGTCGCCTCGGCGCACGCCTCTCATCTGCGGAGCGGACACGAACGTCTCAACATGTGATCGGCAGGGTGGGCCGGGACGCCGGACCCGGCCTCCGTGAGCCCCGCGAAGCGGCCCGACAGGACTCACCGGCCTGAACTCTCCGACCAGGACTCACCGGCCGGGACTGTACGGCCGGGACTTGTCCGGCCGGGATTCTCCGAGAGGGCTCTCAGCCGGCGAGCTCTACGTCCGTTCCCGTCACCGCGATCTCCACGCCCTCGGCGGTCGGCTGGATCTTCTGCAGCTTCAGCCCGCTGGGCAGGCCACCGACCTCCTGTTGGAAGTCGGTCTTCCGGCGCACCAGGCCCTCCAGCCCGGGTATGCCCCCGCCCGGCACCTTGTCGGCGTGCACCTTGAGCGTGTGGCCGCCGACCAGGGTGACGGTGGAGAGCACGCTGCGCGAGATCGGCTGCCCGAGGACGTCGACGGTCCCGGTCACCTTCACCTTGCCGTTGCCGCCGTACTC
This sequence comes from Streptomyces sp. NPDC014734, assembly GCF_043083325.1. NCBI lineage: Bacteria > Bacillati > Actinomycetota > Actinomycetes > Kitasatosporales > Streptomycetaceae > Streptomyces > Streptomyces sp. NPDC014734. The sequence continues at coordinate 63,711 of NZ_JBIBYN010000019.1, read as the reverse complement.
GACGGCGACCCCGTCGCTCGCCGCCTTGGTCAGGTCCTCGTACGAGATGACGGCGGTGCCGTCGGCGCGGGCCGCGGTGGCGCCGGTATAGCCGCTGGTCAGCCTGATCTCGTGCAGCGCGGCGTTCATCCGGCTGATCCGGAGCCTGCGACCGCCCGCCTCGGTCTCGATGCCGCTGAGCTCGACATCGACCTCGTCGACCTGCGAACCGGCGAGCTGGGTCAGGAACGGGAAACCCTTGATGGAGACGTCCGTGGAGCCGATCGAGGCGCCCTCGACCCGGATCCGCCCCTCGACCTCCGACTCGGCGAAGTACACCGCCGCCCGGTCGACGGCGACGAACAGCCCGCCGAGAACCACCACGACGACCAGGAGTACCCGCAGTGCGCGCATGCCCGTTCTTCCCCCCCCTGCCGTCCGGCCGGAGCCCCAACCGGAACACGGCGCCCGCGCGTCCGCTGTGCACGCGGCCCACCCTGGTTGATCGACGAGCGGACGCCCCTTTCGGTTCCCGATTCCGGTTCCCGAAGGCGGACGTCCCGGAAGGGTGGGAGTCCCGGAAAGGCGGACATCCCGGAAAGACGGGAGTCCCGGGGCGTGCCGGGGACACCCTGGTCCACTTCCACCACGCCCGTTCCCACCCCGGCACCCCGCCCCCGACCGCAGCCCCGCCCCTCACTGGTGCACCTGGTACCCCGCCTCCCCGATCGGGGACCTGGAGAAGTACCGGGCAGGCGGCTGACCGCCGATCGGCTCAACCGCGGGAAAGCAGACGGCCGATCAGGTAGACGGCGGGGGCCGCGGCGGTCAGCGGCAGCGCCACACCGGCCGTCATGTGGACGAACCGCGAGGGATAGTCGTAGCTCGCGGCCCGCAGCCCGATCAACGCGCACACGCCCGCTCCCAGGCCCAGCAGCGCTCCCTGCGCTCCGAGGTCGGTGAGCGCCCCGGCCCCGGCCCCGGCGCCCGTGGCGGCGAGCAGCGCCACCACGACCGACACCGGCCCCGGCAACGGCAGCGCGCGGACGACCGCGGCAGCCGCGACCGCCACCCCGCCCACCGTCACCGCGTCCGGCACCGCCGCGAGATGCCCGGCGGCCAGGACCGAGAGGGCGGCCGAGACGACGGTGGCCATCAGCCCGTACATCCGCTCGTCCGCGTCCGCGCGGCTGCGGAGCTGGAGGACCACGGTGAGCAGCACCCACACGCCGAGGGCGCCGAGCAGCGCGGCCGGGCCGTTCTCCCGGCCGGCGGCGAGCAGCGCGACATCGGCGACGAGCCCACCGGCGAACGCGAGCGCGATGCCCTGCCGGGCGGGCCACATGCCGTTCAGCCTGAACCATCCGGCCGCGGTCACGGCCTGGAGCAGCACCACCGGTACGAGCAGGGCGTACGGGCCGACCGAGGCGCCGAGGGCGAGCAGCAGCCCGAGTACGGCGGTGATGCCCGCGGGCTGGATGCCCGGCGGGATGATCGGCGAACGGCCCTCGGCGCGGGCGCGCTGGGCATCGGTGACGCGGCTGTTGCCCAGGGTGGTGGGCGCGCCGTATCCGTCGGTGTCCGGCGAGGGCGCGGGGACGGCCGGGGACACGCCGGACGACGCCACCGATCCGGTGGACGCCAACCCGGTGGGCGCCGTCCCGGCGGGTCCCGCCGGGACCTCGGGGGGCAGCGGGTGGGAACCGGTGGCACCCGGCGGGTGCGGCTGGACGTACGGCGGCAGGTACGCGGTCTCGGCGGCGGCAGGAACGGCCCCCGGTACCGGTACCGGCCCGGCCACCGCGCCCTGATCGCCCTGATCGCTCTGGTCGCCCTGTCCGGCGGGCCGTCGAAGGACCGGCTGGTACTGGGTGTCCCAGGTCTGGCCCTCCCAGGTCTGGGCGACCTCGGGGTCGTGGGGGCCCTGCCCGTGTCCGGGGCCGGACGGTTCGGCGGGCTCGTACGTCTGCGCCTGCCCCATCGGCCACGCCTGCCCGGCGTTCGCCGCAGGGGCCCGGTCCCGGCCGTACGGGCCGGGCGTCGGGGCACCGTAGGACTGACCGCCGTAAGCCTGCTGTCCGTGGGCGCCGAGGGCCCCGGCGTCGTACGGCAGCCGGCTCCCGTACGACTGGTCTCCGTACGCCTGCTGGTTTCCGTGCGCCTGGGGCTGCGGCTGTCCGTACGGCTGGTTCCCGTACGACTGGTCTCCGTGCACCTGCTGGTTTCCGTACGGCTGCTGGTTTCCGTACGGCTGGGGCTGGGGCTGCCGGCCGTAGGGCTGCGCCTGCTGGGGCTCCTGGCCGTGCGACGGGGCGTCGTACCCCGGCCCGTACCCCTGCCCGTACCCCTCGCCCGGGGTCCGGCCGTACGGATGCTGCTGATCGTTGCTGCTCATGTTCTGGGGTTCACCCTCCTGCGAACGGCGGGAGCACCTCGACCGTGCCGCCCTCGGCAAGGCGTACGGTCTCATGCCCACGACCCCCCACGGGGTCTCCGTCGATGAGGAACGAGCACCTCCGCAGCACTCGGGTGAGCTCGCCGGGGTGCCGCTCGCGCACCGCGTCGAGGGCCTCGGCCAGGGTCGCGGCCGTGTACGGCTCCTCCGCGATCCCGGCTGCTGCCTTGGCGGCGGCCCAGTAGCGAATCGTTCCCACAGGCATGGCGGCGCTCCTCTCGTCTCGCGTCAGCTGCCCATCATGAATCACCGCACCGCCCAGCCCCCGATGCGGGTGAGCAGGTCCTCGTCGGCGGCGTTCTCGGCATGGCCCATGCCGTGCTCCAGCCACAGTTCGGCACCGTCGCCCGCCGCTTCGGCCAGCATCCGCGGATGGTCCAGCGGGAAGTACGGGTCCCGGTCCCCGTGCACGATCAGCAGCGGGACCGGGGCGATCAGCCCGGCCGCCTCGAACGGCGCGAGCGGCACGGGGTTCCAGTCGTCCCGGTCGATGCGGGTGCCGAATCCGTAACGCCCGACCAACCGCCCGGTGGGCCGGGTGACCATCCAGTGCAGGCGGCGCATCGGGGCCGTGCCCCGGTAGTACCAGCGGGCGGGGGAACTCACCGCCACCACCGCGTCCGCGTGCGCCGCGGCTCCGCCCTCCGCTCCCCCGTCGCCCGCTCCCGCGGCATGCAGTGCCCCGTTCCGCAGCACCACGGAGCCGCCCATCGAGAACCCGACGGTCACCACCCGGCGATACCCCAGCACCCGCGCCCACCGCACCGCGGCGGCCAGGTCCAGCACCTCGCGATCGCCCACCGTCGACCGGCCGCCGGACCCGCCGTGTCCCCGGAACGAAAAGGTGATCACGGCCGCGTGCCGCCCCAGCACGCCTGCCGCACGCCGCAGCGCGGGCCGGTCGAGCGAACCGGTGAAGCCGTGCGCGATCACGATCGCCGTACCGTCCGCCACACCACTGTCCACCGCCGCGCCGTCCGCCGCCGTGCGCGGTTCGTGCGCCGCCTCGATCCGGACAGCGTCGTCGGTCAGCAGGGAGGCGCGCGAGGAACCGGACCCCGGCCCCGGACCGGACAGGGGCGGAGAACCGGGCGTGAGCAAGGGAACAGCGGAATCGGGAAATCGTCCCTCGGACACAGAACTCATGTGGGCTATTCTGCTGGGAAGAGGATCCGGGCAGAGCAGCCCCCGGGTCCTTTTGCGCTTTTCCGGCGTTGTTACGGCGACGTTTCCACAAGCTCAGCGGCCTCGGAAACGGGGTCGGCCCCTGTAAAGACCGCACCAGGATCAGGACCCGGACCAGGCAGAAGCAGGACCCCGCGCAAACAATCGAAGAAGTGCCGCATACTCCCCCGGGCCGGGCCCGGGAGTGCCCCTCTCGCAGGGAACGAGGAGGACCGACGTAATGGGCGAGCGAACCGTGCATGATCATCGACCGACGACCCGGGCAGGTGGGCGTCGATGAGTTCACTGCTGCTCCTGACGAATGCGCTCCAGCCGTCGACGGAGGTGCTTCCCGCCCTCGGCCTCCTGTTGCACAGCGTGCGGGTGGCACCCGCCGAGGGCCCGGCGCTCGTCGACACCCCGGGTGCCGACGTCATCCTTGTCGACGGCCGCCGCGATCTGCCGCAGGTACGGTCGCTGTGCCAGCTCCTGCGGTCCACCGGGCCGGGCTGCCCGCTGCTCCTCGTCGTGACCGAGGGCGGACTCGCGGCCGTCACCGCCGACTGGGGCATCGACGACGTGCTGCTGGACTCGGCAGGACCGGCCGAGGTCGAGGCCCGGCTGCGGCTGGCGACCGGCAGGCAGCAGTTGACGTCCGACGACTCCCCGATGGAGATCCGCAACGGCGATCTGTCGGTCGACGAGGCGACGTACAGCGCGAAACTGAAGGGCCGGGTCCTGGACCTCACCTTCAAGGAATTCGAACTGCTCAAATATCTGGCCCAGCATCCGGGCCGGGTGTTCACCCGCGCCCAGCTCCTCCAGGAGGTCTGGGGCTACGACTATTTCGGCGGCACCCGGACGGTCGACGTCCATGTACGGCGGCTGCGCGCCAAGCTCGGCCCCGAGCACGAGTCGCTGATCGGCACGGTCCGCAACGTCGGCTACCGCTTCGTCGTACCGGAGAAGGCGGAGAAGGCGGAAAGAGCGGAGAAGACGGAAAGGGCCGAGAGAACGGAGAGGGCCGAGACGGCGGAACGCGCCGCCGGGAAGGCCGGGGAGCGGACCGGTGCCCGGAGCGCGGCGGGGGCGGCCACCGGGTCCGTTACCCGTTCGGAGTAGCCCGCGACGGCCGGGTACGCGGAACGAGCCCTGGTACGGCCTGCCTCTCGGTGGGTCGATCCGCGTAGACTGCCGCGCGTGGCCAAGGTGACGCGGGACGATGTGGCGAGACTGGCGGGTACGTCGACCGCGGTGGTCAGCTATGTCATCAACAACGGACCGAGGCCGGTCGCCCCGGCCACGCGCGAGCGGGTACTCGCCGCGATCAAGGAACTGGGCTATCGGCCCGACCGGGTTGCCCAGGCGATGGCCTCGCGCCGGACCGACCTCATAGGAATGATCGTTCCGGACGCCCGGCAGCCGTTCTTCGCGGAAATGGCGCACGCGGTGGAACAGGCCGCCGCCGAGCGCGGAAAAATGGTGCTCGTCGGCAACTCCGACTACCGCGACGAGCGCGAGGTCCACTATCTGCGGGCCTTCCTCGGCATGCGGGTCTCCGGTCTGATCCTGGTCAGCCAGGGCCCCAGCGAGCGGGCCGCGGCCGAGATCGAGGCATGGGACGCGCGAGTGGTGCTGCTGCACGAGCGGCCGGAGGCGATCGAGGACGTCGCGGTCGTCACGGACGACGTCGGCGGCGCCCAGCTCGCCACCCGGCACCTGCTGGAGCACGGCAACGCGTACGTGGCCTGCTTCGGCGGTGTGGAATCGACCCCGGTGGTCGGTGACCCGGTCGCCGACCACATCGAGGGCTGGCGCCGCGCGATGCACGAGTCGGGGCGCTCCACGGAGGGCCGCCTCTTCCAGGCCCCGTACAACCGTTACGACGCCTATCAGGTGGCGCTGAAGCTGCTCGCGGGACCGGACAGGCCGCCGGCGATCTTCTGTTCCACGGACGACCAGGCCATCGGGGTGCTGCGGGCCGCCCGCGAGCTGCGGATCGACGTGCCCGGGGAGCTCGCGGTGGCGGGATTCGACGACGTGAAGGAAGCCGGTCTGACCGATCCGCCGCTGACCACGGTCTCCTCGGACCGCCCGGCGATGGCACGGGCCGCCGTGGACCTGGTGCTCGACGACTCGTTGCGGGTGTCGGGGTCGCGGCGGGAGCGGCTGAAGCAGTTCCCCTCGGCGCTGGTGGTCCGGCGCTCGTGCGGCTGCGGAGAGCCCGCCCTCGGGGCGTGAGCCCCGGACACGTAAGCCTCGGGGCGTGAGCCCCGGGACCGTGACGGTGCCGCACGGCCTCCGATGCCCGTCCGGCGCTTATACAGGACATACGAGCTTCTGCCGGGCTTCTCAGGGCGCGCTCAGGCTTCTCTCATCTTCGACAGCGACGCTTTTGGACATGACAGAGAGCCAGCGCCCGAGCGGCGAGTACCCGATGTACCCCTCGTACGGCAACGGTGACGCGTCGTACCCGCCACCGCCCTCCTACCTGCCCACGCCCCACGAGCCCGACGAGCCGGCCGCACCGCGCGGCCGTCGGCCCCGCCGCCCGGTGGCCCTGCTGGCGGCCGTGGCGATCGCGGCGGCGCTGGTCGGCGGCGGCACCGCCGCTCTCGTCGGCGAGCTGACCCGCGGCGACACCGGCACCGTGGGCGGCGGCGTCGTCTCCGGCACCACGGTCTCGCAGAGCAGCAAGGGCACCGTCGCCGGTGTCGCCAAGGCCGTCTCGCCGATGATCGTCGAGATCAAGGCCGCCTCGAACGCGGGCGAGTCCACCGGCTCCGGCGTCGTCATCACCTCCGACGGCGAGATCGTCACCAACAACCACGTCATCTCCGGCGCCTCGTCGATCAAGGTGACGCTCAGCACGGGCAAGACGTACTCCGCGGAGGTCGTCGGCACCGACGCCGACAAGGACCTCGCGCTCATCAAGCTCCAGGGCGCGAGCGGACTGAAGACGGCCACGCTGGGCGACTCCTCGGCCATCGCGGTCGGCGACCAGGTCGTGGCGATCGGCTCCCCCGAAGGACTCACCGGCACCGTCACCAGCGGCATCGTCTCGGCCCTCGACCGCGACGTCACGGTCGCCAAGGACAGCGACAACGGGCAGGGCCGGAGCCAGGGGCAGGGCCAGGGCGGGTTCGGGGAGCAGTGGCCGTTCGAGTTCGGCGGCCGGCAGTTCAACGGCGACACCGGGGACTCCACCACCACCTACAAGGCCATCCAGACCGACGCCTCCCTCAACCCGGGCAACTCCGGCGGCGCGCTGATCAACATGAACGGCGAGATCATCGGCATCAACTCCGCCATGTACTCGGCGAGTTCGTCCAACGGCTCGGGCAGCGGCGACGCGGGCAGCGTGGGTCTGGGCTTCGCCATCCCGGTGAACACGCTCAAGGCCGACCTCGACTCCCTGCGGTCGGGCAACGGCTCGTAGCCGGCCCCCGGCGACGACTCGTCACGCGCACCGGCAACAGCGCGGACGCGAACCACTCGCACCCCGGCCCACCGAACCGGCCCACCGAACCGTCCGGCCATCACCCCACCGGCCCGTCTCATCACCCCGTCCCGTCCGGCCATCACCCCACCGGCCCGTCTCATCACCCCGTCCCGTCCGGCCATCACCCCACCGACCGCGGTTCTCCGTACGGCCGTCGCCTCGCACCCCCGTGCCCCGAGCCCCGGGCGTGCGAGGCTGGGAACATGGGGAGCGTCGCGTGCGGGCAGGCCCCGAGCCGCTCGGGACCGCCCGCACGACGCGCCCGCCGTGTCCCGCCCCCGCGGCCGGGTACCCGTACGGAACAAGAGAACGAGAAGAAGAGGACGAAGAGCGATGAGCCCCGCCGAAGACGATCCGCAGCGCATCCTGATCGTCGACGACGAACCCGCCGTGCGCGAGGCGCTGCAACGCAGCCTCGCGTTCGAGGGATACGGCACCGAGGTCGCCGTCGACGGCCTCGACGCCCTCGCCCGGGCCGAGTCGTACGCGCCCGACCTCATCGTCCTCGACATCCAGATGCCCCGGATGGACGGCCTGACGGCGGCCCGCAGGCTCCGCTCCGCCGGGACCACCACCCCCATCCTGATGCTCACCGCCCGCGACACCGTCGGCGACCGGGTCACCGGGCTCGACGCGGGAGCCGACGACTACCTGGTCAAACCGTTCGAACTGGACGAGCTCTTCGCCCGCATCCGGGCCCTGCTGCGCCGCAGCTCGTACGCGTCCGCGACGGCCGACACACTCACCGGTGACGACAACGTGCTCGCCTTCGCCGACCTGCGGATGGACCTCGCCACCCGCGAGGTCACCCGGGGCAGCCGCCGGGTCGAACTCACCCGCACCGAGTTCACCCTGCTGGAGATGTTCCTGGCGCACCCGCGCCAGGTCCTGACCCGCGAACAGATCCTCAAGGCCGTCTGGGGCTTCGACTTCGAACCGAGCTCCAACTCTCTGGACGTGTACGTGATGTACCTGCGCCGCAAGACGGAGGCGGGCGGTGAACCGCGCCTCGTGCACACGGTGCGCGGCGTCGGTTACGCGCTCCGCGCGGGCGGCGACGGATGACCGCGTTCGTCCACCGGTTCCGCGCCCTGCCGCTGCGCACCCGGCTCGCGCTGCTGGTGACGACGGCGGTGGCGGTAGCGGTCGCGGCGGTCGCGGCGGCCTGCTGGTTCGTGACCCGGCAGCAGTTGGAGGACCAGCTGGACTCCTCGCTGCGCAGTTCCAAGGTCGACCCGACCTACCTGTCGAAGCTGTACGACTACTGCCGGGGCACCACGGCGCTGCCGCCGCGGCCGTTCGCCGGGAAGTACACCGTCCAGCTCTTCGACTCCCAGGGCACGGTGTGCATCTCCCCCGGTGTGTCCCCGCTCCCGGTGAGCGCGGCCGACATGGCGGTGGTCGACCAGGACGAGCCCGACGCACTGCACTCGGCGAGGGCCGAGAACGGCACCAGGATGCGGGTCTACACCTACCCGCTGGTGCAGGTGACCCAGTTGCCGAGCGGGACCACCGGCCGGATCGCCGTCTCCATCGCCCGCCCGCTCAGCGAGATCGACGACCCGCTGTCCACGCTCGCCTGGGTGCTCCTGGCGGTCTCCGGCATCGGTGTCGTCGGTGCGGGCGCGGCCGGACTGTGGGTCGCCCGCACGGGGCTGCGGCCCGTCGACGAACTCACCGAGGCGGTCGAGCACGTCGCCCGCACCGAGGACCTGACCGTCCGCATCCCCGTCGAGGGGGAGGACGAGATCGCCCGGCTGTCCCGTTCGTTCAACTCCATGACCGCCTCCCTCGCCAGCTCCCGGGACCGCCAGGCCCAGCTGATCGCGGACGCCGGTCACGAACTGCGGACCCCGCTGACCTCGTTGCGCACCAACATCGAGTTGCTGGCCCGCAGCGACGACACCGGCCGGGCCATCCCGCCCGACGACCGCAGGGCCCTGATGACGTCGGTGAAGGCCCAGATGACGGAACTGGCGTCGCTCATCGGCGACCTCCAGGAACTGGCCCGCCCCGACGCGGCGACGCCCGGCCCGCTCCAGGTCGTCGCCCTGCACGACATCGCGGACACCGCCCTGGAGCGCGCCCGTCTGCGCGGCCCCGAGCTGACCATCCGGGCCGACCTGACCCCGTGGTACGTACGGGCCGAACCCGCGGCGCTGGAGCGCGCGGTGGTCAACGTCCTGGACAACGCGGTCAAGTTCAGCCCGCCGCACGGCACGATCGAGGTCGTCCTGCGGGACGGCGAGCTGACCGTGCGGGACCACGGCCCCGGCATCCCCGCCGAGGACCTCCCCCACGTCTTCGAACGCTTCTGGCGCTCCCCGTCCGCCCGCCAGCTCCCCGGCTCGGGCCTGGGCCTGTCCATCGTCGCCCGCACGGTCCAGGCGGCGGGCGGAACGGTGTCCCTGCGCCGACCGGCACCGGACGAGGGCGACGACGGGGCGGCCGGGTACGGCACGGTGGCATCGATCCGGCTGCCGGGCGCCCCGCACCCGCCGCCGGGGCTGTGAGACGGGACGGGACGGGCGTCCCGATGCCCGCGCCGACGGTTCACGGCAGGTGGCGATCGGAGGCGTGCGCACCGGTACCGGTGAGGAATTCCACGTCCATCTTGAACTGCGTGTTGGTCATTTTGTTCGACTTTCTGTTGTTGCACCAGGCATGCACGATCTGAAGGTTCCTCACGTCGTTGTACATCATTACTTCCTGCCCGCGCGAATTCACCGGATGAAGTGCCGGATCACCCCGATACTTCTCAAATTGGTTGCTGACCATCGAATCCCAGGAGACGATGTGGTCGACCTCGGAATTCAGCTGTTCCACAGCATTTCCGCACAGGGCGCAGTCGTAGTGCGCGACCGGCTCCGGACTGAACTGCCCGGTTCTCATTTCGTGCGGCGTTTCGGTGTAGACGTACATGAGCGTTTCCGGCGCGAAACTGGCCCGCCTACCGGTCGCCGGACTGTTCAGCGAGCGGGAACCGATCGCGGCGTTCGCCAGCTTCGCCTTCCCGCCCGCAGTCGCCTGCGCCACGACGGGTTGGCTGCTGAGGTGCTTGTCCGGTCGGTACACACCCCGATCCGTCAGGAAATCGATGTCCATGACGATCTGGGCACGTTCCTTGTCCCCCGATTTCCGATTGTTGCAGACCGCATGCACGATCTGGAGATTTTCCAGGTCGTTGTAGATCAGCAACTCCTGCCGACGATTGTTCACCGGGTACACGTTCGGGTCGTCCTGGTACCGGGAGAATCCTTTGTCCTTGAGATTTTCCCAAGAGACGATGTGGTCCAGATCCGCCTCACGCTGCTCCACAGGTTTTCCGCAGACCCCGCACGTGTAGTGGGCGACGGGGTTCGGCCCGTAATTCCCCTCCTTTCTTGTGTACTGCGAATTCTTGTAGAGGTACCCGACCGTCTGGTTGTGGAAGGTTCCGCGTTCCCCGGTCGCCTGGGTGCCGGCCGATCGGGAGCCGATGGAATCGGCCGCGACCCGGACGGGTACCCGCTGGATCGCGGGGCCGGTCGCCCCGGTACCCCCGACCGGCGCCGTACGTACGGAGCCGCCGCGCTGCCGCCCCGGCGGATGCCCGGCGGGCCGTGACATCGCACGGGACGCGTTCGCCTCGGCCTCGCGTTCGAAACGGTCGTGCGGGTCGCTGATGCTCAGGCCGTCGCCGTGGTCGGTGCCGGACACCCGGCCCCGGCGCTGCTGGATGACGTGTGTGAGTTCGTGGGCGAGGGTATGCGGGTCAGCCCCGCCGTGGCCGATGACCACATGGCTGCCGGAGGTGTAGGCGCGGGCCCCGACTTCGGCGGCGGACGCCCTCGCTGCGGCGTCGTCGTGGATACGGACGTCGGTGAAGTCCGCGCCGAGCCGGTCCTCCATCTCGGTACGGGTGGCCTCGTCAAGGGGCCTACCGCTGCCACGGAGAACACCGTGGACGGCGGAGCGCTGCACCCGGGGCTGCCGCTCGGCCGGGTGCCCGCAGTCGGCGTCGTGCCGATGCCGGCCGTCCTCCCCGAGGCGGCCCGCAAGACGGAGCATCTGGACGACGACCTCGTTCCCGACGCTGCCCTGGAGCGCGGCGAGCCCCGGGAACGGCACCTGTTCCTCGGCCGAGAGAGGCCGGGCCGACGGCGTACGGCCGTTCGCGGACACGGTCGTGGACGTGGACATCCTGTCGTTCTCTCGGGCGTGCACGGGACCTCTTCCCACGCAGGAATGCGACTTCTCCTGGGTACCCGCGCTCGTTCACCGGGGCCAGGGTTCGAGGGGCAGCATGCGCTTGCCGGGCGGACAACGTCGGTTGCCCCGGCCGACGGATTCCTCACCGCTTCCGGGCCGGGCACGACCACCGATCACGTCCGCCTCCCCCACCCGCTCGGGCCGCTCAGCCCCGCGTTCCGCCGGTCCCCCGGCCCCGCTTCACCGATCCAGCGGGTTGTGCCGGATCAGCGATTCGACGAGCCCCGGCCGGGTGGCGGGGAAGTCCAGCGGGACGATTCCGAGGCCGGTCCAGCCTGACGCCTCGGAACCGTCGAGGAACGACTGCACCTGCGGGTTGAGCCGGTCCGCGTTCCAGCGCGGCGGCATCAGGGCGGCGGTGCTGACGTAGTTCATGTACAGCTTCCCCGGCTGCTGGGCCGCCTTGCGGAACTGGGACTCGATCTCGGGGTACTTGCCGAACGGCTCCGCCATGTAGTCGTCCTGGATGTCGAACAGCGCGGAGTCGGCGTAACGGACCCCGGGGAGACCGCCGTTGTCGGCGAGCAGCACCACACTGCCGCGCGCCTGACCGAGCGAGGGGAGCGCCGGGTCGATGTGGAAGAGGGGGCGCCATCCCCGGACGTCGAGGTAGTCGTCGAAGATGCGACGGAAGGTGTCGTCGCCGTCCTCCGAGTACTCCTGCTTGACCCGCATCAGCACCGTCTCGGCGGGGTGGGCGGCAAGGAAGTCCCAGCAGGCGCCGAGCACGTCGCCGAACATCAGGTTCTGGTACGAGGCCCCGTGGTGGATGGCGAAGGAGCCGTCGGTGACCCGGCACCGTACGTCGAGGAAGCGCAGCCCGCTGTCCAACTGCTCGGCGATCGTGGTGTTCTGGCACTCGGTCCAGGGCCCGCCGTACCGGGCGCCGGAGTCGTGCGAACCGGGAATCGTCAGGCGCTGCAGCGCGGTGGCGTCGGGAAGGGCGCCCATCCAGTCCCGGGTGGTGAGGGCCTGCCGCGTCCCGGCCGAGGCCTGTCCGGCACCGAGGAGAACGGTGGCGGTGGCGGCGAACGCGCCGGCCAGGAAGGTACGACGCGAACCGGTGTACGCGGTGTACGGGCTCATGCGGGGATGCCTCCGTCTGCGGTGGGGGGCGAAGCCCTCGGATTATGTCGGGTCCACGTCATAGCCGGAACAGGGCCGCGCCACCGAACCGGCCACGTGACGGAACGGGGCCGCGTGACGGAACGGGGCCGCGTGCGTCACGGAACCGGCCCGTGCGGGAGGAACCCGCTCCCGCACGGAGCGCGGCGCCTCCATGGCCGACGCGCGTCATCGGCTCAGGACCGGACCGCCGAGCAGGTCCAGCCCCAGCGGGGTGCAGGAGTGCCAGACCGCCTTGCCCTCGCGCCGGGTGACGATGAGGCGCGCGTCCCGGAGCGCCTTCGCGTGTTCGGACGCCGACGACTTGCTGATGTCCAGCTCCCGCGCGATGTCCGTGGTGGTGAGCTGACGGGTGAGCAAACCGAGGGCCGCGGCCCGGGTCCGCCCCAGCAACGCGGTCAGCGGATCGTCCTCGTCGTGCGCCTGGAGCAGCGGCAGGGGAGTCAGCGCCGGATAGATGAGAGTGCTCGGGGAGTCGTCGTGCACGGCCATCAGGGGCGGCCCGTCCCACATCGCGGACGGCAGCAGCACCAGGCCGTGCCCGTTCAGGGCGACGTCGGCCTCCTTGTCGCAGGCGAGGACCAGGGTCGTCCCCTCCCAGTGGCTGCCGGGGACGAGACCGGCCAGCGTCGCGCGTATCCCCTGTTCGGCCAATTGCCGTGTGCGCCAGGCGCGTTCGGCGTCGAATCCCGACCGGATGCGGCTCCAGGACGGTTCCACGAAGCCCGCGTGCGCGGACCGGAGCACCCGTTCCAGTTCTTGCCAGGCGTCCCGGTCCCGGTCCGCCAGTCCGCGGATCCACGGGGTGACGGGACGGCTCGTCCGGCACACCCGTGCCAGCTCCGTGCGCACGGTGTCCGTGCGGGCCGACAGCACGGCGTCGAGGCCGTCCTCCAGTCCGCGGCTCATCGGGTCGAGGAACATCGGGCCCGTCGCCGTCGGAGGGACCAGCTCCAGCAGCCTGCGCGCCTCGCGCGGGAAGCCCGCGCGGATCGTGTGCCGCCACCGTCCGAAGACCGGCGAGACCTCCCGCTGAGCCATCGCCGCCACCAGGACCAGCTCCATCAACGGTGCGGGCCCGGCGGCGAAGGTCACCCCCAGTAAGTCCTCGGGTGTCAGTCGCACCCTGAACATCCGTCCCCCTCGTTCCCCGGCGCGGGCTTCTTCCCGGCCTCACCTCACGGCTCCCGCGCCCCCATGGTTCGGTCACGGCCGAACACATCGCCGTCCTCCGGCCCGCCCCCGACCATGGAACACGCAACGCATTCGAGGGTGGCCCCGGTCGCCCCGGGGCGAAAGCACCTATTCGGCCCTGTGCGCACCAGCGCGCCGGGCCGCGCAGGGACCGGACGGGGGCCGGTTCCCCCAGCCGCTCGGGCGGCTGCGGGGAACCGGGGTCCGGACGAGGGCCGGACGTCTCTGTCCGGCGCGGCCGTGACCGGCCCGGGGACGGTCCGCACCCCGCGGCCCGCCGCAGCAGCGGGCAGCAGGGCAGATGGCAGAGCGCGGGTTCATCGGTTGATCGGCGTGGCGCCGGTTGCGGCGAGAGACATCGACCAGAGCCGGGCCGCCTCGTCGGGATCGATGGCGTAGGCGCGGACTCCGCCGTCGTCCATGGGGGTGCCGGGAGCGGAGACGCGCGCGATGTCGCAGTCCTCCAGGTAGAGGCCGCCCCGGGTATCGAGGAGCGGCGAGGTGGAGGCCCACAGGCCGGTGGCGGCGCCCTGAGAGGAGGTCTTGAAGCCCTCGCCGATGACGTTGCCGTGCTCGTCCACCCAGCCGCGCTCGATCTGTTCCTGCAAGGCCATCTCGCGCTGGAGGCCGGTGATGATTCTGCCAGGATGGAGGGCGAAGGCCCGGACACCGTCGCCTTGCCCGACGGTGTCGAGGTGCACGGCGAACAGGGCGTTGGCGGTCTTGGCCTGGCCGTAGGCCAGCCACTTGTCGTAGCCGGTATGGAAATGCGGGTCATGCCAGCGGATGCCGGTCAGAGTGTGTCCGGCGGAGCTGTTGACGACGACGCGCGCGCCGTCCGCGGCGGCCAGGAGCGGATAGAGCTCGCAGGCGAGGGTGAAGTGCCCGAAGTGGTTGGCGGTGAGCTGGCCTTCCCAGCCGGGCCCGATGCGCCTCTCCGGGGTGGCCATCACCCCGGCGACAGCCATCAGGACATCGAGCCGGTCGAGACGGTCGCTCAGGTGCGCGGCGGCCGAGCGGACACTGGCGAGGTCGGTCAGGTCCATGGGGATGACCTCGCAGTTCTTCACCTCCTTCAGGGCATCACGGGCAACGTCGGGGCGGCGGGCGGGCACGACAACCCGGACTCCGGCGACCGCCAGCGCGCGGGTGGTCGCCAGGCCGAGCCCGGAGTAGCCGCCGGTGACCACGGCAGTCCTTCCGGAGAGATCGAGGCCGGCCACGATGTCCTCGGCGGTGGTGGAGGCGGAGAAGGGCGAGCCGAGCGGCTGCTGATCAGTAATGGTCATGCCGCGGACGCTACGATCTAGAGCGAGGTCTAGATCAAGTCGAGGGGTGAGCAGCATGACGACCACCCAGGCTGCCGCGCCGTCGCTGAGCATCGGTGAGGTGGCCGAGCGGACCGGGCTGAGCGTGCACGCGCTGCGCTTCTACGAACGTGAGGGCCTGCTCGTCGGGCCGGTCCAGCGCACCTCGGGCGGCCGACGGCGCTACACCCCCCTCGACGTCGAATGGCTGCTGATCTGCGTCAAACTCCGCGAGTCCGGTATGCCGCTCGCCGACCTCAAGCACTTCGCCGAACTGGTACGCCGCGGACCGGGCAACGAAGCGGAACGCCTGCACCTGCTCGACGCCCATCGACAGCGCGTCGACGCACAGATCCAGGCACTGGAGGAGTGCCGGTCCGTCATCACCTGGAAGGTCGCCGTCTACACCGAGCACCTCGCCCGCGGTGCAGCCGACGGGCTCTGGGACCCGACAACCTGAGGCAAGACCTCGGCTCCACTGCACCCGCCGGGGAGCCACGAGCCCCGGCTCAGCAGCCGGAGGGATCCGCCCTGCCGAAGCGTCATGAACGTCCTGGCCCGCAACAGCCGGCGTCTGTCCGGCGGATCAGGCGTGAGCGAGATCCGCCGGATGCCGGAGTGCCTCAGGCGATCGGGAACTGAGCGATGTACTCGGCGAACGGCGGGATTCCGACTTCTGCACGGCGCTCGTCCATGCGCTCGGGTTCCTCGCAGGGCCACGGAACCGGCGAGCCGTCCTTCACTCCGGCGATCTGCGTACCGTAGATCTGCTTCCGTCCATCGTTCACAAGCGTCCGATCACGCAGAAAGGCCAGATCTCGGGGGCTGGCAGCGCCGTTGGACACCGCCTGCTCCATCAGCCGCAGCGCGCGCCGCTGAACGTCGAGCTGCCGGTCGGCGTGCTGCGCGATCAGCCACGCAGCCCGGGCCGCATCCTCACCGACCAGTTCCGCGGTCGGCCACCCGTAAGCGTCCATGATCTCGCTGAGCCGATCCGCGTGCTGCGCGGTCAAGCGACGCCAGGCCAACTGCTCCGCCGGGTCATCGCTGTTCGCCTGGCGCGCGGCCTGGTGATCTGCCGCAACCATCACGGTGAGCTCCGCAGCCACTGCGGCAACGTCGGATGCCATCCCTACTCCACGTCAGATCGAAACTCTCACTGGTCATCCGAAACCTTAGGTGCGCAAATCATGAGAAAATCTCCTCCCGAAGGACGGTGACAGACGCGTCCGAATGTTGGGATACTTGATCCATCCACGGAGCCGGGGCCGGATCGAAGCAACGCTGACAGTCCCGAGGAAGACGTGGGCGCGGTTGTCGAAACCCCAGGTCCCATCTGCGGACCAGCGCCGATGCCGCTCGTACGAAGCACTACCGGTGCCGCATCGAGCAACGTTCGCCCTGTGACGATGCGTCGGCTGCTCCGCGAGCGGCAGCGGGCGGTCAGAATGTGGAGATCGCGTACACCCCGGCCAACGGCTCCCGGCTCAACCGCATCGAGGCCCAGTTCACCGCCCTGCGCTGCTTCACCCTCGACGGCACCGACCACGCCGGCCACGAAGATCAAGGCAGTGCGATCCGCCGCTACATCTTCTGGCGGAACAAGCACGCCTCCGACGAACTCCTCCGCGAGATCGCGAACAGGGTGAACGTTGCCTGATACCAAGGGCTGTCCCGTAATCCGCCCTTAGGAACGGTCGACCGCGTCGAGGGCGTGTTCTTTGAGGAAAACGCCCGCATGGGCTGCGGCTTCTTCCGCGGTCGCGTAGCGCATCTCATCGGTGACCGCGGCGGATGCCCCATCAGCGCCCACGCCTGCCCAACTCCATTCACCGGAAGGCGCCTGCACCAGTTCGGCAGTCCCCCCGAAGAGCGCGAGCGTGCTCCTGCCCGCTGTCGCGGGCGCTGAGCGGCTGAGGGCGTCGGGCCATTTCTTACGGGCACCCTGCCGGGTGATGCCCCAGACAGCCCCCATCTGCTCGTAACTGGCGCCGTAGGAGCCAGCGGTTGCTGCCGCGTGCGCGGTCAACCGCCTGACCTCGGCATCCATCACCTTCCAGGCGGCCAGGACGGACAGTGCCACTTCGGCGGGATCCGCTTCCCACATACGGTCCACGGACAGCCCGGTCTGTTGGGAGCGAATCGCCGAGGCCAGCGGATTCAGGGCGTCGTACAGCGCCTTGTCGAGTTCCGCCTGCTCTTCCGGGGTGATCTCAGAGACTGCCATGCGACAACTATAGTTTCCGAATCGCCAAATGGAAACAAGAGTTTCCACACTGTCTCGCTCGCGGCCCGGCCACACCAGCGAGACGGGCCCTCCAGGGCCGCGTCAGGCGTCGTTCGCCGCGGGGGCGATTGGGCCGAGGCGTTCGTCGGCAGCGTGCTTGTTCCGCCAGATGATCCAGCGGCGGATCACGCTGCCCTGCTCCCGGTAGTGGGCGGGGGCGGCACCAGTTGAGGGCGAACGTCGCTCGATGCGGCACCAGGCGTCGGCCACCGGCATCTGCCGCATCCGTCCGCCGACCGCATCGGCCACCGGAGTCGCACCCCGGCGCGCGTGCGCGTCGCGACAACCCCGGTGCGCAAGGCCCCGTAGCCCGCGCAGGGCCTACTCCAGGCCGGGCTGCCACTCAGCAGGACGTCGGCTCATCCATGAGGCCGGACGACAGGCAGGAGATCCCCGGTATCCACCCGGAATCCGAGGTACGGATGCACGGTCCACTCGATCCGGCGTCCGCGATGGTTCAGCGAGAAGCCACAGGACTCGCCCCGGTACAGCGCGCCGAGCGCGCCGATCCACCCGCCCCCGTCCACCCAGTTCAACGCCTGGTCACGCTCGGCGGGCGGCAGTACGCAGGCAAGGTCGCGGACAGCCCGGCGGATGCTCCGGACCGCCTCGGCGGGCTCGGCGACCGTGTGCTGCGACACGTCCGTCACCTCGTCGGCCGCGGTGTCCGCCAGGTGCCAGTGGACAACACGCTCGCACCGGAACAGGCGTGCGGGGGAAACGGCAGTGTGCCCCGAGTCGTACATGAAGGCCTCCCGATGCAGTCTCGCGCCGCCCCCTGCCCACCACCGGCGTGGTGAGCGCAAGTAGGGGCAACCATGACCGAGCCCCCAACTGGCTGGAGCCGTCGGGGAATTACGGCCGCGGCGACCCGTCGGCAAGCGACCCACGGAAGCTAGCGCGTTAGACGGCACCGCTTCAAGTGTTTGACGTCTAACGAGTGAGGCGGGAGCGCGCGTGCACATACGGCTCCACCAGACCCCAGCCAGCCACACACAACGGGGCGACCCCCGCCCACAGGGACAGGAGCCGCCCGAAGCGTCATCGCGTCGAAGTCAGGCCAGGTGGTCGAACTCACCGGCCTTCGCACCGTCAAGGAAGGCCCGGAGCTTGGCGCGACTCGTACGGATGACCACATCGGGATTGTCGCTCTCACGCAACAGAACCTCGCCTCCGCGCTGAGCAAGTTCCAGGCAATGGGAGTCCGCGTCATCCGAGGACCTAGAGGATTTACGCCACTGAATTTCCACGGTTCTCAAACCTTTCATACCTGCTTCGCAATCCCGCAAATGAAGTCCCTCGAACCTTCCGGATCGAGGGACAGTTCTTCCGTGCGATCCATGATGGCCCGCCAGTTCGCCAACGGCGTCTCCGCATCCAAGAATTCGGCACCGCTCGCGGTGTCCGTATGGACGGTATCGAGCTGCGGTACGCGACCGTATACGTACTGCGCCGCGACACTGGCCTTCGGGAAACCTCCGGCCGCAAACGGGATCGCTCGAACGGTCACATTCTCCCGCTCCGACTCCTTCAACAAGTGGTCGAGCTGGTGGCGAGTCACCTCCGCTCCACCGTAGGACATCCGCAGTGCCGCCTCGTGAATGAGGAACGTACACGCGGGCGGATCAGCCCGATCCAGCACGTCACGCCGCTTCAGACGATGCGACAGCTGTCGCCGCTGACGCACCGGACTTGGCGTCGGAACAGAACCTGCAAACAGGGCGCGCACATACTCTTCGGTCTGAAGCAGCCCCGGGATGTGCATTATTTGCACCGATCTGATTCCAACAGCGTGATGCTCCAGCTCCGCCAAGTCGAGCGCACCACTGTTGAGATCACCTCGGTACTCCTCCCACCAGCCGTTCACGCGTTCCGTGGCCATGCCCACAAGCGCGTCCATGTAGGGCCCATCAGGGCATCCATAGCTCTCGGACCAAGTCCGCACACGCTCCGCGCTCACACCGAACCGGCCCGATTCGATGTTGCTCACCGTGGTTCGGTCTGTACCGAGCATCTTCGCCGCGTCTGTGAGCGACAGCCCCGTGCGCTCCCGCATCTTGCGCAGTTCGGCGCCCAGTCGGCGTTGACGCACCGTAGGAGCCTTCCTCGACGGCATCAACCCCTCCTCTCATTGAGAACCAGTGTGGCCCGCAGCCCAGCCGGGCCGCATACCGTCAATGACTTTACACAGGGACGTCCAACGCGTGAGGCGCTTGCGCTATGGTCACCACACGCCGCGCTGCACTCCGCTACGTCCGAAGTGCAGCCGTACAAAGGTGCGTTGATACGCACCCCCGTACGGCCACCGCCACGGGCAGCGCGCGGCGCGCCCGTTCAAACCGCACCGCGTTGGGAGAACGACATGACCACCGCCACCGCAACTCCCCTGCCGTCGGGGCCACTCGACGACACCACCTACCGGCTGACGCTGCCCAACAGCGCGGGCGCGGCCAGGATCGCGCGTGACTTCGTCACCTCACTGCTGAACGTGAACAGACACCCGGACCTCGTCGACGACGCCCGCCTCTGCATCTCCGAGGTGGTCACCAACGCGTACCGGCACACCCGTTCCCCCCTGATCCGCGTCCAGGTGACGATCGGCGCGGATCGTGTCACCGTCCAGGTCACGGACAACGCCCCCACGGCACCGACCACGCTCGGCGTTCCGTACGCGCGGACCGACGGGGAACACGGGTGGGGGCTCTTCCTGGTGAACAGACTCGCTCTCGCCTGGGGCGCCAACGTCCTCGGCGGCCACGCCCCCGACCGCAAGACCGTCTGGTTCGTCCTCGGCGGACGGGAGTCGACACCGTGACCGCGTGAGGTCCGGCCCCGGACGCCCACCGGGGCAAGCCACGGCGACGGCGGGCGGACGCGGCGGGGATCAGCCGGGATCAGCGGGGGATCAGCGGGGATCAGCAGGGATCAGTAGGGAGCTTCGGGTATCTGCGGGGATCAGTGGGCCGGGGCCGTCCGGGACCCGCCCTGCACGAGGTCGAAGGGAGCGGGGGCTCGGCCCTTCCAAATCCGGCGGGAGGCCTGTTCGGGGTAGGGCATGGTGTTCGAGTCGGTGTCCAGGACGCGGGTGAGCTGCCGGTCGGGATGGTAGGCGGCCCATCCGGGGTCGCCGGTGGTGGCGAAACCGACCCATGCCCGTTGGAGTTCGCGCGATACGGCGAGGACCTCGGGGGCGGCCCGGTCGCCGAAGAGCTGGCGGCCGATGGGGCTGTCCGGGGTACCGAACGCCAGGGGCACATCGAGGCTGTGGCAGGCGCCCAGGACTCCTCCCGAGGCCGACGCGGCAAGTCGTAGCTCGAACAGGAACGAGGTGCCGCCGGCCGCGGCGTTCGCCTCGGCCAACAGCATGGAGGGCATCCGGAAGACGGCGTCGGAGTAGACCGTTTCCACCAACTCCTCCGGGCCGGCGTGCGGGTGGGCCGTACGGTAGGCGTCCGCGCCGTCCGGTGCCGGGGCGAACAGCTCCAGGGCGGTTCGGACGTCCTGTTCGGTGAACGTGCCCAGCCGTCCGAACATGACGCTGAACAGCCGGAATTCATCGCGGGTATGACCGACGAGGAGTTCGATCCCGCTTGCGCGGCCACTGTCCAGCGCGGACCAGGGCGTCTCGGCGAGGACGTCGCCGTCGACCACGGGGCAGATGGCGACACCCGTCTTGGAGAGCCGCCCCCAGCTCTCGCGGTAGCCGTGGAGGTCGGCGCTGAGGGCGGTCACCTCTTCGGCCAGGCGCCAGGGTTCGACGTCGGCCAGGGCTGCGGCGGTGGGCACCCTGCCGAGCCGGTCCGCGAGTTCGGCGGCGACCCGTCGTGCCAGTGCGCGGGTGCAGTGCAGGCCCGGCACCGAGTGGGCGATGGCCCGCCGGAACAGGCCGCGCGCCGACTCCATCGTCACCAGGGCGGCGACCGACCCCGCCCCGGCGGACTGCCCGGCGATCGTGACCCGGTCGGGGTCACCTCCGAAGGCGGCGATGTTCCGCCGCACCCATCGCAGCGCCGCGATCTGGTCGAGGAATCCGCGGTTCGGCGGGGCACCGTCCAGGTACGCGAAACCCTCGGCGCCCACCCGGTAGTTGATGCTCACCACGACGAGCCCGGCCCCGGCCGGCGCCGTCGGGTCGAGCATCGGGTCGCTCGAATCGGCCGCCATGTAGCCGCCACCGGGAATCCACACCAGTACCGGCAGCCCCGCCGCTCCGGGGTCCGGGGTGCATACGTTGAGCGTCAACCAGTCCGTGCCGTTCGGCGAACCCGCGCGAACCGGCCCGGACTGCGGTACCACCGGTCCGAACTCCACCGCCCGCCTCGTCCCCTCCCAGGGCCGAGGCGGCACGGGTGCCGCGAAGCGGAGCGCTCCCACCGGTGGCTCCGCGTAGCGAATGCCGCGGAACACCGCGTGCCCCCGTCGTAGACGCCCCTCCACCACACCCTCCGCCGTACGCACCGTCGGCTGCTCGGGCATGTCGCCTCCCTCTACCGCGGACTCCCAGCGTTATAGGTCAACCGTATTATTTCAGTCAGCTGTATTATGTCAACAGCGCGAGAACGAGGCCCACGGAGTAGCCGACGATGCCGAAACAGGTGGATCACCGCGAGCGCCGCGAGACGATCGCGCGAGCGCTGTGGCGGGTGGTGGAGCAGCGCGGGGTTGCGCATCTGACCATGCGCGTGGTCGCCCAGGAGGCGGGCATCTCCCTGGGGCAGCTGCAGCACTACTTCGGCTCCAGGGAGGCGATGCTCTCCTTCGCCATGGACTTCGCGTCCGAGCAGGCCGCGTCACGCGTCGACCGTGGCCTCACGGGGCTCGGCGACCGGCCGCACCCCCGTGACGTGCTCCGGGTGATGCTCACGGAGATGCTCCCGCTGCACGCCGACGCCCGCGCGACCAGCCGGATGAGTGCCGCCTTCGTCCTGGAGGCCCTGCACAACGAGAACTTCCACGCCCGGGCACGTGACGGAATGATCCAGGGGCGCGCCATGGTGGAGCAGTTGTTCCGTCAGGCGATCGCTGACGGACACATGGGCTCCGACCGCGATCCGGAGGTCGAGACCCATCTGCTTCTCGCCCTGACCGGCTTCGCCACCCTCCTCGAACTGGACGTGATCGCACCGGGGGACGTGCTCACCGCCATCGATCAACACCTGGACAGGCTGTTCACCACCGACGACGACCGGCACGCCGGGGGCGGGGGGAGCGACACATCCGGTGACGAGCTGTCGCGGCAACAGGAGAGCGGCTGCTGACGGCGGTCGGCGCTCCTGTGCGGCCTACTTGTCGAAAACGAACAGGATGTGGTCGTCATCCAGGTACTTGATATCGACCTCACAGCCTTTCTGCACCTGCGAGGAGCGGAAGGCGGAAATGGTGTCGCGGCCTTCCACGTATGTGGTCGCACCGTCCTCCTGCCATGAAAGCCGGTATTTTATGGTGGTGGATCCGCCATCGTTCGAACTGACGTAGCGAACGTCCTCGACCAGGGCCCGGATATCCCGACCCTGCGACCTGATCTTTTCGTCACGGACGAAGAGGCGGACGATATACGAAATACCGCCCGCGACAATAATGAAGGAGACAACGAAAACAAACGCCACGACCACACCCCTCGCATAAATATTGCCCCGCAAAAGACCGGAGACATCACCTTCCCGCACCGCATCAGCGCATTTTCGGATGACGCCCGCCCCCAAGGGCTGTCCCGCATTCCCTGGCGGGCGCGCGACGACGGCCACAGCACCTCGCGGCGTTGCCGGAACATCCGCATACATCCAGCAGGAGGACGCCCCTCCGCCTTGCCACGCACCGCATCCGACGCCGCGCACCGATCCACCGCGGATTACGGGACAGCCCTCAGCCGACCGAAAGACCGGAGATTATTTTATCAAAAACGCGAAAATCTTTTCCCGTCCCCCTCGGCTTTCAGAGCCGCGGCGCGACGTCGGCCGCCGGAGACGCCGGGGCCGGCCGCCGGCAGCGGTGAACGGGCCCGGTATCGACCGGCCCTGCCGCAGACTGACCCCATGACCACCGCACCGGACAGCAAGAACGATCTCCACTACTACCTCCAGTCCGCACGCGACGCCCTGTTGTGGAAGCTCGAAGGGCTTTCCGAGTACGACGTCCGCCGCCCGTTCACACCGACCGGCACCAACCTCCTGGGCCTGGTGAAGCACGTGGCCGGAGTCGAACTCGGCTATCTGGGAGACACGTTCGGGCGGCCGTCCGGCATACCGCTGCCCTGGATCGACGATGACGCCGAGCCCAACGCCGACATGTGGGCCACCGCCGACGAGTCGCGGGAACAGATCGTGGGGCTCTACCGGCGGGCCTGGGCGCACGCGGACGCGACGATCGACGCGCTTCCTCTGGACACGGTCGGCAGGGTGCCGTGGTGGCCGGAAAACCGGGACGGGGTGACGTTGCACCACGCCGTGGTCCGCGTGATCGCGGACACCCATCGGCA
Organism: Streptomyces sp. NPDC014734; assembly: GCF_043083325.1. Taxonomy (NCBI): domain Bacteria; kingdom Bacillati; phylum Actinomycetota; class Actinomycetes; order Kitasatosporales; family Streptomycetaceae; genus Streptomyces; species Streptomyces sp. NPDC014734. The sequence goes on along the minus strand of NZ_JBIBYN010000019.1, from coordinate 39,972 downwards.
CTCCGGACACGCCGACATCCTCCGGGAACTCGCGGACGGGGCCGTCGGGATGAACAAGGACAACGACAGCATGCCGCCGGGCGACGCGCAGTGGTGGCAGAGGCACCGGGACCGGCTGGAACGCGAGGCCCACAAGGCCCACGAGGCCGGACGCAAGGCCTGATCCGGGCAACGACGAGGGGCGACGGGCCTCTCCGGCCCGTCGCCCCTCGTCGTTCACGTGTACCGGAGTTACTGGATGACCGTGATCCGGTCCGCCGCCGGCGGGGCCAGCGGTGCGGCGGCCGAGGAGTGGGCCGCCAGGTAGGCGTTGAACACGTCGAGGTCGGACGGGCCGACCAGCTTGTTCGTGCCCTGGCCGAGGGCCGCGAAGCCGTCGCCGCCGCCCGCGAGGAACTCGTTCATCGCGACGCGGTAGGTCTTCGCCGGGTCGATCGCCTCACCGTTCAGCTTGATGGTGTCGGTGACCACGCGGGCCGCGCCCGACTTCGTCATGTCCAGGGTGTAGGCGAGGCCCTTCGAAACCTGGAGGATCTTCGGGCTTGCCTCGTTCGAGCCACTGACCTGCTGCTGGAGCGCGGTGACGAGCTGGGCGCCGGTCAGGTCGACGACGTTCATCATGTTGGTGAAGGGCTGCACGGTGAAGGACTCCCCGTACGTCACCACGCCGTCGCCCTCGTCACCGGACGCCTTGTGGACCAGGTCCGCGCGGATGCCGCCCGGGTTCATCAGGGCGACGACAGCCCCGCCCTTGTCCTCCGCGGCCAGGCCCTCCAACTGCGCGTCCGCGATCAGGTCGCCGAGCGGCTTCTCGGGGGCCGTGGATCCGCGGCCGTTGATGTCGGCGGTGATGTAGCCCTGCGGCCTGTTCGCGATCGGGGCCGCGAGGGCGTTCCAGCGCGCGATCAGGGCCGTCATGTCATTGGCCTTGGGCTGGTCCCGGCTGACGATGTGGTTGACCGACTTCGGGTTGCGGGCACCGGCCGACTTCACCGACGTACGGACGATGTCCTTGGTGCGGCGGTCGTAGGTGAGGGTCGTGTCCGTGTACAGCTTGCCGAACGACGACGCGGAGGTGACCATGCGCGGGTTGCCCGCCGGGTCCGGGATGGTGCAGACGTACGCCTGGTGGGTGTGGCCCGTGACCAGCGCGTCGACCTTGGGCGTGATGCCCTTGGCGATCTCGGTGATCGGGCCGGAGATGCCGTCACCGGTGCCGGAGCTGTCGCAGTCGTAGTTGTACGCGGTGGAGGCGGGCAGGCCGCCCTCGTGGATCAGCGCAACGATGGACTTGACGCCCTGCCGGTCCAGCTCCTTGGCGTACTTGTTGATCGTCTCGATCTCGTCGTGGAACTTCAGGCCCTTGACGCCGTTGGCCGTGACGATGTCCGGGGTGCCCTCCAGGGTCACGCCGATGAAGCCGATCTTGACGCCGTTCTTCTTCCAGACCGTGTACGGCTTGAGGATCGGCTTGCCGGTCTTCTCCTTCGTCACGTTGGCGGCGAGGTAGGGGAAGTCCGCGCCCTTGAACTTCTTGCCCTTCTCGTAGCAGCCCTCGACCGGGTGGCAGCCACCGTTCTGGAGGCGGGCCAGCTCGGTGGCGCCCTCGTCGAACTCGTGGTTGCCGACCGACGTGACGTCGAGGTCGAGCTTGTTGAGCGCCTCGATCGTCGGCTCGTCGTGGAAGAGACCGGACAGCAGCGGGCTCGCGCCGACCATGTCGCCGCCCGCGGCGGTGATCGAGTACGGGTGCCCCTTGCGCGCGGTGCGGAGCGAGGACGCGAGGTACTCGATGCCACCGGCCGGAATCGACTTGACCATGCCGTCGGGCTGCTTCTCGTCGACCATGCCCGCCGAGCCGGCCGGCGGCTCCAGGTTGCCGTGCAGGTCGTTGAAGGACAGCAGCTGCACATCGACGGTGTTGGCCGGCTTGTGGTGCCCGTGCCCCTGGCCGTGACCGTGGCCGTGGCCCCGGTCATGGGCACTGGCCGGCATCGCGGCGACGAGCGCGCCGACGGTGGCGAGCCCGGCCGCGGCGGCGAGCACCCGCCGGGACGCACGGTTCTTCTGCGGTGTCGCTGACATCGGTCCCCTTGTGAGTTCAGCGGAGTTCTGAGGGTGGTGACGAGTCTGGAGACGTCGTGCGCAGCCTAGGGTCAACGCGCGTAGCGCGACAGATGTTCGTGGTTACGAACTGGTTGCCACGCGGTCGGAATCGGGAGCAATGCCCCTCTCTCACTCGCACGGCTTACATATGTGCACAAACTCGTCACGGTCCGCGTGAACCCCGGAAGCCCGTACGCCGTGGAGAACGAACTCACGACGCCCCCCACACGATCGGGTCCGGGAGCCGATGCCGAGTTCGGAGGATCTGTCCCGGGTCGTCCGGGGGCACTCCGCCCCGCGCCGGGAACCGGCACCGTCACAAACGGCCGAGTTCGGGCTCCCGGCCCGGCCCGCCCGCGCAAGCGCCCCCAACCCACGCCTCGCCCCCGTACGCTCGTGCACATGACGACTGACGCACCTCTGCCCGCTCCCGGACGGGAGATCCAGACGCTCGACGCGCTCTCCACCGAACAGGCCGGGGCCGTGGCCGAACTGCTCGCCGAGGCGGCCCGGTCCGACGGCATGCAAGCCGTGTCCGAGCAGGGGCGGCTGCAACTGCGCGGCGGGCGGCGCGAAGGGGTGCGGCATCTGTTGCTCAGCAGCGGGCCGACCCTGGTGGGGTACGCGCAGCTGGAGGACACCGACCCGGTCGAGGCGCCGGCCGCCGAGTTGGTGGTGCATCCGGCGTACCGCGGGCAGGGACACGGTCGGGCCCTGGGGGCGGCGCTGCTCGCCGTGACGGGCAAGCGGCTGCGGGTGTGGGCGCACGGCGGGAAGTCCGCGGCCCGGCACCTGGCCCAGGTCCTCGGGCTCTCTCTCTTCCGCGAACTGCGCCAATTGCGCCGCTCGTTGACCCCGTTGGACATCGCCGAGCCGGTACTGCCGCCCGGTGTCACCGTCCGCGCCTTCGTGCCCGGCCAGGACGATGCCGCGTGGCTGGCGGTGAACCGCGCCGCCTTCGCCCACCACCCCGAGCAGGGGGCGCTGGCCCAGCGTGACCTGGACGACCGCAAAGCGGAACCCTGGTTCGATCCGAAGGGCTTCTTCCTCGCCGAGCGCGACGGCGAGCTGATCGGCTTCCACTGGACGAAGACACACGCCGAGGAGCGACTCGGCGAGGTGTACGTCCTCGGCATCCGGCCGGACGCGCAGGGCGGTGGGCTCGGCAAGGCGCTCACCGCGATCGGGCTGCGCCACCTGGCGGCGCAGGGGCTGCCGACCGCGATGCTCTACGTCGACGCGGACAACAAGGCGGCCCTGACGGTGTACGAACGAATGGGCTTCGCGACGCACGAGGTGGACCTCATGTACCGCACGGAGACCTGAGCCATGTACCGCACGGAGACCTGAGCCCGTACCCGACCGTGACGGAGAGCTGAGCCCGTACCCGACCGTGACGGAGACCCCGCCGAAGGCCCCGGCGGCGGGTTCTCCGGGGGCGGGATCGCCGGGGGCCACGTCGGCGACCCGTCGGAGGCTCCGCGGAGGGGCGGCGTCACTCGGACGGCGTGTGTCCATTTGCCGAAGCCGTCGGCCTCGACGAGAAGCACCCGAAACACCTGAGGCGCATGAAGCGCATGGGGCACATGGGGTACCGGAACGGGGGCGGCGGCGGCTGGGCGCCGCCCCCTCGGCACGGCTGAGCACACCGTCGAGCAGCAGGAAGCGGTGTGCTCGGCCGTGTGTCGGCCTCCCCCGCACGACACACCGCTTCCTGCACGTCATGTCGCCGTTACCAACCATTCAGAAGGGCTTGCCACCCTCACAGAATGCAGCCAGCTGTGCCGACCCCCCGCAACGGGAGAAATCCCGACGGAGACCGCGCGAACCGCACGAGCCCCACGAACCGCACAGAACGCACCGACCGCACAGGACGCACCGACCGCGCGGAGCGCACCCCGCGCACGCAACGCACCGCGCCCACGGAACGCGCCAACCGTACGGAACGCACCGCGCCCACGGAACGCACCGATCGCACCGCGCGCACGGAACGCCCGACCGGCACGGACTGTCCGGCCTCCACCGGCACCGACAGCTCGGGCCCGGTATCCCCGGCGGTCTCCACCCCGTCCGGCGCGCCCGGGAAGCGCTCGACGCGGAAGAATGGGTTCATGAGCCAGCAGCCCAGCTCCGAGGTCCCGGTCCAGCCCGCTGTGCAGCCGTCGGTCGGCTCGCTCGCCGCGCACCGGCCTCGCGCCGTCGCCGCGTCCTCGCACAACGGCGCCGCGCTGTCGACCGCCGCGGACCTCGACCCCGACATCGACAACGACGTCGACGCGTACGAGCCCGACATCGACGGAGACGAGCTGCCCCACGACCGGTTCCTGGACCGGGAACGCAGTTGGCTCGCGTTCAACGAACGAGTGCTCGAACTGGCCGAGGACCCGACGACCCCCCTCCTCGAACGGGCTAATTTCCTCGCCATCTTCGCCTCGAACCTCGACGAGTTCTTCATGGTCCGGGTGGCCGGACTGAAGCGTCGCATCGCCACCGGCGTCGCCACCCGCTCCGCCTCCGGCCTCCAGCCCCGCGAGGTCCTCGACCTGATCTGGACCCGCTCGCGCGAGCTCATGGCCCGGCACGCCGCGTGCTTCCAGCAGGACGTCGCCCCCGCCCTCTCCGACGAGGGCATCCAGCTGATCCGCTGGCCGGAACTGACCGAGAAGGAACAGGCCCGCCTCTTCACCTTCTTCCGGCAACGTGTCTTCCCCGTGCTGACGCCGCTGGCCGTCGACCCGGCGCACCCCTTCCCGTACATCTCCGGGCTCTCGCTCAATCTCGCCGTCGTCGTCCGCAACCCGGTCAGCGGCCACCGCCACTTCGCCCGGGTCAAGGTGCCGCCGCTGCTGACGCGCTTCCTGGAGGCGTCGCCGCAGCGGTACGTGCCCATAGAGGACGTCATCGCCGCCCACCTCGAAGAGCTCTTCCCCGGCATGGAGGTCCTCGCCCACCACACGTTCCGGGTCACCAGGAACGAGGACCTGGAGGTCGAGGAGGACGACGCCGAGAACCTCCTCAAGGCCCTGGAGAAGGAACTCATGCGGCGCCGCTTCGGCCCGCCGGTCCGCCTGGAGGTCGAGGAGTCCATCGACCCGTACGTGCTGGACCTGCTGGTCCGCGAGCTGAAGGTGTCCGACGCCGAGGTCTACCCGCTGCCGGGACCACTCGACCTCACCGGACTGTTCGGCATAGCCTCGCTGGACCGGCCCGAGCTGAAGTACCCCAAGTTCATCGCCGGCACCCACCGCGACCTCGCCGAGGTCGAATCCGCCTCCGCGCCCGACATCTTCGCCGCGCTGCGCGAACGCGACGTGCTCCTGCACCACCCGTACGACTCGTTCTCCACCTCCGTCCAGGCGTTCCTGGAACAGGCCGCCGCCGACCCCGACGTCCTCGCCATCAAGCAGACCCTGTACCGGACCTCCGGCGAGTCGCCGATAGTGGAAGCCCTTGTCGACGCGGCCGAGTCCGGCAAACAGGTCCTGGTGCTCGTCGAGATCAAGGCCCGCTTCGACGAACAGGCCAACATCAAGTGGGCCCGCAAGCTGGAGGAGGCCGGCTGCCACGTCGTCTACGGACTCGTCGGCCTCAAGACCCACTGCAAGCTCTCGCTGGTCGTGCGCCAGGAGGGCGACACGCTGCGCCGCTACGCCCACGTCGGCACCGGCAACTACCACCCCAAGACGGCAAGGCTCTACGAGGACCTCGGCCTGCTGACGGCGGACCCGCAGGTCGGGGCCGATCTCTCCGACCTGTTCAACCGGCTCTCCGGCTACTCCCGCCGCGAGACCTACCGCCGCCTCCTGGTCGCCCCGAAATCTCTGCGCGACGGCCTGATCACCCGGATCAACAAGGAGATCACCCACCAGCGGGCCGGGCGGACCGCCTACGTCCGCATCAAGGTCAACTCCATGGTCGACGAGGCAGTCATCGACGCCTGCTACCGGGCGGCGATGGCGGGCGTGCCGGTGGACATCTGGGTACGCGGCATCTGCGCGATCCGCCCCGGCGTACCGGGCCTCTCCGAGAACATCCGGGTCCGCTCGGTCCTCGGCCGCTTCCTCGAACACTCCCGGGTCTTCGTCTTCGGCAACGGCGGTGAACCCGAAGTGTGGTTCGGCAGCGCCGACATGATGCACCGCAACCTCGACCGCCGGATCGAGGCCCTGGTCCGGGTCACCGACCCCGCCCACCGCACCGCGCTCAGCCGTCTCCTGGAGACCGGCATGGCCGACACCACCTCCTCCTGGCACCTGGGTCCCGACGGGAACTGGACCCGGCACGCCACGGACGCGGACGGCCAACCGCTGCGGCACGTACAGGAAATGCTCATTGATGCCCGGAGGCGCCGGCGTGCGACGCCATGACCACCACACGACGACGCAGGCGGACGTTACGGCAGGGGCGGTGCTCGCGCCCTACCTCCAGGAGCAGGCCTCCGCGTTCCTGCGCAGCCTGCGCCTGCACCGCGAGAACAGCGCCCCCACGGACACCGGACCCCACACCGCCGAGGAGGCCGTCGCCGCGCTGCGCCGCTCGTCCCGGCGGATCGGCGGCACCCTGCACACCTTCCGGGCGGCGCTGGACCCGGCCTGGGCCGAACAGCTCCGCGCCGAACTCGCCTGGCTGTCCGGCACCCTGGCCCGGGAACACGCCTGCGCGACCCGGCTGAACCGGCTCCTCGAAGCGCTGCACAACCTGTCCGGCACCCCGCTGCCCGCCGCCCGCAAGGGACCGGGCACCGGCCCCGCCGACAAGGAACGCGCCGCTCTCGGCGTCGGCGCGGCCCGCGCCGGAGCCCTGCTGGAACGGCAGCTGACCCTCGCCCGGACCCGCGCCCACTCCACCGCGCTCCAGGCACTCGGCTCCTCCCGCTTCCACGCCGTGGCCGACGCCGTGGCGCTGCTCGCCTCAGAGGTCCCGCTCGTCCCGGCGGCCGGTGCCCCGGCCGACGAGTTGCTCCGCCTCCCCGCCGACCGGGCCGAGCAGCAGTTGCTCGGTGCGGTGGCCGCGCTGTCGGCGGACGAGGCGGGCGAGCCGTACAACGAGGCGCAGGACGCGCCCTGGCACCGGGCCCGGCTGCTGCTGCGCCTGCACCGGTACGCCCACGAGGTGGTCCGGGGCGCCCCGGACCCGGTCCTGGCCGCGGCCGGGCGCGCGCTCGACCTGCACCGGGACGCGGCGGAGGCCGCCGCCGCGGCTGCCTCGGCGGCCCGCACACCCCGGATCGCCCCCGCCACCGCGTACGCCCTCGGAGTGCTCCACGCCGACCAGCGGCACGAGGTGCGGGCGGCTCGCGCGATGTTCCGGACGAGCTGGCCGTACGCGGCGGCGGTGACCGCGTCATGAGCGGCCCGTCCGCACCCGGGGAACGCACCGCGGGAGGGACCGCGGGAGGGACCGCGGGACGCGCCGGGGCACGCGCCGGGGGAGGAACCGGGGGAAGGATCGAGGGAGGAATCGAGGGGCGCTCCGGGGGAGGGACGGTGTGGGACCGTACCGGAAAGACCGTCGGCAAACGGTCCGCGGACCGGCCCGTGCGCGCCGCGGGATGCGTGCTGTGGCGTCGCTCGGAACACTCCGGCACGTTGGAGGTCTGCCTGGTCCACCGGCCCCGCTACGACGACTGGTCGCATCCCAAGGGCAAGCTGAAGCGCGGCGAGCCGGCGCTGGACGCCGCGCGCCGCGAGGTCCTGGAGGAGACCGGTCACCACTGCGCACCGGGCGCCGCGCTCCCCACCGTCCGGTACCTCGTGAACGGGCGGGCCAAGGAGGTCTTCTACTGGGCGGCCGAGGCGACCGGCGGCGTGTTCGTGCCCGGCTCCGAGGTGGACAGGGTGAGCTGGCTCGCCCCGGCGGCGGCCCGGGACCGGCTCACCCGGCAGCACGACCGCGATCTGCTCGACGCCTGGCTCGCCGTGCCGCCCGATGCCTGAAGCACCGAAACCACCGGATGCCTCAAGAGCCACCGGCCGCCTCAAGAACCGGGACCCGCCCGCCCCATCCGCCCTGCCCGCCCCATCCGCCTCCTTCGGCGTCTTCGGCGTCTTCGGCGTCTGCCCGGCACATGCCCGGCGGACGTGGCGAGCCCGGGGTGTGGACCCGCACACCCCGGGCAGGTGGCCGGAACCGCACCGTTCGACACGGTTCACCTCCCGTTCACCAACCCCCGTAAACCACTTCATCTGTGCTGCCTAACTTCGGCAGTGCACGGTGCACGGCGCAATGCCGGAGCACCCACCACATCGCGCGCCGTCGTAGAACGAAATGGCCTCGGCGGCTCCTGGAAGGAACACCCGAAAGTGAAGCTTCAGCGCAAGAACCGGCTTCGTGCCACCGCGCTCGGTGCCCTCGCCGTCTCCGGCGCCCTGGTCCTCACGGCGTGCGGTTCGGACGACAACAGCAACGGGTCCACCGGCGGCAACGGCGGCGGCAAGACCAGCGCCGCGTCGAACATCAAGTGCGACGACGCCAAGGGCCAGCTGCCCGCCTCCGGCTCCAGTGCGCAGAAGAACGCCATGGACCTCTGGGCCAAGAACTACATGGCCGGCTGCTCCGGCGTGGAGATCAACTACAAGTCGTCCTCCTCCGGTGAGGGCATCGTCGCCTTCAACCAGGGCACGGTCGGCTTCGCCGGTTCCGACTCGGCGCTGAAGCCCGAGGAGGTGGCCGACTCCAAGAAGATCTGCAAGGACGGCCAGGGCATCAACCTCCCGATGGTCGGCGGCCCGATCGCCATCGGCTTCCACCTGGAGGGCGTCGACAGCCTGACGCTGGACGCCCCCACCCTCGCCAAGATCTTCGACACGAAGATCAAGAAGTGGAACGACCCGGCGATCGCCAAGCTCAACAGCGGCGTGAACCTTCCGGACAAGGCAATCCAGCCCTTCCACCGCTCCGAGGACTCCGGCACCACGCAGAACCTCGGCAAGTACCTGAACGCCGCCGCGCCGAGCGACTGGAAGTACGAGGCCGAGAAGAAGTGGCCGGCCCCCGGTGGCCAGGCCGCCTCCGGCTCCTCCGGTGTCGCCTCCCAGGTGAAGGCCGTCGACGGCTCGATCGGCTACTTCGAGCTGAGCTACGCCACCTCGCAGTCCATCTCCACCGTGGACATCTCCACCGGTGCCGCCGCCCCGGTCAAGGCCACCCCGGAGAACGCCTCCAAGGCCATCGCCGCCGCCAAGATCAAGGGCACCGGCAAGGACCTGGCGCTGGAGCTCGACTACGCGACCAAGGCCGACGGCGCCTACCCGATCGTCCTGGTGACGTACGAGGTCGTCTGCGACAAGGGCAACAAGGCCGAGACCCTTCCGACGGTCAAGTCCTTCCTGAACTACACCGCCGGTGACGAGGGCCAGAAGCTCCTCACCGACGCCGGCTACGCGCCGATCCCGGCCGAGATCAACGCCAAGGTCCGCGAGACCATCGCCTCCCTCTCGTAACCGGAGCAGGCGGGCCGAGGCACACGGCCGAGGCCCGCACGCACCACCAGCGACATCGGCAACACCAGCACCACCCGAAGCAACACCGGCAACACCCGAACCACCCGAACCACCCGAACCACCCGAAGCAACACCAGCAACACCCGGCGGACCGGTCCGGTGCACCCCTCCGGACCGGTCCCGCCCCACCCATCCGGTGCACCGCCGCCAGGGGAGCCACTCCGCTCCCCCACACAGACCGGAAAGACCATGGCCTCCACCACACCGATAGACACGCCGCCGGCCTCGCCGGTGGCGCCCGGCCGCGCCAGGCCCAGGACCGGGCGCGCGGGCGACAAGATCTTCCTCGGGCTCTCCCGGGGTTCGGGCATCCTGCTGCTCGTTCTCATGGCGTCGATCGCCGTGTTCCTCACCTACCGCGCCTCGCTCGCCATCGCCGACAACGAGGGCAACTTCTTCACCACCTTCGACTGGAACCCGGCGGGCGACCCGCCGGTCTTCGGCATCGCGGTCCTGCTCTTCGGCACCGTCGTCAGCTCGATCATCGCGATGGCCATCGCCGTCCCGGTCGCCGTCGGCATCGCCCTGTTCATCTCGCACTACGCGCCGCGCAAGCTTGCCGCGCCCCTCGCCTACGTCGTCGATCTGCTCGCCGCCGTGCCGAGCATCGTGTACGGCATCTGGGGCGCCCTCTTCCTCGTCCCGTACCTGGAGGGCCTGAACCTCTGGCTCGACGACTTCTTCGGCTGGACCTACCTCTTCGAGAAGACCGAGGTCGGCGTCGCCCGCTCGCTCTTCACCGTCGGCATCCTGCTCGCGATCATGATCCTGCCGATCGTGACCAGTGTCAGCCGCGAAGTGTTCCTCCAGGTCCCCCGGATGAACGAGGAAGCCGCCCTCGCACTCGGCGCCACCCGCTGGGAGGTCATCCGCCTCTCGGTGCTCCCCTTCGGCCGCTCCGGCGTGATCTCCGCCTCGATGCTGGGCCTGGGCCGCGCGCTCGGCGAGACGATGGCCGTCGCCACGGTCCTGTCGCCGAGCTTCATCGTCTCCGGGCATCTGCTCAACCCCGGCGGCGGAACGTTCGCCCAGAACATCGCCGCGAAGTTCGACGAGGCCAACCAGTACGGGCGGGACGCCCTGATCGCCTCCGGCCTCGTCCTCTTCGTCCTCACCCTGCTGGTCAACGGCGCGGCCCGGCTCATCATCGCCCGCCGCAAGGAGTACTCGGGGGCCAACGCATGAGCCAGGCAGCCAACACCGGCATCCAGGAGATCCCCGCCCCCGTGGCCACCGCTCCCCGCAGCAGCAGCATCGGCACCCGGTCGCTCCCCCGCTGGGCGCCCCTCGGCTTCGCCGCCGTCGCGCTCGTGCTGGGCGTCGGCACCGGCGCGCTCGCGGGCTGGCACAGCCGCACCCAGTGGGGACTGTTCTCCGCGCTCCTCTTCGTGGTCATCTCGTACGTCACGACCTCGGTCGTCGAGAACCGCCGCCAGGCCAAGGACCGGCTCGCCACCAGCATCGTCTGGGTGTGCTTCCTGCTGGCCGTGGTGCCGCTCGCCTCGCTGCTGTGGACGACGATCAGCCGAGGCGCCGGCCGCCTCGACGGCTACTTCCTCACCCACTCGATGGCCGGGGTCCTCGGCTCCGAGGCGACCGGCGGCGTCTACCACGCGCTGATCGGAACACTGGAGCAGGTCGGCCTCGCCACCCTGATCTCCGCGCCCCTCGGCATGCTGACCGCCGTCTACCTGGTGGAGTACGGCAAGGGGGCACTGGCCAAGGCCGTCACCTTCTTCGTCGACGTCATGACGGGCATCCCGTCCATCGTCGCCGGTCTCTTCATCCTCTCGATCATGCTGATGACCAAGACCCAGCCGTCCGGTCTGATGGGCTCGCTCGCGCTCACGATCCTGATGATCCCGGTCGTGGTCCGCTCCACCGAGGAGATGCTCAAGCTCGTCCCGAACGAGCTGCGTGAGGCATCGCTCGCCCTCGGCGTCCCGAAGTGGCGCACCATTCTGAAGGTGGTCCTGCCGACCGCGCTCGGTGGCATCACCACCGGTGTGATGCTCGCCATCGCCCGCATCGCCGGCGAGACCGCGCCGATCATGCTGCTGGTCTTCGGCAGCCAGCTGATCAACGCCAACCCCTTCGAAGGCGCCCAGTCCTCGCTCCCCTTCTACATCTGGGAGCAGTACAAGGTCGGCACGGAGCAGTCCTACGACCGTGCCTGGGCCGCCGCCCTGGTGCTGATCGCCTTCGTCATGATCCTCAATCTGGTGGCCCGCGGCATCGCCCGCTGGAAGGCCCCGAAGCACTGAATATGCGGCTCCGCCGCGTGGCCGGCCGCTGACGCGGCCAACAGAAAGAAGCAGTGATTCAGATGGCCAAGCGCATCGACGTCAGCGGCCTGTCCGCCTACTACGGCTCCCACCTCGCCATCGAGGACATCTCGATGACCGTGGAGCCCCGCTCCGTGACCGCTTTCATCGGCCCGTCCGGCTGCGGCAAGTCCACCTTCCTGCGCACCCTGAACCGCATGCACGAGGTCACCCCCGGTGGCCGCGTCGAGGGCAAGGTGCTGCTGGACGACGAGAACCTCTACGGGCCGAACGTCGACCCGGTCACCGTGCGCCGCACGGTCGGCATGGTCTTCCAGCGCCCCAACCCGTTCCCGACCATGTCGATCTTCGACAACGTCGCCGCGGGCCTCAAGCTGAACGGCTCGTACCGCAAGAGCGAGCTCTCGGACGTCGTCGAGAAGTCGCTGCGCGGCGCCAACCTCTGGAACGAGGTCAAGGACCGGCTGAACAAGCCGGGCTCCGGCCTCTCCGGCGGCCAGCAGCAGCGCCTGTGCATAGCCCGCGCGATCGCGGTCGAGCCCGACGTGCTGCTGATGGACGAGCCGTGCTCCGCCCTCGACCCGATCTCCACCCTCGCCGTCGAGGACCTGATCGGCGAGCTGAAGGAGCGCTTCACGATCGTCATCGTGACGCACAACATGCAGCAGGCGGCCCGTGTCTCGGACCGCACGGCGTTCTTCAACCTCGCGGCGGTCGGCAAGCCCGGCAAGCTCGTGGAGATCGACGACACGGAGCGCATCTTCTCCAACCCGTCCGTCCAGGCCACCGAGGACTACATCTCGGGCCGGTTCGGATAAGGGCACCGTTCGGACAAGGACCCGTTCGGGCAAGGACCCGATCGGACAAGGGCCCGGTTCGGACAACGGCCCACCGACTACCGGCCCCACCGACGGTGACGGCCGGCCGACGGCCCGGCCCGGCGAGCGCCCCCGCCGCCCGACGCGAGCGGGGCGCAACCCCACAGATGGCCTTTGGGTGCTGCATGGCGGTGCCACCCGTAAGGCAAAAGGGTCCGCCCCGCTCCCCTCGCGGGGGAGCGGGGCGGACCCGTCTCCGCACTCCGTGCCGTTCGTCACGCCGTACTGTTCGTCACGTCGTACCGTTCGGCGCGTCGTACCGTTCGGCGCGGCCGTCACCCGAAGAGCAGCAGCACGATCCCGTAGCTGGCGGCGGCCACCAACGCCGCGGCGGGCATGGTGATGAACCACCCGAGAATGATGTTCTTGGCGACCCCCCAGCGCACCGCGTTCACCCGCTTGGTGGCGCCCACACCCATGATCGCCGAGGTGATCACGTGCGTGGTGGAGATCGGCGCGTGGAACAGGAACGCCGAACCGAACATGATCGACGCACCGGTCGTCTCCGCGGCGAAGCCCTGCGGCGGGTCCAGCTCGATGATCTTGCGGCCGAGCGTCCGCATGATCCGCCAGCCGCCCGCGTACGTGCCCAGCGACAGCATCAGCGCGCAGACCAGCTTCACCCAGACCGGAATCGGGTCTTCCGGGCTCTCGACATCGGCGATGACCAGGGCCATCACGACGACACCCATGGTCTTCTGCGCGTCCTGGAGACCGTGACCGAGCGCCATGCCCGCGGCCGAGACCGTCTGCGCGATCCGGAAGCCGCGCTTGGCCTTGTGCGGATTGGTCTTCCGGAACAGCCACATGATCACGACCATCACCAGATAGCCGACGACAAGACCGATGACCGGGGAGAGGAACATCGGGATGACGATCTTGTCGATCACCCCGTCCCAGTGCACCATCGTCCCACCGGCGAGCGCCGCGCCGACCATGCCGCCGAACAACGCGTGCGAGGACGAGGAAGGCAGCCCGAAATACCAGGTGACGAGGTTCCAGATGATCGCGCCGACGAGCGCGGCGAAGAGGATTCCCATCCCCTTGTGCCCCTCGGGCGTCGCGATCAGGCCCTCGCTGACGGTCTTGGCGACCCCACTGCCGAGGAATGCCCCGGCCAGGTTCATCACCGCGGCCATCGCCAGCGCCGCTCGCGGTGTGAGCGCACGGGTGGAGACGGAGGTGGCGATGGCATTCGCCGAGTCGTGGAAGCCGTTCGTATACGTAAAACCGAGCGCGACCCCGATGGTCACGATCAGCGCAAAGGTGTCCACGTGGTTCAGGACTCCTTGACCGCGATGGTCTCCACCGTATTGGCGACGTGCTCGAACGCGTCGGCCGCCTCTTCCAGTACGTCCACGATCTGCTTGAGCTTCAGCACCTCAATGGCGTCGTACTTGCCATTGAAGAGATGGGCGAGCAGTTTGCGGTGGATCTGGTCGGCCTGGTTCTCCAGCCGATTGACCTCGATCCAGTACTCGGTGAGGTTGTCCATGGTCCGCAGCCCCGGCATCGCCTCTGCGGTGAGTTCGGCCGCCCGGGCCAGCACCTCGATCTGCTGCGCGACGCCCTTGGGGAGTTCCTCGACCTGGTACAGCACCACCAGGTCGACGGCCTCCTCCATGAAGTCCATGATGTCGTCGAGCGACGAGGCGAGGTTGTAAATGTCCTCGCGGTCGAACGGCGTAATGAATGAGGAGTTCAGCTGGTGGAAGATCGCGTGGGTGGCATCGTCCCCCGCGTGCTCCGCTGCCCGCATGCGCTCCGCGATCTCGGCTCGGGAGGCTGGGTCCGCCCCGAGCAGTTCCATCAGGAGTTTCGAGCCCGTGACGATGTTGTCCGCGGAAGCGGAGAACATGTCGTAGAAGCTCGTCTCCCTGGGGGTCAGACGAAAGCGCACGTGGGGTCCTCGGGGTGCTTTGGATTCGGTCAGGCTGATGCTAGGCGCATCATCCGGCCACGGCTAACCGGCGTTCTTCAGTGTCGCGCATGGGGCGCGGGGATCGGCACGGGCCCCCGGTCACGTTTTGACAGAATTCGTTAGGATATACCCACCAGGGGTATATGGATGCAGTAAAGGGAATACGGGAGGCAGCCATGACCACCACCGAGACATCCGCGATCGCGAAGACCGGCACGAGCACGGACACGGGTACCGGCACGAGCACGGACACCGGCACGGACACGGGTGCCGGCACGGCCACCGGCACCCCGGCCGCGGAAGCTGTCGTCACCGACCACGACCGGGGAATACACGGCTACCACCACCAGAAGGCCGAGCACCTCAAACGACTGCGCCGGATCGAGGGCCAGGTCCGCGGCCTGCAGCGCATGGTCGACGAGGACGTCTACTGCATCGACATACTCACCCAGGTCTCGGCGTCCACGAAGGCGCTCCAGTCCTTCGCGCTCCAGCTGCTGGAGGAGCACCTGCGGCACTGCGTCGCCGACGCGGCGCTCAAGGGCGGCGACGAGGTGGACGCCAAGGTCGAGGAGGCCACCAAGGCCATCGCCCGCCTGCTCCGTACCTGAGGCCGAGCCCGGCCCGCCCTCACCCCAGGTGGTCGCCGTGCCGGGGCACGGCGGTCCGCTCGGCGATCACCCGGACGTTCAGCACCTCGTCGATCCGGTCCGGACTGAGCCGCTCCCCGATCGCGGCCGACGCGGCGATCATCAGCTCGCCGCAGAGCTCGATCTCGGCGAGCGCCACATGGTCGGATTCGGTCCGCCGCGTGCCGAGCGTCATCACGTCACTCACCTCTCACTGCCGTCGCCGACTTCCCGTCCCCCCTGGCAAGCGGCAAGCTTCGCCAGTCACGGCACCAGCGTAAGGAGCGGACCACGCGCCGCGCATGGCACGGACGGACCATTTCGCGCCCGGCGACCTGCCCAAGGCCTGTCCCGTCTCCCTCCGGAGCGACGACCGGAAGGACGGATGGGAAGAGACCGGAGAGACGACCGGAAAGGCGACCGGAGGCGCGGGCGCACTCCGCCCCTCCGCCCCTCCGCCACCACTGCGTCGTCGCACCACCGCGTCGTCGTCGCTATCGCTGCCGGATCTTCCCGGTGTAGATGTCGCGGTCGTCCGGCAGCCGCACGGTAACCGGCACCCCGAACCCCGACAACAGCGTCGTGGACACCACCTCCACGGCCGGCCCCTCGCCGGCGAAGCTGAATCGGTGACGCACCTTGCGCAGCAGCCCCTGGTCGTCCACGTACGCGTCGAACGGCACCGTGCGGGTGCGAAATCCTTTCGCCGCCGCGGTCAGCGCCCCGCGCGACTCCGGCGACGCCTCGCGGGCCGCCCTCCCGATGTCCGCGACCCCCCGGTAGTGCCGCACGGCCACCCCGGCGATCTCGGTCCTTCCCTCGTACGTCACCTGCCGCGCCCCCCGCAGCAGTTCGACGGCGACCATCGGGTCGGTGACGCCACCGGTGACCAGGTTCCCGTCCTCCAGGGTGGCGGTGTCGATCCTGACCCACTTGTCCGCGGGCACCCCGGCGCCGCGGTTCATCATGTAGAGCGTGCCGGGGACCAGCAGCTCCGTGATCGGACGGTGCTCCTCCGCACCGGCGGCGTCCTTCGGCAGCACGACCGTGAGCCGACCCGCGCGTCTGCGGAAGTCGTACGTCCCGCGGCCCCTGATCGTCACCCGCGTCCCGCCCGCCGCGGTCTGCATCGACGTACGCACCTGGGCGCTTCCGGCCACGAACGGGGCCCCGGACCGCGTGGCCACCCCGGTCACCTCCGCCTTTCCGGTACCGGACACCGTGCCGCCGAGCACCTCGGCCGCGCGGCGGACCGTACCCAGCGCGTCGGCCCCGCCCCGCTCGTCGGCAACGACGCCGCTCCCGCCGCCGCATCCGGCGGCTGCCGCCATCACACCCACCACGGCGAGGGCGCACACGGCGCGCGCCCCGCCTCCGGACCTGTGCTGCCGCACCACCATCGCCTGCCAACCCCCAACGACGTACCGCTTGCCCGAGCCCCCACCCGCTCCGGATAACGACCGCCCGTGTCCCTCGTCACGCCGCCCCCATACGCCACACGGCCGAGTGGCGGTGCCCAGTACCGTGGTCGCGTGTACGTCCGACACGCCACCGAGGTCCCGCCGACACCCCCCGCCCCCGCGTCCGGCGGGCACGAACCCACCACCGTGGAACGTGGTTCGTTCTGCACCGCACGCTGCGGCTGCGGCTGGTCGGGACCGGCCCGCCGTTCCCGCGACCGGGCCCGCACGGACGCCGCCGAACACCGCGCGGCGAACTGATCCGTCCCGCGTTTCCGGCCTCTCCCCCCACCGACCGGCCCGTGCGGGCCATGCCCGGAGGTCCGATGACCCTGCCGCCCCTGCCCGACCCGCCCGCCTCGCCCGGCCGACGTCCGCCGCCCGCCCGGCGCACCGTGCTCACCGCGGGCGTCGCGGTGGCCCTCACCGCGACCGCGACGGCGTGCGGAAGTCCGCCAGGGACCGGCGACGACCCCACGGGCAGCGGGGGCACATCGGGCTCCTCGGGCGACGCCTCCCCCACCTCCTCCGCACCGACCGCCCCGCCCTCCCCGTCGACGAAGCCCTCCGCCCCCGGTCCGGCCGACTGGTCGGCCCTCGCCACGAGCCTCGACGGCAAGCTCGTCCGCCCCCAGGACGCGGTCTACGCGACCGCCCGTCAGCTCTACAACACCCGCTTCGACGGCCTGAAGCCCGCCGCCGTCGCCTACGTCGGACACGCGGCGGACATCCGCGAGTGCCTGGCCTTCGCCCGACGCACCGCCACCCCCGTGTCCATCCGCAGCGGGGGCCACTCCTACGCGGGGTGGTCGAGCGGCGACGGGCACCTCGTCATCGACGTCTCGTCCCTGTCCCGCGTCGAACGCAACGGCACGATCGGCGCGGGCGCCAAACTCGTCGACGTCTACCAGGGCCTCGCCCCGCACGGCCTCACCGTGCCCGGCGGCTCCTGCCCCACGGTCGGCATATCCGGTCTCACTCTCGGCGGGGGCCACGGCGTCGCGTCCCGCGCGTACGGCCTCACCTGCGACAGCCTCACCGCGGCGACCATCGTCACGGCCGACGGCAAGACCCTCACCGCGGACGACCGGAACCATCCGGACCTCTTCTGGGCGCTGCGCGGTGCGGGCAACGGCAACTTCGGTGTGGTCACCGAGCTGACGTTCCGCACCCGCCCGGCCCCGCAGTCCGTCACCGCCTACCTGTCCTGGCCCTGGTCGCGGGCCCGCTCCGCCGTCACGGCGTGGCAGGAATGGGGGCCCGCGCAGCCCGACGAGATCTGGTCCTCGCTGCACCTCGCCGCGGGCCCGGGCGGCAGCCGCCCGACCGTCACGGTGGCGGCGTTCAGTCTCGGCACCTACGGCGACCTGCAGAACGCCGTCGACCGCCTCGCCGACCGAATCGGCGCCCCCGCCTCCTCCGTCTCGCTGCGCCGTCGCAGCTACCAGGACGCGATGCTCGGATACGCGGGCTGCGCGGGCATCACCGACGCCCAGTGCCATCTGCCGGGCACCACGCCCGGCCGCACCGAGCAGGGCGCGCTCCAACGCGAGACGTACGCCGCGGCGTCCGACTTCTTCGACCGTTCGCTGTCCCCGGCGGGCGTGGACGCCCTGCTCGACCGGGCCGAGGCGTTCACCCGGATCCCGGCGACCGCGGGCGGCGGAGCCGGCTCCCTGGTGCTCACCGCGCTCGGCGGCGCCATCAACCGGGTGGCCCCGGACGCGACGGCGTTCGTCCACCGCGGCTCCCGGGTGCTCGCCCAGTACATCGGCGCCTGGACCGCCGGCACGACGGGCAACACCCAACGGGACTGGCTGAAAAAGACCCATACGGCGATGCGTCGGCACGCGTCCGGGGCGGCCTACCAGAACTACGCGGACCCGCTGCTCAGCGACTGGCGCCGGGCCTACTACGGCACCGCCGCCGATCGTCTGACGGCCCTGAAGAAGCAGTACGACCCCGAACGCCTCTTCGCCTTCCCGCAATCGCTCTGACCTGAGGAAACGAATCACCGGCCCTGACCGGACGTCACCACCCGTGCGAGGAGGTGAGGGAGGCGGGCCGGAATGGGAAGCGGAGAACACGACAGAAACGGGCAACGGGCGGCGCGACGGGCGCTGCGCCGGGTCCGGCCCGCTACGCGGCCAGGTCCTTCTCCCCAGTCCCGCCGCACGTACCGGGCCGGGGCTCGGGGATTCCGAACGCACCGGTCCGGCCACCGGGCCCGGCCTCCCGTACGGTCCGGCGCGACCGCACGAGCCTGCCGAACCGCTCCGACCGGGACACCGCGCCCGTCAGCGGGATCAGCAGCATCATCGCGAGCGGGGCGAACAACAGGGCGACGGCCGTGCCGAGCGCGAATCCGCCGATGACATCGGTCGGGTAATGGACGCCCATGTAGATCCGGCAGAAGCCCTCAAGCACGGCAAGACCGATCGCGGCGAGGCCGAACTTCCGGTTGGCCACGAACAGCCCGACCCCCAGAGCCATCGCCATCGTGGCGTGGTCGCTCACGAACGAGAAGTCGGTCTTCCCGTCCACCAGGACGTCCAGCCCCTGATGGTCCCGGAACGGACGCGGACGCTCCACGAATCCACGGATCGGAATGTTGACGAGCAGCGCGATCCCGGCGGCGAGCGGCGCCCAGACGATCCCGGAGACCGCCGTCACCGCGTCCTCGGCCGTACCGCTCCGGCGCACGCTCCACCAGCACCACAGGACCACCAGGACCATGCCGAGCATGATCCCGTACTCGCCCACGAATTCCATGACCCGGTCGAACCAGGCGGGAGCGGCCTTCGCGAGCCCGTTGATGTCGTAGAGCAGGCTGACATCGGGGTTCGACCCATCCAGTGCGAGTCCAGCCATCTGCTGCGGCCCCTTGCCTTGTCTGCTGCCGCGGGGCACTCCCGTGTGCACCGCTTTGACGAACCCCCGTGTCGGTTCGATCACTGCCCGGCCGTGCTGCCCCTCGGGGCCGGTCCGGTCGGCGCCGCGTGATCGGCGCACCGCCGTCCGGAGGCATCCGGTCCCCTGGGCCTTCCGGTCCCCCCAGGGAACGACGCACTCCGTGCATGCGTTCCACTCTCCACCGAACGATCACTACGACGTTATCGAAGAGTGACTCATCGTCGCAGCTCAGGGCCCCGGCCTTACGGAGAGTTCCGGCCACCACCGGACCTCCGTCACGCCCCGGGGCGATCGCCCGGAAGATCGGTCGGAAGTGCCGCCGCCCCGTCCTTGGTCACGCGCGTCGCACCGAAGTAGTCGGCCGTGTCGATCTTGTCGAACCGGATCACCGCCCCGGTGTACGGCGCGTTGATCATGTAGCCCCCTCCGATGTACAGCCCCACGTGATGGATGGCCCGCGAGTTGGTCAGATCGTTCGAGAAGAACACCAGGTCACCGGGGAGCAGCTCGTCGCGCGAGGGGTGCGGCCCGGCGTTGTACTGGTCGTTCGCCACCCGGGGCAGCTCGATGTCCACGGTGCGGTACGCGGCCTGGGTCAGCCCCGAGCAGTCGAAGCGCCCACCCTGCTCGGGCGTGCCGTTACCACCCCACAGATAGGGCGTGCCCAGCTTCCGCTGCGCGAAGTCGATCGCCCCGGCCGCCTGCACCGAGGGCTGCACCCGCCCCACCGGGCGGGCGAAACTCTTCTCCAGGGACCGGATGATGGTGACGTAGTTCTTCGTCTCCGAGATGTTCGGCACCCCACCGGACCTGATCACCCGGTAGGCCCCGGCGTTGTACGCGGCGAGCATGTTGTCCGTCTGGTCGCCCGGCACCTTCTTCACGTACCCGGCAAGTTCGCAGTCGTACGAGGCAGCGGACGGAATCGCGTCCTCCGGATCCCATACGTCCCGTCTGCCGTCACCGTTGCCGTCGATCCCGTGCCCGGCCCAGGTGCCCGGGATGAACTGGGCGATCCCCTGCGCGGCGGCGGGGCTCTGGGCCCGGGGGTTCCATCCGCTCTCCTGGTACAACTGCGCGGCAAGCAGCGCCGGATTGATGGCCGGACAGAGGTTGCCCCACTTCTGCACCAGCGGCTGGTACTTCGCCGGCACCGCCCCCTTGGCCAGCCCGACGGCACCGCTCCGGCCGGAACTCGCGAGTCCGGCGGCGGCCGAGTACGTACCGACGACGAGCAGCGCCACGAAGGACATGGCCGCGCCCGCACCGACACCACCGATCAACCAGAATTTGCGCACCCCTCAACCATCCCCCATCGGGGCGGTTTTCATGGCCCGTTTCGCGGGTGTGTACGAATCGTCCGGGTCACAGGAGTCACTCACGGGTCACGGGAGCCACTCACGGGCCGTCGGGGCGCACCGACCGGCGGATGGGGCGCAACGGCCGGCCAGTGGGGCGCACTGACCGGCCGTTGGGGCGCACGTTCTACTGATCGCCGCTCAGGACGCTCCGGTGGACCAGTAGTCGGAGCGCACATTGGGCCGCGGGAGCGGATAGACCCCTTCGTACGCGGGTCCGTTCGGCCTGGAGGCGGAGGCGGCGACCTTCGACTCCTTCACGCAGGGGCTGTCCGCCTCGAAGAAGACCTGGCCCTTGCCGCGGACGCTGACACTGATCCCGAAGCCGTCCTTCGTCTTCGCGTAGACCGCGGGGAACATCTCGTCGTTGTTCTTGCCCTTGATGCGGTAGCCGCTCTTGACCCAGAACTTCTCGACCTGGTCCAGGAAGCCCTGCCGGCGCGCCTCCGACACGATCGTCATCACGGTGCGCCGACGCGTCACGTCGCAACTGCCGGTGCTCGTGGGCCCGTGCGCCCACTGCACCTCGGGGTTGATCTCCTTCAGCACGGCGTCGAGCATGCTGTCGGACCGCTCCGCGGCCTCCTGCATGTTCATGTTGTTCCCCTTGGTGCCCTGCGTGTCCTTGGTGTCCTTGGTGTCCTTGGTGCTCATATTGCCCTCGGTGGACGCCTTCGCGCTGCCACTTCCGCTTTCGCTCGAACCCGCGTGCTCCGCACCGCAGCCGGACAACGCGAAACCGACAGCCAGCGCCACGGCGACGAACTGGAACTTCCGCTTCATCGCTGTTCCTCCATCTTGAGCCTGTCGGAGTGTCCCGACACGATCAGAGCGATGCTGTCCGCCGACATGGCGTCGCGTTCCGGGGTGAAGTACTGGGAGTGCGCGTCGAAACTCACCCCACCGGTGCTGATGAACGGCGTCCCCGGATCCACCGGGAACCGGTGCGCCCCGAACGCCTTGCTCGCCGGATCCTTGCCGAACCACAGATCGTCGTTGCCCCGGTCGGCCAGGTCGCCCGCGATGTACGCGCCGGCCGGGCCTCCCAGAATCATTCCCACCGTACCCGCAGCGACCTGGGCCTTGGAGGGGAGATGCGTGACCGGGTCGTTCTCGGCGGCACCGACGAAGACGTGCCCGGCACCGACCCCGAGGTCCACGGCACGGTCCACGCCGACCCCCGGGCTGCCGACCAGGATGATGTCGTCCACCCCCGGGATACCACCCGGTTGCTGGGTCGCGGCGCCCACGGCCCGGGAACCGTAGGAGTGCCCGATGGCCGTGATGTGCGGGTCCGGCATCTGGTTGGTGGACGAGATGCCCGCCATGAACTCGTTGTAGGCGACCCCGCCCTTCTCCGCCCGCTTGGTGCCCGCGACGGCCAGGCTGTGCAGCCCGTCCGGCGCCAGCGGCGCGTCGTAGCCCAGCCAGACGATCGCCGCGCTGGACGAGTCGTAACCCTGGGCACCGATCGCGGTGTCGCGGGCGCGCTTGAGGCCGCTCTTCGCGAACTCCTCGTCCAGCGAGGTGTTCAGCCCGGGAACGTAGGCCGACACGTTCTGCGAGGTGTCGGGGTTCCCGTAGGAGACGATGGCCCTCCCGTTGCCCTCGTCACTGATGCCGAGCAGGTACATCGGCGGCTGGCTCTTCTCGCCCAACTGGCGCTGGATCTCGCGCAGACCGGCAAGCTGGTCCTTCGACTTGGAGTCGGTCTTCCCCTCCAGCTTCGAGATCAGCTCCGGAAGGTTCTTGCGGTTGGCCCGGTCGCGGTCCGCCGCGGGAATGCCGTCCAGGTACCCGATCTTGTCCGAGGAGAGGTCGACGTACTGATCGCGCTGCTCCTGCGTCAGCCCGTTCCACCACTTCGTGCGGTCGGCGGGTGAGGCACTGGTCGGGATGCGGGCGTCGAGGTAGTCCCGCGTCGCGTTCTGCACCGCCTGCTCGACCCGGGTGCCGGAGCCGGGCAGCCCGGCGACCGCGCCACCGCCCCCGCCCGAAGCCTTGGCCATGTCCCAGGCCGCACCGGCGTACTGGCCCTTGTCCCACTTCTCACCCGCGCTCCGCGCGGCCTGGCCGTACTGGGTGGTGATGCCCTTGACCGCGTCGCCGGGGTGGAAGACCGTCTTGATGACGCCCTTGACGTCGCCCGCCAGGCCGTCGTCGCCGATGACACCGTCGAGGAAGCCGCCCTCGGAGGGGTTCGAGGAGCCCGGGGTCCCTTCTTGTCTACCCGCGTCGACCGGTGAGGAAGAATCGCCGCCGGACGCCGCACCGGAACCATCGGAGGAACCCGGACCGGACCCACCGGACCCGTCCGAGCCCCCGGCCGCCGTCGAACCGCCCGCGCCCGAACCGCCCGCGCCCGAACCACCGGCTCCCGAACCACCGGCTCCCGAACCACCGGACGTGTCCGCGCCGCCGGTCCCGGTACCACCGGTCACCGTCGCGCCTTCGGAGCCCGCTCCGCCCGGCGAACCGGATCCGCCGCCGGTCTGCCCCGAACCCTTACCGGCCTCCACGTCGACGTCCGGCGGCGGGCAGGCACTCCCGGTCAGCTGGCAGATGGCGTTCTGGATCTGTCCGGTGAGCTGCGCGCCGATGCCCGTGGCCACGAGCCCGCCGATGAGGGCCACGACCACGAGGATCATGCCCAGGTACTCCATCGCGGTCTGCCCGGCATCGTCGCGCCGCCACTTGAGCATCCGCGCGACATTGAACGGACGACGCTCGACGCGCTGCTCGGGCCGCAGCCGGAACCACTCGCGCGAGCTGCGCCGACACAGCAGGACGGCGACGACTACCGGCAGCACCAACTGCGCCGGGCCCTGTCCCGCAACACCGTCCCGCAGGGTCGCGAGCGCCCCGAGAGCGAGCCAGACATGCACGGCAAGGAGCCCGCGCCGAACCCAGACACCACCGGTCCGCAGGTACAACGACAGCACGAACCCGGTGACACCGGGCAGCGCCGCGTACACCAACATGCCCAACAACCGGCCGTCCACCGCATCGACGGACGAAGCCACGACGAGCGCGTCGATCACACCGATGAGCGTGACCGCGAAGAGAAGCCGTACGAGAACCAGCACCGCCTGCAAGGGGCGTGGCAACGGCTGTCTACCCGGAGGGGCTTCGGCAGCGCCGACATCGGCGCCACCCGGTACCGTTAATACTCGTATGCCAGACACGGCGAGTCTCCCCAGCTTTGTGAGTGGGCGCAGCGACAGTTCCCCCGGTACATGTCATGCGACCACATCGGCGAGGGAGGCGGCATGGGCCCCAGGGCCCAATGCCAGGCTCAAAGTCCCAGGTGACCGGCGTTCACTTACCGCCATCGACCATATGGATACCGGCCATTGCGGACGGGTCCCGTCCTCGCCGACGAGGCGTCAGGACGTCACGGCCGACCGGACGCCGAAACGGACCCCGGAGCGGACGTCGGAGCGGACGTCGGAACGGACGCCAGAACGGAGGCTGGAACGGACGCCGGAACGGACGCCGGAACGAGCACCGGCACTGCCCCTCACTCCGGGCCCGGTGACAGCCAGCTCTCTTCCACGCGCTCCCCACAACACCCGGAACAACACCCGAGGAAGCGGCACGCCCATGGGCATGCCTCGACGAGCGGCACGTCGTTCCGCATCCGTCGACGCGTACGGGTGTCGCGTCCTCACCCCTGTGCCGGGTCGGCACCCGTGTATCGGGCGAGCATCTCGGTGAGCGTGCGGTGCAGCTTCTCCCTCAGTTCGGGCGGATCCACCACCTCCGCGCCCGCGCCCAGCGACAGGAGTGCGGGGAGTGCCTGTTCGGCGGACTCGACGGGGAGGACCACTCGCGCCCAGCCGTCCGCGTCGGGCGTCGAAGCCGACTTCTCGGCGGCCCGGGCCGCCGCCGGTTCGAGTAGCTGCCCGATGCCCGTGAGGGCCTCGGGCGACAGGCGGAGAACCGCGTGGCCGAGGTGTCTGCGCGAGTCGAAGGACGCAAGGTACTCCCGCCAGTGTGCCGCGAGATCGAAACCGACGGGCCGGGTGAACGTCGTGGCCAAGGGGTTCAGTTCGGTGATCCGGGACACCCGGTAGGTCCGCACACCGCTTGTGGAACCGGCCACCAGATACCAGTGGCCGGCCTTCAGGACCACTCCGTAGGGGTCCACGGTCCTGATCACTTCGTGCGGGGCGGCCCAGCGTTCGTACCTGATCCGCACCTGCCGCCGACTCCACACCGCGTCGACCACCGAAGGCAGTTGGGGTGTCTCCTCGGCGTCCTGGTACCAGCCGGGTATGTCGATGTGGATGCACTCCCGGGACCGCTCGGCACGGTCGCGCATCTCCGGCGGCAGGGCGGCGGTCAGCTTCAACCGCGCGTCGGCCGCCACGACGCCGAGCCCGAGGTCTGCCGCCGCGCCGGGCAGCCCGGTCAGGAACAGGGCCCCGGCCTCGTCGGCGGTGAGCCCGGTGAGCCGGGTCCGGTAGCCCTCCAGCAGGTGGTACCCGCCGTCGGGGCCCGACTCGCCGTACAGCGGAATGCCGGAGGCGCCGAGCGACTCCATGTCCCGGTAGACGGTGCGCACCGACACCTCAAGGATCTCCGCCAGCTGCCGCGCGGTCATCCGCCCGCGCGTCTGCAGGAGCAACAGGATGCTCACCAACCGACCGGCCCGCATGGACGAACTGTATGCGCGGGTCACTGACAGAAGGTGTCAGTGACCCGGATCTAGCCTCGGCCCGGCCCTGCGGGTTTCGGCCCCATCCACCTGGCCGACGGGACAGCCCCCACCCGCCCCCGCACCGCGGAACCCCGCCCGGACGACCCCGGCCCGGGCCCACAGGAACCGCGCCCGACCCCGCACCACACATCCCGTCCGCCCGACCCCGCACCACACATCCGTGCGACCGCGCCCCGGTCCACGGCTCGGCCGATCGGTCCCATCGGTCCGTGGCGATCCACGGGCCCGTTCCAAGGCCTCCGTTCGACGGAGTGCCGTCCAACAAAGCCACTTCGAGGGGCCGTTCGCACGGCCAAGGACGGAACAGCACGCCATGTCCCGCTCATCGACCGTCGACCGCCCGGCCGACCGCTCGAACGACCGCCCGCCCCGGATGCCCCTGATCATCGTCCTGATCGGCGGCTTCATCGCCTTTCTTGACTTCTTCGTCGTCAACGTCGCCGTCCCGTCGATCCAGAACGGCCTGGACGCCGGTGCCTCCGAGACGCAACTCGTCATGGTGGGTTACGGCGCCGCCCTGTGCGTGGGCCTCATCACCGGTGGGCGGATGGGCGATCTCTTCGGCCCCCGCAGGATGTTCCTGATCGGCCTCGCCCTCTTCACCGTCGCATCGACGGCATGCGGATTCGCACCCGGAATCCGGCCCCTGATCGCCGCCCGCGTCGTTCAGGGCCTCTCCTCGGCGCTGCTGGCCCCGCAGGTACTCGCCATCGTGAGCCACCTCTACACCGGCGAGGCCCGGAACCGCGCGTTCGGCGCGTACGGACTGATGCTGGGCCTGTCCGGGCTGTGCGGGCAGCTCATCGGCGGCGCGCTGATCGCCCTCGACGTCGCCGGGCTAGGCTGGCGCACCGTCTTTCTCGTCAACATCCCGATCGGCCTGGTGATCCTCGCCCTGACACCGAGGATCGTCCCCGACATCCGAAGCGTCCCCGCCACCCGAGCCGGAGCCGACACCCGAGCCGAAGCCGGAGCCAACGCCCGAGCCGGGGTCAGCACCCCCGCTGAAGCCGACACCCGAACCCGGGCCGAAACAGAGGTCGGAGCCGACACACGGGCCGTCGCCGGGGCCAAGCTGCTGGACCTGCCGGGCGTCGCCCTGGGCACGGCGGGCCTCTCCGCAGCCGTATGGCCGCTGTTGGAAGGCCGGGAGCAGGGCTGGCCGCTGTGGACATGGATCTCACTGGTCGCGGCCCTTCCGCTGTTCATCCTCTTCATCGCCCGTCAGCGACGACTTGCCGCGCTGGGCGGGTCACCACTGATCGAACCCGGGCTGTTCCGCGAACGCGGCTTCGCCGTCGGAGTCATCGCGTACTTCGTGTATTTCATGTCGATGGGCTCCTTCTTCCTGCTGTTCGCGATCTACCTGCAGGAGGGCAGGGGATGGGGGCCGCTCCCGTCCGGTCTGCTCTTCACGACGATGAGCGCGGGCTTCTTCGGCTCGTCGTTCCTCGCCGGGAGGATCGCCGCACGCACCGGCCGTCACGTCATCGCCATGGGAGCCGGACTCGTCGCCATCGGTTACGGAACGGTCGGCCTTGTCGTCGCGCAGCTCGGCGTGGACGGCGAGGCCGGCTGGGTCGCGCCCGGACTGCTGGTGGCCGGCTCCGGCATGGGCCTGGTCGCCTCGCCGCTACCCGCCGCCGCCATGGCGGGCGTCGCTCCGGCGCGCGCCTCCTCGGCCTCCGGTGTGCTGTCCACGGCGATGGAAGGCGGCACGGCGCTCGGCGTCTCCCTCGTCGGGCTGGTCTTCTTCGGCGCGCTCGGGAACGCGCCCGAGGCGGCGGACTATCCCAGGGCGTTCTGCCTCGGCATCGCGGTCATCGTGGTCTTCCCGGTTCTCGTCGCCCTGCTCGTCCAGGCGCTGCCCGCACCGGCCCCGGCCGCTACGGAACAGGACGGCCGGTAACAGTAGGGCGGGGCAGCCGCCGTGGGGCACGAAACTGCTCAGGCTCTCTTCCGCCCCTCCCACTCACCTCGTCACCAGGGAGTTTTGGCCGCACACTCCACCCAGAGCAGCTTCCCGCCCCGGCCCGGCAGGCCTCGGCGCAACGGAACCGCGCCCCAGCTCTCCGCGTACAACGTCACGAGGTACAGCCCACGCCCCCGCTCCGCCAGCTCTGTCGGGGTATCGGCGACCCGGCGGAAAGGAGCGGGAATGTGCGGACTGGTGTCCCGTACACCCAGTCTGATCCGACTCCGTCCGGCGTCGCACAGCCGCAGCGAATACGGCCCCGACGAGTGCAGATAGGCATTGGTGACCATCTCGCTCGCCAGCAGTTCGGCGATCTCGATGAGCTCAGCCATGCCGTGCACCCGCAGCACCGTACGGAGTATCGCGCGGGCCACGCCGGGAGCGCGGGGATCCCGCGGAAGTTGGAGGGTGTACGTCCAGGGCGGGGATACCGTGGCACTGGCCATGGAGGTCTCCGTTCACGGAGGGAAGTGGGAAGGTGTGCTTCGGGTTGCCCGGTGACGAGGCCGCTCCGTCGAGCGGGGTACTTCCGGGCCGGTGGCCTGAGTCACACACTAGGACCCGACATGGAATAGATTCCATGAATTTCATGAATTGCATGACAGATACCCTCGTAAGGGTGACCGAGCCGGGGAGAACGTGATGGCGTCCAGCACCGCACCGACCGCCCGTCGTCGGCGACTGGGGGCGGAGCTCCGCAAGTTGCGCGAACGCGCCGGCATCACGGCGACCGAGGCCGCGCGGCTCCTCGGTGGCAACCAGGCCCGCATCAGCAATATCGAAGCGGGGCGATACGGCGTCAGCGCCGAGCGGGTACGCACGCTCTCCCGCCACTACGCCTGCGCGGACGGCGCGTTGGTCAACGCCCTGGCCGCGATGACCGGCGACCGCAGGCGCGGCTGGTGGGAGGAGTACCGGGAGATCCTCCCCACCGAGTTGCTGGACCTCGCCGAACTGGAGCACCACGGAACGGCGCTGCGCACCTCGCACACCTCCGGTCTGCCGGGCCTGCTCCAGACCACGGACCACGCCCGCGAGGTCATCCGGCAGGCCGTCCCCGCCCTTCCGCCCCCGGACGTCGAGCACCGCCTGTCCTTCCGCATCAAGCGCCAGAGCGTCGTCTTCCGCGAGCAGCCGGCGCCCTACCGCTCGGTCGTCCACGAGGCCGCCCTGCGCATGCTGTTCGGCGGGCCGGCGGTGGCCAAGCAGCAGTTGACACACCTGTTGGCCATGAGCGAACGCGACAACGTCACGATCCGGATCATCCCGTTCGCGGCCGGCGGATTCCCGGGGACCGGTCAGCCGGTGTCCTACATCCACGGCCCCGTGCCCCAGCTCGACACCGTGCAACTGGATCAGGCACACGGCATCGCCCTCCTGGACGGGGAGGCCGAACTGGGCGAGTACCGCGAGATCCTGGACCGCCTGGAGTACCTGGCGCTGGACGCGACCGAGTCGCGCGACCTGGTGCACGCCCTCGCCCGGAGCCTCTGAAGGGACCGTGACGGTGACGGGCCCACGGCAGACGTCTTCGTACCGCGCGGAAATCCTCGTCCGCGCAGACGCCCTCGCGCCGCGCAGACGCCCTCGTGCGTGCAGGAGTCCTCGTGCGTGCAGGAGTCCTCGTGCGTGCAGGAGCCCTCGTCCCGCAGGAGTCCTCGTCCCGCAGGGGGCGAGTCCCGCGCGGGGAGTACGTCCCGCGCGGGGAGTACGTCCCGCGCGGGGGGAGAGTCCCACGCACATGCGGCAGCCCCCGCCCCGGCCCGTCCGGCTCGCCGGGCCCTGCGACCTGGCCGGTACCGCGTACCACCCCACCGCCATCCCGCCCCCCATCACCCCACCGCCCGGACCGCCCCGTGCGCGCCTTCGAGGAGAGCCCGTCCATGACTGACATCCCCACCGATCTGACCTGGATCCGTGCCGCCGCCGAGGGGGACGAGGGGCCCGGCCCCTGGATCGAGATCGCCTTCGGCCCGGACGAACTCGTCCACCTCCGCGAGACCGGCGATCCCGCCAACATCGTCACCACCACCCGCGTCAAGTGGGACGCCTTCGCCGAGGGCGTACGGGCCGGCGAGTTCGACCACTTCATCGAGGACCCGGACGAGGCGGACGCGCCCATCCGGAACTGACGCCGACGCGGAACGGCGGCCACCCGCGGGAGTGCCCCGCCGGACACGCGGCGGGCACATGACCGCGGCACGACCACGAACCGCGGCACGGCCCCGAACCGCAGGACCGCCACGAACCGCGGCACGACCACGAATCGCGAAACCGCACGGAACCGCCCGGAACCGCGGCACGGCCATCCCCGACGCCCCGTCACGCGCGCACCGGTAGCGCTCCCTCACTCACCGCCCACCCCGCCCCGACGCCCCGTCATGCGCCCGCCGAGCGCCGGCCGCGCGCCCGCTGCCGACATCTCACCGCGTGTCCTCCCACTCCGTCGTGGGCATGATCAGCGACATGGACGACGACCCGGGCCGGATACTCCGCTGGAACTTCTTCATCGGCGGCCACCTGAGCGCCTCGGTACCCGTCCGCCTCGTCGAGCGCACCGAGGCGGGCCAGTTGGTGTGGATGGAGACCGGCACGCCCATGTGGCGCACGAAGCTCCCGCGCGGGGCGCATCTGCGGGACATCGCGCCGCACGAGCGGCCGGCCGACGGATACCCGCTGGTCGCCGACCGGTGGCCGATGGGAAGCGCGCTGTTCCACCAACCGGCCGACGCGGCGCACTCGGTGCTCTGGCTGTTCGGCCGCCGGGGGAGATTCCGCGGCTGGTACGTAAATCTGGAGAACCGGGTCCACCGCGGTGACGACATCGACATCGTCGACCACGAACTCGACATCAACGTGGCACCGGACCGGAGCTGGCGGTGGAAGGACGAACGGTCCTTCGCCGAGAAGACCGGTCACCCCGCCTACTGGACGGCCGCCGAGGCGTCGGCCATCCGGGACGAGGGCCGCGCGGTCGCCCGACTCGCCGAGGCCGGAACGTTTCCCTTCGACGGCACCTGGTGCGATTTCCGGCCACCACCGACCTGGACGACGCCTCCCCGCCCACCGGTCCGCCGTCACCCTCTGCTGTGACCGGCGACGGCACCGGAAGCTGCACCGGCCGCGCCCCACAAGGTCTCGGCCGGTCTGACGCGAGGACAGTCATTGCCCGAGGTCACGCTCCGTGATACACAGAGTGACCGCACGCGTTCGCCCATACACCGATTCGATCCGCCGGTCGGATGGTCAGACCGGTCACACGTGCGAGATCCGGGTAAAGAGAGCTGTCAAGCCGTCGTGCGAAAGCAGTTTCATCAGCGAAGATAGAGGGCGACCCGTGTCGTGCGACAGGGGCATCGAACTACCCAACAGGGGCGGTGACTTACATGATCCTGGCAGCTGAGAAGGGCGACATCACCACCATCATCGGCGGAATCGCCCCGAACTGGGGGCCGTTCGGGACCCTGGGCAACGAGGCCCGCGTGATGATCGAGGTCGTCATGGCCATTGCCATCCTGCTCTGCCTCGGCATCGCGGTCTGGGGTGCGGCGAAGCAGCGCATCGGCGCCACGGCACTGCGCGACACGTTCAGCGCGGAACAGGGCAAGGGGCTGATCGTCGCCGGCCTCACCGGTGTGTTCATCATCGGATCGCTGGGGACCTTGTTCACCATCGTCTACGGGATGGCCGTCTGACTCCGTGGCCCCGCCGACCCGCCGACCCACGGCCCGCTGACTCACCGATCCGCTGACCCACCGTTCGCCGACCTACCGACCCGCTGACCCGTCAAGGCGCGGACCCGCCACCCGACTGACAGACCGACAGTCGGAAAGTCCGACAGCCCGGCAGTACGACAGCCAATCGGCCGACCGACAGCCCGGCAGTCGACCGACAGCCCGAAAGTCGATCGACCGGCCGGGGGGGGGGGGGGGGGGGGGGGGCCGGCCCCGCCCCCCCCCCCCCCCCCCCCCGCGCCGGGGGCGGCTCCGCCGCCCACTTCCCCCGTCCGCCACTCCTCCACCATCCGTCCGTCGTGCCCACCGGCAGAGGTTGCGTCTCCCTGATGTCGAGTCACCACACCGCGCCCGCGCGGGAGCCCGCACGGCTACCGTCGTACTACCTGATTCAGGCAACGGCAGAGGAAACGGCTGAGGGAGCGCACGAGGCATGAGTCCCGACGACGAGCGCGGATACGGCGGCGGCCCGGGCCGTACCGATGATCCCTACAGCACCATCGGGGGGACGCGCCAGACCCGTACCCGCCTTCCCGACGGCGAGGGCGACGGTTACGGCGGCGTCCGCCGCCCCGCCCGCACCTCCCGCTCCCTCGTCATGGTGGTCGGCGTGGTCGTCCTTCTCTTCGGGGCTATCGCGTTCGCGAACATGGGCGGGGACGACCGGGGTGGCGGCGGCGCACCGGGGAAGGCCGGCGGCAAACCGGACTCGTCGTCCACCGCGGCCACGGGGACGAAGCCGGTCACGGAGAAGAACGGCTCCCTTCCCTCGGGGTTCGCCCACGACGAGCAGGGGGCGCAGAGCGCGGCCTCCAACTTCGCGGTGGCGCTGGGATCCATCGAGATGTTCGGCGCGGACACCCGCCGGACCATTGTCCAAGCCACCCACGACCCCGCCGTCGTGGAGAGCCTGCTGACCGGCCTGGCGAAGGCGTACTCGCCGGGTTTCCTCCAGAACATCGGACTCAACGCGGACGGCACCGCACCCGACGGCCTGACCTTCGTCTCCCGGACGATCCCCGTCGGCACGAAGACGGTCGAGCACAGCGGCGACACGGCCACCGTCGAGGTCTGGTGCACGGGGCTCGTCGGGCTGGCCGGGCAGGACTCCACCAAGCCCGTCGCCGCGTCGTGGTTCACGGTGACGGAGAAGCTCAAGTGGATCGGCGGCGACTGGAAGATCCAGTCGTCGAGCCAGACCCAGGGCCCCACACCCGTCAACGGCGACAACCGCGCCTCGACCGCGGACGAGATCGCCGACGCGGTCAAGGGATACGGAGGCTTCACCTATGCCCGATAGCCGACGCACACGCGCGCGTTCCGTCGCCGCGGTCCTGAGCGCCCTGCCGACCACGCTGTTCCTGCTGGCCTCACCGGCTCTCGCGGAGCCCTCTCCTTCGGGCACCCCCGCCCCCACCACACCCACGCCCTCGCCCACCCCGAGCAACAGCTCGTGCGACCTCATCTTCGGACGGGCCAAGGAGATCTGCGAGAACGGCGACGCCGCCGTCTCCCGCCCGCCCGAGGGCGGCGGCTCCGGCCTCAACGACTCCCTCGACCCCCTCACCTCCCTCGCCAGGGGGTGCGCCGACGCCGCCGCGTGGATCGTCGACAAGCTCAGCGAGGCCGTGAAGAGCACCGCCAACGTCGACTTCACGAACACCAAGTTCCTCCAGCAGTACGCGATCGTCTTCGCCGCCTCGACCGTCCTGACGCTCGTCCTGTGGCTGCTCGCCGTCGCCAAGCGCGCGATCCGCGGCGTCCCCCTGACCACCGCCATCTCCGAGGCCATCGGCTTCCTGTGGCTGACGGTCCTCGCCTCGGCCTTCACCCCGCTGATCCTCTACACCGTCGTCTCCGCCACCGACGGCGTCACCGAGATCATCGCCACGTCCTCGGGCGGGCAGACCGACGTGTTCTTCGGATCGTTCGCCGAGGCCCTCAAGAAGGGCTCCGACATCGGCGGCGGACCGATCATGCTGATCGTCGTCTCGCTGGTGTCGATCCTCGCCGCGGGCGTCCTCTGGCTGGAGCTGGTCATCCGGGCCGCCCTGCTCTACGTCGGCGCCCTTCTCGGCACGGTCGTCTACGCCGGGCTCGTCGACAAGAACATGTGGGGGCACGTCCGCCGCTGGGCAGGCATCATGATCGCGGTGATCATGGTGAAGCCCGTCATCGTCATCGTGCTCGCACTGGCCGGTGCGCTCTCCCAGGACGACGGACCGAACGCGTTCTCCGCCGTCGTGTCCGGCCTCGCCATCATCCTCCTCGCGATCTTCGCCTCCGCGATGATCTACCGCTTCGTCCCCGGCTTCGGCGACGAGATCCAGGGCGCGCGCACCAACCGCAAGCAGGCCACGGACGGCTCGCAGGCCGCCGCGATGATCAGCTCCCCCGCCGCACTGGTCTCCCAGGGCATCAAGACCCACAGCGGCCGCAACGGTCAGAACGACGGAGGCGGCAGCAGCGGAGCCAGGCCCGCCAACCCGGTCAGCGGCGGCGTCGCCGCGCACGGCTCGCGGGGCTCCGGAGGCGGGTCCCCCGCCACGCCGTCGCCGCGCAGCGGATCGAGCCCCACCTCGGGCACCCCCCACAGCAGCCGCACCGGCCGCGGACCAGGCAGCACAGGTAACAACAGCACGGGAGGTGGAGCGCGTTGACGACTCCGTCCCACACGATCGCGCCCCGCCGTACGTATCTCATCGGCCGGGCCCGGCCGAACGCGATCGTCGGCAAGAACCGCGAGACCGGAGAGATCGCGCTGATCATCGCCGGTGCGTTCCTCGGCATGATGAGCGGGCTGGCCGTCCCGTACCTGGGCCCGCGGATCATGCTGCTGGTGGGCTTCCCCCTCCTGGCCCTGGCGATCGTGTACGTCCCGTACAAGCAGCGCACCTTCTACAAGTGGTTCGAGATCAACCGCAGCTACAAGCGCTCCCTGCGCCGCGGCACGGCCTACCGTTCCGGGGCCATGGAGGCCGGCATCCGCGCCGACGGGCGCGAGGTCGAGATCGGCCCGCCGCCCGGCATCGGCCGGATCAACTGGCTCGCCGCCCCCTTCGGCCCGGACGAGATCGCCGTGCTCCTGCACGCCGACCGCCGCACCGTCACCGCCGCCATCGAGATCGAGGGCCCCGGCGTCGGTCTCCGTGACAGCGAGGACCAGGAGGCACTCGTCGACCGCTTCGGCACCCTGCTGAAGCACGTCGCCAACGGGGACGGCTTCGTGACCCGCATCCAGATGCTGGCCCGTACCCTCCCCGCCGACCCCGACGCGCACGCCAAGGACGTCGCCCAGCGCGGCGACAAGACCTCCCCGCCCTGGCTGCAGGACTCGTACGAGCAACTCCAGTCCATGGTCTCCACCTCCAGCGAGCAGCACCGCGCCTACCTCGTCGCCTGCATGCACTACACCCGCGAGCTCGCCGCCGAGGCCAACGCCATGGCCCGTGCCGCCCGCCCGGAGGCCGGCCGGAAACTCGACCGGGACGCCGGTCTCGCCGTCGTCATGGCACGCGAGCTCACCGACATCTGCGCCCGTCTCGCCGAGGCCGACATCCGGGTGCGCCAGCCGCTCGGCCAGAGTCGGCTCGCCTCCCTCGTGCACTCCATGTACGACCCGGACCACCCGATCGACCACATCCAGGCCATGACGAAGCGCAACGCCTGGCCGGCCGAACTGGACGCGATGGAGCCGACGTTCCTCCAGGCCAAGACCCGCGAGTCGGCCACCCGCGCCCCCTGGTGTCACTCGACGGCCTGGGTGAAGGAGTGGCCGATGACACCCGTCGGCGTCAACTTCCTGGCCCCGCTCCTCGTCCACACACCCGATGTGATCCGTACGGTCGCGGTCTGCATGGACCTCGAACCCACCGAGATCGCCATCGAGCGGATGCTCACCGAGAAGACCAACGACGAGGCCGAGGCCAGCCGTCAGGCCAAGATGAACCGCACCGTCGACCCGCGCGACATCGCCGCGCACGGCCGGCTCGACCAGCGGGGCGAGGACCTCGCGAGCGGCGCGGCCGGGGTGAACCTCGTGGGGTACATCACCGTGTCCTCGCGGTCGCCCGAGGCACTCGCCCGCGACAAGCGGACGATCCGCGCCTCCGCCGGAAAGTCGTACCTCAAGCTGGAGTGGTGCGACCGCGAGCACCACCGCGCCTTCGTGAACACCCTGCCGTTCGCCACCGGCATCCGGCGCTGACCGCGGAACGGAACACCCGGAAAGAACACCCGCACCACCCGACGAACACCAAGCACCACACGACAAGCACCGAGCACCGAGCACCGAGAGCCCGGACACACTCCGGCCGCTCCGCAAACCGAGCAGACCGAGAAGACCGAGAGAACCGAGAGGGAGGTCGGTCACGCCATGCGAGATCCGCTGTCCGCACTGTCGGACGCCTTCACCGCCTTCCTCTTCGGGAAGGTGGAGACGACGAGGCTGCCCGTCCGTACGTCGACGGGACAGGCCCAGGCCGTCTACCTGCCCACCGCGGCCCCCGGCCTCGGTGACTCCGGTGTGATCATCGGACGTGAGGTGTACTCCGGCAAGGGCTACATCTACGACCCGTTCCAGTTGTACGGACAACAACTGCCCGCCCCGCACTGGCTGGTGCTGGGCGAGTCCGGCAACGGAAAGTCGGCGCTGGAGAAGACGTATGTGCTCCGCCAGCTCCGCTTCCGCGACCGACAGGTCGTCGTCCTGGACGCACAGGGCGAGGACGGTGTCGGCGAGTGGAACCTCATCGCGCAGGAGCTCGGGCTCACCCCGATCCGTCTCGACCCGACCGCGGCACTGAACGGCGGCATCCGGCTCAACCCGCTCGACCCCTCGATCACCACGACCGGTCAGCTCGCACTGCTCCGCACGATCATCGAAGTGGCGATGGGGCACGGCCTGGACGAGCGGTCCGGCTTCGCGCTCAAGGTCGCCCACGCGTACGTGAACGAGACGATCACCGACCGGCAGCCGGTCCTCACCGACATCGTCGAGCAGCTCCGCCACCCGGAACCCGAGTCCGCCGAGGCGATGAACGTCGACATAGACGACGTACGGGCCTGGGGCCTGGACGTCGCCCTCGTCCTGGACCGACTGGTCGACGGTGACCTGCGCGGCATGTTCGACGGGCCCACGACCGTCGGCATCGACCTCGACGCCCCGCTGATCGTCTTCGACCTCTCGCACATCGACCGGAACTCGATCGCGATGCCGATCCTGATGGCGATCGTCGGCGTCTGGCTGGAGCACACCTGGATCAGGCCCGACCGGAAGAAGCGCATCTTCCTGGTCGAGGAGGCCTGGCACATCATCAACTCACCCTTCGTGGCCCAGCTCTTCCAGCGCCTGCTGAAGTTCGGGCGGCGGCTCGGTCTGTCGTTCGTGGCGGTCGTCCACCACCTCAGCGACGTCGTCGACGGTGCGGCTGCCCGCGAGGCAGCGGCGATCCTCAAGATGGCCTCGACGCGGACGATCTACGCCCAGAAGGCCGACGAGGCCAGGGCGACCGGCCGCGTGCTCGGCCTGCCCCGATGGGCCGTCGAGATCATCCCGACCCTCACCCCGGGAATCGCGGTCTGGGACGTCAACGGCAACGTTCAGGTCGTCAAACACCTGATCACCGAGGCGGAACGGCCCCTGGTCTTCACCGACCGCGCGATGACCGAGTCGTCCGCCGCCGAGAGCGTCCCGGACGACATGCTCGCCGCCGATCTGGAGGCGGAGCAACGCGCGGCACAGATCGAGCGGCAGAAACGGCTGAACGAGTCGTCCGAGTCAACGGTGGCATGACATGGCAAGGCGCGGCGAGGTACGCACCGGAACCGGCGGCGGCAACGGAGGCAGCGGCGGCGGCATCCCGGACGGACTGCTGATCGGCCTGCTTGCCTTTCTGCTCGGGCTGGCGCTCCTGGCGTGGACGGCAACCGGCCTGTCCGGCCTGTTCGCGCACGGCGCCTGGCCGGACGGGGTCACCCTCACCGAGACCCCGTCCGCGATGCGCCGGCTCGCCGCCACCCCGCACGACCTCCCCGGAGCCTGGCCCAGCACCCCGGCGGATCAGCTCTCCGGCTACGGATTGTTCTGGGGGCTGTTCATCGGCGAGCTGATGGTGCTGTTGGTGCTGTCGGTGTTCGTGCTGGGGGTGGTGACCCGCTGGCGGGCGGTGCGGGCACGGATGCGCGAGGAACGGTACGGGGACCCCGGTGCGTATCCGGCGACGGGGACGGGGGCCGACGCCGCCGCCGACGCACGGCCCCGCCGGCGGAAGCCCGACCCCCGGCAACGGCCCGGAACACCCACACGGCCGAACCAGGAACACCAAAGGCCCCAGGAACACCCTGAGCCGACGCCCCGTTACTCCGATCCCGAGCCCTCCGGGCGGTACACCTCCGCCCCGGAGCCCGCCGCCGTCGAATCCGTACCGGCACCGGAACCGCAGTCCTCCGCGCGGCCCGCCCCGGCCACCACCGCCCCCTCCGCACTCGTTACCGCACCTGTTCCCGGGCCCGACCGCGAGACTGCCCCGGCCCCTCGTCCCGGCGCCGCTTCCGTACCGTCTCCGGCGGAGCGCGTGCCGTCCGGGGAGGCCCCCGCGTTGCCCTCCTCCGGCACCGCCCCGCTCGTCGTCTACGGGCCGCCCGCCACCCGTCGCCCCACCGTCGTGCAGGCGATCCAGGAGGCCGGCGGCCCGGCGCTCGTCATCACCTCGGACCCCACGGTCTGGGCCGAGACGAAGGACGCCCGGGCCAAGCTCGGCCCGGTGCTCGTCCACGATCCGGGACACCTCTGCGACACCCCGGCCCGCCTCCGCTGGTCCCCCACCGCGGGGTGCGAGGACCCGGACACGGCCGCGGCCCGGGCCGGGGCACTGCTGGCCCCGATACGGCCACAGGCCCGTATGGACGCGGCGACGGCCGACACCGCGGAGACGCTCCTGAAGTGCTGGCTGCACGCCGCCGCCGTCGACGGCCGGCCCTTCCGGCAGGTCCACCGCTGGGCCCTCGGCGGCAGCGCCCACGAGCCGGTGCGTCTGCTCCGTACGCACCCCAAGGCCGCGCCCGGTCTCGCCGGCCTGCTGGAGTCCGCTCTCACCGCACACCCCGAACGCCGTGAGATGGCACAGGAGCTGACGGTACGGGCGTTCGGTGCGCTCTCCTCCGTCCACATCCGCAACGCCTGCACATCGAATCGCGCGGATTCACTCGCGCTGGCATCTTTCATCGACGAAGGGGGCACTCTCTTCGTGGTGGGTGAGCCGATCGAGGATCCCCGTTCGGGCCCCGGAGCGATGCCCCTGCTCACGGCGCTCGCCTCACACGTGGTCGAGCACGGCCGCCGCTTGGCCGCACGGTCAACTGACGGTCGGCTCGGCCCACCAATGACACTCGTGCTGGACGACGTCGCCGCCGTGGCGCCCCTCCCCGCGCTGCCGGAGCTGCTGTCGACCGGCCACACCATGGGCCTGCCCACCCTTGCCCTTCTCCGTTCCCGTGAACAGGCCCGCGCCCGTTGGCGCCAGGAGCTCACGGGCCCCCAGTGACAAGTGGTCGGCACCCGGCCGACACCGTCACCGTCACCGTCACCGTCACCGAGCAGGCTTCCCCCGCCCCCTTACTCCAGCCCGTTGCTCCCGCCCCGGCTCCGGCCCACCTGCTCCCGTTCCGGCCTCCGCACCGCGTACTCGATCTCCCGGGCCGACGGATCCCCCGGGACCGGCGCCGACTCCCCGGTGGGTACGAACCCGATCCGCCGGTAGAACGCTGCCGCTCGCGGGTTGTCCTCGTGGACGTACAGCCGCACCCTCTCGATCCGCGGCTCGCCCAAGGACCAGGCCCAGCCGGTCGCGGCCCGGAACAGTTCCTCGGCCAGACCCGCGCCCCGCGCCTCCGGCCGTACGAACACACCGACCACGTGTGCCTGGTGGACGTCGGCCGCCTCGCCGAACCGCACCTCCGCGTCCGGCCGCTCGATCAGCGCCGTCACGCTCCCGTCCCACCGTCCGTCGGGCGCCACGGCGACGAACTGCCGCACCTCGCCGCCCCCGTCCTCGGACCCGCCGAGCGCCCGGTCCTGCCAGAACGCGTCGGAGTACGCCACGCCCTGCTCGTACGTCTCCAGAAAGGCCACCGGGGCGACCGGATCCCGCAGCGCGGCAAGCCGCAACTCCTTCACCCGACGCCATTCATCGGCCCGCACCACCCGAATCACATGTTCCATCCACCGATCCTGCCGCCACCGCCCCGACCTGCACAAACACGTTTCCTCCCGCGCGTCCGCGGCACGCCCCGCCCGTGACCGCAGAGGTAACTCACCCGAGCACCCCCGCCTGAAACAAAAAAGGGCCCTTCCCCATCCGGGGAAAGGCCCTGTGAACGCGAAAAAGCCCCGTGCCACAAGGGCACGGGGCTTTCCCACAAAAGGAGTCCGGCGGCGACCTACTCTCCCACAGGGTCCCCCCTGCAGTACCATCGGCGCTGAAAGGCT
>NZ_JBIBYN010000018.1:142192-200071 GCF_043083325.1 Streptomyces sp. NPDC014734 | reverse complement strand
GCTCAGCCTCCGACAACACCTCCAGACCACTCACACGAACACCCGCATCAACCACCACCCCCGCCAACACCCGACCAAACCGCTCCACCAACCCCACAACCGTCCCCCGATCAAACAAATCCGTCGAAAACTCCAGAACCCCCACCAACCCCGCGGCCTCACCACCACCATCACGCAACTCGGTGATGTTCAGAACCAGATCGAACTTGGACGACCCGGTGTCGAACTGGTCGATCTCCGTGGTGAGGCCGGGGAGCTCGAAGTGGGGCGCAGCGTTGTTCTGGAAGGCGAGCATCACCTGGAACAGCGGATGGGACGCCATGGAGCGGACCGGGTTGAGGGACGCCACGAGGTGCTCGAACGGCACGTCCTGATGGGCGTATGCCGCCAGGTCCGTCTCCCGCACCCGCCCCACCAGCTCACGGAACGTGGGATCACCGGACAGGTCCGTCCGCAGCACCAACGTGTTCACGAAGAAACCCACAAGGTCGTCGAGCGCCTCGTCCGTACGCCCCGCGATCGGCGTACCGATGGGGATGTCCGTTCCCGCGCCCATCCGCGACAGCAGAGCGGCGAGTGCGGCCTGCACCACCATGAAGAGGCTGGCTTCGTTCTCCTGGGCCAGGGCGGCCAGGGCCCGGTGCGTCTCGGGGCCGATCTCGACCGGCACGCTCTCGCCCCGGTGGGAGGCCAGGGTCGGGCGGGGTCGGTCCGCGGGCAGGTCGAGATGCTCGGGAATGCCCTCCAACGCCTTTTCCCAGTAGGCGAGTTGACGCGAGATCTGACTCTCCGGGTCGTTCTCGTCGCCGAGGGTGCGGTGCTGCCACAGGGTGTAGTCCGCATACTGCACCGGCAACGGCTTCCAGTCCGGGGACTCCCCAGCCACGCGCAGCTCGTACGCCGTCACCAGGTCCCGTGCGAGGGGGACCATCGACCAGCCGTCGCCGGCGATGTGGTGCATCACCAGGAACAGCACATGCTCGGTCACGTCGAGTGTGAACAGCGTCGCGCGCAAGGGGAGTTCGAGGGTCAGGTCAAAGGTGTCGGCGGCGCGGGCGAGCAGGCCGGGAAGGTCGCCGGCGGTCGCGGGGGCGGTAGCGAGGAGGCCGGCGGGGATCTCGTCGGGGTCCAGGATCTTCTGGTAGGGCGCTTCGTCCGCGCCCTCCGGGAAGACCGTGCGCAGCGACTCGTGCCGGACGACGACGTCCCGCAGCGCGGCGGCCAGGGCCTCGCGGTCCAGGTTTCCGGTGAGACGCACGGCGAACGGCATGTTGTAGGCGGTCGACGCCGCCCCTTCGAGGCGGTTGAGGAACCACAGCCGACGCTGCGCGAAGGAGAGCGGGAGCTGGTCGGGGCGCGCCGCGGGGGCGAGGCCGACGCGGGTGGCCTGTTCGGCCTCGTCGACACGCCGTGCAAGGCGGGCGACGGTGGGTGCCTCGAACAGGGCTCGCACCGGCAGCTCGACACCGAGTTCGGTGCGGACCCGGCTGAGCAGCCGGATCGACGTCAGGGACTGGCCACCGAGCTCGAAGAAGCTGTCGTCGATGCCCGGCGTGTCGACGCCGAGGACCTCGGCGAACGCACGGCAGAGCACTTCCTCGCGCGGATTTCGCGCGGTGCGTCGGGTCCTCGCGGCCGTGGGGGCCGGTAGCGGCAGCGCCGCGTGGTCCAGGGTGTGCCGGGCAGTGACGGGGAACGCGTCGAGCACGACCACGGCCGTCGGCGCCTGCGCCTCGCCCAGGCGTTCGGCGGCATGGAGCCGGATCGCCTCCGGGTCGGCTTCCGCCCTGGCCGGCGGCACGACGTAGGCGGTGGTGACGGCGCCCCTGTCCGCCTCCTCGCGGACGACGGCCACCGCCTGACCGACGTGCGGGTGGGTGGCGACGGCGGCGGCGACCTCCGTACGCGGCTCGGCGACACCTCCGCACTCCACCGTGTGGCTGACGAGTTCGAGGCTTCCGTCGGCACGCCAGCGCGCGAGGTCGCCGCTGCGATACATCCGCTCCCCCGGCGCACCGTGCGGGTCGGCGACAAGTCGCTCGACGGTCGGCCCGGGACGGCCCGCGTAGCCGCGGGCGCACTGCTGTCCGCCCACGTACAGTTCACCGGTCACGCCGACGGGTGCCGGGCGCAGTGAGGCGTCCAGGACGTAGACCCGGGTTCCGGGCACGGGCCTGCCGATCGAGGCGCCACCGAGCTGGGCCGCGGTCTCGGCGTCCTCGGCCGTGGCGTGCACCGCGGTTTCCACGGGAGCGTACGCGGTACACAGGGCGGTACCGGTCAGTACCTCCTCGAAGCGTGCGACGAGATGAGGCGAAAGGGGTTCGCCGTCGCAAACGACGGTGCGCAGGGAGGGGTACGTCTCCGTGCCCGGCTCATCGAGGTGGGCGAGAAGGGCGGCGAGCACGGTCGGGGTGGTATGCAGGGTCGTGATCCGCCGGGTGACGATGTCCGCGGCCAGGTCGGCGGCGACGCGGGCCGCGTCGCGCGGGGCCGCCGCGCGATCGGGGACGACGAGCGTCGCCCCGCCGTCCAGCGCCCAGTGGCACTCCCACAGTGGCGCGGTCCCTTGCAGGACGCGGTCGCCGGGGCCCTGCGGATGGCGGGTCCGCAGCCAGGAGAGCTGGTTGGCGAGGGCCGCGTACGTGCTGGTCAGGCCAGTCGAGCGGTTCACCTGCGCGGGGTGGCAGGGCATGAGCGGCGCGGTGCGGTCCGCGTCGGTGATGTCGGCGTCCGGCCGGTCGGCCAGCGCCTCCTCGGTACGGGGCTCGCCCAGGCTGATGCGGGTTCGGGTCGGGGTCACCTGCCCCTCCACCGGTCCTGGCGCGTGTACGGAGGTGAGCACGCACACCGCCCGGGCCGCCTCCAGGATGTCGGCGCACGCGTCGGCCCCCGCATCGGCCTCCGGGTCCAGCACCAGGCACGCCGCTCCCGCCTTCGCCACCGCGAGCAGCGCCACGGGCCAGTCGGCGGACCTGTTCCTGACCACGGCGACGGTGCGTTCCGGGCCCGCGCCGTGCTCGATGAGGAACTGGGCGACCCGGTTGGCACGGGCGTTCAGCTGCGCGTACGAGAGAACGGCGTCCTGCGCGAGTACCGCGGGCGCGTCCGGGGTGCGCCGTGCCAGTTCGGCGATCCGCTCCGTCGGCGCCGCGGTCCGCTCCTGCGCGGCCGTGGTGTTCCAGGCGTCGAGGAGCAGCCTCCGCTCCTGGGCGGACACGATGTCCAGCTTGCCGACGGCGCGGTCCGGCTCGGCAAGAGCCGCGGCAAGGGTGTGCTCGAACCGGGCGAGGTGCCAGGTGAGTTCGTCGGCGGTGTAAAGGGTCTTGTTGCCGTCGAGGTGGATGACGAGCTGTTCGCCGCGTGCTGTGCCGTAGACGTCGAAGGCCAGGTCGTCGAGAGGGCCGTTGCCGAGGTTGAGGAGCTTGCCGGGGTGCCCGCCGAAGGTGAGGCCGTCCTGGAGTCCCATGATGTTGACCAGAGGCCCGAAGGAACCGGAGGCGTCGGGGGACGGCGCGAAGTGGCGCTGGAGGTCTTCCTGGCGGTACCGCTGGTGGCGCAGTGCCTCCTTGACGGCCCGGGTGGTGTGCGCGACGAGCTGCCCGAAGTCGTCGTCCGCACCCACGGTGAGCCGGAGCGGCACGACGTTCGCGGTCATGCCGGGGGTACGGCGGGCCGTGAGGGTGACGCGGGCGGTCACGGGGAAGCCGAGCGTGATGCGGTCGGCGCCCGTCATGCGGTGGGCGTACAGCGCGACGGCGGCCGTGAGGACCACGGACCAGTGGGTCCGGGCGGTGCGCGCGGCGGCGACGAGGTCGTCGTTGAGGTCAGTGGCGAGACGGGTGGTGGCGCGCAGCGAGGAACCGCGCGAGGTGGCGGTGCGGCGCGACAGGCTGAACCGCTGGGGACGGTCGGCGAGTTGGGCATCCCAGTACGCCCGGTCCTCGGCGAAGTCCGGCGAGGACCGGTAGGCGTCGTCCTCCTCGACGAGGGCGGCGAGGGTCCCGAACGTCGAGTCTTCGCGGGGACGTTGTTCCGCGAGGGCGGTGTAGATCTCGGCGACGCGGCGGGTG
Source organism: Streptomyces sp. NPDC014734 (assembly GCF_043083325.1). NCBI lineage: Bacteria > Bacillati > Actinomycetota > Actinomycetes > Kitasatosporales > Streptomycetaceae > Streptomyces > Streptomyces sp. NPDC014734. The sequence goes on along the minus strand of NZ_JBIBYN010000018.1, from coordinate 195,998 downwards.
AACACTGTGGCGCCGTGGCCGTCGATGACGGCGTGGTGGGCGCGCGTGTACCAGAGGTGGCGGTCCGGTGAGAGGCGGAACAGGGCAAGGTCGTAGAGGCGGTCGGCGAGCAGGTCGACGGACCGGGCACGGTCCTCGCGCATCCAGTGCAGGGCGGCCTCGGCGGGGTCGGGCTCCGCCGAGACGTCGTGGCATGTCAGGGCGTCCCGGGGGACGGGCACGGGGGTCTGCCACACGCCGTCGGCATCCTCGGTGAAGCGGACGCGCAGGGCCTCGGCCTCGGTGAGGGCCGCGCCGACGGCTTCCCTGAAGAGGTCCGCGTCGACCCCGCCGCTGATGTCGACGCACTGCGCGAGACCGAAGTCCAGGTCGGTGAGCCCCTGCTGGTGGGCGAACCAGACACCGTGCTGCGCGGCGGACAACGGCCGACGAGTGGTTTGAGCGTCAGACACCTGCTACCTGCCCCATGAGTTGTGAACGACGAAAAGGGAGGAACGGAAGGAAGGGGAGGAAAGAGAAGCGAGCCAGGGCGGGCGTCACCGCACGGGTGGCCCGTCCTGGCTCGGCGTTCGTTCCTCAGGCGCGCGCGTCCATTGCGTCCCGGAGGGATTTGGGCCGCATATCGGTCCAGTTCTTCTCGATGAACTCGACACAGGTGTTCCGGTCCGTCTCGTCAAGGACGGTCCGCCAGCCCTCGGGCACCTCGATGAAGCTGGGCCACAGCGAGTACTGCTCCTCCTGGTTCATGAGGACGAGGAACTTTCCCTCGGTGTCGTCAAAGGGGTTCGTCACACCACAACCTCGTTTTCGATAGAGGGGCCGGCGCCGTGGAGAGGGCGGCCCCGTGGCCGGCCCGGCCGTGTTCACAAGCCCGAGGACCCCATCCCACCACGGGCTTTCATCACTTCGATATCGCGCGGTAATTCTCTGATTCTCATGTGCGAGCGGGGGTCTCCTCGGAGCCTTCGACAGCTATCCTTTGACCCTCCGTCACACAAACTGCCCTGAGACCGAGGGGAGCATCAGTGAAGCTGCACGACCTTCTGGGAACATCGGACGGGTGCGCAGTACCCGATTCCTTTGCCCTGTACGAGATCGCGGTCGGCCACTCATCGGCCGCGTCCTCCGTCAAAGCGGCCACGAGCGCCGGAGAACTCCGCCTCGTGATACCCGCAGTCACTTTTGCGGTTTCCTGTGCCATGCGCACTTGTTGGGATGAATACTGCACGAAACCTCATCGGTCCGGCGTCGGCACCGCCGTGCAGGGGCTGCTCGGTCGCGACGGTGTCGAACTGCTGGAGCTGACCGCGCAGGAGGCGGCGTCGGCGGGCAAGTTGTACGCCAGATCGGTGGACCGGCACATCGAGGGTCCGGAAGTCCTCGCGGCCTGCCACTCCTCGTACGCGGCGGGGGTGCGCAACGCGCCGCTGCTCTCCACGGGCCGCGCCTCGTACTGCTACGCGGCCACTCTGGACGAGGCCCAACGGAGTCGGATCCGGTTGATCTGACGCCCGGTCGGATCCGGCCGCCCGGGCCTCAGCGCCTCGCGGCCGCATGTCCCTTCCATCCAGTTCTCCCGGTGGACGGTGTCGAGATACCGCTCGCCCCTGTCCGGTGGAATCGCCGGGCAGGTGTGTCCGGTGCGCCTGCTCTTCGCGGCGGGCCACTGCCCGGCGTGGCTCCCCGGGGGTTCCTGGGGTGTCAGCCGGTAGTCGCGGGCCGCGCGCGGCCGGGCGGGCGCGGCCGGGGTGGCCGAGCTGGCGAACGGATCACCAGTGCACCCGAAGGGACTTGAGGCCGCGGGTCGCCGCGGCGGGCTTCCAGTCGAGACCGTCGATGTCTTCGGCGAGCGCGAGGTGCGGGAAGCGGTCGAGGGTCAGGCGGACGACCGTCGCCAGTTGCAGTCGGGCAAGCGGGGCGCCGAGACAGCGGTGCACTCCGCGACCGAAAGTGAGGTGAGGGTTTCCGGCGGGGTTTCCTGAAACGTCGCGGGTTCGGTTCGCGCCCATGAGGAATACCAGGACCGGCTCTCCCGGTGAAATGGTGACATCCGCCAACTGGAGGGGTTCGGTGACCGCGCGACTGAAGCTGAGGGGCGCGGAGGGGTTGGTTCGCAGAAGTTCCTCGACCTCTGCGGGGACGAGACCGGGGTCGGCGCGCAGGGCTGCGGCGCGAGCGGGGTCGTGCAGCAGACTGAGGAAGACGAGGGTGATCTGGTCGGCGGTGGAGTCGTAGCCGGCCATGAGGAGCGCCAGGGAGAGGGTGACGAGCTCCCGGCTGGTCAGCTTCCCTTCCTCGTCGGCCGCCTGGATCAGGGCGCTGATGAGGTCGCCGCCGGGCTCCCGGCGTTTGCTGCCGATGAGTTTCGTCATGTAGTGGGTGATGAGGAACGCCCGGGTGCGGCTCTCGGCACCCTCTCCGTCGAGGTCGAAGAGGACCGGTACCCACTCCCGGAAGCTCTCGCGGTCGGCCTCGGGGACGCCGAGCATGTGGCAGAGCACGCTGAGCGGGAGCGGTGCGGCAAGATCGGCGACCAGGTCCGCCGACCGCCCACCTGCGGCCATGGCGTCCAGGAGCTCGCCGGCGCGGGTCTCGATGAACGGGCCGAGAGCGCTGATGCGGCGCTCGGTGAAGGCCCCCGCCACGATTCTGCGCAGCCGAGCGTGCTCCTTGCCGTCGAGGCTGACGATGGAGTCGGGTGACGGGTCGATGCTGGCCACCTTCGGCACGTCGGGCGCGACGGCGGCCGTGCGGCTGAACCGCGGGTCGGCGAGCACCTGGCGGGCGAGGTGGTAGTCGGAGACCGCCCAGACGCCCACTCCGTTCGGCATGTGCATCCACTGGACGGGGGGTGCGCCCTCGGGGTCACAGGGAATGGGCAGCGGGCCGACCGGCAGCCCATCGAGTACGTCTCTGGAATTCGGCATCCCTGCACATCCCCCATCGTGACACGTCGCCGGGCACAATGCACCGGCCGCCTATCACTTCGCTTTCATTCATATATCGCCGGATGAAACCGGAACACCCCCGAAGCCGATCATGCCTGGTGAAGGGTGCAGGCGAACGATAACGCCGAATACCTCGGCACATCACTGCTTGCCACGACGGAGATCCGTGGTCTAGGGTCACGATTATCGTGACCGGACCAGGTCTGAAGCGGCAGGAGACGACCGACCGCAATTTCATGGTTGCACAAGGACTCATGCGCGAATTGTCGCGGCTGCCACATACTCAGCCCATTTCCACACACATCACGGAATGCTGGAGTTCCATCGAAATTCTGACCGGAACCCGCATGCACCGAAAGTCGATGACGCGCATCCTGTCGGGCCATTCTCGGAAGGAAACCCCGATGTCCAGTACCCATGACGAGATATTCCAGCGCCTTTCGGATGCACTGGGCATCGAGAAATCTCTCATCACCTCCGACATCACCTTCGTCGAGCTCAAGATCGACTCGCTGGCGCTCGTCGAGTTCTCCGTGATCCTCGACGAGGAATACGGTGTGCCCCCGCTGCAGCTGACGCCGGACAGCACCATCGGTGAGGCGGTGGCTCTCGTGGAGGCGGCGATGAGCAGCCGGACCGAGGCCTCCTCGTGAACGCCTCCTCAGCAGTGGCCGTGACCGGCCTCGGCCTGGTCTCCCCGCTCGGCATCGGTGTCGATGCCAACTGGGCGGGGCTGCTGGCCGGCGCCTCGACCGCCGCCACCGACTCCCTTCTGGAGGGCCTGTCCGTCGACTTCTGCTGTGCCGTGCCCGGCTTCGACGGGGACGCCCTGCTCGGCCGCGCGCTCTCCTGGCGCCTTGAGCCCTACGCGAAGATGGCGATCGTCGCCGCCCGGCAGGCCGTGGCCGACGCCGGGCTCGCCCCGGAGTCCTGGGACGGGGCGCGGGTCGCGGTGATCCTCGGCGTGGGCGGCACCAGCACCCAGCACTGGGACAGACAGTCCAAGCACTTCGCCGCCGAGAATCACTCCCGCGTGTCGCCGCTGTTCATCTCCCGTTGCCTGACCGGCATCACGGCCGGCGAGATCAGCACGGACCTGGGCGCGTGCGGCCCGAGCCTGAGCGTCAGCACGGCCTGTGCATCCGGCGCCACTGCCATCGGCCTCGGGCGGGATCTGCTGCGGGCCGGCAGTTGCGACATCGCGATCGTCGGTGGCGCCGAATCCGGCCGGGCACGGATCGCCAGCATCGGCTTCAGCCGCATGGGCGCGCTGTCGACGCGCGGCGCGGCTCCCGCCGCGGCCTCCCGCCCGTTCGACGCGGAGCGCGACGGCTTCGTGCTCGGCGAGGGCGCGGGCATACTCGTCCTGGAGCGGGCCGAGGACGCGCGGGCTCGCTCGGCGCGCGTCCGAGGCCATGTCGCCGGGTACGGCGCCTCCGCCGACGCCCACCACTACACGACACCCGACCCCGAGGGCCGCGGCACCGAGCTCGCCACGCGCACGGCGCTCGCCGACGCCGGTCTGACAGCGGCCGACATCGGGCATATCAACGCCCACGGCACCGCGACGCCACTCGGTGACATCGCGGAGGCGGGCATGCTCACCCGTGTGTTCCCGCACGCCCCGCCGGTGACGGCCACCAAGAGCCTGACCGGACACACCCTGGGCGCGGCCGGAGCCATGGAGGCGGCCTTCACCCTGCTGACGCTGGCGAACCGGCAGGTGCCGCCCACCGCCAATCTGGAGCGGGTGGACGACGCGGCGGCCGGGCTCGACCTGGTGGCCGACAAGCCCCGGGACGTGTGCGCCACCAACGCGCTCAGCACGTCCTTCGGCTTCGGTGGCCAGAACGCCGCCCTCGTCCTCGCCTCCGCCTGACACACCCCGGCCGCGCACGGCCCGCGCCCCTTCCCCATGTCACCCAGGAGATTCGTGTCCATGGCCAGCACCGCGGCAAACGCTGCCGTCAACTCGCTCGCCGACCTCAAGTACGCCTACGAGAAGGACGGTTGGTGCGAGCCGCCGTTCCGCTTCAGCGACGACGCCGTCGCGCTGCTGCGGGAGCGCGTGCTCTCCATCAGCCGTGAGCAGCGGCCCGAGGTCGTGCACGAGAAGGACAGCGGCACAGTTCGGGCCATCCACGGCTGCCACGCCTTCGACGAGGTGTGTGCGGCCCTCGTCCGCCTGCCCCGGCTTGTGGAACTCGCGGAGGAGTTCGCCGGCGGACCCGTCTACGTCTACCAGTTCAAGGTCAACCTCAAGCAGGCGCACGAGGGGGCGGCCTGGCCGTGGCACCAGGACTTCTCGTTCTGGCACAAGGAGGACGGCATGCCGAGCCCCGACGCCGTCAACATCGCCGTCTCCCTGGACGATGTCCACGAGGGCAACGGACCGCTCACCGCCATACCGGGCTCGCACCGGCTGGGTCTGCTCGACCTTCCCGAGGGCCGCACGGACGGCGCGGAGTCCGACTGGCGCTCGCATGTGTCGGCGGACCTCACCCATACCGTGGACGACGACCGGGCGCAGGCCCTGGCCGCCGAGCACGGCCGCAAGGTCTTCACGGGGCCGCGCGGCTCCGTGCAGGTCTTCCACCCGAGCATCGTCCACTCCTCGTCCAACAACCTGTCGCCAGATCACCGGGCGCTGCTGCTCATCACGTACAACGCCGTCGCCAACTCCCCCGCGCACCCCGCCCGCCCCGCCTTCCTGGTCTCCCGGGACACCACACCGGTGCAGCGCCGCGCCGACGAGCGCCTCGACCTGGTGTCGTACTGAAGCGCCGAGCAGAATTGCGAGACATCCACATGGCGACCGAACCGATCCGACCGGCCGGGCAGCAACCGCAGATCAACCTCGTGGACCCGGACCTCTACGCGACGGGCGACCCGTTCGTCCAGTGGCGCTGGCTCCGCGCCAACGCGCCTGTGTACTGGCACGAGCCGACCGACCTCCCCGGCTTCTGGGCCCTGACGACGTACGACGACGTCCGCGCCGCCTACCGGGACGCGACCACGTTCAGCTCCGCCCAGGGCATTCTGCTGCGCCCCCGCAGTCACGGCGCCGACCCCGGCGGCGGGCGCACCCTCGCGCTGACCGATCCGCCTCGCCACAAGCAACTGCGCGGACTCGTGGACGAGTGGTTCTCGGTCCGGTCGGTGCGCGCCATCGAGCAGGACATCCGGGAGGTGGCGCATCGTGTGGTGGGCGAGGCCCTCGAACGGGGCGCATGCGACTTCGTCGCGGACATCGCCGCCCGCGTCCCGCTCTATGTGATCTGCAAGCTGATGGGGATCCCCGGCGCCGACTGGGAACGGCTGTTCACGCTGACCAGCGATGCTTTCGGGGCCGGCGATCCACTGACGCAGCGCCTCGCGCACCTGGACATCCTCGGGTACTTCGACGCCCTGCGGGAGGACAAGGCGAAGAACCCCACGAACGACCTGGTGAGCGTCCTCGCGACGGCCGAGATCGACGGCGAGCCCCTCACCCCGGACGACGTGATCCTCAACTGCGACAACCTTCTCGTCGGCGGTACCGAGAACACGCGCATCGCCGCGTCCGGCGGCATGCTGGCGTTCTTGCACCACCCCGGCCAGTGGCATGCCCTCAGAGACGATCCAGCCCTGCTGCCCTCCGCGGTCGAGGAGGTTCTGCGCTGGACCTCGACCGCGACGCACATCATGCGCACCGCGACACGGCCGGTGGAGATACGCGGGCGGCACATAGCTGCCAACGACCGCGTCGCGCTCTGGCTGCCCTCGGCCAACCGCGACGAGTCGGTGTTCCCCGATCCCGACCGCTTCGACATCCGCCGCAGCCCCAACCGCCACCTGGCACTGGGCTTCGGGGAGCACTTCTGCGTCGGCAGCATGCTCGCCCGCGTCGAACTACGCCACCTGTACAACGAGTTGCTTGCCCAGTCAATCAACATCGAGCTTGACGGCGAGCCGACCCTGCTGAGTTCCATCGTGGTCAACGGCCCTGAACGACTGCCCGTCTCCTTGGCCTCAACGTGACAGGAACGCCGCCCCTGCCGCTTTGACCGACGGGTGAACTCCACGAGACGCCGGTCAATGAGCGACAGGGAAGGCGCGTCGCTGCTTCCGGCCCGGAATTCGCCGCACACGTTCTCCGTTCGCGAACTGCGTCGCCCGTCTCCGGGCTCTTCCACCAATCCGTCCGGTGTTCCGTACTCCCCGGAGAACAGCCGTACCCGCGCAATGACCCGACAACAGTCATGGCCAACGCGGAACCGTGTCACGAGCAGGGGCCGCGTGCGGCACTGCTCCCCGCCGTCATGTCCTCTCCGCCGATGCCCCAGCGCCTCTCCCGACCGACGCGCGGTATTCAGGAAGTGACCTCGCCGCTCGCCCGAGGGCGGACTCCTCGATCCTGCGCCGCCGACGCACCGCTCAGCCCCTCACGGGCCGCCTCTCATGACGATCTCGAAACGCGTTCGGCCCGGGGCCGAAAACACTGGACCTCTGCGTGTCGGCGCTGTCTGCACCCGAGCGCACACAGGTCACGGCCGTCGGGGCGGCTCTCCGCCCACCTCGGCGCGCCGCACGCACCACGGGCGCCGCCGAGTCCGACCGTCGTGACCCGCTGCCCCCGGTCGAGGACGTCTGTCCCCCGCTGATCCCCAGGAATGATCGAGGGCCGGTTTCGGATACCTCCGAAACCGGCCCTGACCTGCGACTGTCTCCAGTCGGGACGACAGGATTTGAACCTGCGACCCCTTGACCCCCAGTCAAGTGCGCTACCAAGCTGCGCCACGTCCCGATACCCGTCTGACCTGGGTTTTCCCCTGGCCGAACGCGCATGAGAACAATACCGCACTCGGACGGGTGGTCACGAACCGCTTTGTCGCGCTTGACCTCAACCAAGCTTGATGTTCGACGCTGGACGCATGACGAGGACGACTGGCACCGCCACCGGCACCTACGACGACATGAACCGGCTGATGAGCCTGATGACCGGGGACGAGAAACACGGTCCCGCGGCGACCTCCACGCTGGACGCCCTCTGGGTGCTGTACGAGCGCGTGCTGCGGGTCACGCCCGGGACCGTCGACGCACCCGACCGCGACCGTTTCCTGCTGTCCAAGGGGCACGGCCCGATGGCGTACTACGCGGTTCTGGCCGCGCGCGGCTTCTTCGGCGAGGAGCTGCTGCCCGGCTTCGGGACGTACGGCTCGCCGCTGGGGCACCACCCGGACCGGACGCTGGTCCCGGGTGTCGAGATCGGCAGCGGTTCGCTGGGCCACGGGCTGCCGCTGGCCGTCGGGAGCGTACTCGGCCTCCGGGCACAGGGACTCACCGATCCGCGGGTGTGGGTGCTGGTCGGGGATGCCGAGCTGGACGAGGGCAGCAACCACGAGGCGATCGCGTACGCGGGTCCGGCCGGGCTGGAGCAGCTGCACACCGTGGTGATCGACAACGCTTCCGCGTCGTATGCGCGGACCGGCGGGATCGCGGCCCGGTTCGAGGTCGCCGGATGGTCGGTCGCGTCCGTGGACGGCCGTGATCACGAGGCGTTGTACGCGGCCTTCACCGCACCGCACCCCGGACGGCCGCGGGCCGTGGTCGCACACGTCGACCCCAAGAACTGATCACACGGGCGCGGCCCGGCCCGGGGGCCGACGACACGACGGCCACGAGGGCACGGGCGCCACGGACCGAGAGAAGGACAGCTCACATGGACACGATGCGTGACCGATTCATCACGACCGTGACGCGGTTGCTCGACGAGGACCCCCGTCTGGCACTGGTGCTGGCGGAGATCAGCCGGGACGGCTTCGACCCGGCCCTGCGCGACCATCCGGACCGGGTCGTCAACGTGGGAATCAGGGAACAGCTACTGGTCGGGGCGGGCGCCGGGATGGCGCTCACCGGACTGCGACCGATCGTGCACACCTTCGCCAGTTTTCTGGTGGAGCGGCCGTTCGAACAGGTCAAGCTGGACTTCGGCCATCAGGGGGTGAGCGGGGTACTGGTGAGCGCCGGGGCCTCGTACGACTGGCCGGCAGGAGGGTTCACCCATATGTCGCCGGGCGATGTCGCCCTCATGGACACCCTCGACGGCTGGACGGTCCACGTCCCGGGCCACCCCGACGAGGCCGAGGCGCTGCTGCGGCAGGCGGCGAACGGTGACGGGCGGGTGTACGTGCGGCTGTCGCTCCAGTCGAACGACCGGGCCCGCCCGCTCGGGGAAGGGGGCGGGTTCACCACGGTGCGGCAAGGGACGCTCGGGACCGTGATCGCGGTCGGTCCGATGCTCGACAACGTGCTCGCGGCGACCGACGGTCTCGACGTCACGGTGTTGTACGCGACGACGATCCGCCCGTTCGACGCGGCCGGGCTGCGGCGGGCGGTCGGTGGCCGCGGGGCCGCCGACGTGGTGGTGGTCGAACCGTACCTGGCGGGTACGTCCACGGCCGCGGCCAATGACGCCCTCGCCGATCTGCCGCACCGGGTGCTGGGGCTCGGGGTGGGACGGGCGGAACTGCGCGCGTACGGGGAGATGGACGAGCACCTGGCCGCCCACGGCCTGGACCCGCGGGGACTGCGGGAGCGGATCGGGGCCTTCGTACCCCGGTGACCGGGGCGGACGGCGGAACCGGGTGAGCCCCCGGACGTCCGGGGGCCGCCGGTCGGGATGACCGGCGGCCGGCGGGCGTTGCCGAGAGCTCTCCCCCGCTCACTTCGGCGGGGGCGGACCGGGCGTCAGGGGTGGACGAGCACCTGGGAGAGTGCCACACGGCCGGTGCCGGAGGTCACGATCCGCACCGTGCGGGTCCTGCTGTCGAGGTTCAGGACGGTCGGACGCAGCGCCTTGCCGTCGACGTGGACGGTCGCGTCGTCCGTGACCACGTCGAAGTCGCCCGTCGTGGCGGAGGCGTCGTTCCAGATCTCGATCTGCCGCACGCGCTTGCGGGCACCGAGGTCGACCTGCCACCGGGCTCCCGCCTCGGACAGGGTGCGGGTGTCCGTGTTGGTGTCGGCGTCCAGGGCGAGTGCCGCGACGGCCGTGCCCTCGGTGGAGGACTGGGACGCCGTCCCGGCCCGCGCCAGGTCGGTGCGCAGCTGCTCGACCGGGCCGCCGTTCGCCCCCGCCCGGGCGGCGACCGCGAGCGCTTCGGCGGGCAGCCGGTCCAGACCGGCGTGGTTGTCCGCCATGACCGAGCCCTCGCCGCCGAGTGCGGGTGCGGCGGTGTCGGTCCAGTTGCCCCGGGCGGTGTTCCGGATGCCGTAGTCGGCCCAGTTGGACACCCACTTGTAGCCGATGCGGGTGATGACATTGCGTTCGACGAGGATGTGCGAGGACTGTTCGTCGAGGTAGATGCCGTTGCCGTCGCGCTCGGTGTTGCCGAAGGCGGAACGGTTGATGTAGTTGCCGGAGACGACCGTTCCGGGCTGCGCGCCCTGGGTGTAGATCGCGCCGCCGTCGTGCTGGGTCTTGTCGACCTCCATGACGTGGGTGATGCGGTTGTTCGTCACCCGGTTGTCGCGGAGCACGGACTTCTGGGCCTCGGGCTGGTTCCAGCCCCAGCCGACGGAGATCCCGGAGTACGGAAGGTGTTCCAGGGTGTTGTGGTCGATGGTCAGCCCGGCCTCGTAGCCGGCCCAGATGCCGACGGAGTCGGTGTACTCGACTCCGGTGCGGGTGATGGTGTTGCGGGCGACCGTGTTCCGCTCCCCCGTGAGCGCCGCTCCGGGCAGGGGTTCGGTGTCACCCACGTACACCGCGCCCGAGGAGAGGTCGCTGAAGGAGGAGCGGGTGACGGAACTGTCCTTGGTGCCGGATTCGAGGATCGCGCCGGCTCCGCCCAGCCTGTCGAACCTGGCGCCGTCGATGTCGATGTGCCGTCCGCCGCGGACCGTGAGCGCGGCGGACGGCTTGGTGTAGTAGCGGCCCGCGTGGTCGACGGGGCCGGTGGCGCCGGTGAGGGTGAGCCCTGCCTGCATGCCCGCGTAGCCCTCGTCGGTGTCCGGCTGCCGGTACGCCGCGTAGGCGAAGCCGATGCCGCTGACGGTGATGTCGTGGGCGCCGTCGATGACGAGAAGCTGCTCGGTGTGCGGGGTGACGGCCTGTGCGCGGCGCATGTTCTCGCCCTCGCGCGGCAGGTAGGTGACCGTGCGGTCCTGCGCGCTCCACACGAACTCGCCCGGTTCGTCGAGGAGTTCGGCGGCGTTCTCGAAGTACGCGACGCCGCTGTAGCGGGTGGAGTCGACGGCGGTGGAGTCCCAGGCGGGGCCGGTGCGGTTCGTGCCGCTCGCCGAGTTGGTCCAGCAGGGCTGGGCGAAGGTCATGACATCGCCGACGACGCCGGTGATCCGGCAGTGGTAGTTGCGCCAGCGGACCCGGATGACGGCCTCGGCGTCGGTGGGGCTCTTCCAGTCCGCGATGCCGGTGGCGGTGGCGCCGGTCATGCCGGTCGTGGTGGCGTCGCAGGTGCTCGCCGCGCACGCCTCGCCACGGGCACGGACGGCGCGCCTGCCGTCGACGAAGAGCTGGCGCGGGGTGACTCCGGCCGGGACGTCGGCGGTCCAGGTGCCGTCGGTGTTGTGTCGCCAGCCGGTGAGGTCCCGCCCGCCGGAGAGGACGGGGCGGGCGCCGGGGGCGGCGGTCCAGGTGACGGTGTGGCCGTTCCTCCCGGAGTCGGCGGCACCGAGCCTCAGGGGTTCGCTGAGGCGGTACGTTCCGTCCTTCAGGAGGACGCGGACATCGCGCCCGGTCTCGGTGCGGGCCCGGTCCCGGGCGCCCTGCGGGGTGCAGGGGCGGGTCACCGTGCAGGCGGTGCCGTGTCCGCCCGGGGCGGCGTACAGGGTACGGGCGCCGGGGGCGGCCTGCGCCGTCGGGGCGGCGAGGAGAGCGGTCAGGACAGCGACGGTGGCGGTGGCGGCGGCGGTTCCTCGTACGACGTTCGGGGTGCGGCGCTTCACGCGGTCGCCTTCCAGTCGGGGTGGCCGGGCATGGGCGGGTTCACGGCTCCGAAGAGCCAGTCGCGCAGGAACGGGTCGAGGGAACGGTCGCGGGTGACGTCGACGGTGTGCCGGATGAACGCCTCGCTGGTGTACGTGGAGTCCCTGAAGCGCTTCACCCACTCGCGCATGACCGTGTCGAAGGCCCGTTGCCCGACGCGCATGCGCAGGGCGTACAGGACCAGGGCACCGCCGTCGTAGATGTTGGTGCCGCCGAGTTCCTTGGGCAGTCCGGGCGGGCCGTCGGTGGCACGGACGGCGTCGAGTTTCGCGTAGACGGCCTTCATCTTGTCCGCGAGGACCGACCAGCCGCGCTCCTCGGCGTACAGTCCGGCGTAGTAGACGGCGGGGCCCTCGTTGAGCCAGGCCTGCTGCCAGTCGTGCGGGGTGACGGAGTCGCCGAACCACTGGTGGACGAGCTCGTGGACCATGGTGGCCTCGTAACCGGGGCGGCCGTTGGCGTCGGGCTTGAACCAGTTGGTGGAGAACAGCGAGAGAGTCTGGTTCTCCAGGGCGTCGGTGTATCCGTCGTAGATGTGGACGCCGTAGACGGAGAACGGATACCGGCCGAACTTCGCCTCCAGCCAGGCGAGATGGTCGGCGGTGCGGGCGACGATCGGCCCGTAGGTGTCCTCCTGGCCCTGCGGAACGATGTGCCGCAGGGGCAGTCCCCGGTGGCTGGTGCCGTACAGGTAGGTGCCCCTGACGACGGCGATGCCGATGAGTTCGGTCGCCATGCGCTCGCGCAGGGCGAAGTGCCAGACCGTGGAGCCGTCGGCGCGCGGGGACTTGTACAGCAGTTCACCGTTGGCGGTGGCGACGTATCCCCGGGGGGCGCTGATGTGGAAGGTCCAGGTCGCCTTGTCGGACGGGGTGTCGTTGCAGGGCAGGAAGGTGTCGGCGCGGGAGGACTGGGCGGCGGAGGCGAATCCGCCGTCGCTGCCGAACTTCCAGCCGGTCAGGCCGAGCCGGGGAGCCTTGCCGTTGCCCCGGTAGCGCACCTCGGTGGTGAAGGCCTGCCCGCGGTGGAGCGGGCGGGCCGGGGTGACGGTGAGTTCCTGGCCGCTCTGGCCGGGCGACAGCTCCCAGCGGGCGCGGCGGCCGGCGACGGTGACGGCGTCGATGGTGTGGCCGTCGGTGTCCAGGTTGAACGCGGAGAGGTCCTGGGTGGCTTTGGCGTCGATCCTCACGACGGCGGTGAAGTCATAGGTCACCGGGGTGAAGTCGAAGGTGAGGTCGTAGTGGACGACCTGGTAGCCGCCGTTGCCGAGGGTCGGGAAGAGCGGGTCGCCGACGCCGTCGGAGCCGGGCTTCGGGTCGAAGCCGTGCGGCTGTGCGGCGGCGGGCGAGCCGAGGGCGGGTACGGCGACGGCGGCCACCGCCGCCGCGCCGCCGAGCTGGAGAACCGTGCGTCGTGTCGTCGTCACTTCTTCCCCTTCTGGAAGGCTTCCTCGAATTCGCCGCGGGCCTTCTCGCCGCCCTTGGCCAGGTAGTCCTTGACGAGCTGGTCATAGGCCGACATCGGCTTGCGGCCCGCGACGATGTCCTTGAGCGCGTCCTGCTTGAGCGTGTAGAGGCTGCCGTAGCCCTTGGAGTCCCAGGTGGGCGAGGAGTACTGGAGCGTCGGGTCGGGCTCCATCATCGGGATCATCTTCATGAACGCCTCGTGGACGTGGCGGACGCCCTGCTCCGAGTCGGCGCTGAAGACCGCGGGAACGCCTGAGGCCATGAACTTCCAGGGCACGGTGACGTCCTGGGTGCCCTGCTTGGTGAGCGCCGGGTTGCCCTTGGCGTCGCGGGTGAAGTCCCTGCCCTCGACCCCGTAGTTGATGAGCGTGTACTCCTGGCTGCCGAACGGCGAGGCGGCGAAGTCGGCGAGTGCGAGAACCTGCCTGACCCGCTCCTCCGACGCCTTCTTGACGTGGGTGTTCTCCAGCTTGAGGTTGTCCATCCAGGAGATGGCGTCCTTGCCGACCGGGACGAAGGGGCGGGGGTCGTACTTCTTGTTGATCGCTCCCATGGTGGCGATGTAGCCGACGCCGGGCGTCAGGTAGGTGGGCATGCCGTCGTAGACGTACGCGCCCTTGCCGTTCTTGAACATGTCCGTGTACTGGGCCTTCTGCGCCCCGGACATCTGGAGGGTGCCCGGGTAGTAGCAGCCCGCCTCGTACAGCAGCCGGGCGGTCTCCACGGCCTTGCGGTACTGCGGCGTCTCCAGGTCGGAGGTGAACTTGCCGGTCTTCTCGTCCAGCCGCCAGGCGTAGGGCGCGCCCGCCGACATGGCGAGCATCGTGGTGGCGCCCGCGATGATCGCGTACTGGTCCTTCTTCGGCCGGGTCAGCTCCTTGCAGAGTTCGACGAACCGGTCGAGGCCGGTGATCTGGTCGAGGCTGGTAACGCCGACCTCCTCGAACAGGTCGTGGCGGTAGAAGCCGGCGCCGCCGGTGCCGGTGCGGGCGATCGGGATGCCGAACAGCTTCCCGCCGAAGATCGCGGCCTGCCAGGCGCCCTTCGGGATCGCGGCCAGGTTCGGGTAGTCCTTGATCTTGTCCCCGGCGAGGTACGGGGTCAGGTCGGCGCACTTGGCCTGGAGGAAGGCCGCCTTGTTGTCGACGCCGCCGGACTCGGGGTACATGAAGAGGTCGGGCAGGCTGTCGCTGGCGATCATGGTGGAGAACTTGGTGCCGTAGTCGTCGGCGGGAACGGCGGTGACGTCGACCCGGCCGCCGAGGAGCTTCTCGATCTCCTGCCAGGCCGCGTTCTTGCCGCGGGCGGGCGGCGGCGGGGAGAAGGTCTCCAGCGTCGCGCTGATCGGCTTCGCCCCCTTGAGCGGGGTCTCCTTCGTGGCGCGCAGCGGCTTGGCCGGGTAGCTGAAGAAGCCCTGGGGAACACCGGCGGCGGTGCCCTGGAGGTCGGGCTTGAGGCCGATGTTGCGGACCGCGGAGTTGGGGAGCAGCGAGGCGCTCTTGGCCTCCGCCTTCGCGGTCGTCGCACCGTCGCCGCAGGCCGCGAGCAGCGGTGCGGCGGCCAGTCCCAGGCCGACGCCCGCGCCCAGGCGGAACAGTGTGCGGCGGTTGATGGGGGTGGAGCTCGACACCTGGATCTCCTTGGGAGAGGGGAGGGAAGGAGTGGGGGGCGGCGGCTGCGTTCAGCCCCGTGATGGCGCGGGGCCGTGCTCGGCCCCGCTGGCGTGGGCTCGCGATCAGCCCTTGATGGCGCCGGTGAGCACGCCCTTGGTGAAGTAGCGCTGGAGGAACGGGTAGACGCAGAGGATCGGTACGACGGCGATCACCAGGACCGCCATCTGGACGGCCTGCTGCGGGGCGAGCACCTCGCCGGCCGAGGCCGCGTTCAGGCTCTGGCCCTGCAGGACGTAGGTGCGCAGCACCATCGGCAGCGGCCATTTGTCGGAGTCGTTGAGGTACAGGAGCGCGTTGAAGAAGGCGTTCCAGTACGTCACCGCGTAGAAGAGGCTGATCACCGCGAGGACTGCCTTGGACAGCGGGAGCACGATCCGCACCAGGATGCGGAAGTCCCCCGCGCCGTCCACCTTCGCGGCGTCGTACAGCTCCTCCGGAAGGTTCATGAAGAAGGACCGCAGGACGACCAGGTTGAAGGCGCTGACCAGGGTGGGCATGACGAGCGCCGCGTAGGTGTCGTACAGGCCGAGCCCCTTGACCAGCAGGAAGTTCGGGATGATGCCCGCGTTGAAGAGCATCGTGAACAGGGCCGTCATCAGGATGAAACGGGAGCCGGTGACGTCGCGGCGGGAGAGCCCGTACGCCATGCCGACGGTGACCAGCAGGCTGGCGAGGGTGCCGAACACGGTGATGCCCACGGACACGATCAGGGCGCGGGTGACGACTCCGCCCGTGAAGATGGTCCGGTAGGCGTCCAGGGTGGGGTGGTCCGGCCACAGGACGAGGCCCGAGCTCTTGATGATGTCGGTCTGCGAGGCGAAGCTCGTGCCGATCACGCCGACCAGCGGGTAGGCGACGGCGAGGACGACCACGACGATGGCGAGGCCCTTGGCGAACTGTCCGAGGCGGCTCGGCCGTTCCATCCACGGCGGTCGGCCGTCGGACTTCCGGGGGGCGGGGGCCGGGGACTCCGGTGCGGTGGATGGCGTCGTGGCGCGCGTCTTCTCAGCGGTCAGCACCGCGGTACACCCCTTCGTGGCCGAGTCGGTGGGCGAACTTGTTCGCGCTCAGGACGAGTGCGGTGCCGATGACCGCCTTGACGAGTCCGACGGCGGCGGCGACGCCCCAGTCGTTGTCCTTGATGCCGTGGTAGTAGACGTAGGTGTCGAGGACTTCACCGGCGTCCGGGCCGACCGCGTCGCGCTGGAGCAGGACCTGCTCGAAGCCGACGGAGAGGATCTGGCCCAGGTTGAGGATCAGCAGCAGGATGAGCACCGGGGCGATGCCCGGCAGGGTCACGTGCCACAGGCGGCGGGTGCGGCCTGCGCCGTCGATGGCGGCGGCCTCGTACTGCTGCTTGTCGATGTTCAGCAGCGCGGCGAGGATGATGATCGTTCCCCAGCCCGCGTCCTTCCAGGCCACCTGGAGGGTGAGCAGCCAGGGGAAGGCGTCCGGGTCGCTCATCATGTCGTAGCGCGGCAGTCCCAGACCGTCGAGCACGTCCGGCAGGAGGCCGGCACCGCCGAGGATCTGCTGGAAGATCGAGACGATGATGACCCAGCCGATGAAGTGCGGCAGGTACACGACGCTCTGCACGAAACGCCGGACGCGGTCGCTGGTGATGCTGTTGAGCAGCAGGGCCAGCGCGACCGGGATCGGGAAGAAGAACACCAGCTGGACGAGGGCGATCTCCAGGGTGTTGAACGTGGCGGACCAGAAGGCCGGCTCGCCGAACGCCGCGGTGAAGTTGGCGAATCCCACCCACGCGCTGTGCATGTAGCCGAGGTACGGCTGGTAGTCCTGGAACGCCACGACGTAGCCGAGCAGCGGCACGTAGTGGAAGACGACGAAGTACAGCAGACCGGGGAGGGTGAGCAGCAGCATCACCCGGTCCCGCTTCAGCCGCTGCCGGAGTGTCAGCCGGTGCTGTACGACGGCGGCCGGGCCGGTGGGCGGAGATGGTTTTTCGGCCTTCGGCCGCCGCTTCTCCCGCGGCAAGGGGGGTGCTGTTTCAGCCATGGAGCGTCCTGTTCGGCTGGGTGGCGCGTGGTGAGCCTTCTGGGGCCGCAAGTTAGTAAGCGGTTAACCCAAGCGTCAAGGGAACGGCTGAAAGTCGTCGCGCCAGCGGCCCTCAATGATCGAATTCGGAGTGACGAAAAGGCACAAATACGAAAGAAAAGGGCAGTTGACTGACGTGTGAGCTTGACGGTCGGCCGCCACGCTCCCTAGCGTTCCGGTCATCCCATAGAACGCGATTACTATCCGGAGGCAGGGTGCGAACCACCGAAGAGGCACCGGCTCATTCCGGTAGCGATGCTGCGGCACCGCCCCCACGACGGCCTCGCACGGCCCTGGTCATGAGCCCACGGCTCCTCGACGACGTCTTCCCACCACCGGTACGGGCCCGCCTGGAGGAGGTCGCCGATCTCCTCCAGCCCTCCGTGATCAGTGAGTTCGACTCGCCGCGGGCCGCCGCGGTGCTGGCCGAGGCGGAGGTGCTGCTCACCGGCTGGGGCTGCCCGCCCGTCGACGCCGCGCTGCTGGACCGGGCGCCCGCGCTGCGCGCCGTGGTCCACGCGGCCGGCACGGTGAAGACGTTCCTGTCCCCGGCCGCGTTCGATCGCGGGATCGTCGTCTCCTCGGCCGCGGCCGCCAATGCCGTGCCGGTCGCCGAGTTCACCCTGGCCGCCATCATCATGGGCGCCAAGCGGGTCTTCCCGCTGGCCGGGCTCTTCCGCGCCCGGCGCACCCACCGCACCGGTGCGGACCTCGACCGTCAGCACTGGCTGGGCACCCACGGCCTGACCGTCGGCGTCGTCGGGGCGTCCCGGATCGGCCGCCGGGTCGTCGAGCTGCTGCGGGTACTTGACGCGAAGGTGCTGCTCTACGACCCGTACCTCGACGCGGCGGAGGCCGAACTCCTCGGCGTGACCCCCACCGATCTGGACACCCTGGTGGCGACCAGCGACGTGGTGACGGTCCATGCCCCGGACACGCCGGAGACCCGGGGCATCATCGACGCCCGGCGGATCGGCCTGATGCGCCCGGGAACCCTGCTCGTCAACACCGCCCGCGGGCCCCTGGTGGACACCGAGGCACTGACCGGCCACCTGGTGAGCGGCCGGCTCGACGCGGTGCTCGACGTGACCTCGCCCGAACCGCTGCCGGACGACCACCCCCTGTGGGACCTGCCGAACGTGTTCCTCACCCCGCATCTGGCGGGCGCCCAGGGCAACGAGGTGGGCCGGCTCGGGGAACTCGCCGTGGAGGAACTGGCGCGCTACGCGCGAGGCGTGCCCTTCGCGCACCCGGTGCACCCGGCCGACCTGGGAAGGATCGCGTGAACCCCGGCCCCGAGCAGGCTCTAGGCTCTGCGTCACACAACAGCCACCAGGGGGTGAGCCGGATGCGCCGGCAGAGCACAGCCGCGGACGGACAACGCCGTGCGACGGTCACCGACGTCGCGCGGCGCGCAGGAGTCTCGACGGCCACGGTCTCCCGTGTGCTCAACCGCAACTACCCGGTCGCCGAGGCGACTCGGGAGCGGGTGGAGACAGCGATGCGCGAACTGGGCTACGTGGTCAACGCCCACGCCCGTGCGCTGGCCGGGGTGTCCAATCGCACCGTGGGCATCATCGTCAACGAACTCATCGACCCGTTCTACGCGTACATCTCGCGCGGTGTGGAGCGCGAGGCGGCGCTCGGCGGGCGGCTCTGCCTGGTCTGCTGCACCCAGGGCGACCCGCAGCGCGAGCTGGCCTTCATCGACCTGATGCACGAACGCCGGGCGGACGCGGTGGTCGTGGTCGGCGGCTCCCTCGCGGACCGCGGCTACACCAGCGAACTGGCGCGCAGGGCCCACGACCTGGACGCGGGCGGTTCGAAGCTCGTGCTGTGCGGCAGGCCACCGATCGGTGACCACGTCCCCACCGCGTCGGTCGAGTACGACAACGAGGGCGGCGCCTTCGCGATCACCGACCACCTGCTGATGCAGGGACACGAGCGGATCCTCTACCTGGGCGGCCCGCCGAGGCTCTCGACCACGCGCGACCGGCTGGCCGGACACCGGCGTGCCCTGGAACTGCGCGGCGTCGCCCCGGACCCCGAACTCGTCCGTCCGGGCGCCTTCAGCCGGGGCTTCGGGTACCGGCGGATGGCGGAGCTGCTGCGGGACGGACCCGACTTCACC
The DNA here is from genome assembly GCF_043083325.1 of Streptomyces sp. NPDC014734. Classification (NCBI taxonomy): domain Bacteria; kingdom Bacillati; phylum Actinomycetota; class Actinomycetes; order Kitasatosporales; family Streptomycetaceae; genus Streptomyces; species Streptomyces sp. NPDC014734. The sequence continues at coordinate 176,733 of NZ_JBIBYN010000018.1, read as the reverse complement.
GCGGTCTTCGCCGCGAACGACATGGTCGCGGCCGGCGCCGCGCAGGCTCTGGAGGAAGCCGGAGTCCGGGTGCCCGAGGACGTGTCCCTGGTGGGGTACGACGACATCCCCGTCGCCCAGGAACTGCGGCCGCGGCTGACCACCGTCCACGTACCGCTGGAGGAGATGGGGCGCCAGGCGGTGCGGCTCGCCGTCAACAGCGGGGACGAGGACGAATGGCGCGAGCCGACCACGGGTGCGCTGCGGCTCGGCACCCACATCGTAGTACGCGATTCCGTCGCCGCACGGCGCAAACGGTCCAACAAGGTGTGACCGGTTACTCCCATCCCGTCCGCAGTCGACCATAGAAAATCACAGTAACTCGCCCTCCCCTCTTGCGGCTCTGTAGCAACCGCTTACATGCTGGCGGCCGAGCAGGACCCGATCCGCACGCCTTCGCCCCTCACTCGTCACCGCAGGGAGAGTTCCGCATGCGCATGCCCTCAGACCCCGCAGGCTCCTCCACCCCCTTCGCCTCGTCCGGCGACGGATCCTCGGCATCCGACACCGTTTCGGACACGTCCTCCGTCGCCCGGCGCTCGGTGCTCGCCGTCACCGCGGCCACGGGCGCGGCGCTCGTCCTGGGCGGCGGCACCGCCCGGGCGGCGACGGCCGGCGCCCCCGCCGGTCCGCGCGGCGGGCGCCCGGTCAGGATCGCGCTGACCGCCCGGCCCGCCGCCGAGGCCGAACGGCTGCGGCTCGGACAGGCGCTGCGGGGCTCGGAGTTCCGGGCCACCGGCCTGTACCTCCCGCCCGGCGCCACCCTCTCCCTCACCGTCCAGCCGCACGACGGCGTGCTGCCCACCCTCTGGATCGGTGCCTGGGACTACTACGGCGAGATCACCGAGCCCCGCTCCTATCCGCTGACCGCGGGGGCGAACACCGTGACGGATCCGCACGGCGGTCCCGTCTACCTCACCCTGACGGGAGACGGCGAACGGGCCGGGGTACTGATCCGTTCCGGAGCGGTCGCCATGCCGGTCTTCGCCCTGGGCCGCACCACGGAGGCCGACTACCAACGGCAACTGGACACCCTCACGGCATCGCCGTACGTCGAACTGCACGCACCGCACACGATCATGACGCTCACCCGCGAGGGCGCGCTGCTGTACCGCGACGAGGACCACGCCGCACTGCTCGGACTGGTCGAGACGATCATCGACTCCCACGCCCGGATCAGCGGGCTCGACGGTTCCCGCCCGGTGCACCGGCGCAAGGCGGGCCCGTACCACTTCACGGAGGTCAGCAAGGTCCCCTCCGGTGTCGGCGCGTACGCGACGCACGGTTACAACGGCTTCCCGCGGGCCTACCTCGACCGCGCGACCACCGTGGAGGGCCTGCGCACCCGGGGCTGGGGGCTCTACCACGAACTCGGACACCTGCACCAGCAGTTCGCGTACAAGCCGGCCGGGCTGACCGAGGTCACGGTCAACATCTACGCCCTTGCCGCACAGCGCACCCTTGGGCAGCCGTCCAACCTCCTCACCGTCGACCCGGCGACCGGTCTCACGTACTTCCAGTCGGCGCGGGAGAAGTTCGGGACCGCCGGGCTGACGTACGAGAAGTCCTTCGGCGCCTACGAGAAGCTCGTCCCGCTGCGGCAACTGGAGCTGGCCTTCGGCGACGACTTCTGGCCCCGGCTGCACAGACTGGTGCGCGAGGAGAACCCCCAGTCCGCGTACACGGAGGACGCCAAGCGGTACCGGGCCCTCGCCACCTTCTCCAGCCGTGTGGCCGGCCACGACCTCACGGACTTCTTCGTGAACACCTGGGCGTTCCCGATCGACGCCGCCGGGAGGGCCGAACTGGCCTCGCTCCATCTGCCCGAACCCCCCGTCGACCCGTCGACGCTGACCGACTGACCGCGGCGACCGGGAGCCACCATGAACCTCAGCAGAAGAACCCTCATCGCGGCGGGCGGCGCCACGGCCGCCACGGCCCTCGTCGCCGGGACCGGCCCGGCCCGGGCCGACGCCGTACCGGCCGCGCCCGCCGGGGCCCCGGCGGACACGGACTTCGACACCCTGCTCCAGCGGGCCGAAACACTGCTCACCGGCCGTGGGTTCGACCCGTCCGACCCCGACTTCACCGCTGCCGTCACCGCCCTCGACACCACCGCCGCCGGGCTCTGGGACACGCTCGACCGGAGCACCGGGCGGACCGCGCTCTGGCCCGACCTCACCCCGCTCACCGAACCGGGCAACTTCGGGCAGAGCTACACCCGGCTGCGGACCCTGGCGACCGCCTGGGCGACCGGGGGCACCTCCCTCTCAGGGGACCGGGAGGTGGCGGACGCGCTGATCGCCGCGCTGCGCCTCACCCACGACACCGCGTACAACCCGGCCCGGAAGGAGACCGGCAACTGGTGGTTCTGGGAGATCGGTGCCCCGCGTGCCCTGATGGACTGCTGCGTCGTCCTGCGCGACCGGCTCCCGGCGGCCGATCTGGCGGACTACCTGGCGGTCGTCGACCGGTTCTGCCCCGACGCGGACCGCCGCACCAACTACCCCGCCCTCGCCGAGACCGGTGCCAACCGCACCGACAAGGCCGTCATCGTGGCCCTGCGGGGGCTGCTGGGCCACGACGCCGCCGCACTCGTCTCGGCCCGCGACGCCCTCTCGGACGTGCGCGACTCCGGCCGCAACAGCCTCTTCCGGTACGTGACGTCGGGCGACGGCTTCTACGAGGACGGCTCCTTCGTCCAGCACGACGTGGTCGCCTACACGGGCTCGTACGGCGTCGTGCTGCTGGGCGGCACGGCCTACCTGCTGGCGCTGCTCGCGGGCTCCCCGTGGGCGGTCACCGATCCACGGCTGTCGGTGATGTACGAGGCGGTGGAGCGGACCTTCGCCCCGGTGATCTTCGACGGGCTGATGATGGACTCGGTGCGCGGCCGCGCCGTCTCCCGGGAACGCGCCGGTGACCACCGCGACGGCGCCACGGCCGTCGGTGCGATCCTGCTGCTCGCCTCCGGCGCACCCGCCGAGCACGCGAACCGCTGGCGGGCCCTGGTGAAAGGATGGCTCACCCGCAACCGCACCACCCCGTTCGCGGGTCTCGCGACGATTCCCCAACTCGCTCTGGCCAAGGCCGTCCTCAATGACCGCGCGGTGGTCGCACGGCCCCGTACCACCGGCAGCCAGGTCTTCGCCGACATGGACCGCGTCGTGCACCGCCGCCCCGGCTGGGCCTGCGCGCTGTCGCTGTCGTCGAAGCGGATCTCGGCGTACGAGGCCGGCAACGGCGAGAACCTGCACGGCTGGTACACCGGCGACGGCATGACCTATCTGTACGACGGCGACGACCTGGGGCAGTTCAACGACGGGTTCTGGCCCACCGTCGATCCGTACCGGCTGCCCGGCACCACGGTCGACACCCGGCCGCGGACCGACCTCGGCACGGGCGCAGGCACCTCCACCCATTGCCCCACGAACGCCGTCGCGGGCGGGGCCGTGCTGGACGACCGGTACACGGCCGCCGCCATGGAGCTGACCGGCGCCCCGGACACCACGCTGAGGGCCAGGAAGTCATGGTTCCTGCTCGACGACGCGGTGGTGGCCCTCGGCGCGGGCATCACCGCGAACGACGGACACGAGGTGGAGACCGTCGTCGAGAACCGCAACCTCGGCGCGCACGGCCGGCACCGGCTGCTGATCGACGGCCTCCCGCACCCCGTCGAACAGGGCTGGTCCCAGCACTTCGCCCGGGCCCGGTGGGGGCATCTCGACGGGGTGGGCGGCTACGTCTTCCCCGAGGGCGCCTCCCTGCACGCCGCGCGCGAGGAACGTACCGGCGCCTGGCGGGACATCAACACCGGCGCGGACACCGGCGGCAGCGCCGACCCCGTCACCCGGCGCTATCTCACTCTCCGGATCGGCCACGGCGCCTCCCCCACCGACGCCGGGTACGCCTACGTGCTGCTGCCCGGCGCGTCGGCCGCGACGACCTCGGTGTGGTCGCGTTCCCGGCCGGTCCGCGTCGTCACCAACGACACCACCGCGCAGGCCGTGGAGGTACGCGGCGCGGGGCTCACCGCGGTGAACTTCTGGAAGGCCGGTAACGCGGCGGGGATCGTCTCCTCCGGACCTGCCTCGGTGCTCGTACGACGCCGAGGCGCACGGATCTCCGTGGCGATCGCCGACCCGGGCCGGACGCTCTCCACGCTCTCGGTCGAACTCCCCTTCCGGATGCGGACGGTGGCGGAGGCCGACGACACGGTGACCGTCGTTCCCGGCCGCCGGACCGTACTCACCGTCGCCGTCGGAGGATCGCGCGGCCACACCCACCGGGCGGAACTCGTCCGTTAGGCCCCGGCACCGAGACCCTCCGCCGCCTCCGCCTCCCCGCTCGCCTCCCTTTCGTCAGCCGTCCTTGCCCGTCCCGTTCCGATCCGTTCCATCCAGTTCCGTTCCGAGGAGCAGCACCATCATGTCCGTCGCACCGCATCTGCACCTGCCGCCGACCGACCGGCTCCTGTCGTCCCGCACCGGGTGGACCCGGGCACACTGGGAGGCGACGGCCGACCGGATGCTGGACGCGCTGGTGCCGTACGCGACCCCCGGCTTCGCCCAGTACCGGCTGCCCGGCCGCGGCAGTTGGTCGGGGGTCGTCTCCGACGGTCTCGAAGGGTTCGCCCGGTCGTTCCTGCTCGCCGCCTTCCGCATCGCGGGCGCGGGCGGGGCGGTCGACCCGGCGCTCGTCGAGCGGTACGCGGCGGGCCTGGCCGCGGGCACCGACCCGGGCAGCGGGGAAGCCTGGCCGGAGCTGACGGACTGCTCGCAGCAGATGGTGGAGGCGGCGTCGGTCGCGGTGGCACTGCACGAGACGCGGCCGTGGATCTGGGACCGGCTGGACGCCCGGGTGCAGGAGCGCGTCGTCGACTGGTTCTCCGGCTTCGTCGGCGGCCGGACCTGGGACAACAACTGGCGGCTCTTCCAGGTGGTGTCCGAGCAGTTCCTCGCCTCGGTCGGCGCCCCGTACAGCCGGTCCGACATCGAGAACAACCTGGACAGGATCGAGGACTGGTACGCCGGGGACGGCTGGTACACCGACGGGGACGGCCGCAACTTCGACTACTACATCGGCTGGGCCATGCATCTCTATCCGCTGTTGTGGTCGCGGATCGCGGGCGCCGACGACGGGGGCCGGACCCCTGTCTACCGTGAGCGGCTGAGCCGCTTCCTCAAGGATTACCCGCACTTCTTCGGAGCCGACGGAGCCCCCGTCCACCAGGGCCGCTCGCTGGCGTACCGGTTCGCCGCGCTGGCGCCGGTGTGGATGGGGGCCCTCGCGGACTGCACCCCGCTCGCGCCGGGGCTCACCCGTCGGCTCGCCTCGGGCACCATGCGGCACTTCGTGGAGCGCGGGGTGCCGGACGAACGGGGACTGCTCACACTGGGCTGGTACGACACGTTCCTGCCGACCACCCAGCCCTACTCCGGCCCCGCGTCGCCGTACTGGGCGAGCAAGGGATTCCTCGGACTGCTGCTGCCGGCCGACCACCCGGTGTGGACCGCACGCGAACTGCCGCTGCCCATCGAGGAGTCCGACCAGTACACCGCGCTTCCCGCACCCGGCTGGCTGCTCCACGGCACCCGTGACGACGGCATCGTCCGGCTGATCAACCACGGCAGCGACCACAATCCGCCGCACGACGACGCCGACGACCCGTCGGAGGGCACCCATGACCCGCACTACGCGAAGTTCGCCTTCTCGACCGCGACCGCGCCCGAGACCGCTCCGCACGCCGTGGCCCGCTCCGTCGACGGACATCTGGCGCTCGTGGCCCCGGACGGCACCCCGTCGCTGCGTCGGCGCATCCATCCACTGCGCTGCGAGGACCGCGTGGCCGCCTCCTGGTACGCGGCGAAGCTTCCCGGCGACGACCGGGCGTACCGGATCGAGACGACGAGCGTGCTGCACGGCCCGTGGGAGGTCCGGGTGCACCGGGTCGAGGCGCCCGAAGGCGCGGTGGTGCGGGAGGGAGGTCACGCGGTCGCCCATGCGCGGAGCCCGTTCGCCCGGTCGGGGCCCGACTGGGCACTCGCCCGTACGGCGGAAGGTCTGACCAGCGCCCTCGTCGCACTGCACGGCTGGGACGGGGGCGCGGAAGGGGCCGCCGTGGCACGTGACGTCCAGTCCAACGCGTTCGGTCCGTACTCCGCCGTCCCGTACCTGCGCAGCCGACCGCATCCGGGAGGCCGCAGCACCTACGTCTCGCTGGTCGCCCTGTCACGGGACACCGTGCATCCGGAGGCGCTGCGCGACTCGGTGCGGGTGCACGCGGGGGCGGACTCGGTGGTGCTGACCTTCCTGGACGGTACGTCGGTGGAGGTCTGAGAGCGGCCGGGGCGTGACGCGCTCGCGGTGGCGCGTCCGCACCCGTGCGGCCACCGGGCCGTCCCGTCAGATCCCGGTGCCCTCCCGCTGATCGATGTGCCCGATGAGTTCCCGTGCCAGGGACTTGATCGTGTCCAGTCCTGCCCTGCCCCAGGAACGGGGCACCGTATCGACCGCGCAGACGGCTCCCAGTGCCACGCCCGTGCGGTCGATCAGTGGTGCGCCGAGGTAGGAACGGATGCCTATGTCGTCCACCACCGGATTGCCGGCGAACCGCGGGTAGTCGCAGACGTCCTCCAGGACGAGCGCCTTGCGCCGTACGACGACGTGCGGGCAGTAGCCGCGGTCCAGGGCGACGTACCGGCCGGCCCTGCTGCTGCCCGCCGCGGCGGCGCCCAGGTCGGTTCCCTTGTGCGTGCCGGTCGGGGTGTGCAGTCCGGCGAAGAACTGCCGGTTCCCGTCGATGAAGTTGACCATCGAGAAGGGCACTTCGGTGACCTCGGCCACCCGGTCGGCGAACGCGTCGAAGTTGTCGAACGAGGCGTCGGCGCGTTCCCCGAGATCCAGTGTCCGCAGCCGCCGGGTACGGACGGCCGCGTCCGGGTCGACGGGTGTGAGCAGCAGCCGGCCGGCGGCGTGCCGGGTCACGGGCGGGCTCCGAATCCGGTCAGCGGGGCCGGGGCGGAGGTGGCGTTGATCAGGTGTTGGACCAGGGTGACCAGAGTGCCCGTGCCGGAACTGGCGATCCGCGCGTCGCACAGCACGACCGGCACGTCCGGTCCCAGATCGAGTGCGGCTCGTACCTCCTCGGGGCCGTAGCGGTGGGCTCCGTCGAACTCGTTCACGGCCACGACGAATCCGATGCCGCGGCGTTCGAAGAAGTCGACGGCCGCGAAGCACTCGGCGAGCCGTCGGGTGTCCGCGAGCACGACGGCCCCCAGCGCTCCCTGCGAGAGCTCGTCCCACATGAACCAGAAACGCTCCTGGCCGGGTGTGCCGAACAGGTAGAGCACATGCTGCTCGTCGAGGGTGATCCGGCCGAAATCCATGGCGACGGTGGTGGACGTCTTGGATTCGATGCCGTCGAGATTGTCGGTCGCGGCGCTGACCTGGGTCAGCAGTTCCTCCGTGCTCAGCGGTGCGATCTCGCTGACCGCGCCGACGAACGTCGTCTTGCCGACACCGAACCCTCCTGCCACCAGCACCTTGAGCGCGACAGGAAAACCCTCGGCCCCGCCGGACCCCGCGACCGCACCCGGACCGGGTCCGGACCCGTGCGCGCCGACCGCCTCGTGGGAGCCGGGATCGAGGGCCGCGGCGGGCGTGCCGGACCCACCGGAACCGTAGGACGCGTCGGCGTCGTAGGCCCAGCCGAACCCCTGGGGCTGGACGATGTCTCCGAACCCTTCCTGGTCTCCCCTGCTCCCGAAGCCCTCGTACGTTCCGTGGACTTCCTGAATTCCGTGGCTTCCGAAGTGTCCTTGGTCTTCGGGGCCTGCGCTGTTCTCGTACGCGGCGAAGCTGCCGAAGCCGTCAGAGCTGTCGTCGTAAGCCATCGAGCACTGCCTCCAGCAGGGATCGGTCGGTGGGCATGTCATGGAAGGCCGGCGGGTGCGCGGTGACCGCCCCGCAGTCCACCAGGTCGGAGACGAGCACCTTGGTGACGACGGCGGGCAGTCGCAGGTGCGCGGCGATCTCGGCCACCGAGGTGGGCCCGCCGCACAGCCCCAGGGCGACGGAGTGTTCGGGACCGAGGGCGGCCTGCGGTTCGGCCCCCGTGGCCATCACCAGGGAGAGCAGATCGAGCACGGTCGTCGGGCGGGTGCGGCCGTTGCTCACGGTGTACGGGCGGATGAGCCTGCCGGCCGCGTCGTCGAGCAACGGCCCGTCCTGCGGAAGCGACACCCTCACAGCCCCGTGGTGCCCGGCGCCCCCGCCGACTGTCTGACCGGGGTCGCCAGATACGGACGGACGCTCTTGACCAGCATGGTCATCTCGTATCCCAGCACGGCGGCGTCCGCCTCGCGTCCGGCGAGAACCGCGAGGCAGGTGCCCGATCCGGCGGTGGAGACGAACAGCAGTGTCGAGTCCAGCTCGACCACCACCTGACGCACGTCGCCGTTGTCGCCGAAGCGCGCGCCGGCACTGCGACCGAGCGAGTACAGACCGGCGGCCAGCGCGGCCATGTGGTCGGCGCTGTCGGCGTCCATGCCGTGAAGGGACTTCACCAGTCCGTCGGCGGAGAGGAGGACTGCGCTGCGTGTGTACGGAACGCGCTGGACCAGTCCGCTCAGCAGCCAGTCGAGGTCGGAGACCTGACCGGACGGCATATCGGTCGTCATGGGGCATCTACTCCTTGGGGATGTTCGCTTCGAGGGGGTCGGCGGCCGGGGCGGAGGACGCGCCCGGCTCCGGAGCCGGGCGGTGCGGGGTGGGGGGCGCTGTCCGGCCCCGGACCGGCAGCGGGGCGGGTGAGGTCCGGGCCTGCCAGGCCGCTGTGCCCGTCCGGTCGTGGCCCTGGTCCGTGTCGCCGTCGGCCTCGGACTCGCTGCGTGCCTCGGCGAGATCGATGCCGCGCCGGAAGGCTGCCATGAGGCCGGGGTCGTGCAGGGCGTACTCGTCCTCGGTGCGCGTGGCCGGCGCTTCCCTGAGCTGCGGGACGAGGTTCTCCTGATGGGCGCGCCGGGGCAACTGGGGCCGGTCCGCGGTGCCGTGCCCGGCTCCGGAGTCCCGGCCGTCGTCCGCGTGACGGGGCCCCGGGCGGGTTTCGCCCTGGGCCGCGCGGTCGGGGTGCGCGGCGCGCAGCGGAAGCGGAGGAGCTTCGTCCTGGGGCGCCGGATGCTGGGGCGACCGGTGGGTGCGCAGTGGCTGGCTGGGAACGTACGGCTGCCGGCCGGTGCCCGGCCGTGCGTCGGCGGGGCCGACGGCGAGACCGGCGACGGGGTTCGGGCTCGTCCCCGGTGGGGGCCGGTGGTGGGCGCCGGTGTCGTGTCCGGCCAGGGGGCGGTGCGCGTGCCCCGGTGGCGACACCGGAGTCGCGTCGCCGCCGGCCGGCGTGTCCTCGTCCGCGCCCAACAGGGTCTGCGGGAGGACGAGTACGGCCTGTGTGCCTCCGTAGATGTTGCTCTGCAGCCGGACCGCGATGCCGTGCCGACGGGCCAGCGACGCCACGACGAACAAACCGATCCGGCCGTCCTGGAGGAGACGCGCCACATTGACCTGGTCGGGATCGGCGAGCAGGGCGTTCATCCGCTGCTGCTCGTTGCCCGGCATGCCGAGCCCCCGGTCCTCGACCTCCAGGGCCAGACCGGCGGTGACCTGCTGGGCGCGCAGCAGCACCTGGGTGTGCGGGGCGGAGAAGACTGTGGCGTTCTCCACCAGTTCTGCCAGCAGGTGGATCACGTCGGCCACGGCGTGTCCGCGCAGGGTGCCGTCGATCGGTGGGACGAGCTTGACCCTGGGGTACTGCTCGACCTCGGCGATCGCCGAGCGCAGGACCTCGGTCATGGTGACCGGATTGCTCCACTGCCGCCTGGAGACGGCTCCGCCCAGCACCGCGAGGTTCTCCGCGTGCCTGCGGATGCGGGTGGCGAGGTGGTCGACGTGGAAGAGGCCCTTGAGCAGGTCGGGATCCTCGACCTCGTGCTCCAGCTCGTCGAGCAGTTGGATCTCCCGGTGCACGAGCGACTGGAGCCTGCGGGCGAGGTTGACGAAGACCTCGACCTTCTGTTCCTCGCCGGTGTGGTCCGCGAGCCGCGACGTCTCCACGACGGCGGCGACGGCGACCTGTTGGTGGCGGCCGATCTCCTGCGCGAGCAGTTCGAACGGGTCGCTGCCGGGGGTGGTCGGAAGTGCGGACCTCCGCGCAGGCACGGGCTCGCCCTTGCGCAGGTGCTCGACCGCCTGCCGAAGTTCGGCCTGGCCCTGGGCGCTGGTGCGGCGCAGCGCAAGACAGCGGCCGAAGACGGCGGTGGCGACCCGGTTGGCGGCGAGGTAGGCGGCCAGTACGGCGGTGAGTGACAGGGCTCCGGCACCGCCCAGCACGATCCACAGTTCCGTGGACGGCCGGGTTCCGGTGGAACGGACCGTGGAGATCACCGCCGCGGCACCGCACAGCACGGCGGCGACGGCCGGCAGCAGCGCGGCGCGCAACAACTGGGGCCGTATGCGCGCCTCGGTGGGTGGCTGGGCTACGCGTGGCCTCGCCGGGCCCGCGTGCGACCGGTTTCCCGGTCGGCCGTGCCGTCCGCCCTCTCGGCGTTCCGGTCGCGCGTCGGGGGCGCGAAGTTGAGACATCAGTGTCCTCGGTACGTGGGGCACCAGGAATCGGCGTCCATGTGGTGGCACCTACGGTGGTCGGTAAGAGGCGGTTCATCACCGGGAGGGCTCGACAACAGGAGCCCACCGTTGATCACCGAGCACACACGGTAGTCGTCAATCACGTATGCGCGACGGGCAGTTGTCGAACTTGCCCGCCAACCGTCCCACTCTGGTATGAGGCATCGCACGCGAGGCCGATTACTGTTCGCGGGCCGCCCGGCCCGTGATCACCCGAACGGGCTAGGACGTGTCTGACAATTCCGCGTGGATCAGCGGGCGTCGTCCTGTGCGGTGCGTCGCAAGGCGCCGGGAAGTCCTTGTAGCGGAGCTACCAGGGCTTTTCGGCAACGCGGCGAGGTCCCGTGCGGGGCGGCGCCCGCCCGCGTGGAATGGTCAGACACGGCCTAGGAGCGCGAACCCTTGCCCCCCGGTGGCCGGTACGCCGCGATCCGGCGGACCGGCCACCGGGGGGCAGGGGCGGGATCGCCCATCGCTCCGTGTGCCGGGAACGCCCGGCAGGCGATCGCCCCGGCCGGTACCGGAGCGCTGCCACCGGTCCGGGGAGCGGGGGCCGGACCGAGCGGAATCGTGGTCCGGCCCCTTGGGGTCCGGGTCATGCCGTACGCGCTTCACGCGCTGCGCGGCGTCATGCCATCGAACGGCGTCCGTCCTTCCGGGACGGGGTCGTACGACTCCGGGTCACCGCTCCCGCGCGAGATCGAGATCGTCCCGGGGCGTGGCACCGGACACGGGTGTCGTCACCTCCGGGCGCCGCCAGGGGTGGGCGATCGGCCGGGCCACGGGGCGCCACCAGGGATCGGTGGGAAGGCTGCCCGCGGGCTCGAAGGGTTCGCCGGGCCGGGGAACCGCCACCGGCTGACCCGCGTCCGCGGCGGCGTCCATCATCCACTCGCCCGGCTCCGCCCACGCGTGGAAGGCGAGGTTGAAGGTGCCCCAGTGGATCGGGAGCAGGACGCCGTGGGGCTTTCGTCCCTGCAGGTCGAGGTGTGCCTCGACACCCTCGGCCGGTGTCATGTGAATGTCCGGCCACGCCCCCGGGAGCGGTGTGGGGTCCGTGTGGTCCCTGGTCCAGTGCTGGGAGTACGCACCAATCTGGATCATGGTCGCGTCGAAGGGGCCGTGCGCCGCGCCGATGTCCGCGAAGCCCGGGAAGTAGCCGGTGTCACCGCTGTGGTAGATCCTGTGCTCGGGCCCCGCGACGGCCCAGGACGCCCAGAGCGTGTGCTGCTGGTTGCGCAGACCCCGACCGCAGAAATGCCGGGCCGGGGTCGCGGTCAGCCGGATCCCGGCGATCTCTGTGGTCTCGTTCCAGTCGAGCTCGCGCATCCGGTCGACGGACACGCCCCACCGCTCCAGGTGGGCGCCGACACCGAGCGGGACGGCGAACACCGTGCCCGTGCCCGCCAGCGCACGGACCGTCGGCAGGTCGAGGTGGTCGTAGTGGTCGTGGGAGATCACCACCGCGTCGACGGGGCCGAGCGCGGCCAGCGGCAGCGGCACGGGATGCAGCCGCTTGGGCCCGGCGAAGGCGAAGGGTGAACAGCGCTCGCCCCACACCGGATCGAAGAGCACCCGTCGGCCGTCGATCTCGGCGAGCACACTGGAATGGCCCATCCAGGTGAGCCGCAGTCCGGACGCGGGCGGCTCGGCGAGGTCGGCGTACGTGGTGGCGTGTACCGGCACGGTGCCGGTCGGCGCCCTCAGCGCACGCTCCTCCTTTCGGAAGTAGGTCTTCGCGAACTCGACAGTGGATCCGGACGGCCTGGTCCGCGCCCCCACGGGGTTCTGGAAGACGCCGTCGGAGAAGTGGGGCGAGCGGCGGATGCGCTCCATACGCGCACCGGCCGGATCGGCGCCGAACGCGGCGGGGCGCAGCGATCGCAGCCGGGTGCGGAACGGAGGCAAGGGGTCTGCGCCGGTCACAGCATCTCCTGAGGGAGTCGGTGTCGTCTCATTATGGGCAGGGGGTTCGACGGCGCGAGAGCGGAGCGGCCGAGTGGCTGAAGCCCGGGCCGTGCCCCGTCAGCCACGCGGCTGGCCGTACACGTGCTCGATGTGCAGCCGGAGCACGACACGTCGGTCCCGGACCATCGCGGCGCGGTATTCGCTCCAGTCGGGGTGCTCGCCCCGGACGTCGCGGTAGAGCGCGATCAGCTCCTCCACCGTCGCATCGTGCGGGTCGGCCGCGACCGGGGACAGATCGGCGGTGCCGTCCACCACCGTCCACGCCCAGCGGTCCGCGCTGGTGACGTGGTAGCTGGCCCGCGGGTCCCGGCGCAGGTTCTTCGTCTTCGCCCGGTCCTCGGTGACCGAGACACGGACGATCCGCTCGTCGGGGTAGTAGAAGTGGTTGACGTTGGAGAGCTGCGGCCCGCCGTCCCGCCTGAGCGTCACGAGTACGCCGCCGTTCTCCTCACCGAGCAAGCGGAGCAGCGCGTCGTGGGGTGCGTCGTTTTCCGTCATGCCCCGTCCAACGTCCGTGTCCCCGCCGGGATTCCGCATCCGCCCGCCCCGCCGTGTCACATCCGAGCGGTCTCCTTCCGTCACATCCCTGGACGCAGCCGTCCGACGACATCCCACGACACCGCCGCACGGCATCCGAGCCGTGCCGAAGGAGACCGGTCATGACCGCACGCATCTCGCTCGATCCGCCTCGTTCCCTCCTCTTCCGTGCGGTGTCGTGGTACTCGAACCGCACGTTCGGCAAGGTCATCGACCCGCTGCGGGCCACCGCCCACCACACCGGGGTGTTGTGGGCCGGGGCCCGGTTCGAACTCGCGGTGGGCCGCTGGAAGAAGCTGGATCCGCAGCTCAAGGCACTTGCCGTGATGGGTGCGGCGGCCACGGTCGGCTGCAGTTGGTGCATCGACTTCGGCTACTGGGAGAACCACCGCCATGGCATGGCCCCGCACAAACTGCGTGATGTGCCGGTGTGGCAGGAGAGTGACGTCTACACACCTCTGGAGCGTGACGTGCTGGCGTACGCGGAAGCGATGACCCTCACACCGCCCCAGGTCGGGGACGAACTCGTGGAGCGCCTGCGCACCTCGCTCGGCGAGGCGGCTCTCGTCGAGCTCACCACCGTGGTGTCGGTGGAGAACATGCGCTCCCGCACCAATTCCGCCCTCGGCCTCACGAGCCAGGGATTCAGGGACAGGTGCGAGGTGGGACGCCCCCCGGCCGAAAGCCGGCACGATCCGGCGGCCGACCACTGATGCGGCGGAAATCGCGTCGGGAGCGGCGGCGGAGCGGTTCGGCCGGCTCCCGGGCGGGCCCGGAGCACCGTACCGGCGGCGCCGGGTGCCCGTGACGTCGCTCGACGGGCGGGCGTCGTCGCGGGCCCGTCGGCCGAGCCGGACGCGGTCGGCCGCGCCGACGGCCCGTCCGTGCTCCGTGCCCGGCCGTCGCACCGGTGCGGCGGCCGGGTGCCGTCGTCCGGCCGGCCCGTCGCACCCCGGTGTCCACCGGGCCGGGCACGTCAGGTCTGACGCACCGGCGCGTACGCGTCCCCGTCGAGTCCGAAGGTCCACGCCACACCCGCCTTCGCCGTCCGCGTGCCCGGCGGCACCCTGAGCCAGTACGTGCGGTGGGTTCCGTCCGGCTCGGGGGTGGAATTGACCACCTCGACCATCACCACGTCCTCGTCGCCGACGAGCCCGATCCGCCAGAGTATCCCCGTCTCGTCCCGGTGGACCGGCTCGGCGCCCGACTCGGAGAGGTAACGGTCGTAGCCGTAGAACTCCAGCATCACGCGCCGGAGTTCCGCGTTCTCCTCCTCGCGTATGCGCTGCGGGGTCAAGGTGTTCAGCTCCGCGAGGAACTCGGCGGGCACGGGCATGCCCCGCCAGGCGTGGAGTGAGAAACCGTCACGGTAGGCCAGCGCCGGGCCGTCCCCGCGGTCGAGTCGCCCCGCCTCGTCCCGGTGAAGCTCCTCCGGGCGCTCGCTGATCACCACCACGCGCTCGTAGGGCCACCACCAGCCCGCGTTCCTGGCCACCTCGGCCAGGCCGTCCAGCCGGTCGCCCCGGCCGTCGAACGCGGCGAGCCACGCGGCGTCGTGCTGGCCCAGTACCGCGTCCAGCATGATGAGCCGGACGCCCGACTCGTCCTCGGGGCGCTTGGCGAGGTCCGCGACCACACCGGACCTGATGCGCTCGGCGAGCGCCGCCGTGGTCTCCCAGAGCTGGGCCCCCGTGGCCGACCACAGGGCGGCCCAGCCTGCCGGGCCCAGTTCGTCGTACATCCGCCGCCGTTCCTGTGCCCAGGGCCGGGTCCGTACCTCGTCCCGCACCGAACGGCCGGCGTCGACGAGCTTCTCGACGACCTCCACCGCGGCCCTCGGCGAGTCGACCCAGACGATCCGCTCCGGCTCCGCGAGCCCCGCGCGCCGGTAGGCGAGCCGCAACCCGTCCTCCGCCGCACCCCGGTCCGCGGCACCGGTCGCCGCCGCCACCCGCCGCCATGAGTCCACGTACTGCATCGGTCTTCCCCATCCCCTGATTCGTTGTCCGGTCTTCTTGCGCTCCCGCGCCGCGCGCGGGTGCCGCGCGGCACTCGCACACGGCCGCGTCGTCATCCGCGGTGGCCGCGCCGTGCGGCTCCCGCGCCGCGGGGCTCGCCCGTCCCGGGTGTTCCTGATCCTTCGCGGCTCCGGAGCCCCCGTCCGTCCGCCGCGGTCGGCTCCTGAACCCGTCCGAGTCGTCACATGGCCGTCGTCAGTCGGCGACGATGCGAACCGCTCCGGGCGCGTACTCCCGCTGTCGCACCACGCGGTACCAGCCCTTCGTCAGCGGTATCGCCGCGTGTTCCTCGTGCACCACGCGCCCGCCCTCGGGAAGGTGCAGCAGCATCGGCCCGAAGGGGCCCGCCTCGCGCATCAGCCGGCCCGGCCCCTGGACCGCGTGGGCGTGGCCGGTGACCTCTCCCAGGGCGAGGACCATGCGCCCCCGGCCGTCCCGGGGCTCCCCCGGCGCCTCCACGAGATGCGCGGGCACCGCCGACTCCTCCAACGGCATGATCAGTACATCGCCCTGTCGGTACACAGACCTCTCCCCTCGACGGGCCGCACTCGCTGTGACGACCACGAGAAAGACGCTACGGGGAGGGTCTGACAATCGACCGGTGAGCCGTCGTGGTCCTCGACGGACGGGCGCCGTACGGTCCCCGGTCGCGCCGTTGTCAGTGCGGCTTGATAAACCTTGCGGACATCAGCCGTTCCCCAGTACCAGGAGCACAGGGCCATGTCCGGTGTGGACCATCTGCACGAGTTGCTCGGCCTGCCCGCCGTCGACTTCAAGCACACGACGCGTGAAAAGCCCGCCCAGGCCGCCGATGCGGCGGCCTGGCGCATCTCGGTCGATCCGTACGACGACGAGTCCGAGATGACCTGGGAGGAGGCGTTCCACGCCTTTCTCGAAACGGTCGACCCCGCCGGGGTCCGCGCGCTGATCATCGGCCAGTGGGGCGAGTCGTACGAGGAGACCTCGGCCTATCCGATCGGGCTGGTGACCGCCGCCGCGGACCGGCTGACCTCGCTCCGGGCCGTCTTCGTCGGCGACATGACCATGGAGGAGAACGAGATCTCCTGGATCGAGCAGTCCGATGTCACGGCGCTGCTCGACACGTTCCCCGATCTGCTGGAGCTGGGCGTGCGCGGCGGCTCGGAGCTGGTGTTCCCGGCCTGCGAGCACGCACGGCTGCGGGCGCTGACCATCGAGACCGGCGGTCTGCCGGTCGGTGCGCTGCGCGGCGTTCTGGACAGCGAACTGCCCGCGCTGGAGCGGCTCGATCTCTGGCTCGGCGTCTCCACGTACGGTGGCGACGCCGATGTGGCGGACCTGGCCCCGCTGCTCGCCGGCACCCGCTTCCCCCGGCTCACGCACCTCGGCCTGCGCAACAGCGAGGTGCAGAACGAGATCGCGACGGCCGTCGCGTCCGCCCCCGTCGTGGCCCGGCTGCGGGTTCTCGACCTGTCGAACGGCACGCTGGGCGACGAGGGCGCGGCGGCGCTGCTGGACGGCCAGCCGCTGACCCATCTCGAACGGCTGGACCTGCACCACCACTTCATGACCGAGCCCATGGAACGCCGGATCGCCCAGGCCCTGGAACCCCACGGCGTGCGGGTCGACGTGTCGGAGCGCGAGAAGCCGTGGAACGACGGCGGCGCCGAGGGCCGCTACACCGCGGTCTCGGAGTGAGACGCGATGACCGACATCGACCACCCCGAGACGTTTCACGGCCTCCCGGTCCTGACCCTGCCGGATCCCGGTGATCAGGACACCGCCCCGCTCCCCGCCGCGGACACCGTCGCGTGGCGGCTGGAGAGCGCCTGGCGGGGCGATCTGACCTTCGCCGCGCTGTGGAAGCACTTTCTCGACGCCGTCGACACCACGCGAGTCAGGGCCCTGCTGATCGGACCGTGGTGGCAGGAGGACTACCAGTCGTTCGCGCAGGTCGTCGATCTGTTGGCCGGTGAGGCGGACCGCTTCCCGGAGCTGCGGGCGCTCTTCCTCGGTGATGTCGTCGGCGAGGAGTGTGAACTGTCCTGGCTGGAGATGGCCGACATCACCCCGGTCATCGAGGCGTTCGACGGCTTGGAGGAGCTGACCGTACGCGGCTGCGGCGACGACTACGACGGCCGGTCGAGGCTCGGCCTGCGCCCGGTGCGGCACGGCTCGCTGCGCGTGCTGCGATTCGAATCGGGCGGTCTGCCGTCCGACGTCGTGCGGGCCGTCGGCGCGTCCGGACTCCCCGCGCTGGAGCACCTGGAGCTCTGGCTCGGCACCTCCGAGTACGGCGGGGACACCGCCGTCGAGGACCTCGCTCCCCTGCTGTCCGGTGCGGCGTTCCCCGCCCTGCGCCATCTGGGGTTGCAGAACAGCGAGATCCAGGACGAGATCGCCGCCGCCGTGGCCTCCGCCCCGGTCGTCGCGCGGTTGGAATCGCTCTCGCTCGCGATGGGGACCCTGGGCGACGAAGGGGCCGAGGCGCTGCTCTCGGGCCAGCCGCTCACCCATCTCGCCTCGCTGGACCTGCATCACCACTATGTGGGCGAGGCGTTGGTGGAGCGTCTGCGGAATCTCCTGGGCGACCGGGTGAACTGCGACATCGACGAGGTCGAGTACGCGGACCCCGACGACTTCCGCTATGTCGCCGTCAGCGAATAGTCCGGGGCCGGACGGCCCGGCGACGCGCTTCGCCGTCGTGGGAGTGCCCGGTAATCGCCGGGTCGCGCTCTTCCGGGACGCCGTGCGCGCCGCCGGGCTGCCACCCGTGCGGGTCGTTCCCTGGCTCGACGTCCTGCGCGGCGAGGCGGTGTTCCGGCCGGGGGAGACCGTCCGCGTCGACTCTCCGGGCGAGGACGCCGAGGTGGAGCGGCGACTGCGGGCGGTCGAGGACCCGACCAGGGTGGAGGGCACGGCCCTGTGGTACGCCCGGTTCACCGCGGCCGCGCGATCGGTCGCGCGCATGGCGGGCGAGGCCGGTGCCGTGCTGCTCGACGACCCCGGCGACATCGCCGTGCTCTTCGACAAGCGGCTCTGCCACGCCGTTCTGGACCGTGCCGGAGTTCCGGTTCCTCCGTCGCCGACCTCGGGACCGGCGGCTCCCGCGGTGCGCGACTGGGCCGACGTACGCGAGCGGATGGAGGCCCATCGCATGCGCAGGGCCTTCGTGAAGCTCGCACACGGCTCGTCCGCCTCCGGGGTGCTGGCCGTCGAGACGGGCGGTCCCGGCCGGGTGCGGGCCACCACCTCGGTGGAACGTGACGCGGACGGCCGGCTCTTCAATTCGTTGCGGGTGCGGCGTTGCTCCACGGAACGGGAGATCTCGGAGATCGTCGACGCTCTCGCACCGGACGGCCTGCACATGGAACGCTGGCTTCCCAAGGCGACCCGGCACGGCCGGGCGGCCGATCTGCGGGTCGTGGTGGTGGCGGGCCGGGCCACTCACGCCGTCGTGCGCACCAGCCGCTCCCCCATGACCAATCTCCACCTCGGCGGCGCGCGCGGAAGCCTCGACGACTTCCGCGCGGCCGTCCGGGCCGCGGGTGGCGACTGGGCCGAGGCCCTGACCGTGTGCGAACGCGCCGCGGCGTGTTTCCCGGACACGCTGTGCGTGGGCGTCGATCTGCTGCCCTCCTCCGACCTGCGGCGCTTCGCCGTCTGCGAGGTCAACGCCTTCGGCGACCTGCTGCCACGGCTGACCGGCCTTCCCGGCAGCGGCGCCGAGGGGCTGGACACCTATGCGGCGCAGGTCGCCGCCGTACTGAACAGAGCAAGGAACCTCCGTGCAACCGCCACTCACTGACACCGCGCACCCCGCCGAGACCGCCGGGACACCGGCCTCGAACGAGAACCCCGGCACGTGCGGGAACCCCGACATGAGCGAGGTCGTGGGCAGCCACGACCTGCTGTTCGTCACCCTGGACACGTTGCGCCACGACGTGGCGACGGAGCTCGCGGCAGCGGGGCGCATCCCTCATCTCGCACGTCATCTGCCGGGCGGTGTCTGGGAGGAGCGGCATGCGCCCGGCAGTTTCACCTACGCCTCCCATCAGGCGATGTTCGCCGGGTTCCTGCCGACACCGGCGGGTCCGGGGCCGCACCCCCGGCTGTTCGCGGCCCGGTTCGCGGGCAGCGAGTCGACCGCGTCGGGCACCTTCGTCTTCGACACGCCCGATCTGCCGTCCGGGCTCGCCGCGGCCGGATACCACACGGTGTGCATCGGCGGCGTCGGGTTCTTCAACAAACAGGGGCCGTTGGGATCGGTCCTGCCGGGCCTGTTCCGGGAGAGCCACTGGGAGCCGGAGTTCGGTGTCGCCTCGCCGACGTCCTTCGAGGCACAGGTGGCCCGTGCCGAGCGGGTCGTCGCCGGTCTTCCCGCGCACCGGCGGCTGTTCCTGTTCGTGAACGTGTCCGCGCTGCATCAGCCCAACTGGTTCCATCTGCCGGGGGCGACGCGGGACGCGGGCGATTCCCGTGCCAGCCACGCCGCCGCCCTGGAGTATGTCGACGCCCACATCGGCCGCCTCTTCGCCGCCGCGAGCAGCCGCCGCCGCTGCTTCGCCATCGTCTGCTCCGACCACGGCACCGCGTACGGGGACGACGGCTACACCGGGCACCGGATCGGCCACGAGTCCGTGTGGACGGTCCCGTACGCGCACTTCTTCCTGGAACCGGGGGCCACCGCGTCATGATCCGCACCACGACCGCCGCGCGGACCGTCCGCCCGTACCGGAGCTATGTCTACGCCTATCCGCACAAGACCGCCTACCGGCCGCTCGCGGAGCGGCCCGAGCTGCGCGAGCTGTGGGCAGCCGAGCGCAAGGACGCGCTCTCGCTCTACCTCCACATACCGTTCTGCGAGGTCCGCTGCGGCTTCTGCAACCTCTTCACCCGGATCGGCGCCCCCGACGAGCTGACGACCCGGTACCTCGACGCGCTGGACCGGCAGGCCGTCGCCGTCCGTGACGCGCTGGGCGATGCCGACCCGGTGCGTTTCGCCGCGGCGGCGTTCGGCGGGGGCACGCCCACATATCTGACCGCCGCGGAGTTGGAGCGGCTCTGCGACATCGCGGAGAAGCGGATGGGCGCCGACCTGCGGGCCGTTCCGCTGTCGGTCGAGACCTCGCCCTCGACCGCGACCGCCGACCGGCTGGCCGTGCTCGCCGACCGGGGAACGACAAGGATCAGCATCGGCGTGCAGAGCTTCGTCGAGTCCGAGGCCCGGGCCGCCGTGAGACCGCAGCGGCGCGCCGATGTGGAGTCGGCGCTGGACCGGATACGCGATGCCGGGATCCCTATCCTCAACATCGACCTGATCTACGGCATCGACGGCCAGACCGAGGAGAGTTGGCGCACGTCGCTGGACGCGGCGCTGCACTGGCGGCCGGAGGAGCTGTACCTCTACCCGCTGTACGTCCGCCCGTTGACCGGGCTCGGGCGGCTGGGCGCGGACGGCGAGGCGGCGGCGGACGCCGCGTGGGACGAGCAGCGGCTGCGGCTGTACCGCGCCGGCCGGGACCACCTCCTCGCCCACGGCTACGAGCAGGTGTCGATGCGGATGTTCCGTCGCGTCGACGCACCGCGGACGGAGGGCCCCGACGACTACGCGTGCCAGACCGACGGCATGATCGGTCTGGGGTGCGGCGCCCGTTCGTACACCACGAGGCTGCACTACTCCTTCGACTACGCGGTGGAGATGCGCGAGGTGCGGGCGATCATCGACGGCTACACCGCCACGGACGACTTCTCGCGCGCCGAGGTCGGACGGTTCGTCGACGGCGACGAGGCCCGGCGGCGCCACCTGCTGCAGTCGGTCCTCCAGGCCGAGGGGCTGTCCCTGGCCGATTACCGACAGCGATTCGGCAGCGCCCCCGCCGACGACTTCCCCATCGAGCTGGCCCGGTTCGAGGAGCGCGGCTGGCTCGACACCGCGGCCGGGGCGTCCGGCCTGCTGCGGCTCTCCCCGGAGGGTCTCGCCCATTCCGACGCGCTGGGCCCCGAACTCTTCTCCCCCCGCGTGCGGGCCGCGATGGCCGCGTACGAACTGAAGTGAGCACGCTATGGACCTGACCATCCTCTACCGGGGCCCGCTCGCGTCCTGCGACTACGACTGTCCGTACTGCCCGTTCGCCAAGCGACGCGACAGCCGGGAGCAGTTGCGTGCCGACCGGGCGGCGCTGGAGCGGTTCACCGCGTGGGCGGCGGAGCAGACCGGCGACCGGCTCTCGGTGCTGTTCACCCCGTGGGGCGAGGGGCTGGTCCGGTCCTGGTACCGCCGTGCGCTGGTGGAGCTCGCGCGACTGCCGCACATCGGCCGGGTCGCGATCCAGACCAATCTCAGCAGCCGTACCGGTTGGCTGGCCGAGGCGGGTGACGCCGGGCGGGAGAAGATCGCGCTCTGGTGCACGTACCACCCGGGGCAGACGCCGTACGAACGGTTCCTGGGCAAGTGCCGGGAGTTGTCCGCCCTCGGCATCCGTCACAGTGTCGGTGTCGTCGGGCTCGACGAGCATCTCGACGAGGCACGGCGGCTGCGGGCCGCGCTTCCGGAAGAGGTCTACCTCTGGGTGAACGCCGCGGAGGGGCACACCTACACGGACCCGGAGGCGGATCGCTGGACGGCCCTCGATCCGCTCTTCCCGTACAGCCGGCATCCGCACCGCTCGGCCGGGCTGCCCTGCCGGACGGGCGAGTCGGTGATCTCGGTCGACGGCGACGGGACGGTGCGGCGCTGCCATTTCGTTCCGGCGCAGCTCGGCAACCTCTACGACGGCAGTTACCGGCGTGCGCTCGCTCCGCGCGCGTGTCCACTGGCCGTGTGCGACTGCCACATCGGCTACGTGCACCTGGAGACGCTGCCGCTGTACGACGTGTTCGCGGGCGGGGTGCTGGAGCGGATACCGGCGGCGCCCACCGGCCCGGCCTGAGCACCGACGGGCCGGACGCGCCCGGGGCGGCGTCCGGCCCGGGGCGCGTCCCGGGACGCGTCTCAGAGCGGGAGGAGGTCCGGGCGCTTCGCCTCGACGTGGTCGCCCGAGGATTCACCGCGCAGCCGTCGGCCGATCCACGGAACCAGGTACTCGCGCGCCCAGTGGATGTCGTCCCTGCGTACTTCGAGCGTGCCGCGCCGGTCCTGCGGGGGCCACGCCTGGTCCGGGTCGGCCGGTACCTCCAGCCCGAGGACCTGGGCGGCGCGCAGTGCGACCCGGGTGTGTCCCTCGGGGGACAGGTGGAGCCGGTCGTCGTCCCAGGCGCGCCGGTCCTGGACGGAGCGCAGCGACCACAGGTCGAGGACGGGGCAGTCGTAGCGGTCGGCGATGGACCGCACGTGGGCGGTGTACGTGGCGATCTTGCCGCGCAGGTGGCGCAGCACGGGAACGCCCCGGGTGTCGAAGCCCGTGGTGACCATGACGGTGCCGACCGACCGGGCGAGCTCGGCGACGGCGCGCTCGAACCGCTCGGCCACGTCGTCCGGGTCGGTTCCGGGCCTGATGATGTCGTTGCCGCCGGCGCAGAAGGTCACCAGGTCGGGTGCCAGTTCCCTGGCACGCGGCACCTGCTCCTCGACGATCTGGTCGAGGAGGCGTCCGCGTACGGCGAGGTTGGCGTACCTGAAATCCGCGTGCGTGGGGCCTTCGGTGCTCGTCGCCGCGTCGGGGTCCGGGAGCTGGTCCGCGAGAAGTACCGCGAAACGGTCCGCCCAGCCGACGTAGGTCCCGTCCGGACCGGGGTCTCCGACTCCCTCGGTGAAGCTGTCGCCGATCGCCGCGTACGACCCGATGACGCCCTGCCGGTCGATGACGTCACGTTGGTTGTTTCTCGAATCGTCTGCCACAAGGGCTTATCCTGCACCGACGAATGTGACCTACGCGACCGTAATAAGGGGTTGACGGGTGGTGAGATAGACCACCCGGTCAGGGTCTGCGACAGGGGAATAACGAGCTGGGGAGCAGAAGGGGCGGTGCGCCGCCGCGCACCGCCCCTTCGTTGTCGCCCAGGTCACACCTGGCCGCTGCGGCCGTCCGGCCGTTCGGCTCAGACGTAGACGCCGTGCGCGGCGAGGTAGGCGATCGGGTTGATGTCCGAGCCGTAGCCCGGACCGGTGCGGACCTCGAAGTGCAGGTGCGGACCGGTGGCGTTGCCGGTGGAACCGGAGAGGCCGATCTGCTGACCGGCGCCCACGGACTGGCCCGCCGAGACGGAGATCGAGGACAGGTGGCCGTACTGCGAGTAGCGGCCGTCGGCGTGCTTGATGACGACCTGGTTGCCGTACGCGCCGCCCCAGCCCGCGGTGACGACGGTGCCGGAGGTGATGGCCTTCACGCCGGTGCCGGTGAAGACGGGGAAGTCGATCCCGGTGTGGCTGCCGCTGGACCAGTTCGAGCCGGAGGCGCGGTAACCGGTGGTGTGGTTGCCGGGAACCGGGTGCACGTAACCGGAGGCGCTGCTCCGGTCGGCCGGGGCGGACGTCTTCGACTCCGTGACCGTGGAGGGCTTGGCCGGGGCCGACTTGGCGGGGGCGGACTTCTCGACGGTCGCCGACGGCGCCGCGGGGGCCTTCGACGGGAGCGAGGAGCCCGCACCCGCGCCGGTGGGCGCGGAGGCGCCGGAGGCCTTGGCGCCGAGCGTCAGCTTCATGCCCGGGAAGATCAGGCTCGGGTCGTCGCCGACGACCGCGCGGTTGTCCTGGTAGAGCTTCTGCCAGCCGCCGTCGACCTTGTGCTCGGCTGCGATCTTCGACAGGTAGTCGCCCGCGACGACGGAGTACGTCGTGGTGGCGGCCTGCTTCTGGGCGGCCTGCTGGGCCGGGGCGGCGTGTGCGGCGGAGGCCGACTTCGGGGCGGCGGCCGGGGCCGACTGCTCCGCGGCGTGGGCGCCGGTGGCGCCCAGCAGCGGCAGGGCGATGACGGCGCCGCCGGTGCTCACGGCGGCGACGCCGCGGGCGATGGTGCTGGTCCTGGTACGACGGTGCTTACCCGCGATGGGCATGACGTGCTTCCTCTCCGGCGCCTACGAGGTGAGCTGTCGGGTTCGGGCTGGAGATGCCCGGTCGCGGCGAGCGCGACTTCACCCCGAGCCGACCGGATTTCTCCGTTCGGCGGCCTACCTGGTTCCCCCGCTCCTGCCACGCGATGAGTGGGTGCGATATCCGGTCGGCGGCAGGATTAGGCGGTCCGGCCGGATTGACGGTGACCGTAAGCGAGTCGGGACGGCGAGAACAAGCCATTGGTTCCGCACCGGATTCCACGCCGGGAATTCGGCGCGGAATTCCGGTCACCCTCCGTGGATTACGGATCTTGAATTTCCGCGCCGCACACGGAATATCCGACCCCTCCGCCAGCACGTACGGTCACGGATATGATCCCGCTCACGAGCCGGAAACCCGCGAGCGGATCAATCGACACACATTCCATAAAATCAACTCATTACGGACATGGCAGAGATCGGTGCGCGTTCACGCGCGCCGCAGCCTCAGCACCCGCGCGTCCAGGTCGCCCCGGAGCCCGCTGTGCAGCCCCTGGTGGAGCAGCACCGACCCGTGGTGCACCGACCCCGTGTCCAGACAGGTGTACGTCGCCGCCGGGTCGAGTCCGCGCAGTCGCAGGGCCGGCGGCCGCTCCCCGAAGCGCTGCGCCTGCAGCCACATCAGGACCACGGTCTCCTCGCCGTGGACGTACTGCACCGCGCTCAGCCCGCCGCGCGGGGCGCGCAGCCGGTACAGCGCCCCGTGCTGCACCACCGGCCGGATCTCCTTGTAGAGGTCGACCCAGTTCCGCGCCTCGGCCAGGTCCTCCGCACTCCACTCGGCAAGGTCGCCACCCACCCCGAGCACGCCGGCCATCGCGCTCACGAAGCGGAAGCGCAGGGAGCTGACCCGGTCGTTGAGCTGCACGTTCGGGCTGTCGGTGACCCAGGCTGCCATCACCCGGGCGGGATGGATCTGGCCGAATCCCTCCTGGATGGCGAGGCGGTCGAGCGGGTCGGTGTTGTCCGAGGTCCACACCTGATCGGTGCGGGAGAGGATGCCCAGGTCGATCCGGCCACCGCCGCCCGAGCAGGACTCGAAGGCCACCGAGGGATGCGCGGCCCGCAGCCGGTCGATCAACGCGTACAGACCGTCGACATGTTCGACCCAGAGTTTCTGCGGATATTCCTCACCCGGCCATCCCGCGTCCGTGAAGCTGCGGTTGAAGTCCCATTTCACGTAATCGATCGGAGCATTGGTCAGCAGGGCGTCCAGTTGTTCCCAGAGATACTCGCGAACGTCGCTCCGGGCCAGATTGAGCACCAGTTGATGACGGAACTCGGTCCGTTCACGTCCTGGGAAATGCTGCACCCACTCGGGGTGCGCACGATAGAGATCGCTGTCGGGATTGACCATTTCCGGTTCGACCCAGATGCCGAACTGCATGCCGAGGCCGTGCACTTCGTCGGCCAGTGGTTTCAGCCCGCCGGGGAAGCGGTCCGGATTCGGTGTCCAGTCCCCGAGTCCGGCCCGGTCGCTGGTGCGCCGCCCGAACCAGGCGTCGTCCACGACGAACAGCTCGACGCCCATCGCCGCCGCGCGCTCCGCCAGGGTGCGTTGCTGGTCCCGGGAGATGTCGAAGCCGGTCGCCTCCCATGAGTTGTAGAGGACCGGCCGCAACTGCCGTGCGTCCGGGACGACGTGCGCCAGCTGCCAGGCGTGCCAGGCGCGGCTCGCACCGCCGAAGCCCTCCCCGCTCCACAGTCCGGCGAAGACGGGGGTGACGTACGACTCGCCCGGCGCGAGCAGCAGCAGCCCCGCGTCGTCGTGGCCGGCGCCTCCGGTGATCTGCACGACCCCGTCGGGGAGTTGCTGTACGGAGATCCGCCATGAGCCGGACCAGCCGAGGGCGCAGCCGTACACCTCGCCGTGTTCCTCGGTGGCCGCGCCGTCCGCGTCGAGCGCGACCCACGGCAGGTGCTGGTGCCCGGTGTGGCCTCGCCTGCTGGAAATGACGCTCTCGCCGTAGGTGAGCTCCGTCCGCGCGAGTCGCGTCTCCGCCGCCCAGCGGCCGTGCAGCCGGTTCAGCCGCCAGCCGTCCCGGGCGGGCAGCGTCCACGCGGCGGCGTCGGCGCGCAGCAGTTCCAGCGAGGGTCCGTCCGGCCCGGCGTGGGCGACGGTGGCCCAGCGCTCGATCACGTCGGAGTCGTCCCGCATCCGGTAGTGCAGGGTGAGGGCGAGTCGGTGCACCCGGTCGGTGAAGTGGACCCGCAGTTCGTCGCCTTCGACCACGGCGTCGACGAAGGTCCACTCGGTGCCGCGAACCTCCGGGGTGCGCACCGAGAGGGCCGGACGCACGAACCGGGGGCCGCCCTCGACCGGATACTCCTCGCGGCCGTCGAGCGGGGACTCGAACCCCCTGGGCGGCGGCTCCGGCGCGGCGGCCAGGGCCTCCGCCGCCGCGAGGGAGATCCGTGGCCCCCAGTGCAGGTGGATCAGTTCGTCCCGCTCCGTGAGCCGTAGTGCGTAGCCGCTGCTCGCCCCGGTGAGCAGCCAGGTCCGGCCCGAGTCGCCCGTCTCGATCATCGCATCCCCACATTCCAACAGTTCCGCACATCATCAACCATCACAGGCAGCGGGGCAACGGTTGCGACGCGTGATCCACCGACGGACTCACGACCGCTTGCACGACGGCCGGCGGTGTGACGGCACGGGAAGGGGGCGGGGTATCGACAGGAGAAGGGACGAGATGATTGCCTGAGGAACCGATGTCGTAGCGTCGCGGCCGGTGGCCTTGCCGGCGGCTCGCGTCGACGCCAGCACACCCTCAGGAGTCACCGTGACGCAGCAGCCGCAGATCCCGTCGACGGAACCGGAGCTGGCGGGCGTCCGCAACTTCCGCGACGTGGGCGGACTGCCCACCGCGGACGGCCGACGGGTGCGGCACGGGAGGCTGTTTCGCAGCGGGCACCTCGCGCACGCCACGGCCGCGGACACCGCGTTCCTCAGCGGTCTCGGGCTGCACACGGTCTTCGACTTCCGCAATGCCTCCGATCGCCGGCTCGACGGCCTCGACGTGGAGCTGCCGGGCGTGCGGAATCTGAGCATCCCGCTCTCCGACCCGGCCGACGGCGCCGAATTCTGGCGGATGGTGCGCGACGGCGACCTCGACCAGCTGCGCTCGCTCCTCGCGGACGGCAAGGGGGCGGACCGGATGATCGCCTCGTACCGCTCGATCGTCCTGGACCGCACGGTCGAGCACGGCCGGGTGCTGCGCGCCCTGGCCGAGGACAGTGTTCCGGCTCTGATGCACTGCGCCGCGGGCAAGGACCGTGCCGGTCTGTCGATCGCCGTGTCGCTGCTCGCGGTCGGCGTCGAGCGCGACGCCATCGAGGCCGACTACCTGAAGTCCAACGACGCGCACCGCCGGTACCGGATCCACCGCAGCGACACCTCGGCGGACGGCATGTCGGCCGAGGTGATGGAGCTGCTGAATCCGCTCTTCGGCGCCCAGCCGGACTACCTCGCCGCGGCCTTCGCCACCATGGAGGAGACCTGGGGCAGCACGGAGCGCTACCTCTCCGAGGGGCTGGGGCTCACCCCCGGGGCCCGCGAGCGGCTGCGCGACCGGCTTCTGGACACGGCCTGACGACGGCTGTCCGCGGTGGCGGTCAGCCCTTGCCCGCCACCGCGAACAACAGGTAGAGGAAGGCCGCGAAGATGTGTCCGGCGATGAGATACGCGAACAGCCGGATCACCACGCCGCGGGGGAACTTCCGCTCCTGGGCCTCGTACTTCTTGGTCGACCCGAGCGGGTCGAAGTTCTCCGAATCGGACATGACAGTCCTCTCTGGTAACCGGCCGGACCGGTCTCAGTGACGGTGGATGCCGCCGCCGAGACACAGCTCGGCGGCGGGGCTCTGCAGCAGGGTGTGGACGAAGAGGAGCTCGGCACCGTCGCGGTCGACGGCCGTGATCCGGTGCGGGGTCAGCGAGTCGAAATGCGCGCTGTCCCCCGGCGCCAGATCGTGCAGGGTGTCCCCGAGGGTGACCCGCAGGTGGCCGGCGAGCACGTACAGCCACTCCTCGCCCGGGTGCACACGCACCAGGTCGCCCTGCGCGCCGTACGGGACCCGGACGCGGAGTGCCTGCATCCCGTGGCCCGAACCGCCGGCCCGTCGATACAGCCAGCCGTCGGCCTCGGCCCCCTCGAACGTTCCGCCGCGGATGATCGCGTCACGTTCCGGGGGTGTCTCGCCGAGCAATTCCGAGACCGTCGTACCGTAGATCCTGGCAAGACCGAGCAGCATCGGCAGCGAGGGCTGGCGACGGCCCGTTTCGAGCCGGGAGAGATGGGCGGGCGACAGCCCGGCCCGCTGGGCGGCGGCCTCCAGCGTGAGACCGCGGCCCCGGCGCAGATCGCGCAGCCTCGGCGCGACCTCGGGCAGCTCGTCGGCCGCCGCTCCATCCGGAGTGTTCATGTGCCCATTGGGCCAAAAACTTTCCTCGGAGGCAAATCTCTTGCCTCCGAGGCAAAAGCCTATCGCCCCGGCGGACCGGCGCGGACGGTCAGCGGTTGGCGACGGCCTGCTTCACCAGGGTCCTGCCGAAGTCCCACATCAGTCCGCCGCCACTGTGCGCGTCGTCCATCACCGCGGTGAAGGCCGTGACGAACCGGTCCACCTCCGGCTCCCCGATCACCAGGGGAGGAATCAGCTTGATCACCTCCAGGTGATCGCCCGAGACCTGGGTGAGGATGCGGTGCTTGCGCAGCAGGGGTGCCACCACCATCTGCGCGAAGAGGCCCTTGCGCGCCGCCTGCAGCATCGTCCAGCCGCCGCGCAGCTTCAACGACGACGGCCGGCCGAACTCGATGCCGATCATCAGTCCGCGACCGCGCACCTCGTGCAGAAGCTCGTAGCGGCCGACCAGCGCGCCGAGCCGTTCGCGCAGGAGATCTCCGGTGCGGCGGGCGCGGGCGACGATCTCCTCGTCCTCCATCACCGCGAGGACCGCGAGCCCGGCCGCCATCGCCTGGGCGTTGGAGCCGAAGCTCGCGGAGTGGACCAGGACCCGGTCCATCGAGGAGTAGACCTTCTTGAAGATCCAGTCCTTGCCGAGCGTCGCCCCGACGGGCACATAGCCACCGGAGAGAGCCTTCGCGACGCAGACCAGATCGGGCTCGACGCCCTCCTCGTGCTGGTACGCGTAGAAGTCGCCGGTGCGGCCGAGGCCGGTCTGCACCTCGTCGGCGATCAGCAGCGCCCGGTGCCGGTGCAGCAGTTCCTGCGCGGCCCGCAGATAGCCGGGCGGTGCGGCGTGGACGCCCTTGCCCTGGATCGGCTCGACGACCAGCGCGGCGACGTCGCCGCGCCTCAGCTCCCGGTCCAGCGCGTCGAGATCGCCGAGCGCGACGGCGGTGTCCGGCAGCAGCGGGGCGAAGCCGTCCCGGAATCCGCTCTCACCGTTGACCGAGAGCGAGCCGGTCGTCAGCCCGTGGAAGGCGTGGGCGCAGTAGAGGATCCTGGGCCGGCCGGTGGCGTACCGCGCGAACTTCAACGCGGTCTCCACGGCCTCCGTGCCGCTGTTGCCGAAGAAGACCCGGTCCAGGTGCGGGCTGTGCGCGAGCAGCCGCTCGGCCAGCAGTCCCGGCAGTGGCTGGCAGTCGAAGCGGGTCAGGTCGGCGAGCGAGGCGTCCAGGACGTCGTGCAGCGCCTTGCGCACGACGGGGTGGTGGCGGCCGAGACCCATCACGCCGAATCCGGCGAGCATGTCGAGGTAGTCGTTGCCCTCCTCGTCCCAGAAGTACGCGCCCTCGGCCCGTTCGTAGACCTTGTCGAAGCCGATCGTGTGCAGCATCCGGGGCAGTTGGTGGTTGAGGTGCCTGGTGTGCAGTTCGTAACGCTCGGCGCCGCGCTCCGCGAGGAGCCGAGCCAGATCGAAACCGCTGGATCCGTCGTCCTTCATTCCGCGCTCTCCTCACTCCGTTCCGCCGCTCCCCCGGTGACCGGATCGGCGCTGATCCTTCCGTCGATCCCGACCGGGGCGAGTCCGCTGTCCGGCGGTGCCCCGGCACGCCTGCCGTGGGCGGGGAGCCGCTCGGGGACGTCGGCGCGCGCCCCCCGGCGGGCCGGGCCGGGGGCCCGGCCGAGAAGGCGGCGCGGACGGCGGCGACCGGGTGAAGTGCGCCGGTGACGGGACCCACCGCGCGGACCGGGCAACTCCCCGGCTTCCCGGGCGGGTTCGGTGAGTCGTTCCTCGCCCGGCGTCCTGAGCACGCGCGGCCCGCGGATGTTCTCGACGGACGTCACGCCCGCTCCCCCCTCTCCCTGCATCCTGTTCGGCCCACAACGGCGCGGGAGCGCCCGGCGGGTTCCCGCGCCGCCCGTGCCCCGGGCCGCCGACGCGCCGCCGGCCCGGCCGATTCGCACGGCGCGGCGCGTCGCGGACGGCCGGGCCGGCAGCCGGTTCCCCTGCGGTCGTCGTCGTCAGCGGTTGCCCGAGACGGTGTCACGCGCGGCGCGCAGCGACTCCTTCAGCGATCCCATGGTGGCGAGGACGGCTGTGGGTTCGTAGCCGCAGTGCGCCATGCAGTTGGCGCAACGCGGGTCCTTGCCGCGTCCGTACTTGTCCCAGTCGGTCTTCTCGATGAGTTCGCGGTACGTGGGAACGTATCCGTCGCTCATCAGATAGCAGGGCCGCTGCCAGCCGAAAAGCGAGTAGTTCGGAATGGCCCACGCGGTGCAGGGGAAGTCCGCCCTGCCCTCCAGGAAGTCCAGGAAGAGCGGTGAGTGGTTCAGCCGCCAGCGCCGCCGGTTGCCACCCGCGAACGACTTCTTGAACAGTTCGCGGGTCTGCTCGACACCGAGGAAGTGCTCCTGGTCGGGCGCCTTCTCGTACGCGTAGGCGGGCGAGATCATCATCTCGTCGACCTTCAGCTCGTCGTTGAGGTAGTTGAGGACCTCGATGACGTTCTGCGGGGTGTCGGTGTTGAAGAAGGTGGAGTTCGTGGTGACCCGGAAACCGCGCCGCTTGGCCTCCTTGATCGCCGCCACCGCCTCGTCGAAGACGCCTTCCTTGGCGACGGACTCGTCGTGCCGCTCGCGCAGCCCGTCGATGTGCACGGCGAACGCGAAGAACGGGGAGGGCGTGAACTTCTCGATCTTCTTCCGCAACAGCATGGCGTTGGTGCAGAGGAACACGTACTTCTTCCGGGCCACCAGTTGCCGGACGATTTCGTCGATCTGAGGGTGCATCAACGGTTCGCCACCGGCGATGGAGACCATCGGGGCGCCCGATTCGAGGACGGCGCCCACGGCCTGGGCGACCGGCATGCGCTGCTTCAGCACCCCTGCCGGATGCTGGATCTTCCCGCAGCCCTCGCACGCGAGATTGCAGGCGAACAACGGCTCCAGTTCCACGATGAGCGGGAACTTGTCCCGCTTGCGGAGCTTCTGTTCCATCAGATACGTCGCGACCTTGATGGACTGACGGAGCGGCATGGCCATCTGGCTCACCTCCTGGGGAGCGGCAAGGAACGGTGCCATTCATAGAAAGCCGGCAGGACGGCACGGAGAACACGGAAAGCCGATATTCCACCGCGTATCGTCCCGATACGGACGAGCTCGTGCTCCGGAGCGTCCACGATCACCCGTACGGCCGCAACCGGGCGGGGCCCGGACCGCAGCGCCGCGCCCAGGGTGGCGGCGGACTCCATGTCCACCGCGATGGCTCCGGCGGCCCGCAGTTCGGCCCGCTCGTGTCCGTGCACGACATGGGCGGAACCGGTCAGTGGGCCGATGTGGACGGTGCGGCCGGGAACCGCCCGGGCGAGGGCCTCGGCGAGCAGCCCCGTGCCGGTGCAGGGAGTCGGGTCCCCCGCGCCCCGGGTCTCGTCGGCGACCACCAGGTCACCGGGGTGCATGCCGGGTGACAGCCCGGCGCAGAAGCCCGAGGCGAGGACCGCGGTGCCGGGCGGCCGGTCCCGGCCGAGCACCCGCGACACGGTCGTCCCGGCGGCCCTGGGGCCCATGCCCGTACGCAGTACGGTCACGGGGCCGGCAGCCGCTCCGGCCCTGCTCCTGCCGCTGCGCAGGGCGAACTGCTCGATGCCGAGCGCACAGGCGATCAGCAGCGGGGTCGCGGGGCCGGCGTGCCCTGGGCCATCGCCCATCAGGCCCCCTCGCGGCCGGCCGTGCGGCCGGCGAACGGTTCGCCGTGCACGTACCTCCCGAGTGCGGTGAGCGGGAAGACCTGCCGGTAGAGGTGGTAGTTGATGGAGAAGTCCCAGGGAAAGCCGGTGCCGGTGAAATAGGGCTCGTCCCAGGAGCCGTCGCTCCGCTGGGTGTCGGTGAGCCAGGCGACGCCTCGTCGCACGGCCGCGCTGTCCCGCCGTCCCGCGGCGAGCAGGGCGAGCAGCGCCCACGCGGTCTGGGAGGCGGTGGAGGCCCCGTGGCCGATCCACTTGTCCTCCTGGTACGAGCGCAGGTCCTCGCCCCAGCCGCCGTCGTCGTTCTGCACGGACTCCAGCCAGACGACCGCGCGGCGGATCGCCGGGTGCGCGGCGGGCAGTCCGGCGGCGACCAGGGCGGGCACCACGGACCCCGTGCCGTAGACGTAGTTGACACCCCAGCGGCCGAACCAGCCTCCGCACGCGTCCTGTTCGGCGAGCAGCCACTCCATGCCGCGCCGGGTGGCGGGGTCCCCCGCGCGTCCCTCGACGGCGAGCATCTCCACCACGTGTCCGGTGACGTCGGCGGACGGCGGGTCGACGACCTCGCCGAAGTCGCAGAAGGGCAGCCGGTTGGGGAACGGGCTGGTGTTGTCGGCGTCGAACGCGCCCCAGGCCCCGTTGCGGGACTGCATGCCGAGGTTCCAGCGCACGCCGCGCCCGATGGCCGCCTCGATGCGCGCGGCGTCGGGGTGGCGGACCCTGCGCAGGGCGAGGACGACCTCGGCGGTGTCGTCGATGTCCGGGTAGTTGTCGTTGTGGAACTCGAACGCCCAGCCGCCCGGCTGGAGCCGGGGACGGCGCACCGCCCAGTCACCGGGCCGGTCGATCTCCTCGCCGAGCATCCAGTCCGCGGCCCTGACCAGGGCGGGGTGGTCGGGGCTCACCCCGGCGTCGGCCAGGGCGATGGTGGCGAGGCAGGTGTCCCAGACCGGGGACTGGCACGCCTCGATCATCCGGGCGCCGTCCTCGCGCCACACGGCGAACCGGTCGAGCGAGGCGAGACCGGCCCGCATCACCGGATGGTCCAGGTCGTAGCCGAGCAGGTGCAGGGCGATGATGGAGTACACGGCGGGCGGCTGAATACCGCCCCAGCAGCCGTCGTTCTCCTGGCGTTCGACGATCCAGCGGGCCGCGACGTTCATGGCGGTCCGGCGCAGACGGCGCGGGGCGACCCGGTGGTACAGGTGCAGGGCCTTGTCGAGGCGCTGGAAGACCCCGTCCCAACTGGCGGCGGGGGCGGCTCGCCGCGGCGGGTTGGGGCGGCGCGGGTCGGTGTGGAGTTCGTCGAGCGGGAACGGGGCCGGGCGCACCGGCCGCTTCGCCGAGACGACGGTGAGCGGCACGATGGTCTGGCGGGCCCAGCAGCCGAACTCGTAGATGTTGAGCGGAACCCACTTGGGGAAGAACATCAGCTCGGGCGGGAGCTCCGGCAGGTCCTCCCAGCTCCACCAGCCGAAGAGGGCGAGCCAGATGCGGGTGAAGACGCGGCTCCCGGCGATGCCGCCCTGTTCCCTGATCCAGCGTGCGGCGCGGGCCATGTGCGGATCGTCCGGCCGGTCCCCGGCCAGCCGCAGGGCCACGTACGCCTCGATGGTGGCGGAGAGGTCGCCGGGCCCGCCGTGGAAGGTGGCCCAGGTGCCGTCTGCGAGCTGTTCGCCGCGGATGAAGCGGCCTGCCGCCTCCACGACGGCCTGGTCCTGGATTCCGAGGAACTGACGGAGCAGCAGGTCCTCGGCGTCCATGGTGACGTTGGTGGCGAGGTCGCCCTTCCACCAGCCCTGCTCGTCCTGTCTGCCGAGGAGGTGCTCCACCGAGCGTTCCGTGGCGCGCCGCGCGGCTTCGAGCACATCGTCCGCGGCGAGGCTCGTGTCGGTCGGGTTGCTGGCCGCGGCTGCACGGGAATTCACGGACCCGGTGCTTCCGTCGGTCGTCGCTGTCATGGCTTCCCCTTCGTGCAGTGGTTCCTCTGCTGTGCTGGGGTCTCCGTCGGGGGGGGGCCCCCCCGGGGGGCCGCCCCCCCCCCGGCCGGCCAATGAGCACCATAGGGCACAAACAATAATTGAATCAAACAAAAAACCAAAACCCCCACCGGCACCCCCCCGCGCAAGGGGCGCGAGAC
>NZ_JBIBYN010000018.1:12300-142182 GCF_043083325.1 Streptomyces sp. NPDC014734 | reverse complement strand
CGGGGGTTGACGGTTATTACCGGGCCGGGGTGTTTCGGTGGGTGGTGGGTGTATTGGTTCCCCTTTGGTGCTGTGTTTCCTGTGTTGTGGGGGGGTCGCGGGGGGCGGGCGCCCCGGGGGGGCGCCGGCCGGCGACTGCGAGTCATATGGACCAGATGGCGATCATCTCTTTCGTACGACGACGAAGTCCGCGAGCGCCGTGAGCTGCGCCCGCACGGTCTGCGGCATGTCGACGCGGTGCAGCGCCTCGATGGCGACCGCGTGCTGTCGACGGGCTTCCTGGGCGGTCCACTCACGGCCGCCCGCCTCCTCGATGAGCGCCGCGCGAGCGGCGAACTCCTCTTCGGAGAAGCTGTCGAAATCGCTGCTCCTGGCATCGGCGGCGAGCAGCTCGCCGAGCCGCTCCGAGGCCTTTCCGCCCGCGGCGAGCGCGGCGACGACCGGCAACGACTTCTTGCGCTGGCGCAGATCGCTCCAGGTCTGCTTGCCGGTGGACTCGGGGTCGCCCCAGATGCCGAGCAGGTCGTCCACGGCCTGGAAGGCGAGGCCGAGGTGGTAGCCGTACGCCTCCAGGGTGTCGGCGGTGCGGTCGTCGGCACCGCCGAGGACCGCACCGATGGAGCAGGCGCAGGCGAGCAGGGCGCCGGTCTTGTTGCCCTCCATCTCCAGGCACTCCTCGACGGTGACCCGCTCGCGGTGCTCGTAGGAGATGTCCTGGGCCTGCCCGTCGATGAGCTTGCGGGTGGCGACCGTCAGCCGGCGGGCCGCCCGGCCCGCCTCGACGGTGCCGAGTTCCAGCAGGATCTCGTTGGCGAGCGCGAAGAGCGCGTCCCCGACCAGGATCGCCTGGGCGGGGCCGTGCAGTTTCCAGACGGTGTCGCGGTGGCGACGCTGTTCGTCGCCGTCCATCAGGTCGTCGTGCAGCAACGAGAAGTTGTGCACGAGCTCGACGGCCACGGCGCCGGGGATGCCCGCCTCGGGGACGGCACCCGCCGCCTCCGCGGACAGCAGGGCCAGCGCGGGTCGGACGGCCTTGCCGCCGTCGCCGTCCGCGGGCCGTCCCTGGGCGTCGATCCACCCGAAGTGGTAGGCGGCGACGGTGTCCATGGGCGGTGCGAGCCGGTTCACAGCGGCCCGGAGCACCGGCGTGGAAAGGGCCCGACCGCGTTCCAGAAGCGCGGTGACGTCCGTGGTGTCGGCCACGGTGTCGAAAGCCGGATTCGCCGGGGTCACTGACTCTCCTCTTGTTCCGGTGGTACTGCTCATGCCGCCTCCTGCAGCGGATGTTCATGGGAGCGGCCCAGCGCGCTCAGCGCGACGTCCGCGGCGCTGAACCCGCTGCGGACGGCGCCCTCCATCGTCGCGGGCCAGCCGGTGGCCGTCCACGCCCCGGCCAGGGCGAGACCCTCGGCCCGGGTACGGGCCCCGGGCCGCAGTCGGCCGACGCCGGGGGCGGGGGCGAAGGTCGCCGTGCGTTCCCGGGTCACGAAGAAATCCCTGATCCCGGCGGTGCGGGCGGCAGGGAGCAGCCGTTCCAGCTCGGGCAGGTAACGCTTGCGCAGTTCGGCGACGGGGAGGTCGATCTCCTCGCCCGCGTCGGACTGGGACACCGCGAGGTACTGCCCCGGGCCGGTGAGCCCCGAGGCCTCCGTGCGGTCGAAGACCCACTGGACCGGGGAACCGAGCGCGGCGAAGAACGGGCGCCGCAGCACCTTGCGGTCGTAGACGACGTGCACATTGAGAATCGGCGAGGTACCGATGTCGAGCAGCCGCTCCGGGGCGTCGAGCGCACCCGCGGGCAGCAGGTCGTGGGTCTCGCGCTGCGGGACGGCGAGGACGACGGTGTCGGCGTCGATCCGTTCGCCCCGGGTGCCGACGGTCCATCCGCCCTGCTCCGCGCGGGTGAGCGAGGTCGCCCTGGTCCGCAGTTCGGTGCGCACCCCGGCGGTGTCCAGCGCCGTACGGGCCAGCGTGTCGTGGATCTCGCCGAGGGGGACGCCCGCCCAGCCGATGTCGGCGGCGCCGGGCTCGGAGAGGAGCCCGGTCCTGAAGACCTTCGCGGCGAGGGCCAGCGAGGCGTTCGGCGCGGTGGCGTTGAGGGTGGCGACACCGACAAGGTCCCAGAGGGCCTCGATCGTGCGCGCCGACTGGCCGTGCCGGGACAGCCAACTGCCGAAGTCGACGGTGTCGAGTGCGGGGTCGTCCGGGTCCAGGCGGCCCAGCGCGAGTGCGGCGCGTGAGACGCTCGCACGCTCGGCGAGCGAGAGGTGCGGGTAGCCGGCGAGTCCGGCCGCGAGGTGGAACGGAACCGGGAGCGCGTTGCGCCGCAGCCGTCCCAGCCTGGGCCCCGCGGGGCGGCCGACGTCCAGAACGGGCACGTCCAAACGGTCTTGCAGGGGCGCCAGACTCGTTCCGCCGACGCGGTCCAGGAACCAGCGGTAGGCGGTGCAGCAACGCAGGTAGACATGCTGTCCGTTGTCGACCGTCAGTTCGCCGCGCCGGAAGGAGAAGGCGAGTCCGCCGAGCCGGGGCCGCCCTTCCAGCAGGGTCACGTCAACTCCGGCGTCCGCGAGACGCAGCGCCGCGGTGACACCGGCGAGTCCGCCGCCGATCACCACCGCGCGGGAGGTACGCAGGGCGTCGTCCGTCACGCGCCCTCCTTCCATCGGGTCACTTCGATCAAGGACGCGTCAGTACGCCATGAGGTTGACCGCTGATCAAAACACGTGTCCGTGATGCACATGGTGCGCGAGATGTCCGTGCGGCGCATCAGACACGCCTCCTGGCCGTCCGCCGGGAGATGTGCCGGGTGTCGAGACCGGAGAGGCCGCGGACCGCGACGTACGCCTTCTCGTGGCCGGGCAGCGAGACCCGGCCGCGCAGCACCGCCTCGGGGTCGCGCTCGATCCGGTCGAGCAGCCTCCGGTAGATGCCCGCCATCGCCGCGACACAGGCGCCGCTGCGCCGGTCCAGCATCGGCAGCAGCCGGTATCCCTCGGCGAACAGTGTGCGGGCCCGCCGCACCTCGAAGTGGACGAGTCCGGCGAAATCGGCTCCGGGGGGCGGGGTGGCCCGGTGGAACCCGGCCGAACAGCCGAACTTGGCGAGGTCGTCGGCGGGCAGGTAGGTGCGCCCGTTGCCCGCGTCCTCGCGGACGTCGCGCAGGATGTTCGTCAGCTGGAGCGCGAGCCCCAGCGTGTCGGCGTACTCCGCGGCCCGGTCGGCGCCGGGGGCGCCCGGCTGAGTGCCGAAGATGCCCAGGCTGAGGCGGCCGACGGCGCCGGCGACACAGCGGCAGTAGACCTTCAGGTCGTCCCAGGTCTCGTACGTCGCGCCGCGTACGTCCATCAGCACGCCGTCGATGAGCTCGTCGAGCCCGCCGAGCGGGAGCGGGAATCTCCGCGCGGCGTCGGCGAGCGCGACGGCCACCGGATCGGTGTCGTCCTCGTCGACCGCACCGTCACGGATCCGGTCCAGGACCGTGCGGGTGCTCTCCAGGCGCTCGCGCTTGGTCTCCGGTGCCAGCCCACCGTCACCGATGTCGTCGACACGGCGGGAGAAGGCGTACAGCGCCGACATGGCCTGCCGCTTCTCGGCAGGCAGCAGCCTGATGCCGTAGGCGAAGTTACGCGCCTGCTGTCCGGTGACCGCCTCGCAGTACCTGTATGCGGCCTGTACCGGTGCCGACACGTACGTCGTCTGTCCCTCCACGGTCCGGCTCACCCCTCTCTACGCGCTTTTCGCAAAACAACTCCCACTTCGCGCAGCAGGCCCGGCCTGGTGGGCTTGGGGGGACCGGGCAGTACGTCGAACCCGGCGGCCGCGATCGAGGCGAGGGCGGCGCGCCCCCCACCCACGAATCCGGCGAGAAGCAGTCTGAGCCTGCCGTGGACGCTACCCACCAGGGGGGCGCCTTCATTCAGCAGTTCCCGCGCGCGTTCTGCTTCGTACGCGACCAGTGAACGCACCGCCGCGCCCCCCGAAGGGGCGGCGAGGTCGGATTCACGGACGTGGAACCGGGCCATGTCGTCCGCGGGCAGGTAGATCCGGTCGCGGCCGAGGTCCTCCGTGACGTCCTGGAGGTGTTCGACGATCTGGAGGGCCGTGCAGACGGCGTCGGAGCGGCGCACGCGCTCCGGGGTGGCGGTCCCGGTGATCTGCAGGACCAGTCGGCCCACGGGGTTGGCCGAGAGCTCGCAGTAGGCGGCGAGTTCTCCGTACGTCCCGTAGCGGCGAACCTTCTGGTCCTGGCGGTTCGCCTCGATCAGGCCGAGAAAGGGCTCGGGGGTGAGCGCGCGGCGTCGCACGGTGGGGCGCAGCGCCCGCAGCAGGGGGTGACGCGGACCGTCGCCCGCGGTGGCGAAGACCCGGTGCAGATCGGCCTCGAAGGCGTCGAGCATGGCGAGCCGGTCGCCGGTGCGCTCGGGGTCGAGGCCCAGGTGGCGGGCGTCCGCGCCGCCCGGCGCGAGATCGCCGTCGCCGATGTCGTCGACGAGACGGGCGTAGCCGTAGACGGCCATCAGGTCGTCCCGCCAGGCTCGCGGCAGGAAGAAGGGGGCCACGGGAAAATTCTCGTCCGCGGCCTTGTCGAGGGTGGCCGGCACTGCCGCGTCGGGCCGCGCCTGCGGGAAGGGGGTCACCACTGACCACCCGGTACTGGGACGGCGTGGGCACCTCGGAGCTGGAGATTTTCCGTCATTGCCGTCACATCTCCCGTTCTACACTGCTGACCCAAAACATCCCATTCCGGACACGCCGCCCGCCCTGCCGAGTGCGGAGCACGCCCGCGGGCCGTACGACCAGGCGGTATCGCCCCACTTGCAACGAATCAGCACCGGTACAGCTTACGTTGTACAACGCTCATCGATACCGCGGGGTATCGCGCCCCGTCCGGCAGCGTGCGCCGCCCCGTCAACCTTCCCCGCGCCCAGGAGGATTGACGTCATCCGACGGGAGGAGATCTTGCCCCGCGCATACCGCCGGGCGTGCAGGGCGCAACGAACGGGCGGCCGTCCGCGCACCGGCGCGGCCCCCGCCGGAAGACTCCCGCGGAGGCCGCGCCGGTGTCGTACGACCCGGGGACGGGCTATTTGCCGGTCTCGCGCTCGTACGCCTTGAGGACCTCGTCCGCCGGACCGTCCATCAGCAGTTCGCCCTTCTCCAGCCACAGCACCCGGTCACAGGTGTCCCTGATGGACTTGTTGCTGTGGCTGACCAGGAAGACCGTGCCCGCCTCCTTGCGCAGTTCCCTGATGCGCTGCTCGGAGCGGATCTGGAACTTGCGGTCGCCGGTGGCCAGCGCCTCGTCGATCATGAGGACGTCGTGGTTCTTCGCGGCCGCGATCGAGAACCGCAGCC
The DNA here is from genome assembly GCF_043083325.1 of Streptomyces sp. NPDC014734. Classification (NCBI taxonomy): domain Bacteria; kingdom Bacillati; phylum Actinomycetota; class Actinomycetes; order Kitasatosporales; family Streptomycetaceae; genus Streptomyces; species Streptomyces sp. NPDC014734. The sequence goes on along the minus strand of NZ_JBIBYN010000018.1, from coordinate 136,824 downwards.
GGGCTCCCATGCCGGAGGAGTACGTCCGCATCGGCAGCGTGATGAAGTCGCCCTTCTCGTTGATGCCGGAGAAGTCGACGATGTCCTGGTAGCGCTCGCGGATCTCCTCGCGCGACATGCCCATCGCGAGGCCGCCGAGCACCACGTTGCGCTCCCCGGTCAGATCGCCCATCAGCGCCGCGTTCACGCCCAGCAGCGACGGCTGCCCGTCCGTGTACACCTTGCCGCTCTCGGTGGGGAGCAGGCCGGCGATGGCTCGGAGCAGGGTCGACTTGCCGGAGCCGTTGGTCCCGATGAGGCCGATCGCCTCGCCTCGGTACGCGGTGAACGAGACGCCGCGCACCGCGTGGACCTTCCGCACCCCGCGCGCCTCGCCCTTGCCGCGGCGCAGTATCCGGCTCAGCGCCGCGGTGGCGCTTCCCCTGCCTCCTCCGCCGCCGCCGTTGACGCGGTAGACGATGTGCACGTCGTCGGCGATGACGGTGGGGACGCGCCCCGAAGTGTTGTCCTCAGCCACGGCCGTACCGTTCCTCTGCCTTCCAGAAGTACACGAAACCCACCACGCCGATGAGAACCGCCCAGGCCAGCCCGATCACCCAGACGTGCGCCGGAAGGTTCTCGGAACCGTAGCCGTCGATCAGCGCGAAGCGCATCAGGTCCATGTAGATGGCCGCCGGGTTGTACTGGAGCACGTCGGCGATCCAGGCCGGCTTGTCCTTGAGCATCACCGGGATGGAGAACATGACGCCCGACGCGTACATCCAGGTCCGCATGACGAACGGCATCAGCTGGGCGAGGTCGGGGGTCTTGCTGCCCAGCCTGGCCATGATCAGCGCCAGTCCGGTGTTGAAGACGAACTGCATGGCCAGCGCCGGGAAGATCAGCAACCAGGACAGTCCCGGGTAGCTGCCGAACACGACGGCCACGATCGCGAGCACGATCATCGAGTACAGCAGCTGCTGGAGCTGCTGGAGGGAGAACGAGATCGGCAGCGAGGCACGCGGGAAGTGCAGGGCCCGGACCAGCCCCAGGTTGCCGGAGATGGCCCGCACCCCCGCCATCACCGAACTCTGGGTGAAGGTGAACACGAAGACACCCGTCACCAGGAACGGGATGAAGACGTCCTGGGTCATTCCCTTCCTGGTCCCCAGGATCAGCCCGAAGATCAGGAAGTAGACCGCGGCGTTGAGCAGCGGGGTGGCCACCTGCCACAGCTGCCCCAGCTTCGCCTGGCTGTACTGGGCGGTCAGCTTCGCCCGGGAGAACGCCATGATGAAGTGGCGCCGGCCCCAGAGCTGACGGATGTACTCGAAGAGCCCTGGCCGGGCGCCGCTCACCGTCAGGCCGTACTTGGCGGCCTTCTCGGCCGGGCTCAGGCCCTCGTCGACGGATCGTGCGGTGCTCAGTGCGACCGCACCATCGTGGGTTGTGTCACTCACCAGATGAAACTCTCGTATTCAAGATGCGCGGCCGGTCGCGGGCGCGGCTCGGAGCGGACAGGTCCCGTGGAAGGGGTGATGCAGAGGAGGCACGTCCCATGCTCTCAGAGAAGAGACTCTCAGATCACAGGAGGTCGGCCGAGCCTGGTCAGCCGCCACACCGTCCGCCATTTCATCGGACGACGGGTGCCGCACGGCGTGGACCAGCCCTCCCGGAAGCCCCCGAACCACGCCTTCAGGGCCGGGCCGGAGGGCTTGCGCAGCAGGGTCAGCAGCAGCCACACCCCGAGATACACGGGGACCAGCGGCGCGGGCAGGTTCCGTCGGGCGAGCCACACCCGGTTGCGGGCCACCATGCGGTGGTAGACCGCGTGCCGCGACGGGGCGGTCGTCGGGTGGCTGAGGACCATGTCGGCTCGGTAGTCGATCATCCAGCCCGCGTCCAGCGCCCGCCAGGCCAGGTCGGTCTCCTCGTGCGCGTAGAAGAACTGGCCGGGCAGCGGCCCGACCTCGGAGATGACCTTGGTGCGCACCGCGTTGGCGCCGCCGAGGAAGGTGGTCACCCGCGAGGAGCGCAGTGGATCGGAGGCGCGCAGCCGCGGTACGTGGCGGCGCTGGGTGACGCCGGTGTCCGGGTCGGCGATGCGGAAACTGATGATGCCGAGCGCGGGGTCGGCCTCGAACGCCTGCCGGCACAGCTCGGCCGTGTCGGAGAGCGGCAGCAGGCCGTCGTCGTCGAGGAAGAGCAGTGCGTCCACGTCGGTGCCGGACGGGCCGAACGCCTCGATCCCGACGTTGCGGCCACCGGGGATGCCCAGGTTCTCGGGCAGTTCCACGGTGCGCACCCCCGCGGGGACGTCCGGTACGGGGGCGCCGTTGCCGACGACCACCACCTCGATCCGGTCGCCCTTCTGCCCGGCGACCGAATCGAGGAGGGCGCGCAGTTCCGCGGGACGATTGCCCATCGTGATGATGACCGCGCCGAGTTTCATGGAGGTGCTCACTTCAGTCTGCTCGACACGAGGATCGACACGAGGTGCAGCAGGGTCTGCAGCAGTGCGATGCCGGCCAGGACCGCGACCATGAGACGGCTGAAGAACAGGTCGTCCCTGACCGTGTCCAGGACCGCCGCCACCAGGATGACCAGCGACGCCTCGACGCCGAGGATCAGCCGGTGGAACTTGAGCGCGGCGGCGGCGCGGCGGGCGAGCGCCATGCCGGACGAGCGCGGCTCGGAGGCCGCCTCCTTGACCGGCGGCAGTCCGCCCTGGTGGCGTGCCACGCCGACGAGGTCCGTCTCGGCCTTGATGAGGATGGCGCCGAGGGCCGCGAGCGTGCCCAGGAAGGCCCACAGCCAGTCGATGCGCCCGGAACCCCACAGGTCGGCGGCGCGCAGGCCGAAGCCGACGAGCACGGCCGCGTCGCAGAGGTAGGCGCCGACCCGGTCCAGGTAGACCCCGCCCAGCGAGAACTGCTTCTTCCAGCGGGCCACCTCGCCGTCGACGCAGTCGAGCAGCAGGTAGAGCTGGACCATGAGCACGCCGAGCAGCGCCCCCGGGATACCGGGCACCAGCAGGGCCGGCGCGGCGAGCACACCCGCGACGGTCATCACATAGGTGAGCTGGTTGGGCGTGATCCTGGTGTTGACCAGGTGCCGGTCCACCCGCAGGGAGATCTCGCGCATGTAGAGCCGACCCGCCCAGTGCTCACCACTGCGCCGGTCCTTCACGCCCGGGGGGTGCACGACCGGGCGGAGTTCAGCTATGGATGGCTTTTGCATAGTCGGCGTACGCGTCCCTGATCTGGTCGGTGGACAGGTTGAGGTGTTCGAGGATCGTGAAGCGCCCCGGGCGGGTCTGCGGGGCGTAGTCGACGGCCTGGACGAACTCGTCGGTGGTGAAACCGATCTCTTCGGGCAGGACGGGCAGACCGTGGCGCCGCAGGGTGGCCACCATGAGCAGCGACTCCTCGCGGGCGCCGCGCAGGTGCATGGCGAAGCAGGCGCCGAGGCCGACCTGCTCGCCGTGGCTGGCGGCACGCTTGGGGTGGAGCAGGTCGAAGGCGTGGTTGATCTCGTGGCAGGCGCCCGAGGCGGGCCGGGAGTCGCCTGCCACCGACATGGAGATGCCGGTCATCACGAGGCCCTCGGCAAGCACCTTGAGGAAGCCGTCGTCGCCGATGCCGCCGGGGTGGCGCAGCACGGCCTCGCCGGCCTGCCGGGCCATGGCCGCGGCCAGTCCGTCGATCTCCTCGCCCCTGACCTCGTGGGCCAGTTCCCAGTCGGCCACGCAGGAGATGTTGGAGACGGCGTCGCCGATGCCGGAGCGCACGAAGCGGGCCGGGGCCCGGCGGACGACGTCGAGGTCGATGACGACGGCGATCGGGGTGGGGACACCGTAGGAGCCCCGGCCGTTGTCGTTGTCCAGGGTCGCGACCGGCGAGCAGAGTCCGTCGTGGGCGAGGTTCGTCGCCACCGCCACCATCGGCAGCCCGACGCGGGCGGCGGCGTACTTGGCCACGTCGACGATCTTGCCGCCGCCGAGGCCGACCACGGCGTCGTACCGGTTGCCCTTGATGTCGTCGGCGAGCTTGACCGCCGAGTCGAGGGTGCCGTCGGCGACCGGGTACCAGTGGGCGCCGGGCAGCGCCGGGGCCAGCCGCTCGCGCAGGGCGCGCCCCGACCCGTCGCTGATCGCGACGGCGAGCTTGCCGGACGCGGAGATCCGCTGGTCGGCGAGGAGGCCGGCCAGTCCGTCCAGGGCGCCCCGGCTGATGTCGACGACGACCGGGGACGGGATGAGCCGGGTCAGTACTGGCACGCGATCCCACGGCCCTTCGCGAGGTCGTCGTGATTGTCGATCTCGACCCACGCCACCTCGCCGATGGGTGCCACGTCGATGGTGAAGCCGCGGTTCACGAGCTCCTGGTAGCCGTCCTCGTAGTAGAGGTCCGGGTCGCGCTCGAAGGTCGTCCTCAGGGCGTCGGCGAGGTCGGCCGCGGCCTCCGGCTCGATGAGGGTGACGCCGATGTACTCACCGGTCGCGGCGGCCGGATCCATCAGCTTGGTGATGCGCCGCACGCCCTTGCCGTCCTCGGCGACGACCTTCATCTCCTCGTCGGCGAGGTTCTTCACCGTGTCCAGCGCGAGGATGATCCGCCGCCCCTCGCCGCGGGCGTCCAGGAGCTTCCTCTCGACGGAGACCGGGTGGACGGTGTCGCCGTTGGCGAGGATGACACCGCGCGTCAGGACGTCACGGGCGCACCACAGGGAGTAGGCGTTGTTCCACTCCTCGGCCTTGTCGTTGTCGATCAGGGTGAGGGTGACGCCGTACGTCGCCTCGAACTCGGCCTTGCGGGCGTACACGGCCTCCTTGCGGTAGCCGACCACGACGGCGACCTCGGTGAGGCCGATCTCCGCGAAGTTCGCCAGCGTGAGGTCCAGGACGGTCTTCTCGCCGTCGACAGGCACGAGGGCCTTCGGGAGCGTGTCGGTGTAGGGGCGCAGTCGCCGTCCGGCACCGGCTGCCAGTACGAGGCCGATCATGCGGGTTCTCCTTCGTCGTGAACGGCGGGTGCTCCGGAGGACACCCAGAAGCGGATGGACTCCACGAGCACCACCACGGCCACGGCCACCGCGAACGCGGTGAGTGCCACGGTGAACGCCGCGTGCCGGGTGAGTACGGCGGCGAGCACGGTCACCACCAGGGTGCGACCCTCGTGCCCGCCGATCGTGCGTACCAGCCACCGGGGCGGCGCACCGGTGCCCCCGCGAATGCGGTACACCGTGTCGTAGTGATGGTAGGCGACGGCCGAGACCAGCCCGAACGCCGCCGGAAGGGCTCCGGGGACATCGCTGCGGGCGGCGAGGATCAGGACGGTGCAGTACTCGGCCGCCCTGAATATCGGGGGCACGAGCCAGTCCAGCGCGCCCGTGAGGGGGCGCGAGACGGCCATGCCGGAGAACATCGCGTAGACCACCGCCGTGAGGATGGTGTGCCAGCTGCCGAAGGGCTGCGAGAGCGCGGAGGCGATCATGAGCACTCCGGCGAGCAGGGCCGTGACCGGGGCGCTCCAGCTGCCGCCGAGGCGTGGCCCGAACGCGGCGACGGCCTCGGCGACCGGACCGGAGTCGGCGAGATCGGCGAGGGCCCGGGCCGCGCGGTCGGTGCGCTGGGCCTTGCGGGTCAGCGAGCGCAGCAGCCGTCCGGCGGTGGTGTAGCAGGCCGCGAAGGAGCAGCCGACGAGCAGGGCGTAGAAGACGATCCGGGGGGTGGTCACCGCGGTGAGCACCGCGATCATCGCCCAGCGCTCACCGATCGGCAGCACTATCATCCGGCGCAGCCAGACCGTCCAGCCGACGCTGTCGAGCCTGCTGGAGAGTGCGGCCGTGGGGCTCGAATTCGCCACGGCGTCGTGGTTGGCCTCGTTGAACGAGAAGTCGATGACGTGTCGGCACGCCTGGAGCACCATGGCGCCCAGGGCGAGCACCCAGACGTCGTCCCCGCCCCGGGCGGCGCCGAGGGCCAGGCCCGCGTAGTACGCGTATTCCTTGGCCCGGTCGAAGGTGGCGTCCAGCCAGGCGCCCAGTGTCGAGTACTGCAGCGAGTAGCGGGCGAGCTGCCCGTCGGTGCAGTCCAGCACGAAGGAGAGGAGCAGCAGCACGCCCGCGGCGACGAAGCCCCCGCGGGTGCCGGTCGCGGCGCTGCCGGCCGCGATCAGCGCGGTCAGCAGGGACGCGGTGGTGACCTGGTTCGGCGTGAGGCCGCGCCGGGCGCACCAGCGCGCGATGTAACGGGAGTACGGACTGATGAAGAACGTGGTGAAGAAGCCGTCGTGGGCCTTCACCGCGCTGCGCAGCCGCACCGCCTCGTCGTCGACCGCCGCGAGGTCGCGCTCCGCCGCCGCGCGCGCGGGGGCGTCGGTCGGCACCGCCGCGATCAGCGAACCGAGCTCGGGACGCTGCACGGGGCTGCCCTCGGCGTCCATGACCGCGGCGAGCCGGCCGGGCACGGTGCGGTCGGCGGCGGCCGGCTCGATGGTGCCCGGCGTCGCGGGGACGCCGGCGCCGACGGCGGTTGTCGTGGTGTCCAGGGCCCGGACGAGCGCGGGCCGGGCCCCGGGCTGTGCGGTGAGCGCTCCGGGCACGGCGGCGGCGGGGAAGCGCGGGTCGGTCAGTCCGAGCCGGAGGGCATGGACGTGGCCGACGAAGCGGGGATCGACCAGTGCGACGCGGCGGTCGGCCGGGACGGCGGAGAGAAGCCGTGCGGCCTCGGTCACATCGGCGGCGACCTGTACGTCGAAGCCCAGCGACCGCAGATCGTCGGGGAGCGATGATCCGGGTACCGGAGCACCGGTGAGAATGGCGGTCGACAGACGAACTCACTCCTTGGTGCTGACGTGGTCGGCGCGCGACAGTGCGGCCCGGGGGCGGGCCGGCGGCACGTCGGCAGAGGCTATCGGATGAGCGGAAGCGGGAGTTCACTGCCCGTTCGCGCTCTGTTCGGGACGGACCGGCATCGCGCCGCGCCGTCCGCGATCATCATCGTCGATCCCCGCCTCACCTGACAAAACGCGGTGGCGACGCCCCGGTCCTTCCCGGGCCTTTCCGCCCGGATCGGACCGGGGGGGGCACGGCCGGTCCGCCGCCCCGGGCCAGGGACGGCGCTCCGGGAGCACAGCCTAGGCTGACCCGTATGACATGGCTGATCACAGGTGGGGCGGGATACATCGGCGCACACGTGGTGCGGTCCATGAGGGGTGCCGGTGAGCGGGTGGTGGTCCTCGACGACCTGTCGGGCGGCGTCACCGAACGGCTCCCGGCCGATGTGCCGCTGGTCAAGGGCTCGTGCGGCGACCGCGCGCTGCTCGACCGGGTGCTGGAGCGACACGATGTGACGGGTGTGGTGCACCTCGCGGCGAAGAAGCAGGTGGGCGAGTCCGTCGAGAAGCCGCTGCTGTACTACCGGGAGAACGTGGCCGGGCTGACCGTCCTCCTGGAGGCGGTCACCGCCGCCGGGGTGGGGTGCTTCCTGTTCTCGTCCTCCGCAGCGGTGTACGGCGTACCGGATGTGGATCTCATCACCGAGGACACCCCCTGCCTCCCGATCAACCCCTACGGCGAGACGAAGCTCGCCGGGGAGTGGCTGGTCCGCGCCACCGGGAGGGCACACGGAATGTCCACGGGCTGCCTGCGCTACTTCAATGTGGCCGGGGCGGCGGCGCCGGAGCTGGCGGACACGGGCGCCGCCAACGTGGTGCCGATGTTCTTCGAGCGGCTGACCCGGGGCGAGGCCCCGAGGATCTTCGGTGACGACTACCCGACGCCCGACGGCACCTGCGTCCGTGACTACGTCCATGTCGCGGATCTCGCCGACGCGCACCTCGCCGTCGCCCGGAGGCTGGCCGGACGGGCGGGCGGCGACCTGACCGTGAACGTCGGCCGCGGCACGGGCGTCTCGGTGCGGGAACTCGCCGATCTGGTGGGCGAGATCACCGGCCGGCAGGTGGAGCCCGTGGTGGAGGCGCGGCGGCCGGGTGACGCCGCGAAGGCCGTCGCGTCCGCCGCCCGGATGTCCCGGGAGTTCGGCTGGACGCCTCGGCGCGGGGTGCGCGACATGGTCGCGTCCGCCTGGGAGGGCTGGTGCCTCCAGCATCCCGAGGCGCGCACGAACTGACCTTCCGGTGGTCACCCCATTGCCCTGACCCGTGAACGTTTCCGCAGGTCAGGGCAATGACAACGGTGTTCAGTACCGTGTTGCCCGATACCCCCCACCCGTAGTTCACTGGCAGTGCTCGGGCCGACCGCGCCCGAGTCCGCGAGACGACCGGGAGGCGTCCCCATGGGGGCAGGGCACGATCACGGGCACACACACGGCGGTCCGCCGCCCACCGGCACGGCCGCCGCCGCGTACAAGGGGCGATTGCGCATCGCGCTGTGCATCACGCTCACCGTGACGGTGATGGAGATCGTCGGCGGGCTCCTCACCGGCTCGCTCGCCCTGATCGCGGACGCGGCGCACATGGCGACCGACGCGCTGGGGCTGGGCATGGCGCTGCTGGCGATCCACTTCGCCAACTGGCCGGCCGGCCTCAACCGCACCTTCGGCTTCGCCCGCGCCGAGATCCTCGCGGCACTGGCGAACTGTCTGCTGCTGCTCGGCGTGGGCGGCTTCCTGCTCTTCGAGGCGATCGGGCGGTTCATCACCCCGGCCGAGACCAAGGGCGGCCTGACGATCGCCTTCGCCCTGGTCGGCCTGGTCGCCAACATGATCTCGCTGTCGCTGCTGATGCGCGGGCAGCGGGACAGCCTCAATGTGCGCGGCGCCTATCTGGAGGTGCTCGCGGACACCCTCGGTTCCATCGCCGTGCTGATCTCGGCGAGCATCATCCTGACCACCGGCTGGCAGGCCGCCGACCCGATCGCCTCGCTGGTGATCGGCCTGATGATCGTCCCCCGGACCGTGAAACTGCTCAGGGAGACGCTCAACGTGCTGCTGGAGGCCGCGCCGAAGGGTGTGGACATGGGTGAGGTGCGCGCCCACATCACCGCGCTGCCCGGCGTGCTGGACGTGCACGACCTGCACGCCTGGACGATCACGTCGGGGATGCCGGTGCTCTCCGCCCATGTGGTGGTGAGCCGGGCCGTGCTGGACTCGATCGGTCACGAGAAGCTCCTCCACGAACTCCAGGGGTGCCTGGGCACCCACTTCGACGTGGAGCACTGCACGTTCCAGCTGGAGCCGAGCGGCCATGCCGAGCACGAGGCCGGGCTCTGCCACTGAAGGCCGGGCCGGTACGGCGGTGTAGGGTGTCCGGCGAGGCGAGTGGCCTTCCCTGTCGAGAGAGGAGCTGAGGTTGATGACCGTCGCGACCGCGCCCGTCCGGCGCAGCATCCGGTCCTTCCTCATCTCCCGGGTTCTCGGCTAGCACCCCCGGTCCGTACCGGTTCGGCCTGCCTGCCGGAACCCTCGTTCACAGGGGTTTCCCACGTTGACCGACAACGACCGCACCACTCGTACCCCAGACGATCACGCCGCACGTACCGCGGCGTTCTTCTCCCTGCATCAGGGCCTGCCGCGGCAGAGCCCCGGCTCCGACGCCACCACCCGGGGGCTGCTGGGGCTCACCGGCCCGTTGCCGGAACGGCCGCGTGTCCTCGATCTGGGCTGCGGGCCGGGCCGTGCCTCGCTGCTGCTGGCAGCCGAGGCGGGTGCCGAGGTGACCGCCGTCGACCTGCACGAGCCGTTCCTCGCCGAGCTGCGCGAGGCGGCCCGCGTCCGCGGGCTCGACGACCGCGTCCGCACGGTCCGCGCCGACATGGCCGACCTCTCCGGCTTCCCGGACGGGTCGTTCGACCTCGTCTGGGCCGAGGGGTCCGCGTACCTCATCGGTTTCGACACCGCGCTGCGCGACTGGCGGCGTCTGCTCGCACCGGGCGGTTCCCTCGTCGTCAGCGACTGCGTCTGGACGACCGATACGCCGTCGGCGAAGGCCCGTTCCTTCTGGGAACGGGCGGGTTCGCTGCGTCCGGTGGCGGCGAACGGCGCGGCGGCGGTGGCGGCCGGCTATCACGTCCTCGGGACGCGGGTGCAGCCCGACAGCGACTGGGACGAGTACTACGTCCCGCTCGCCGCGCGGGTGGCGGCCGCGGACGCGTCGGTCCCCGGCATGGCCCGGGCGATCGCCGCGAGCCGTGAGGAACTGGCAGTGCGGCGCGATCACGGCGCGGAGTACGGCTACGCCTGCTACGTGCTGCGTCCCGCCGATCCCCGCTGGCCGACCCGGCCGGAGACGGACGCGGACGCGGCGGCCGTGCACGCGGTCAACGCCGCGGCCTTCCCCACGCCGGCCGAGGCCGATCTCGTCGACGCGCTGCGGGCCGATCCGGCGGCCCGGCTCCCCGGCCTCGGGTATGTCGCGCGGGCGGGCGCGGACGGGGGCGTCGCGGCCTACGCGCTGCTGACCCGGTGCCGCGTCGGGGACGCCCCGGCCCTGGCCCTGGCCCCGGTGGCGACGGTGCCGGAGCATCAGCGGAAGGGGGCGGGGCGGGCCGTGGTGCGGGCCGCGCTCGACGCCGCCCGTCTGTGCGGCGAGTCCCTCGTTCTGGTGCTCGGTGACCCGGCGTACTACACGCGGTTCGGCTTCGTACCGGCGTCCCGGTACGGGATCCGGCCGGCCTTCGACGTCCCGGACGGGGCGATGATGGCGCTGGTGCTCGACGAATCGGCGCAGGTCCCGAGCGGCACCATCCACTACCCGGCCGCCTTCGGCGTGTGACAGCGCGTGTCCGTCCCCAAGGCCGCGCCGGACGCGGCCCCGGGGACGGACATGCCCGGACCCGAAGTGCGGACAAGCGGCTTTTGTGCGGCAGACTTGAGCGGACTCGACGGGACCGGCGCACCGGGCCGGGACCATAGCGAAGGATGGGTATGCCGACCACACCAGCCACCGCGACGAACGCCTCGTCGAACGGCACAGCAGACGCGATCATGCTCGAACTGGTCGATGAGGACGGCACCACCATCGGTACCGCGGAGAAGCTCGCCGCCCACCAGCCCCCGGGACGACTCCACCGGGCCTTCTCGGTGTTCCTCTTCGACGAGCAGGGCCGCCTGCTGCTCCAGCGGCGCGCGCTCGGCAAGTACCACTCCCCCGGTGTCTGGTCGAACACCTGCTGCGGTCATCCCTATCCCGGCGAGGCGCCCTTCGCCGCCGCCGCCCGGCGCACGCACGAGGAGCTCGGGGTCTCCCCCTCCCTGATGGCCGAGGCGGGCACGGTCCGTTACAACCACCCCGACCCGGCTTCCGGCCTGGTGGAGCAGGAGTTCAACCATCTCTTCGTGGGCCTGGTGCAGGACCGGCCGCGACCGGCCCCGGACGAGGTCGGCGAGACCGCTTTCGTGACGGCCGGCGAACTCGCCGAGCGGCACGGCGAGGCGCCGTTCTCGGCGTGGTTCATGACGGTGCTGGACGCCGCGCGGCCGGCGATCAGGGAACTGACCGGGGCCTCCGCCGACTGGTAGCGGCGCGCGGCCGGCCCCGGTGGACGGGGCCGGTCAGGGCCGCGCGAAGAGCGGCAGCGCGGCCCAGATGATCTTTCCACCGCGCGCGGTCTGCTGCACGTCACAGGCCCCGCCCGCCTCCCGGGTGATCTCCCGGACCAGGAGCAGTCCGCGACCGCCGGTCTGTCCGTGATCCGTCTCCAGGGCCGTCGGCCGGTAGGGGTGGTTGTCCTCCACGGACACCCTTACCCATTCCGCGCCGACGGCGACCTCGACGGCGAGCTCCGGTGAGAGCAGCGCGGCGTGCTTCACCGCGTTGGTGGCCAGCTCGGAGACGATGAGCAGCAGCCCTTCGGCGATGTCGGTGTCGATCGGCACGCCCTGACGGTTCAGCAGGTCGCGTACGGCGTGCCTGGCCCGCGGTACGGAGGCGTCCACGGCCGGAGCCGTGAACCGCCAGACTCCTTCGTACGACACGGGCCGGGCGGGAACACTGCCACGGCTCTCCATAGTCGGGTACCCGCTCTCGACTCGATGGTGACTGCACGTCGAGTACAGGGTGCGCGGCGTAGTCGGCCCACTGGGCCACTCATCAAAAGTCGCCCCGAATCGACAAGTTCCGATCGAATATGCGCGAGAGGGTCAGCTCTTGGACTGGTTCCCGTCCCCTCCGGTGGACGCGTCGGGGAGTTCCCCGGACGGGCCGGTCGTCGTCCGGTCAGAGACGAGGGAGACGATACGGCGTCCGCCGACCCCGATCGCGATCAGCCCGAGTCCGTCGAACAGCAGTGCCAGCGAGAAGAAGAGGCCGAGCACGTAGAGACTGCTGTGCGGCCAGTCGAAGAGCACCAGCAGTCCGAGCAGCAGCCCGAAGGCCCCCTGCAACAGGGTCCAGCCGAACTGCGGGCCGCGTACGACGACGCTGCCGACCAGCCGGAACAGCCCACCGGTCAGGAAGAGCAGCGCGGCGAACATGGTCAGTGCCTCGGCCGTCCCGTGCGGATGCCGGATGACGACGACTCCGGCGGCGATGTTCAGCGCGGCCACCACGACGGCCAGCCAGAAGTAGTTGCTGCCGCGCGACTCGATGGCGTGGAGCAGGCCCACGATGCCTCCGACCAGCAGCAGCCAGCCGAAGAGGAGCATCGAGGTGAGTGTCGCGACGCCCGTGTAGACGAGGCCGACCAGGCCGGCCACGACGAGCAGGGTGCCGAGCAGGACCAGTCGGCCGAAACTGCGGCTCAGCCTCCGGCCCTCGACTGCGGGATCGGCCACGGGGAGCTCCTCACGGTGCGTACGTACACGGCCACCCCTTCTTGATCATAGGTTCGAACCATGGGGATAGCATCCGGCGCATGGAACGCACGGAACCCGGGCTGGAGCACACGGTCGCGGACGGGGTCGCCACCGTCGTCATCGGCAATCCGGCCAAACGCAACGCGATGACGGCCGCGATGTGGCGCGCGCTGCCCGTTCTGCTGGACCGGCTGGCGGCCGACGACACCCTCCGGGTCCTGGTGCTGACGGGCGCCGGGAACACCTTCTGCGCGGGGGCGGACATCTCCTCGCTCCGCGACCCGTCGGCCGATCCGCAGGCGCTCGCCGTCGCCGCCGAGGAGGCCCTGGCGGCGTTCCCCCGGCCGACGCTTGCCGCGATCCGCGGCCACTGCGTCGGCGGCGGCAGCCAGCTCGCGGCCGCCTGCGATCTGCGGTTCGCCGAGGAGGGAGCGTCGTTCGGCGTCACCCCGGCCCGGCTCGGGATCGTGTACCCGGCGTCGTCGACCCGGCGGCTGGTGGCACTGACCGGGCCCGCCACCACGAAGCATCTGCTCTTCTCCGGCGAGCTGATCGACACCGCGCGGGCCCTGCGGACCGGCCTGGTGGACGAGGTGCTGCCGGTCGGCGGCCTGGACGCCCGGGTGGACGCGTACACGCGGACGCTGACGGCGCGCTCACGGCTGACGCAGGCGGCGGCGAAGGAGTTCGCCGACGGGCGCCGGGACCGGGACGCGTACTGGGCGGAGCAGGCACGGCGCAGCGGCGACACCGCGGAGGGTGTCGCCGCGTTCCTGGAGCGGCGAGCGCCGCGTTTCGGCTGGCCCGAGGAGCCGGACCGGGCCGCCGTCAGCGGAGGATGAAGCGGCTCCGGGCGCGGAACCGCTCGACAAGTGCGGCCGGGGCCTTCTCCGGCGAGCCCGCGTCGTAGGGCGGCCGGGGGTCGTACTCGGTCAGCAGCTGCACGGACATGGCGTGCTCGTCGCCCGCGATCCGTCCGGCCAGGGTCAGTCCCATGTCGATGCCGGCGGAGACGCCCGCCGCCGTGACGTACTTGCCGTCCCGGACGACGCGCTCACCGGTCGGTTCGGCACCGAATTCCCGCAGCGTGTCCAGGGCGAGCCAGTGCGAGGTGGCACGGCGGCCGGTCAGCAGTCCGGCCGCCGCGAGCAGCAGCGATCCGGTGCAGACCGAGGTCGTCCAGGTACTGGTGCCGTCGGCCGTGCGCAGCCAGCCGAGCAGCGTCTCGTCGTCCATCCGGTCGCTCTGTCCCGGACCGCCGGGAACCACCACCACGTCCGGCGCCGGCACATCGGCGAACGTCCGGTCGGCGACGAGCGCGAGGCCGCCGCTCTCGTTGCGCACGGGCCCGGTCCGGTCGGCGACGAACACGGTCTCTGCGCCGGGGATCTGCTGGAGCATCTCGTAGGGGCCGACGGCGTCGAGCGAGGTGAAGCGGTCGAAGAGGACGATGGCGATCTGCATGGGGCTCCTTGTGGTGGGACGGCGCGCATCCGGGGGCCGGTCGGCGCGTGGCCCGGGCGCCGGGTGAGCGCGGCCCGGGAGTGCGGTGGTCCGGGTTCGCCGGTCAGTTCCCCGCGGACCCGGGCCGGAAGCGCCGGCGGTACTCGGCGGGTGCCGTGCCGAGGGCCTTGAGGAACGCGCGGCGCATGGCCTCCGGGGTGCCGTACCCGCAGGCGTGCGCGACACCGGCGACACCGTCGGTGGTGTCCTCCAGCAGGCGGCGGGCGTGCTCCAGGCGGACCCGGTCGACGTAGCGGCCGGGGGTCAGCCCCGTCTCGGCCCGGAAGGCACGGGCGAAGTGGCGCGGCGACAGCCGGGCCCGGGCGGCGAGTGCGTCGACGGTGAGGTTCTCGGCCGGATGCTCGGTGATCCAGTGCTGGACCTCGCGCAGCGGCTCGCGCCGGGCGGTCTGCGCGACGAGCTGCGCGCTGAACTGGGCCTGGTTGCCCGGTCTGCGCAGGAAGACCACGAGGTGACGGGCGATGGCGAGGGCGACCTCCCGGCCGTGGTCCTCCTCCACCAGGGCGAGGGCGAGGTCGATGCCTGCGGTGACACCGGCGGAGGTGGCCAGCCTGCCGTCCCGTACGAAGATCGGATCCGGGTCGACCTCGACGGCCGGGTGGGTGCGCGCGAGGTGGTCGCAGACGGTCCAGTGCGTGGTCACCCGGTGACCGTCCAGCAGCCCGGCGGCGGCCAGCAGCAGGGCGCCGGTGCACACCGAGACGAGGCGTTCGGCGCGTGGCGCGTGCTCGCGGAGCCAGCCGACGAGTTCCGGGGCGGGGGCACGGGTGCCCGGGCCCCCGGGGACGAGGAGGGTGTGCGGCGGCTCCGCGTCCGCGAGCGAGGTGTCCGGGATGAGGCGGAGGCCGCTGCTCGTGCGGACCGGGGACCCGTCCGGGGAGGCGGTGCGCAGTCCGTATCCGGCCCCGGGGAGGTGGCGGGCCCCGGCGAAGACCTCCAGCGGGCCGGTCACATCGAGGCTCTGCACGCCGTCGAACAGGACGACGAGTACGGATCGTTGCGTCATGTCCCCCATCCTTCGGGGCGCGGCGGACGGCCGCAATGACGAGAATCCCACCTTTTCCGCCATGGCCCGCCCGGGGCCACCGGGTGGCGGATCGGGGTTCCGGGCAGTACCGACCAGTCGGTAGCGTGACTTTCATGAGTACTCTGCCGCCGCGTGCGGGACGCCAGTGCCACAACGCCGTCAATCTCCTTCACTCCACGATCTATTTCTCCCCCGATCTCGGCAGGGAGTTCGGGGAGATCGGCATCGACGACCCCACCACCGTCTACATCGCCGCCCGCGCGGCGGCTCTCGGTGCCGTCGGCCCGGGCACGGTCACCGCGGCCTTCTACAACTTCAGCCACGACCTGGTCGCCCGGCACGTACCCGCCGTATGGTCGACGGCCTCGCCGCAGGCGGTCCTGGACGCCCGGCTGCGCGCCGCCGACGCCACGCTGCGGCGCCTGCTGGGCGAGGAGACCATCGCCTCCGCCGAACTCGCCGAGGCCGCCGGACTGGCCCTGCGCGCCACCGAGGCCTGCACCCGACACGCCCGGCCGCTCTACGCCGCCCATGCCGATCTCCCGATACCCGAGGAGCCGCACCTGGCGTACTGGCACGCCGGGACACTGTTGCGCGAGCACCGCGGCGACGGTCACCTCGCCGCGCTGCTGAGGGCGGACCTCGACCCGCTGGAGGCCCTGGTCAGCCACAGCGCGACCGGCAAGGGAATGAATCCGCACTGGCTCCTGACCACCCGGGGCTGGGAGCAGGACGACTGGGCCGCGGCGGAGGAACGGCTGCGCGGACGCGGTCTCCTCGACGGCGCGGGCGATTTGACCGAGGCCGGTGTCACGCTGCGGGCGGAGCTGGAGGAGGCCACGGACCGGATGGACCGGGCGCCGTACCAGCACCTCGGCGCGGAGGGGGTGGCCAGGCTCACCGAGCTGGGCCGCGGCTTCCTGATGACGGCGGCAGCGGCGGGCGCGTACCCCGACGGACTCACCGGAAGGGGCTGAGCCCGGCTCCGACGGGACGCGAGGGGGTGGCCGGGCGACACGGTGCCCGGCCACCCGGCACAATGCAGACCACGGGGCCCGGCCCCGGTCAGCACAGCCCGTACGAGAAGGCGAGTCGGTAGAACCGTGACGACGTCCATCGAAGGCAGGATCGCCGAGGAACTCGGCGTACGCGAACGGCAGGTGAAGGCGGCCGTCGAGCTGCTCGACGGCGGGTCGACCGTGCCGTTCATCGCGCGCTACCGCAAGGAAGCGACCGAGATGCTCGACGACGCGCAGCTGCGCACGCTGGAGGAGCGGCTGCGCTATCTGCGGGAGCTGGAGGACCGCCGGACGGCGATCCTCGACTCCGTGCGCGAGCAGGGCAAGCTGGACGAGGCGTTGGAGGCGCGGATCCGGGCCGCCGACACCAAGGCGCGCCTGGAGGACATCTACCTGCCGTTCAAGCCCAAGCGGCGCACGAAGGCGCAGATCGCCCGGGAGGCGGGGCTCGAACCGCTCGCCGACGGACTGCTCGGCGACCCGTCGGTGGAGCCGGTCGCCGCCGCCGCCGCGTTCGTGGACGCGGAGAGGGGCGTCGCTGATCCGGCCGCCGCGCTGGAGGGGGCCCGCGCCATTCTGACCGAGCGGTTCTCGGAGGACGCCGACCTGATCGGCGAGGTGCGCGAGCGCATGTGGACGCGCGGGCGGCTGTCAGCCCGGGTGCGCGAGGGCAAGGAGGAGGCGGGGGCGAAGTTCGCCGACTACTTCGATTTCGCCGAACCGTTCACCGAGCTGCCCTCGCACCGGGTGCTGGCGATGCTGCGGGGCGAGAAGGAGGACGTGCTCGACCTGGTCCTGGAGCCGGAGGAGCCCTCGGACACGCCCGGCCCGTCGGCGTACGAGGCGATCGTCGCCCGGCGCTTCGGGGTGAGTGACCGGGGGCGTCCGGGCGACAAGTGGCTGGGCGAGACCGTGCGCTGGGCCTGGCGGACCAGGATCCTGGTGCACCTCGGCATCGACCTGCGGCTGCGGCTGCGCACGGCGGCGGAGGACGAGGCGGTACGGGTCTTCGCGTCGAACCTGCGCGATCTGCTGCTCGCCGCGCCGGCCGGGACGCGCGCCACGCTGGGGCTCGACCCCGGTTTCCGTACCGGGGTGAAGGTCGCCGTGGTCGACGCGACCGGCAAGGTCGTCGCCACCGACGTCATCCATCCGCACGTGCCCGCGAACAAGTGGGACCAGTCGCTGGCGAAGCTGGAGCGGCTGGCGAAGGCCCATGACGTCGAGCTGATCGCGATCGGCAACGGCACGGCTTCCCGCGAGACGGACAAGCTCGCCGGTGAGCTCGTCGACAAGCACCCCGAGTTGAGGCTCACCAAGGTGATGGTGTCGGAGGCGGGTGCTTCGGTGTACTCGGCCTCGGCCTTCGCCTCGCAGGAGCTCCCGGACATGGACGTGTCGTTGCGCGGCGCGGTGTCGATCGCACGACGTCTCCAGGACCCGCTCGCGGAGCTGGTGAAGATCGACCCGAAGTCGATCGGGGTCGGGCAGTACCAGCACGACCTGTCCGAGGTGAAGCTGTCCCGTTCGCTGGACGCGGTGGTCGAGGACTGCGTGAACGGTGTCGGGGTGGACGTCAACACCGCGTCGGCGCCGCTGCTCTCACGGGTCTCGGGGATCGGCGCGGGGCTCGCCGAGAACATCGTCGCGCACCGCGACGCGAACGGGCCCTTCCGGTCGCGCCGGGCGCTCAAGGACGTGGCGCGTCTCGGTCCGAAGGCCTACGAGCAGTGCGCGGGCTTCCTGCGCATCCGCGGTGACGACCCGCTGGACGCGTCGAGCGTGCACCCGGAGGCGTATCCGGTGGTGCGGGCGATGGTGAAGCGGACGGGCGGTGACGTGGCCTCGCTGATCGGCAACACGGGCGTGCTGCGGTCGCTGCGCGCCGACGATTTCGTGGACGAGAAGTTCGGTCTGCCCACGGTCGGCGACATCCTGAGGGAACTGGAGAAGCCGGGCCGCGACCCGCGTCCGGCGTTCCGGACTGCTTCGTTCAAGGAGGGTGTCGAGAAGATCGGTGACCTGGCGGCCGGGATGGTGCTGGAGGGTGTGGTCACCAATGTCGCGGCGTTCGGCGCGTTCGTCGACGTCGGGGTGCACCAGGACGGACTGGTGCACGTGTCGGCGATGTCCCGCACGTTCGTGAAGGACCCGAGGGATGTCGTGAAGCCGGGCGACATCGTGAAGGTGAAGGTCATGGACGTCGACATCCCGCGCAAGCGGATCTCGTTGTCGCTGCGGCTGGACGACGGGGCGGGGGCGACCTCCCAGGGCGGCGGGCCCCGGCGGGAGCGCGGCGAGCGGGGTGGCCAGGCGGGCAGGCCGCCGCGACCTCGGCAGGGCGGCCAGGACCGCGACCGGCGTGGTGGCGGTGCGCGTCCGGCGCCGGCGCCGGTGAACAGCGCGATGGCGGACGCGCTGCGGCGGGCCGGACTGACCGATCCGGAGCGGGGCGGCAGGAAGCGCTGACATCGGCGCGGGGCGGGGTGCGGACCACCGCCGCCCCGCCCCGCGCCCTGCCGGGCCGGTGGGTCAGAGTTCCTTCACGCCGCCGTCCGCCACCACGATGCGCCGGGTCGTGCGCACCGCCTCCAGCATCCGCCGGTCGTGCGTGACCAGCAGCAGCGTTCCCGGGTACGACGCCAGTGCCGCTTCGAGCTGTTCGATCGCGGGCAGGTCGAGGTGGTTCGTCGGCTCGTCGAGGACCAGGAGGTTGACGCCCCGGCCCTGGAGGAGGGCGAGGGCGGCCCTGGTGCGTTCGCCCGGGGAGAGCGTCGTCGCGGGACGCAGCACGTGGTCCGCGCGCAGGCCGAATTTGGCGAGCAGGGTGCGGACCTCTGCCGGTTCGGTGTCGGGGACGGCCGCGCAGAACGCCTCCAGCAGCGACTCGGTTCCGTGGAACAGCTTGCGCGCCTGGTCGACCTCCCCGACCACCACGCCCGAACCGAGCGAGGCGTGCCCGGCGTCCAGCGGAAGACGTCCCAGGAGCGCGGCGAGCAGGGTCGACTTGCCGGCCCCGTTGGCGCCGGTGATCGCGACCCGGTCCGCCCAGTCGATCTGGAGCGACACCGGACCGAGGGCGAAATCGCCACGGGCCACGCGTGCCTCGCGCAGGGTCGCCACGACCGAGCCGGAGCGGGGCGCGGCGGCGATCTCCATCCGCAGCTCCCATTCCTTGCGCGGCTCCTCGACGGCGTCGAGCCGTTCGATCATGCGCTGGGTCTGACGGGCCTTGGCCGCCTGCTTCTCGCTCGACTCACTGCGGAACTTGCGGCCGATCTTGTCGTTGTCGGTGGCCTTGCGGCGGGCGTTCTTCACGCCCTTGTCCATCCAGGAGCGCTGCATCTGGGCGCGGCCCTCCAGGGCGGAACGCTTGTCCGCGTACTCCTCGTACTCCTCGCGGGCGTGCCGACGGGCCGTCTCGCGCTCCTCCAGGTAGGCGGCGTAGCCGCCGCCGTACAGATTGATCCGCTGCTGGGCCAGGTCCAGTTCGAGGACCTTGGTGACCGTGCGCATCAGGAATTCGCGGTCATGGCTGATGACGACCGTGCCCGCGCGCAGCCCGGAGACGAAGCGTTCCAGCCGCTCCAGTCCGTCGAGGTCGAGGTCATTGGTGGGTTCGTCGAGCAGAAAGACGTCGTAGCGGGAGAGCAGCAGCGAGGCCAGACCCGCGCGGGCCGCCTGTCCGCCGGAGAGCGCGGTCATCGGCAGGTCCTGGCCGACGGTGAGTCCGAGGTCCGCGGCGACCTCCTCGGCTCGCTCGTCGAGGTCGGCGCCGCCGAGCGCCAGCCAGCGTTCCAGGGTCTCCGCATAGGCGTCGTCCGCCCCGGGCGCCCCGTCGACGAGGGCCTGGGTCGCGGCGTCCATGGCCCTCTGGGCATCGGCGACGCCGGTGCGGCGGGCCAGGAACTCCCGCACGGTCTCCCCGGGGCGCCGTTCCGGTTCCTGCGGGAGGTGGCCGACGGTGGCGGTGGGCGGGGAGAGCCTCAGCTCCCCCTCCTCCGGGCGGTCGAGTCCGGCGAGCAGCCGGAGCAGGGTCGATTTTCCGGCGCCGTTGACTCCGACGAGACCGATCACGTCACCGGGCGCGACGACGAGGTCGAGCCCGGCGAAGAGCGTGCGGTCGCCGTGTCCGGCGGCGAGGTCCTTGGCGACGAGAGTGGCAGTCATCAGGGTGCCGATCCTACGGGCTGCGCCGCCCCGGCTCCGCCTCCCCGCCTTCCCGGGAACGGACGGTCCCGCCCCCGTCGGCGGCCCCGGCGACGAGGGCCGGTCTCCGGCACAAGGGGCGTTGTGCGGCCGGTGCGCGGGTCCTCATGAGCGGCTTCCTGCCGGGACGTGCGGCGCGGGACGCGGCGGTGTCACGCCTTCGGTCCGGGCTTCGCGGGGGCCGGCCGCCAACGGCGCGGAACCCGCGGTGGCGCGTACGAACGCCCCGGTACCGCCGACGAGGGGCAGCTTCGCGGACGTGCGGGCCAGGTCGAGGGTGAGCGCGGGGGCGGAGTCCGGCGGCTCGATGAGGTCCCGGTCGGTTCCGGCGACGATCAGGGCGAGGCGGTGTCCGGCGGGGACGACGTGGTCGGTGGCCGCGAGGCGGATGGTGATCGTGTGGGCCCGGCCCGGGGTCAGCGGTCCGCCGTGTCCGGCGGAGGCGTGGGTGCCGAGATCGGCCCAGCCGCGGCTGAGAACGGTGCGATCGACGGTGGTGGTGTCGGCCCGGGTCTCCTTGAAGCAGGAGCTGTCGCCGGTGGTGCTCGCGCCCCAGCAGGAGCGGCCGGTGAGGGTGCTGATGCCCTCCCCCGCCCCTCCGTAGTCACGGATGGTGTCGGGTCCGATGTCCACGAGGACGGCGGAGAGGTGGGCGGTCGAGGTGGTCGGGGTGGCGGTGACGGTCACCGAGGACGATCCGGACAGCCGCAGGTCCCGGGTGAGCGGTGCGGTGCGGAACCCCGCCTTGGCGGCGGTGGTGCGGTCCAGGTCGGCGGCCCATCGAAGCTCGCCCTGCGTCGGGTCGTCGGTGAAGGTCTCGGTGGCGCCGGGGCGGGCGGGCCGCAGTCCCAGGGTGCCGACGCCGGGCGCGTCGCCGGTGCCGGGGCGCACGGTGACGGTGCCCGTGGTGCGCGGCGGCCAGACCCGGTCGGTGGACCACTGGCCGGGGTGGCGTTCGATGTCGGCCATCGGCTCGCGTTCGATGCCGTTGTCGTAGCCGAGGAGGTAGTGGTCGAACCAGCGGTGCAAGGTGTCGACCCACTCGGCGCGCCGGTAGTCGAACGGGTCGACGTGTCCGGTCTGCGAGAGCCAGATCTTGCGCTCCACGCCCCGGGCGGCGAGCGCGTCCCACCACTGGCCGAGGTGCTTGGTTCGGACGTTGAGGTCCTGCATTCCGTGCACCGCGAGGACACTGGCCCGGACCTTCCGGGCGTCCTTGACGTAGTCGCGTTCGGTCCACAGCCCGGTCCAGTCGCCGGTGCGGGGCGCTCCGTCGACGAGGCGCCGCTGGACGGCGGCGCAGCGCCCGTGCGCCTCCGGGCTCTCCACACCGTCGGCGAGCCCGTCCGGTCCGCCGTCGTAGAGGGGCGCGCCCTGGGCGAAGTAGTAGTCGTACCAGGAGGAGATGGCGCCGATCGGGACGATGGTCCGCAGTCCGTCCACCCCGGTCGCGGCGACGGCGTTGGCGATGGTGCCGTCGTAGCTCTTGCCGATCATTCCGGTGCGGCCGTCGGTCCAGCCGGCCGTGGCGCGTTCGTCTCCGGTGCGGGTGGTGTAGCCGCGGGCGCGGCCGTTCAGCCAGTCGACGACGGCCTTGGCGGAGCGGACGTCGGAACGTCCGCCCACGTCGACGCAGCCGTCGGAGCGATTGGTACCGGCCAGATCGACGGCGACGAAGGCGTAGCCGCGCGGCACGAAGTAGTTGTCGTAGTACAGCGGGAACTGCACGGGCCGGCCGTCGGCGTCGTAGGTCTTGAGCTGGCTCTCGTTGCCCCGGCCGCAGCAGGAGTAGTACGGACTGGCGTCCATGATCACGGGGATCTTCCGCCTCTGCCGGGCGGGTTCGCGGGGCCGGACGATGTCGACGGCGACCCGGTCGTCGCGCCCGTTCCCGTCGCCGTCCAGTCCGATGTCGACCCAGACCGATTCACGGACGGCGTTCTCGTACGAGAAGACGGGTCCGCTCTCCCCGGTCCGGCCCCCGGCCGGCCCGTTCACCAGGTGAACGGCCTCCCGGACACCGGCCGCCGCGGGGCTCGCGCCCTGGGCGCCCGTCGACGGGAGCAGGACGGCCATCAGGGTGGCGACAGCCGCCACCATCAGCGATCGGTACGTCAAGCGGGTGCCCCGCGCACGAATCGGCATGGGCGGAAGGTACCCCGGTGAACTCCCGGACGACAGAGGGCCGTCACCGAGGTGTGTGGCGCGGCGTGCCCACGTGACGATGGTGCGGCGTGTCGGCCGAATGGCGATCGTGTGACAGCTGTGACCGTGGACATGACTGGTGCACCGGCCCCTCAATAGGGTCGTGACAACTGCTCAGAAGTTCATCCGAACCGACGACTTGGAGCATTCGTGCACCGCAGATACCTCGTCCCCGGCGTTCTCGCGGCCTCCCTGCTGCTGACGATCCCGGCCTCGGCCGCCGAGGGCACCGTGGGCGCCCCGGGCATCGGCGACCCCTACTACCCGGCCAGCGGCAACGGCGGCTACGACGTCTCCCACTACGACCTGCGGCTGAAGTACCAGCCCGCGACGGACCTGCTGGAGGGCACGGCGACCATCCTCGCCACGACCACGCAGGCGCTCTCCCGCTTCAACCTCGACTTCGGGCTGGACGTCTCCGAGGTGCGGGTGAACGGGAAGAAGGCAGCCTTCGCCAGGAGCGGCGAGCAGGAGCTGGAGGTCACCCCGTCGGCGACGCTGCCGAAGGGGAAGGCGCTCTCGGTGGTGGTGCGGTACGCCGACAAGCCGTCCGAGGTGAAGATCAACGGCTGGACCTCCTGGGTGCGTACCCCGGACGGCGCGGTGGCCGCGCAGGAACCGGAGTCGGCCGCGTGGTGGTACCCGAGCAACGACCACCCGCTGGACAAGGCGACGTACGACATCTCGGTGTCGGTGCCGGACGGCACCCAGGCGATCAGCAACGGCACGCTCCAGTCGCAGAGTTCGAAGCTCGGCTGGACCCGCTTCGACTGGCGCTCCAGCAAGCCGCAGGCGACGTACCTGACGACGCTGGCGATCGGCAGATTCGACATCACCAAGGACACCACGGCGGACGGGCTGCCGGTCGTCAACGCGTACAGCAGGGATCTCGGCGCCAACGGCGGCGCGGCGCGCGCCAGCATCGAGCGGACCACCGAGGTCGCCGAGTGGCTGACGGAGGTCTTCGGCCCGTACCCGTTCGACGCGCTCGGCGGGTACGCCCCCAATGTGACGAGCGGGTTCGCGCTGGAGACGCAGACCCGGCCGTTCTACAGCCCGAAGCAGTTCGCGAACGGTGCGAACGTGTCGGTCGTCGTCCATGAGCTGGCCCATCAGTGGTACGGCGACAGTGTCTCCGTCAAGGGCTGGAAGGACATCTGGATCAACGAGGGCTTCGCCCGGTACAGCCAGTGGCTGTGGTCGGAGAAGGAGGGCGAGGGAACGGCGCAGGAGCTGGCGGACTACACCTACGCCCTGCACCCGGCGGACGACCCCTTCTGGACGGTGAAGCCGGGCGACCCGGGTCCGGACGACCAGTTCGCAGGCGCCGTCTACGACCGCGGGGCCCTGGCCCTCCAGGCGCTGCGCAACGAGGTCGGCGACGACACCTTCTTCGAGCTGCTGAAGGGCTGGCCTGCCGAGCACGCGTACGGGAACGCGAGCGTGGGCGACTTCGTGGCGTACGCCGAACGGGTCTCCGGCAAGCCGCTGGCGGGCTTCTTCGACACCTGGCTCTACCAACCGACACGGCCCGCGTCCCCGGCGGCGGCCGGTGGCCGCTCGCTGCACGCTCCCGAGCGGCCCGCGTCCTGGAAGCAGATCGCGGCGACGAACACGGTCCACGACCACCGCTGACGGTTCCGCACGGCGGGTCCGGGCACCGTCGCCCCTTTCCTCCCGGTGGGGCGGCGGTGCCCGTCCGGGCCGCGACCGCGCCGGTTACGCTGAGGGCTGTCCCGTAATCCCTGGCGGGCGCGCGACGACGGCCACGGACCGAGGGACAGCCCCGAGGATGTCGGCGCCGTCCGGACGGCCCGGCCGTCCACGGTCCGTTGCCCGCGCGCGAGGAGCGTCACTTGACCGGTCCGGCCCCCGATTCGCCCCGCGACACCCGCCCCACGCTGGAGGCCGTGGCCGCCCTCGCCGGGGTGTCCCGGGCGACCGCCTCCCGCGTGGTGAACGGCGGGGCGGGGGTACGGCGGACGCTCGTGGAGCAGGTGCGCATGGCGGTCGACGAGCTCGGCTACGTGCCGAATCACGCGGCGCGGACCCTGGTCACCCGCCGCAACGGCGCGATCGCCGTGATCATCGACGAGCCGGAGTCCCGGATCTTCTCCGATCCGTTCTTCTCCCGGCAGATCCGCGGCATCAGCAGGGAACTGAACGCGCACGACGCCCAGTTGGTGCTCCTGCTGGTGGAGGGCAGCGGGGACTTCGACCGGGTCGCCCGCTATCTGGCCGGCGGCCATGTGGACGGCGCGCTGGTCTTCTCCCTGCACACGGGCGACGGACTGCCCGCCGTCCTGCGCCGGTTCCGGGTCCCCACGGTCTACGGCGGGCGTCCTGCCCGCCCCGGCACGGACGCCGCACCCGCCGTGCCGTACGTCGACTGCGACAACCGGGGCGGCGCGGCCGAGGCCGTCCGCCATCTCGTCTCCCTCGGCCGACGGCGGATCGCGCACATCGCCGGCCCGCGCGACCAGACCTCGGCCCAGGACCGGGTCGCCGGCTACCGCGACGTGCTGCCCGACGCCGATCCGGGGCTTGTCGTGCCGGGCGACTTCACCGTCGAGAGCGGTGTCCGGGCGATGGCACGGCTGCTCGACCGGCGTCCGGGCCCGGACGCCGTGTTCGCGGCGAACGATCTGATGGCCTCGGGAGCACTGCGAGTGCTGCGCGAGCGGGGCCTGCGGGTACCCGAGGACGTGGCCGTGATCGGCTTCGACGACATGGCGTCGATCGCCGAGGCCACCGATCCCCCGCTAACGACGGTCCGCCAGGATGTCGAGGGCATGGGCCGGTTGATGGCACGCCTGCTGATACGGACGCTGAACGGCGCGGAGGAACCGGTGGCCGGCGGCGAGGCCGACGGAACGGTGCCGGTGATCACCTCGACCGCGTTGGTGCGCCGGGCCTCCGCCTGACCGGTGCGCCGCGGACGGCCTCGCGACGCGCGGCCCGCGCCCGGCGGGCGTACGGCAGGTAGCGCAGCCGCTCGGGGAGCGCGGGCACGACACGCCGCACCACCGCGCACAGCCGCCGCAGTCTGCGTTCCTGTGCGTCGGTCCACTCCAGCCCGATCGCCTCCCGCGCCTCCGGCGGCATCAGACCGATGGTGACGAAACGCCGGAACCGGGCCAGCGGCGGCAGCAGCACCGGCCATGCCGCCCTCAGCAGCAGCCTCAGCGGCAGCGGCCCCCGGTCCGGCGGGGGTACCGGGCGGTCGGTCGCGATCAGGTCCTCGACGACGGCGTTCCGCTCGATGTCCTCGGCGAGCACCCTGCGGAAGTACGGCCAGAATTCCTCGATCGTCTGCGGCATGTCCCGGTCACGGATGCCGAGCACTCTGCCGACCCGGAGCCATTCGCCGTACAGAGCCCGCTCCTGGGCCTCGGTGAGGGGCCGGATCAGATAGCGGGCGGCGTGCCGGTAGACGGGGAAGCCGGTGGCGTGCACCCAGGCGTAGTTCGCGGCCGTCAGCGCGTGATAGGGGCGTCCGCGGCTGTCGGTCCCCCGGACGGTGCGGTGCAGCCCGCGGAGCCTGCGTCCTTCCCGGACCGCTTCCTCTCCCCCGTACACCCAGAGCTGGAGCGAGCGCAGCGACCTCTCGCCGCGCCCCCACGGGTCCGTGCGGAAGACGGAGTGCTGGTCGACGCCCGCGCCGACCGCCCGGTGGGCCACCTGGAGGGTGAAGGCGGCGGGCAGCATCAGCACGGCCCGGATGTCGCCGGAGATGCTCCAGAGCACACCGCCGGGCGGTGGTGCGGGGGTGTCGCCCCCGACGTCCTCGACGCTCATGCGGTGCTCCCGGCGGTCGGCGGGGCGCGTCGCTCGGCGTCCGCCCCTGCGTGATCCAGTATGCGACCGCTTCCGACCGGACGCCCAGGAACACCACCCACGCCCCTGCGCCTCCCACACCCCACCGCCCCCAGCGTTCTCGTCGTCTTCTCCGTCTCTCCGTCTTCCGGCACACGTCCGCCGACGGTGTTGACGCAGTCGATGAAACAAGTCGATAGTATTTGTATCTTTGACTCCTTCGCTTCGACGCCCCATCAGATCCGGTGTGCGCGGGGGATACGGGGCGGCGAAGAAGTCCGAGGAGGCAGGGCCCGCACAGACCCGGTACACGACAGGAGGGCGCACATGGGCCGGTACAGCCGTCTGCACGAGATCCGCCGGAT
Source organism: Streptomyces sp. NPDC014734 (assembly GCF_043083325.1). Taxonomy (NCBI): domain Bacteria; kingdom Bacillati; phylum Actinomycetota; class Actinomycetes; order Kitasatosporales; family Streptomycetaceae; genus Streptomyces; species Streptomyces sp. NPDC014734. The sequence continues at coordinate 109,923 of NZ_JBIBYN010000018.1, read as the reverse complement.
GGATCCCGCACGCGATTGCGCCGAGATCCTCCGGCTGATCTCGCAGTACGAGTTCCCCTGGGACTATCGGCAGGGCGTGGGCGTGGCGTTCCTCCGCGACTACGGTGTCCCCCGGATCTCCTTACTCCTCGACCGCACCCAGGAGTTCGAGCGCTCGGGGCAGAAGCGGTACGACGACACGGTGCTCATCGGGTACGAGATGGTGGCGGACGGCTTCGACTCGGAGCGGGGGCGGGCCGCGGCGCGTCATCTCAACCGTATCCACGGGAAGTACCGCATCCCGAACGAGGACTTCCTCTATGTCCTCGCGACCACGGTCGTCGGCCCGAAGCGCTGGATCGACCGGTTCGGCTGGCGTCCGCTGTGCGCACAGGAGGTACAGGCGCTCGTGGAGGCCGGCCGGAAGACGGCGGCGATGATGGGCATCGAGGGTGCCCCCGACACGTACGAGGGGTTCGCGCGGCTCCTCGACGCGTACGAGGACCGGATGTTCGCCTACGATCCGGCCAATCGACGGGTCGCGAACGCCACGTTCCGGATCATGGCGAGCTGGTACCCGCGGCCGCTGCGTCCGTTCGTGGCACGGTTCTCGCTCGCCGTACTGGACGAGCCGCTGCTCGCGGCCCTCGGTTTCCGGCCGCAGCCGCACTGGGCCCGGCGGTCGGCCGCGGGCGCTCTGCGGCTGCGCGCGCGATGCGTACGCCGGCTGCCCGCCCGGCCGCGCTGGCTGCCCTCGCGCCCGCAGCCCCGCTCGTACCCCTTCGGCTGGCGGCTCGACGACCTCGGCCCGCACTGGGCCCGCGGCCGCCCGCTGGAGCCCCTGCCCGACGAGCGGGAGGGCGGTCTCTCGCCTCGCGCCCGCTGACCCGGGCGCCGGGGGCACGGGCACGTCTGTCACGCTGAGGCGGGGGGCACGATCCGGACGTCGTGACCACCGGGTCCCGCCGCGCTCCCCGCTGCCCCGCACCCATGTCACCGGAGGTTGCCCGTGGCCCGGCTCCATGTACGTTCCGGCATCGATCCCGACGAGCCGGACGTGCCCGTCGTGACGCTCGTCGTCGACCCCGAGGGCACACCGGGCGAACGCGCCGTCGCCCGGCTCGGCGACTGCTGCTACGAGGGTGACGGCGTGTTCTACCTGTCGCGGACCGACGGATGGGGCGAGCACACCCTCGATCACGACCGGCTGGTCGTCGACATCGCCGTGTACCCGGCCGTGCTGGCGCGCAACGGGGTGGACACCACGGCCTTCCCCGACCGGTCGGCGGTCGACCCGGAGGCGGCGCTGGTCCTGCGCGCGGAGACGACGGTGGACCCGGAGCTGTACGCACGGGCGGATTCCTCCACCGTGGTGCTCACGGCGGCTCCGGACCGCACGCTCGACGACGCCCTCGGCGACGACTGGCCGATGCTTCTCGCGGCCCCACCCGCCCCGTGAGTCGGCAGCCGGGCCCGGGCACGTCCGCTCCGTTCCTCCCCGCCCGCCGGGGCCGGGGACGGAGCACCACACGGCTGACGGGCTCCGGTGACCGAGGTGGAACCGCCTATTCCCCCGCAGCGAGCAACGGCACCAGGTAGCGGCGTGCGAACTCCCGCAGCTGCGCGTCGTCGTCGAGCTCGAAACAGCTGACGGGGTTGAGCAGGAAGGAGACCGTGATCCGCACCATCAGCTCGGCGACCGGTGTCGGATCGCTCACCGGCCGGCCCTCCGCACGCCTGGCGTGGCGCAGCCGGTCGGCCAGGTACTCACGGATGGCCATGAGCGCGGGGCCGCTCTCCAACGTCAGAAAGGGGAGCATCGTCTCGGGTTCGAGTCGCAGCAGACCACCGATGAGCGGGTGTTCACGAATGTGCCCGAGCACCGCGGTGAAACCCTCGACGAGCCGGTCCTCGGTCGTGGGCAGCGCGGCCACCGCGTCGTCCACCTCCACGACGAAGCGCCGGTACTCGCGCAGCAGGCAGGCCGAGACCAGACTGTCCTTGTTGCCGATCCGCCGGTACACGGTGACCCGCGAGACCTTGGCGCGTTTGGCGACGTCGTCGACGGTCGACCGGCGCAGGCCGAAGGTCGTGAACTGGTCGCGCGCGGCGTCGAGGATCTGCTCGTTCAGCGCGTCCGGCGTCGGAGCCTCGGTGAGCGCCCGGGCCAGCAGTGTCTCGTTCGTGCCCCGTGCCGTCATCGGCCCTCCCCGTCCCGCCGGTTCCGTCCCACCCTAAGGGCTGCCCCGTGATCCCCGGCGGGCGCACTACGCGTAGTCGTAGACCGTCACCGCTATGCCTCGGCTCAGCAGCCGCCGCTCTATCAACGGCTCGACCCGGTCCCATGTGCCGCCCGCCAGTCCACAGCCGATCCGCGGCATGTGCACGGAAGCGCCGAGGTGGACGGCCCGGTCGGCCACGGCCCCCAGTGCCGTGTCGATCGCCTCGTAGCGCACCGGTACGCCCTTGCCGCCCCTGCGCATGCCGCGCTGGCCCACCATGTTCGCCACCCAGATGTACGGGCTCACCTGCACCAACTGCGTCGCTCCCAGGGCGAAGTCGTTGCCCGCGCGCTCCCGGTGCCAGCGGCGGTAGGCCGCCTCCGGTTCGGGCCAGCGGCGCGAGAGCGCCAGCACGAAGCCCTTGCCCCAGCCGCCGAGGTCGTTGCAGACGTGGGCGATCACCTTCACGCCCTTGCCGTGCGGGGCGGTGGCGTCCCCCTGTACATACATGATCTCCGACATGCCATCAGCCTAGGAGCAGCCACTGACAGCGGGCCCGGCCCCGTCGGTGTCCGTCGTCGTCTCCGGCCGCCACCGGCGGAGCCGAGCGGATCCGTACTGCGGCCAGAGCGCCGCCGGATGCTCCGAGCACTTTCACAACGGTGGTGAGACAGCAATACTGTTGCGCCTGAGGGTGCAGACGCGGCGGTGTGCCGCTGGGCCGGAACGCAAGGAGCAGACATGGCGACCGGGGCCGAGGACCCGACGACGCTCACCGTGGACGAGCTGGCGGCCCGCGCCGGTGTCACCGTGCGCACCGTCCGTTTCTACAGCACCCGGGGCCTGTTGCCGCCCCCGGTGATCGGGCCCCGACGGGTCGGGCACTACGGGCCCGGGCACCTGTCCAGGCTCGCGCTCATCGAGGAGCTCCAGCACCAGGGCATGACGCTGGCGGCCATCGAACGCTACCTGGAACAACTGCCGCCGGATCTCAGCGCGCAGGACCTGGCGATCCACCGGGCGCTGGTGGCGTCCTGGGCACCGGACGCGGCACAGGACGCCACCCGGGCGGAGCTGGAGCGGCGGGCGGGCCGGGCCCTCACCGACCAGGACATCGAACGGCTGGCGGCGATGGGGGTGCTGGAGCGCGCGGAGCCGGTCGACGGCAGCTACCGGGTGGACCCGGGGCTGCTGCGGCTCGGGGTCGAGCTGCTCGGTGTGCCGATCGCGCACGAGACGATCCTGGCCGCCCGGACGGTGCTGCTGGAGCACTCCCGGTCCGCCGCGCAGGAGCTGACCCGGCTGTTCAGGGACGAGGTGTGGGGCCCGTACCGGGAGCGGGAGTCGGACCCGGAGCACGTGGCGGCGATGAAGTCGCTGTCGGCCCATATGCAGCCGATGGTGCTCCAGGCGCTGGTGACCGCGTTCCAGCGCTCGTTGCGGCAGGAGCTGCGGGCCGCGTTCACCGCGGAGTGAACGCGGCCCCGGCGCCGGGTGTCCGCTCTCAGTCGTGGAAGGTCTCGCCCCGTTCGGCCTTCTCCACGAGCAGCGCGGGCGGCAGGAACCGGTCGCCGTAGCGTTCGGCGAGTTCCCGGGCGCGGGCCACGAACCCGGGCAGGCCTCCCTCGTACCCGTTGATGTACTGGAGCACGCCACCGGTCCACGGTGGGAAGCCGATGCCCATGATGGAGCCGATGTTGGCGTCGGCGACGGAGGTGAGGACGTTCTCCTCCAGGCAGCGGACACTGTCCAGCGCCTCGGAGAACAGCATCCGTTCCTTCATGTCGTCGAAGGGGATGCCGGTGTCCGGTTCGGTGTCGCGCCCACCCGCGGTGCCGTCCCCGGTGCGGCCGAAGTGCTCGCGCAGGCCCGGCCACAGGCGGGTGCGCCTGCCGTCCCCGTCGTACTCGTAGAAGCCCGCTCCGCCGCTGCGGCCGGTGCGGCCGAACTCGTCGACCATCCGGTCGACGACCGCGTCCGCCGGGTGCTCGGGCCAGACGCCGCCGGCCTCCTCGACGGCCCGCCTGGTCTCGTCGCGGATCTTGCGGGGCAGGGTGAGGGTCAGTTCGTCCATCAGGGACAGCACCTTGGCCAGGTAGCCGGACTGGGCCGCTGCCTGCTCGATCGACGCGGGCTCGACGCCCTCGCCGACCATGGCGACACCCTCGTTGATGAACTGTCCGATGACGCGCGAGGTGAAGAAGCCGCGGGAGTCGTTGACGACGATCGGGGTCTTCCTGATCTGCCGCACCAGGTCGAAGGCGCGGGCCAGCGCCTCGTCCCCGGTCCGCTCGCCCTTGATGATCTCGACCAGGGGCATCTTGTCGACCGGTGAGAAGAAGTGCAGGCCGATGAAGTCCGCGGGGCGCGAGACGCCCTCGCCGAGGACGGTGATGGGCAGGGTGGAGGTGTTGGAGCAGAGCAGCGCGTCCGGGGCCACCACGTCCTGGATCTCCTGGAACACCTTGTGCTTGAGCGCGGTGTCCTCGAAGACCGCCTCGATGACGGCGTCGCAGCCGGCCAGGTCGGCGGGGTCGGCGGTCGGGGTGATGCGGGCCAGCAGCTCGTCGCGCCGGGCCTCGGAGGTGCGGCCCCGGGCCAGCGCCTTGTCGAGGAGCTTCTCGCTGTACGCCTTGCCCCTGGCGGCGGCCTCGGCGGAGACGTCCTTGAGGACGACGTCGATGCCTGCGCGGGCACAGGAATACGCGATGCCGGCACCCATCATCCCGGCTCCGAGGACGGCGACCCTGCGGACCTCGCGTTTCTCGATGCCCCGGGGGCGGCCGGCGCCGGAGTTGACGGCCTGGAGGTCGAAGAAGAACGCCTGGATCATGTTCTTCGCGACCTGGCCGGTGACCAGTTCGGTGAAGTAGCGGGCCTCGATGGTCAGCGCGGTCTCGAAGTCGACCTGCGCGCCCTCGACGGCGGCGGCCAGGATGTTGCGGGGCGCGGGCATCGGGGCGCCGGCGAGCTGCTTCTTCAGGTTGGCCGGGAACGCGGGGAGGTTCGCGGCGAACTTCGGGTGCGCGGGAGTCCCGCCGGGAATCCTGTACCCCTTGACGTCCCAGGGCTGCCAGGACTCCGGGTGGGCGTCGATGAAGGCGCGGGCCCGGTCGAGCATCTCCTCACGGGTCGCTGCCACCTCGTGCACCAGACCGTTCTCCAGGGCGCGCCGGGGCGTGTACTGGGTGCCCTGGAGGAGGACCTTCAGCAGCGCGTCGGTGATACCCATGAGGCGCACGGTGCGGGTGACGCCGCCGCCCGCGGGCAGCAGGCCGAGCGTGACCTCGGGCAGGCCGATCCGGGAACCGGGGGCGTCGAGCGCGACGCGGTGGTGGGAGGCGAGCGCGATCTCGTAACCGCCGCCGAGCGCCGCACCGTTGATGGCGGCGACGACCGGCTTGCCGAGGGTCTCGATGCGGCGCAGCGAGTTCTTGATGGCGGTACCGGTCTCGAACGCCTGCTGGGCGTTCTCGGGGCCGACCTTGATCATGTCCTTGAGGTCGCCGCCCGCGAAGAAGGTCTTCTTCGCGGAGGTGTAGACGATGCCGCGGATGGAGTCCTTCTCGGCCTCGGCCCGGTCGGCGACAGCGGCGATGGAGTCCTTGAACGCCTGGTTCATCGTGTTGGCCGACTGGTCCGGGTCGTCGAGTACGAGGGTGACGACGCCGGTCTCGTCCTGTTCCCAGCGAATGGTCGTGCTCTCGGTCATTGCTTTTCTTCTCCGTGAGAGAGGGGCCGGCAGGGGGCTCCGTGGGAGGGGGCCGGGGATGGTCAGAGACGCTCGATGACGGTGGCGATGCCCATGCCGCCGCCGACGCAGAGCGTGACGAGGCCGTATCGGAGGTCGCGGCGCTCCAGTTCGTCGACGAGGGTGCCGAGGATCATCGCGCCGGTGGCGCCGAGCGGATGGCCCATCGCGATGGCGCCGCCGTTGACGTTGATCCTGTCGAGGGAGAGGCCCATGTCCCTGGCGAAACGGAGCACGACCCCGGCGAACGCCTCGTTGATCTCGACGAGGTCGATGTCGTCGATGGTCAGCCCGGCCCTGGCGAGTGCCTTGCGGGTGGCGGGGGCGGGGCCGGTCAGCATGATGGTCGGCTCGGATCCGGAGACGGCGGCGGAGACGATCCGGGCGCGCGGCGTGAGTCCGTGACGTTCACCGACCTCCTTGTTGCCGATGGCGACGAGCGCGGCACCGTCCACGATGCCGGAGGAGTTGCCCGCGTGGTGGACGTGGTCGATCTTCTCGACCCAGTGGTACTTCTGCAGTGCGACGGCGTCGAAGCCGCCCGTCTCGCCGATGGTGGCGAAGGACGGCTTGAGCGCGGCGAGCGTGTCGGCGGTGGTACCGGGTCGCATGTGCTCGTCGTGGTCCAGGACGACGAGGCCGTTGCGGTCCTTGACGGGGACGACCGAGCGGGCGAAACGGCCGTCCTTCCACGCCTCGGCGGCGCGTTCCTGCGAGAGTGCGGCGAATTCGTCGACGTCGCGGCGGGAGAAGCCCTCGATGGTGGCGATGAGGTCGGCCCCGATGCCCTGCGGCGCGAAGCCGGTCTGGAAGCTGGTCATCGGGTCCATCGCCCAGGCGCCGCCGTCGGAGCCCATGGCGACACGGGACATCGACTCGACGCCGCCCGCGAGGACGAGGTCCTCCCAGCCGGAACGGACCTTGGCGGCGGCGAGGTTGACGGCCTCCAGGCCCGAGGCACAGAAGCGGTTCTCCTGGACGCCCGCGACGGTGTCGGGGAGGCCTGCCGCGATGGCGGCGATGCGGGCGATGTCGGAGCCCTGGTCGCCGAGCGGGCTGACCACACCGAGGACGATGTCGTCGATCGCCGCCGGGTCCAGGCCGGGGAAACGGCCGCGGATCTCGTGGATGAGGCCGACGACGAGGTCGATCGGCTTGGTGCCGTGCAGGGCCCCACTGGCCTTGCCGCGGCCGCGCGGGGTGCGGATCGCGTCGTAGACGAACGCTTCGGTGCTCAAGTCAGCAGCCTTTCGGGGTGATGGATCGAGGGGATCAGGCGAGCAGCGACCGGCCGATGATCTCCTTCATGATCTCGGTCGTGCCGCCGTAGATGGTCTGGATGCGGCCGTCGGTGAACGCCCTCGCGACCGGGTACTCCGCCATGTACCCGTATCCGCCGTGCAGTTGCAGACAGCGGTCGGCGACGCGCTTCTGGAGCTCGGTGGCCCACCACTTGGCCATCGAGGCGTGCACCGCGTCGAGCGTCCCGTCGCAGTGGTCGACGACGCACCGGTCGATGAAGGTACGGGTGACGGCGCACTCGGTGGCCATCTCGGCGATCTCGAACCGGATGTGCTGGAGCTTGGCGAGCGGCCGTCCGAACGCCTCGCGTTCCTTGACGTACCGCGTGGTGATCTCCAGCAGGTGTTCGGCGGCGGCGATTCCGGCGACCGCTATGCCCATCCGCTCCTGCGCCAGATTGGTCATCAGGTGGATGAAGGCGCCGTCCCGTTCGCCGAGCAGGTTCTCCTTCGGGACGCGGACGTCGCGGAAGAAGAGTTCGGCGGTGTCCTGGGACTTCTGGCCGATCTTGTCGAGGTTGCGGCCCCGCTCGAAGCCCTCGGCGCCGCGTTCGACGACGATCAGCGAGAGGCCCTTGGCCCCGCCCTCCGGGGTGGTCTTCGCGACCACGACCACCAGATCGGCGAGGATGCCGTTGGAGATGAACGTCTTCGAGCCGTTGAGCAGCCAGTGGTCGCCCCGGTCCTCGGCGGTGGTGCGGATGGCCTGGAGGTCGGAACCCGCGCCGGGTTCGGTCATGGCGATGGCGGTGATGGTCTCGCCGCTGCAGAATCCGGGCAGCCAGCGCCGTTTCTGTTCGTCGGTGGCGAGTCCGGTGAGGTAGGGGCCGATGATGTCGTTGTGCAGCCCGAGCGCGAGTCCGGGAGCACCGGCCCGGGTGAACTCCTCGGCGAGGACGGCGCTGTAGCGGAAGTCGGTGGTGCCGCCGCCCCCGTACTCCTCGGGCACGGCGAGGCCGAGCAGTCCCTGCCGTCCGGCCGCCAGCCAGGCCTCGCGGGAGACGATGCCGTCCCGCTCCCACTGTTCGTAGTGCGGGAGCACCTCCTTGTCGAGGAAGGTACGGACGGTCGCGCGGAACGCGTCGTGTTCTTCGGTGAAGATCTGCCGCTGCACTGCGGGCCTCCTGGGGCCGGTGGTCGACGGTGGGGTTCGGTCGGGCCGGTCCGGCTCCGACGGGTGCGGGCGGGGCCCGTCACTCCGGGCGCGCGTCCCCGTTCCGCGCGAGCCCGGGGACGGCCCAGTCGGCGGCGACGGCCTCGGTGTCCGCGCCGGGCCGCGCCGGCCCGCCGCGGACGGAGGCGGGGGTGGCGGAGAAGCGGGGGGCGGGGGCCGGCTGGGTGAGTCCGCCGTGTTCGACGAAGGTGGCGCGGGCCGCGAGGTGCGGGTGGGCGGGGGCCTCGCGGAGGGAGAGGACGGGCGCCACACAGGCGTCGGTGCCCTCGAACACCTCGGTCCACTCGGCGCGGGTGCGGGTGCGGAACCGTTCGGCCACACGTGCGCGCAGCTCGTCCCAGCGGGTGGTGTCCCACCGGTCCGGGGCCTCTTCGCCGATACCGAGGAGGGCGCCGAACTCGTCGTAGAACCGCTGCTCCAGCGGGCCCACCGCCATGTACTGCCCATCGGCGGTCTCGTACGTTCCGTAGAACGGGCAACCGCCGTCCAGGAGGTTGGAGCCGCGCCGATCCTGCCAGCCCCCCGCGGCGAGCATCGCGTGGATCATCGTCGCGAGGTGGGCGGCGCCGTCGACGATCGCCGCGTCCACGACCTGCCCCCGGCCACCGGGCAGGCGGGCGTGCTGGAGGGCGGCGAGGACACCGACGACGAGATAGAGCGAGCCGCCGGCGTAGTCGCCGACCAGGTTGGCCGGGACGGTGGGCGGCTCGCCGGGCCTGCCGATCATGGAGAGGGTGCCGGTGAGGGCGATGTAGGCGATGTCGTGACCGGCACGTTCGGCAAGCGGGCCGTCCTGGCCCCAGCCGGTCATCCGCCCGTAGACGAGGCGCGGGTTGCGGGCCAGAGCGGCGTCCGGGCCGACCCCCAGGCGTTCCGCGACACCCGGCCGGTAGCCCTCGATCAGGATGTCGGCGCGCTCGGCCAGGCCGAGGACCGTGCCGGGTCCGTCCTCGGCCTTGAGGTCGACGACCACGGACCGTTTGTTGCGGTTGGTCAGGTCGTACGCCGGGTCGATGCCGAGCCCCGCGCCGCCCGGGCGGTCGACCCTGACGACGTCGGCGCCGAGATCCGCCAGGAGCATCGCGGCGAACGGCCCGGGGCCGATGCCCGCCAGCTCCAGCACCCGCACGCCCTCCAGCGGGCCCTGCGATCCGTGCTCCGTCGTCGTCATCGAGCCCCCAGCAACGGTATGACACAACTGATGTAACAGCGATGATGCTAAGAATGAGCCGCGCCGCGCACAACCCTTTGGACCGAGCGAGCGCTCGGCCTTCCCCCGGGATCCTCCCCCACGGGCGCGTCGGGGCCGCACACCGCCACGTGCGCCCCGCCCGGACGGCATGCCGAAAAGTCCGGCCGTCCCGTGGGAGGGAGGGCCGGACGTGTGTTGCCGGGGCCGGGCCGAATGCCCGGGGCCGGGTCAGAGGGCCCAGGCCACCAGCGTGCAGATCATCGAGACGGCCCAGACCACGCCCGCGACCAGGCCGAGGGTCATTCCCACCGCGACCCGGCGCTGGGCGAGGTAGACGGTTCCCGGTCGCGTGGACGTTCGATGCTCGGTCATGCGTACCAGCCTGCCCGCCATGATCGACGAGCGACATCCGTACGCGTACTCAAACGGCGGGGCCACGGGGCGCCTGCTTCGCGGGCTTCGCACCCGCCGGTCCGGCCGTCGCCTCCCGCAGAACCCGTCGGCACAGCGCGTCGGCCCTGCGGGTCGTCTCCGGCTGGCGGAAGTCGCGGGCGAGCAGCAGCGTGTGGGCACAGGCGTTGTCCAGGCCGATCCGGTGTCCGGCCGACACGAAGACGGGCTTGACGTCGTCCTGGGTGCGCAGGGCCAGGCCCACCTCCTCCCGGCCGTCGAGGAGCGGCGACCGGTCGCCGCGGCGGGGGCCCGGCTGCTCGTAGGTGAAGACGAACGGATTCTTGGCGACACCGAACACCGGGAGTCCGGTGAGCACCCCGAGGTGACTGGCCAGGCCGAAACGGCGCGGGTGCGCCAGGCCGTAACCGTCACAGATCACGACCCCGGGGTCCGTCGGGAGCGACTCCAGCGCCGCCAGCACGGTGGGGATCTCCCGGAAGGCCAGGAGCCCGGGAACGTACGGGAAGGTGACCCTGCCGACGGCCGTGGCCTCGGCGACCACATCGAGCGTGGCACCGTCGAGGACCACCGCCGCGGCCACGACGATGTCCCGCTCGTCGTCGTAGGCGACGTCGACCCCGGTCACCCGCCCGGTTCCCGGCGGCGGGCCCGGTTCGTCGCGCACCACCCGGGAGCGCAGGGCGTCCTGCACTGCTCGGGCCTCGGCCTCGTCGGTGGGTGCCTGGAAGATTGTCATAGTGACGTCAAGTCTATGAGCCGTCCCGCGGGGCCGTGGGCATGCCGTGAAACGGACCGCGGCGTCCCGACGGCACACCGAAGCTCCGGCGGCTCGGGGCGACTTGGGGAAGTCGCCGCGAGTCCGGCCGGAGCTCCGTCGCGTCCATGGCGGGCGGTACGAACTCATCGTCCTGCCACGGCCCGCCGAATCCTCACCCCTCGGGGCGAAAAGCCCCCGATCGGATTCCCTACAGGATTTCGATGGCGGTGACCTTCGGAACGTTCGAGTACTTGATATTGCTGTTCCTGGGAATCTTCACCACATCACCATTGGCGTCGTAGTACTTCACGTCGTTGTTCCCCGTCGAGATCTGGTCGATCCACCACCCGCCGAAGTCGGTCTTCCCACGGTTCGCATAGCAGTCCACGCTGTCGCGCCCGCTGCCGTTGTGCGACCAGATCTTCAGGAAGCCCGCGTCGGGATCGCAGGTGACGTGGTCGATGGCGGAAGCCGTTCCGGCCGGTCCGGCCATGGTGAACGCGACGGCCATGGCAAGCGCCGCCGCCGTGGAGCGCGCGATGTTCCTCGTCCTTGAGATCATCATTTTCCCCTAGAGTCGAAATACTGCACCGGAATGCCCTTCGCCGTCTCGGGCGCATCGGCACTGAACGAGCATCTTACGGATCCCATCATCCGCACCCGGGGGTCCCGGAGGGAAATCACCTGAACGAGACTCTCCGGCCATATGAACCGGAACTCGGCGCGTCCATGAATTCCAATTGCAGACAAGAACACGCGGATTCGATTCGATACGCCGCACGCCCGGCCTCGATCGTTCACACGCCGCCACCGGCTCGCCTGCGGCCCTCTCGCTCCGCGGACGGCGGGACGCACCGGGGCCGGTCGCGGCCGTCCCGTAGCCTGGCGATCATGTTCGTACTGGAATTGACCTATACCGCCCCCGTCGAACGCGTCGACGCACTCCTGCAGGCCCATGTCGCGTGGCTGGACCGGCAGTACACGGACGGGGTGTTCATCGCGTCGGGCCGCAAGAACCCGCGCGACGGCGGGGTGATCCTCGCGGTCGGCGACGACCGCGCCCGCATCGAGAGGATCACGGCAGAGGACCCGTTCGCGGTGGAGGGCGTGTGCGCCTACCGGATCACGGAGTTCATCGCGACGAAGACCTCGGAGGAACTCGCACCGTACCGGCAGCAGTTGCCGTAGCGGGGCGTGGGCCGAACGGCCGGTGCGGACGGGCCGCGAGTTCACCGCGGGTTCCGCGGCGTCGTCCGGGCCACGCGGCCGTTCCCGCCCGCCGCCCGGCAGCCGCCGTCCGGGGCGCAGCCGACGGTGTCTACGCCCCCTGCCGGCCGTGCGCCGGATGCGAGCGACGTCCCGGGTGAGGCGCGTTCCGGTCGGGCCGACCGCCGGCGCCCGACCGGCTGCGCTGAGGCCGGGCGGCACCCGAACGCTGCTCGGCCGTGTCCGAGGCGGGCGGGGCGGCCGAGGTGCCGGCTTCGGCCCCCGTCACCGGTCACGGCCGCGAGGGCCGGGGCGCCGGCGGGGTCGTCGACTCGGCCGCGCTCCGGGTCGGTCGCCGGTCCACGGAGCGCAGCACCGGCGCGGTGGCGGCGCCTCCGGCCGTCGGCCGGACATCCGCGAGGCCGGCGGCGGACGACGCCTCGCCGTCCCGGGCCTCCGGCATGCCCGCGCGGGGCAGCGCCCGGCGGCTCGGGCCACCTTGTTCGGCACCCTCGCGCAGAGCCCCCAGGGCAGCACTTGGCCGATGGGCCCCGGCCGCGTCCGGGTGCCCGGCCGCGGAACGGGTAGCCCCCCGGTGGAGTGGCGCGCGGTGACCGAACTCACGCCGCTGCGCTGTGCACGCGTCAGGGGGTTCCGTCGTCTTCCCCGGTGACCGGAACCATTCATCTGGCCGAGAAAGGGAGCAGGTCTTGTCCACCGTCATAGAGCAGTCCGTGCAGGCCCGCATGGTCGCGTCCGCGCCGCGGATGGAGACCCTTCCGGCCACGTTGCAGTACGACCGCCGAGATCCGTTCGCCGTACGCATGGCGTTCCCCGCGAAGGCGACGCTGGAGGGCACCGATGTGTCCTGGGAGTTCTCCCGGGAACTGCTCGCGGCGGGGATGGACGGGGTCGCCGGTGTCGGGGACGTGCGCATCAGGCCGTACGGGTACGACCGCACGGTGCTGGAGTTCCACGCCTTCGAGGGGGTCGCCATGGTCCACGTGCGCACGGCGGAACTGCGGCTCTTCCTCGAACGCGCGCAGGAACTCGTGCCGGTCGGCGACGAGCACCGGTTCCTGGACCTCGACCGGAACCTTGCCGATCTGTTCGGCGACGGCTGACCGGCCCGGTCCGCGGCGCCCGTGCGGACCCGCTCGGCGCGGACCGGGCCGGTACGTGGCCGGTGGTGGAGCGGCGGGTTCAACGGTGGAGTAATGCCCACGCCTTGCAGCCACCGGACGGGGTGAGTGCCGGAGCCAGCCCCCAGTCCCCACCGTGCGCGGCGACGGCGGCCGCCAGCAGCCACATGCTCTCGCTGCGGCGTTCGCGGCATCTCTCGGACTTCTCGGCCGAGCGGTGGGAGGGATGCCGGTCGTAGAGGACGACGCGCAACGCGTCGAACTGCCAGTGCACCCGTAGCAGCATCTCCCGGTCCGGGGTGAACCGATAGGCGGAAGCGACGAGTTCGGAGGCGGCGAGGACGGCGGGCTCCCGGAGTTCGGCGAGGCCGTGGCGGTCGAGGAGTTCGCCCACGGCCCCACGTGCGAGGCCGGCGCAGAAGGCGCCGCCCGGCAGTGCGAACGAGTAACTGAGGTTGTCCACCATCGGCGGTCGGGGTCCGGCCGGTGCCGGTGCCGGTGCCGGTGCCGGTGCCGGGAGGCAACGCAGTGCGCCCTTCATCAAGATGCTCACATTTCCGGTCATCGTAGCGACGATCACACAGCGGCACAGTCGCCCCGTGTGAGACTTGCGCTACCGACCGTAGCGCAGCATGGAGCACAGTGCTACTACTTGCCCGGTTCCGGTCATTTCGCTCACCCCCTCCCCGGAAGGACGCCTTTCGTGCCCCCCAGAAGCACCCCGACCGCCCGCCAACAACGCCTCGGCGCGGAACTGCGCAAGCTGCGTCGGCAGTCGGGGATGTCGGTCCAACAGGCCGCCGCGCTGCTCGGCGTCGACCGCACCCGCATCCCGAACATCGAGTCGGGACGCTTCGGCATCAGCGCCGAGCGGGTACGCGCCCTCGCCTTCAACTACGGCTGCCCGGACACCGGTCTGGTCGACCAGCTCGCCGCGATGGCCCGGGAACGAACCGGAGGCTGGTGGGAGGAGCAGCGCGGGCTGCTGCCCCCGGGGCTGCTCGACATCGCCGAACTCGAACACCACGCGGTCGCGCTGATCACCGCGACCACCACACACATCCCGGGCCTGCTGCAGACCGAGGCACACGCGCGGGCGGTCTTCGACCTGGCCAATCCGCGCCTGCCCGGACCCGATCTGCGGGCCAGGCTGACCCTGCGGATGCGCCGCCAGGAGGTGCTGCGGGGGAACAGGCCGCCGCGGTACGAGGCGGTGATCCACGAGGCGGCCCTGCGCATGCGGTTCGGCGGCCCGGAGGTGGCCGCGGAGCAGCTGGACCACATCGTCGCCCAGTCCGAGCGGGACCGGATCACCGTCCGGGTCGTCCCGTTCGCCGCCGACGGTTTCCCCGGCTCCGGACAGTCGTTCACGTACGCGGGCGCCGCGGTGCCCCAGCTCGATACCGTGCAGCTCGATTCCGCGCACGGCTCCGCACTGCTCGACTCCGACATGCAACTGCGCAGATATCAGGGGCTGTTGGAGCAACTTCGGGAACTCGCACTCCCGGAACGCGAGTCGTGCGACCTCATCCGATCCCTACTCCGTGACCTCCGAGAGGACAGACCATGACCGACATCCACTGGGACGACGCCTTCTGCAGCGAGGGCGCCAACTGCTTCCGCTTCGGACTCGACGACCTGGGCCGGGCCTACATCGGCTCCACCACCGACACCTCCGTCCACGTCAGCGACTCCGTGGAGGCGCTGCGGGCGTTGATCTCCGCGGTGAAGTCCGGCGCGGCGGACCATCTGCTCTGACCGTCCGGACCACCCGATCCGTCGCCCCCGTTCGCGTTCACTCCGAGTACGCCGACACCTCCGAGCGTCCGCAGACGGGGGCCCTCCCGGCCCGAACAGCCGGCGATCCCGGAAAGGGGATGTCCGGGACCGCGGTCGGGGCGGCACCGCCCTCGCCGTCGAGCACGACCCCGACGTGATGGCCGGCGCGGACCACGCCGTCGGCATCGGCCCGGGTTCGGGCACCGACGGCGGAGGCGTCGCCCTTGAGGGCGCCCCGGCGGCGCCGTCCGGCCGTCTCGCCTCGTGCGCCGTCGGGCGCCTGCGCCGCGATCCGCGCGGCCGACGACGCCCGGCGGGGAGCGGTCCGCGGGGGCCGGAGTTGGCGACGGGCTTACCGCCGCTTTAACCTACGGTCTCGTAACCTACGGTCTCGTAGGTACCTCTCCCGTCCCCAGGAGTCCCCCGTGACGATCACCGCTCCCCACCTCGGCAGTTCCCAGGCGTGGACCGACGCTCAGCTGCTGTACGCCCTGGAAGAAGTGGTGGAGAAGGAACTCAACCGTCATCTCAAGGTCGCCAAGGACTGGATGCCGCACGAGTACGTGCCCTTCTCCGACGGACGGAACTTCCCCGGCGTCTTCGAGGACGGCGAGGCCTGGCAGGCCGACCAGTCCAAGGTCACCGACATCGGCAAGATCGCCCTTGTGGTGAATCTGCTGACGGAGGACAACCTTCCCAGCTACCACCACGAGATCGCCTCGCTCTTCGGGCGTGACGGCGCCTGGGGCACCTGGGTGCACCGCTGGACCGCGGAGGAGGGCCGCCACGGCATCGTGATGCGCGACTACCTGCTCACCTCGCGCGCGGTCGACCCCGACAAGCTGGAGGAGTTCCGGATGGCGCACATGGCGGAGGGCTTCGAGTCCGACAACCGCCACTCGATGCTGCACTCCGTGGCGTACGTCGCCTTCCAGGAGCTGGCCACCCGTGTCTCGCACCGCAACACCGGCCATCAGTCCGGCGACCCGGTCTGCGACCGGATGCTGGCGCGCATCGCGACGGACGAGAACCTGCACATGGTCTTCTACCGCAACCTGCTCGGTGCCGCCTTCGAGCTCGCCCCCGACCTGACGATGCAGGCCGTGCGGGACGTCGTCGTCAACTTCCGGATGCCCGGTCACGGGATGCCGGGCTTCGAGCGGGCCGCCGCGCAGATGGCGATCGGCGAGATCTACAACATGCGTATCCACCACGACGACGTGATCCAGCCGGTGCTGCGCCACCTCAAGGTGCTCCACATCGACGGTCTGGGCCCCGACGGACTGCGGGCCCAGGAGGAACTCGGCCTGTACATGGGCGGTCTGAACAGCGAGGCGTCGAAGTTCGACGAGAAGCTCGCCGCCCGGAAGGCGCGGATGGCCGCGCGGGCCGGGGTCTGATCCCGCCCGGCCCGCCGGGAGACCGGACGGCCCCGCGTCCTCCTGCCCCGCCCCGGGCGACGGACAGGAGGGCGCGGCGCGCCCGCGTCACACCGTCTCGTCCAGATCTCGCGCGTAGTGTGCGATGGCCGCCCGGTACCGCCGCACGTGCGGGTCCTCGCTGGTGGCGGCCAGCAGCTCCAGCAGCAGCCGCGCGGACGCGTGGTGCTCGCCGGTGTTGAAGAGGGCCATGGCCAGGAAGGTCCGCAGCGCCCCGTCGTCGGGGAACTCCTCGACGGCGCCGCTCAGCACCTCGACTGCCCTGTCGTACTGCCCGAGCACGCGATGGGTGCTGCCCAGGCCGAGCAGCGCGCCCCGGCGGTCCTCGTCACGGAGCCCGGTGCCCCGCAGGCTGCGCTCGTAGAACGGCACGGCCTCGGCCTCCAGGCCGAGCACGTCGTGCGTCCACGCGGTCTGGTAGGCCACCTCCGCGTCGGCGGGACGGGCCGCGGAGAGGGCGAGGAGCCGCTGCCGGGCCTCCTCGGGACGCCCTTCGGTGCGCAGCCGCACGGCCGCCGCGAGCAGGGCATCTGGTTCCTGGTCGTTCATGCGGACATGTTCGCAGATGACCGGCCTCGAACCCTGCGCCCGGGTACGGTCCGGTCCCCCGACGGACCGTACCCGGGCGACGCGGGGCGCGGTCAGGCCCGCCGGCGTTCGTCTCTGCGCAGCCGCTCCCGCTCCTTCTCCGAGAGCCCGCCCCACACGCCGAAGCGTTCGTCGTTGGCGAGGGCGTACTCCAGGCATGCCACGCGCCCCTCACAGGCGTTGCAGAGCTGCTTGGCCTCGCGGGTGGAACTGCCGGGGGCCGGAAAGAAGAACTCGGGTCCCGCCTGCGCGCACAACGCTGTCTCCTGCCAGGCGAGTGCGGGATCGGCCGCGGTGTTGATCAGCATGGGACCCACGGTGCCCGGTGGCGATAAACGACCGATCAACGCTTCATCAACGCGGCGCGCCGACGTCTTCCGGCTCATTCTCCGGCGCTCTCGTGCCGCGGCGCGGTCGCCCCGGCCGCGCGGGCCGATACGCCGCTCACCATACCGGCGCACGTGACACACGCATCGCGCGATGTGGCCGATTCGCGCCCGTCGCCCCGGCCTCCGCACGGGGCGACGGGCCCCGGCTCAGCTCCGCGCCCCGAGCGCCGGAAGCACCGTCTCCGCGACCCGGTACGCCTCCTCCAGCAGCGGGTTGCCGGAGAGGATGAAGGTGTCGACGCCCAGGTCCTCGAACTCCTGGAGACGCTCGATCACCTGGGCCGTCGAACCGACGACGGCGGTACCGGGTCCGGGACGGAAGAGGCTCATCCCCGGCCACAGGTTGGGGTGTTCCTCCAGTTCCCGGGCGTGCGCGGGAACCCTGCCGCCGTGCTGGCGGAACTGGCGCCGCCAGCCCACACCGTCCTCCTCCGCGCGTTCGCCGAGTTGGCGGGAGTACGTCGCCCGGCTGGTGACGTCGAGGAGCCGGTCGGCCGCCGCCCACGCCTCGTCCTCGGTGTCGCGGACGATGAGGTGGAGGCGGAGTCCGATCCGCAGCGTGCGCCCGTGCGCGGCGGCTCGTTCCCTTACCGTCGCCAGCTTCTCCTTGAGCAGGTGCGGCGGTTCGCCCCACGTCAGGTACACGTCCACGTGCTCGGCCGCCATCTCGATGCCGGGTGCGGAGGAACCGCCGAACCAGAGCGGGACGTGCGGTGCCTGCACCGGCTTCAGTTCCCCGAACGACGCGCCCGCGTTCCTCAGGTCGTAGAAGCGGCCCCGGTGGTCGAAGACCTCGCCGGCCGTCAGCCGCTTCACGATCGACCAGTACTCGGCGCTCAGCGCGTACCGTTCGTCGTGCTCCACATGGAGTCCGTACTCCCGGAGGGACGCGGTGGAGCCGTTGACCACGTTGAAACGGAGTCGGCCGCCGAAGAGGGTGTCGAAGCTGAGCGCCATCTTGGCGAGCAGGGTGGGCGAGATCAGACCGGGGTGGACGGCCAGCAGCGGTTTGAACCGGGTGCCGGTGGAGGCGGCGAGTGCGCTGCCGAGCGGCCAGACGTCATACAGATCGGTGGCGAGCAGGGCGCCGCTGTAGCCGAGGCGCTCGACCGTGCCCGCGAGCTGGGCGAGGTAGCCGAGGTCGACCGGTCGTCGTCCTCCGGGCTCCCAGGGGTAGGCGCCTTCGCGCGGGATGATGTACCAGAGGACTTCGGTCGCCATGGTGTCAGGCCGTCCTGTCGGCACGGGCGCCGGCGCGGGCGTGTGCGACGGTGACCGGCCGGTCGATGAAGCCGGTGCGGTGGAAGATGTCGGCAGCCTCCTGCTGCTCGGCGAGGAACGCGTCGGTGACGGGTTCGATCCGCCAGGGCAGGGCGCGCAGCGCGGTCTCCCAGTCGTCCACCGGACCGCCGAGATCGGCGGCGGCGATCTCGGCCGCCCGCCGGGGATGTGCGGCCGCCCAGTCGTCGGCCCCGCGCAGGGCGCGGATGAGGGCCTCGACGACATCGGGGCGGCTCTCGGCGAACTCGCGGCGGGTGAAGAAGACGGAGCGGTCGGTGATGACGTCACCGGTGCGGATCAGGGTCCGCAGTCCGCCGGTACGGCGGGCCGCGGCGAGTGCGGCGCCCTGGGCCACCCACGCCGTGATCGCGCCGGTGCGCAGCAGTTCCTCACTGTCCTCGCCGCCCCGGACGGCGGTGATGTCGTCGGCGTAGGACAGCCCGGCGTCGTCGAGCGCCTTGGCGATCAGATGGGTCTGCCAGGAGCCGATCGCGAGGTGGACGGTGCCGCCCCGGAGACCGGCGACGGTGCGCACGGGACTGTCCTCGGGCACCAGGAGCGCGCCGTGCTCGGGGCGCGGGGCGGAGACCGCCGCGTAGACGATGTCGTGCCCGGCGGCCTGGGCGGTGACCGGCGGGGTGGATCCGGTGCCGCCGAAGTCGATGACGCCGCGGCTGAGGAGTTCTCCGGTGCGCACGCCGTCGGTGTACGGGCGGAAGACGACGTCCTCGCCGAGCGGGGCGAGTGCGTCCCGGGCGAGGCCGAGGCGGGTGAGGTGGTACAGGTGGTAGAGGGACGGGTTGCTGCTGTGCACACCGATGGTGATGGTCATTCAGATCGCTCCGGTCCTGGTTCGTTCGGGGGTGGGCGAGGCGGGTGCGAAGGGCGGCGGGGCCGGGGTGGCACCGAGGTCGCGCAGGAGACGGCGGCGCAGATCCGCGAAGGCGGGATCGCCGGGATCGCGCGGGTGGCCGACGGACACGGGTTCGTCGGTGACGAGGCGGCCGTCGCGCAGGACGGCGACCCGGTCGGCGAGGCGCACCGCCTCGTCCACGTCGTGGGTGACGAGGAGGACGGCGGGCCGGTGGGTGCGGCAGAGCTCCCCGACCAGGTCCTGCATCTTCAGCCGGGTCAGGGCGTCGAGCGCGGCGAACGGCTCGTCGAGCAGAAGCAGTTCGGGCTGGCGGACCAGGGCGCGGGCGAGCGCGACGCGTTGTGCCTCGCCGCCGGAGAGGGTGGCGGGCCAGGCGTCGCAGTGCCGTTCCAGTCCGACTTCGGCGAGCGCCCGCAGCCCCTGTGCGCGGTGGCCGCGCGGCAGGGCCACGGTCACGTTGGCGAGGACCTTCTTCGACGGTACGAGGCGTGGTTCCTGGAAGACGACGGTGCGGGCGCGGGGGACGAGCACCTCGCCCGCGTCGGCGCCGTCGAGCGCGCCGAGGATGCGCAGCAGGGTGGTCTTGCCGCTTCCGCTGGCGCCGAGCAGGGCGACGAACTCGCCCCGGGCGATGTCGAGTCGCAGGCCGTCGAGCACGGTCCGGCCGCGGAAGGCGCGGCGCAGTCCGCGTACCCGTACGGCGGCGGCCCGGGGGGTGGCGTCGGTCATCGGGTGGCTCCCCTCGCGTCGCGCCAGGGCATCAGCACGCGTTCCAGCAGCCGGACGACGATGTCGGCGGTGAGTCCGAGCAGTCCGTAGACGAGAATGCAGACGGCGAGGATGTCGGTGCGGGCGTAGCTCTGGGCCTGGGACATCAGGTAGCCGATGCCGGCCGTGGCGTTGATCTCCTCGGCGGCGATCAGGGCGATGACGCTGAGGGTCATGGAGAGCCGCAGGCCGGCGAGCAGGGACGGCAGGGCTCCTGGAAGGACGACTTCGCGGACGAGTGCGAGTCGGCCCATGCCGAAGGTGCGCATGGCCTCGACGAGTTTGGGGTCGGTGTCGCGCACCCCGCTCGATGTCGACACGTACATCGGGAAGGTGGTGGCGACGGCGATGAGCAGGATCTTCGCGGTCTCGTTGATCCCGAACCAGACCATGAACAGGGGAACCAGGGAGAGGAAGGGGATGGTGCGCAGGGTCTGGAGGGAGGAGTCGAGGAGTTCGTCGCCGAGGCGGGTGAATCCGGTGGTGATGCCGAGGGTGAGACCGGCGGCGAGTCCGAGGGCCAGGCCGAGGCCGGAGCGGGTCAGGGAGGTGACGAGCGCGTCGGACAGCTGTCCGTTGCCCCACAGCTCCCCCACCGCGCGCAGTACTTCTTCCGGCGACGCCAGTACGTCGGGGGTGAGCAGTCCGGTGGCGGACGCGGTCCACCACAGGGCGAGGAGGGCGATCGGTCCGAGGGCGCGGACGGTGAGGGTGCGGGTCCGGCCGCGGTCCTTGCGGCGTCCGGGGCGCGGCCGGACCAGGTCCGGGGCGGGGGTGGCGTCGCTCATGGCGTCTTCTCGATGTCGAGGAGGTGGGGGGCGACGTCGACCTCGGTCGTGGTGACCTTCTGCTGTGCGTAGAAGGCGGCGACGTTCCGGAAGCGCCGGATGTCGTCGGGGCGGATGGGGTCGACGGTGCCGCCCTTGCGGGTGAAGTCGGCCTGGACCTCCTTCGCCCGTCCGTTGACGGCGGTGGGTCCGGCGTCCGTGAAGACGTTGAGGTACGCGTCGGGGTTCTTCTTCTCCTGGACGCTGGCGTCGTGGAGGTAGCGGTAGAGCGCCTTCACGATGTCCGGGTGCTGTTCGGCGAAGGCGGTCCGTACGGCGTTGAGGCTGTAGTTGTCGGAGCCGATCGCCGCGCCGTCGGCGACGAAGTGCGCGGTTTCGGTGCCGATCTCGGCGACGGAGTAGGTGGACCAGACGGCCCAGGCGTCGACCTTGCCCGCGTTGAAGACGGCGGCGGTCTGGTCGGGCCGCAGGTAGACGCGCTCCACCCGGTCGGCGGGGACGCCCGCTCGGGCGAGGGCCTTGAGGAGCAGGTACTCGCCGGTGCCGCCCTGGTTGACGGCGACCTTGCGACCGGCCAGACCGGCGACGGAGTCGATGCCGGAGCCGTTCTTGACGAGGATTCCCTCACCGGCGCCGTCCGGGGCGACGGCGGTGAAGAACTTGAAGCCGGGACGCCGGGCGAGCGAGGTGATGCCGGAGGTGATGGAACCGGTGGCGATGTCGAGCTGGTCGGCGTTCATCGCCTGGGCGGCGGGGGCGAAGGGCCCGGCGCTGCCGGTCCATCTCACTTTCGCGCCGACCTTCGCGAGGGCCTTGTCGAGGCTGCCGTCCTTCTTGCCGAGGGCGAGCACGCCTGAGTTGCCGGGATCGGGGATGCGGACCTCGACCGTGGCGCGGGAACCGGGGCCCGCGCCGCCGGTATCGGCCCCGGAGGTGCCGCAGGCGGTGAGGGCGATCAGGGCGGTGGCCGTGAGCAGGGCGGGCGTCGTGCGCGTGGGGCGGGAGAGGGGCATGGTGTCGGAGGTCCTCGTGGCTCAGGTGGTGGCGGGGTGGGGGCGGGCGGCGAGTGCGGCGGCGCGGCGCAGCGGTTCGGGGTCGGCCCAGGCCGTGACGTCGACGGGTTCGGGCAGGAAGCCGTGGGCGCGCAGCCCGGCCTCCTGTGCGGCGAGCAGGGTCAGACGGTCCGCGGAGAGGTCGGGGCGCAGGGCGAGGTGGGTGCCCGGCCGGTAGGCGCCGGCGACGCCGTCGGCGCCCGCTCCGGTCTCCGCGCCGAGGATGCGGGCCACCTCGCCGGGCCGGCCGGCGGCCCAGTCGGCGGCCCTGAGCAGGACGGCGAGGAAGCGGTCGACGAGGTCGGGGTGGTCGTCGAGGAGGTGCTGATGGACGGTGATCGGGCGCGGGGTGCCGTTGTTCACACGGAACCGGCGGTCGGGCAGGTCGTCGAGTTCCACGGCCACCTCGGCGCCGGCCCGCCGCGCGGCCTCGACGGCCCGGGCCCCCTTCACGTACACGGCGTCGACCTCGCCGCGCCGCAGTGCGTCGAGTTCGGCGGCCCATTGGCCCTCGTGGCCCGCGGCGGGCACGTCGACGCGCAGGGCGTCGTCCGGTCCGAGCCCGGCGGAGGAGAGCGCCCCCGCGAAGCCGCGCAGGGCCATGGCCCGCCAGAAGTCGATGGCGATGTCGTGCGCCGGAACGCCGAGCCGCAGCCCGCGCAGCGCCCCGGCGCCCCGGATGCCGGAACCGGGCGCGACCAGGACGGTCTGCCGTTCCTCGATCCAGGTGAGCCCGATCAGCCGGGTCCGTTCGCCGCGCGAACGGGCCCACAGGGCGGGGACGTTGCCTCCTTCGCGGAAGAGACCCGGCAGCGCGTGGGTGAAGTGGGCGGCCCGGTCGGCGCCGGGGGCGGCGTCCTGGAGGGAGCGCACCTCGATGCCGTCGGGGGCGAACTCCTCGGTGAGCCACCGCCGGTCGGCGGCGATACCGGTCGCGGTGGGTACGGGGCAGCGGGTGAACCAGATGGTCCGGGGCAGGACGGCACGCGTCATGGGGTCTTCCCGAGGGGTCGGTGAAGTGAGGGGAGGGCGCAGGGCGCGGCGCGTCCTTCGGGGGACGTGGGCACCGCGTGCGGGAAGGGCGCCCCGGGCCGCGTCGATACGGCGGGGCGGCGCGGGGGGTCAGCGACAGACGGCGCTGGAGACGAGGGCCAGGTCGATGTGACGGCGCAGCGTCAGGGCGAGCGGGTCCGGAACGGTGCGCGGGGGGCTCACGAAGTGGCGACCGGCCATGGCACTGCTCCCTTCCGCTCGTCGGTGGTGACGCGCAGCAGCGTGCCACAGACCTCCCGCGGCCCACCACCCGCTTCCCATGATGTGGGATCGGGTATGAACGGAGTGTTGCACGGCCGGAGTTTCCCCTCTCTCAACTCCCGTAATGTGGCAAGCGCATGCACCCTTGTTCCTCGCTCACGAGCGGAGTGTGACCCGATATGGCCAAGGCCGCGGCGGTGCGTCCCCCCGTTGGCGCGCAGGCGGTTCGGCGCGCCCTGGACGTCCTGCACTGTTTCCACGACAACGGCCCCGATCTCAGCGCCTCCGATCTCGCCCGCCGCCTCGGGCTCCCGGTCTCCACGGCGCACCGGCTGGCCCGCACCCTGCTCGGTGCGGGCTTTCTGGAGCAGGACGCCCACACGTCGCGCTACCGCCTCGGCCTCGCGGTGACCGAGCTGGGCCGGCTCTCGTACCACCAGCGCGGGCTGCACCTTGCCGCGCCGGAACTGGCGGATCTCGCCGAGCGCACCGGCGCCATCGCGGACCTGGCGCTGCGCAGCGGTCCGCACGCGGTGATCGTCGCCGGTGGTTCCGTCACCCCGAAGGTGGGGCTGCGCAGGCCGCTGCACTCGACCGCGCTCGGCAAGGTGCTGCTGGCCTGGGCACGGCCCGGCGAGGGCGGCCCCGCCTCGCTTCCGCCGCTGCCCGCGTTCACCGACCGGACGATCGTCGAACCGGGCGCGTTGGAGGACGAGTTGGCGAGGGTCCGGAGCGCGGCGTACGCGCTCAACGACGGCGAGTCGGCCCACGGGGTGCGGACCCTGGCGGTCCCGGTGCTGGACGGGTCCGGGTACGTGCGTTTCGCGCTCGCCCTCCGGGGCACGCCGTCGCTGATCCCGGACGCGCGCATCGAGTGGTTCCTGGCGCAGGCCCGGTCCTGCGCACGGGCGCTGGAGGTGTTGCTGCTGTCCCCGGCGGAGCGCCGTCCGCCCGCCGTCTGACGGCGGGCGGTGGGTCCGGGGACCCGCGGTCGGCGCAGGCGGGGACCTGGGCCGGGGTGCTGTCGGTGCCACATGGCACGATATGAAGCGCTCGGGGCGGGTTCCGGGCAGGACGGCGGCCCGGGCTGCGCGGACAGAGGAACGTGGATGACAGACGCCGGAGCGGACCGGGACGCGACCCCCACGGGGAGGGCCGCCCGGGAACTGCTGGCGCGGGCCGACCGGCTGCTGGACTCGGCTCGCGCGGTGCTGGCCGATCATGCCCGCGCCGTCGACGCCGTGCGCGCGGCGCTGGCGCCTCTGCTCGACACCCTCGTCCGCCACGAACTGTCGGCCATCCCGGTCTCCCGGCTCCGGGACGTGACCGAGGGCAGGCTGCGGCTCGGCGCCGTGGAGCAGGCCGGTTTCACGACCGTCGGCCAGGTCCACGGGGCGAACCGCTACGAGCTCCGCCAGATCCCCGGCGTCGGCGCGCAGACCGCCGACCAGGCGCTGGCGGCGGCAGGCCAGATCGCCCACGCCGTTCGGGACACGGTCGCGGTGCGGATAGACGTGGACGCCCCGGACGACTCCACGACCGCGCTGCTCACCGCGCTGCACCGGCTGGTGGAGGCCGGTCCCGACGTGCGCCGGGCGGTGGACGCGGCCCGGGCACTGATCGCCCTGCTGGAGCCCCTGGTGGCGGCCGCGGGCCCCGCGCGGGGCCGGATGCGCCTGCTGTTCGCCCGGCGGCAGACCCGTACCGGGGCGCTGGACGCCGTCGTCTCGGTGCGGGCGGCCGTCGACGGGGCGACGTCGCGCGAACTTCCCCTGCTGTTCGGGCAGGTGTCGGCGGATCTGCTGCGGGAGGCGGATTCGGACGTCGCGGCGTGGGTCGACTTCGAACTGCGGTCCGCCGAGTACTACAGCCTCCTCGCGGAGATGTCCGGCACCGGCCCGGACCGGGACGCGGCCGAGGGGTTCATCCCGTCGGGGATCGCCGACCGGGTGCGCGATCTGCGTCTGGACGACGCGCGGCTGCGGGTGTCGCTGCGCGGCTACCAGTCGTTCGGGGCCCGGTTCGCGCTCGCGCAGAAGCGGGTGATCCTCGGCGACGAGATGGGGCTCGGCAAGACCGTCCAGGCCATCGCCGCGCTCGCGCACCTCGCGGCGCACGGCGAGACGCACTTCCTGGTGGTGTGCCCGGCGAGCGTGCTGATCAACTGGGCCCGGGAGGTACGGGCCCGCTCCACGCTGCGGGCGCTGCCGGTGCACGGCCCCGAACGGCGGGCCGCCTTCGCCGAGTGGCGGGAGACCGGCGGGGTCGCGGTCACCACGTTCGACGCCCTGCACACGCTGCCGGCCGCCAGGGACTGCGGGCTGCGGCCCGGCATGCTGGTGGTCGACGAGGCCCACTACGTCAAGAATCCGGAGACCCGCCGCTCCCGGGCGGTGTCCGGGTGGACGCAGGGCACCGAGCGGGTGCTGTTCCTGACCGGTACGCCGATGGAGAACCGCGTCGAGGAGTTCCGCAACCTCGTCCGCCACCTCCAGCCGGAACTCGCCCCCTCGATCCACACCACGCACGGGGCCGCCGGTTCGCACGCCTTCCGCAGGGCCGTCGCCCCGGCCTACCTGCGGCGCAACCAGGAGGACGTGCTGACCGAGCTTCCGGCCCTGGTGCAGGTCGACGAGTGGGAGGAGTTCAGCGCGAACGACCTCGACGCCTACCGCGAGGCCGTGAGCGCCGGGCAGTTCATGCGGATGCGCCGGGCCGCGTACGCCCGGCCGGCCACGTCAGCGAAGCTGAACCGCCTGCGCGAACTGGTCGCCGAGGCTGTGGAGAGCGGCCTCAAGGTGGTGGTCTTCTCGTACTTCCGCGAGGTGCTGAGCACCGTCGGGCAGGCCCTGGGCCCCGATGTGTTCGGCCCCGTGGCGGGGAGCCTCCCGGCCGCGCGGCGCCAGGAGGTCATCGACGCCTTCAGCGCCGTCGACGGCCATGCCGTCCTGCTGAGCCAGATCCAGGCAGGCGGTGTCGGGCTCAACATGCAGGCCGCGTCCGTCGTCATCATCTGCGAGCCCCAGATCAAGCCGACGACGGAACACCAGGCGGTGGCCCGCGCCCACCGGATGGGGCAGATACGGACCGTCCGGGTGCACCGGCTCCTCGCGACCGACAGCGTCGACGAACGGATGCTGGCGATCCTGGCCCGCAAGGAGCAACTGTTCGACCTGTACGCGCGGCGCAGCGACGTCGCCGAGACGACGCCGGATGCCGTGGACGTGTCGGACGGGGCGCTCGCGCGGCGCATCGTCGAGGAGGAGCAGCTGCGCCTCGCGACGGAGACGACGGGTGCGGATGGCGCACCCCCCGCGCCCCGAACGCCCGAGGCCGCCGAATCGGCCGAACCCGCTCCAGCCGCCGAACCCGCCGACGTCGGCGGGACGGCGCCGCAGGACTGATCCGGTCAGGACCCGTGTGCCGCGCCGTCATGGGCGGTGGTCCCCGTGGCGGCCGGAGCGGGTGCCTGTTTTCCGGAACCGCCCTTGCCGGTTTCCTCCTTGCCCGGTTCCCCCTTGCCGGGAGGAGTCGTGCCCGGCGTCGCCGTGGCATGGGTCGCCGGATCGTGGGGGTCGTAGCCCGGTACGGTGCCGTCCGGCTTGGCGACCAGCAGCAGTCCGGCCATGCCCATGTCGGCATGGCTCTGCACATGGCAGTGGTACATCCAGGCGCCCGCCCCCACGTGCTCGCCCGCGATGACCTGGAAACCGAAGGAGTTCGCCGGGCCGACGATCTTCGTGTCGATCACGCGGCTCGGGTCGTCCGGTCCGGTGAGCAGTCCGGTCCGGTTGTCCGCCCAGCGATGACCGTGGATGTGGAACGTGTGGTAGTACTCGCCGTGGGTGATCATCACGACTTCGAGCCGGTCGCCGACGGTGGCGTGGAAGTCGGGTGCCTGGTGCGCCGGGGCGTTGTTGACCGTCATGTCGTTGAAGACGATCGTGATCGTCCTGTCGGGCAGGATGTCGCCCCTGCGTCGGACGATCAGCGGGCCGTACAGGCCCTTCCGGATGCCGCCGGTGCCGTGGTCCGTGCCGACGGCGTGGTCGTGGTAGTGCCAGTAGCCCGCGCTTCCGGGCTGCCACGTGCCGTCCTTCCGCCGGCCTGGGACGTGGGTGCGCCAGGTGTAGGTCCGGGTGCCACCCGGTTCGACCGTGCTCCGGTTCATCCGGGTGCCGTCGCTCGCGGTGTCGTAGTCGACGCCGTGGGCGTGCAGGCTGACGGGCACATCCATGGTGTTCTCGAACTCGACGTGCAGGGTGTCGCCCTCGTTGAGCTCGATGAGCGGCCCGGGCACCGACGCCTTGCCCTTCTCCAGCCCGTACCCCATCCGGCCGTCCGCCAGCTTCTCGGCGTACAGCTTGAGATGACGTACCAGTCCCCCGGCCGGAGCGGTCCTCGGCGGGACCTCCGCCGAACTGGCCTCGACCGCACCGAGCGACAACGATGTCACCCCAGTGGCGGCGGCCACCCCGCCGCCCACCAGGAATCTACGGTTGAAGCTCCTTCTGTCCATGACGAACTCCCTATTGCGCCGAGGAATGTACGGGGGCGGATGCGAGCGTTCCGGCATGCCGGGGCGATCTCGGAGAGGACCCGGGTCGCGGGGACCGCCCGGCCGAGAGTTCGGCCCGGTCACGGGGACCGCGGAGACTATGGAGGTTACGGCGAACTCGGCCGCTTCAGGGGCTTGAGGGGTTGGCGGGGCGCGGCTGCCGCCCGGACGGCCCACACCGTAGCGGGCCCCTCCCCGTTTATCCACACCCTGGACAAAGTTCGTTTCATTGCTGCCATAGCTATTGGCGAGTCACGAAAAGGGGTCTAGCTTCATCCGCTGTTGCAGCGACCACAGAGGGGTGGGTGACCACATGCAGCACGCACCACATCACAGGTCCGGATCGCGACGCGGACTCGCGGCGGCCCTGGCGGCCGGCGCGTTGACGGCTTCCCTGCTCGGCGGCAACACGGCCGACGCCAGACCCAGTCCAGGAGCGCCGCACGGCGCGGCGACAACGTTGTCCCTTCCGTCGCCGCCGGGCGGCGCCGACGTGAAGGTGCTGGTGTTCCACGCCTCCGCGACCGAGGAGTCCCCGACCGTGGACGCCGGTATCGCGGCGATCGAACGGATCGGTCTCACCGGGCCGGAGAGCGGCCGGTTCCGGACCGTCGCCACCGACGACCCGGCTGTCTTCACCAACGGCAAGCGGCTCGGCACGTTCAACGCCGTCGTCTTCCTGACCGGTGGCGGCGATGTGCTCGACCCCGAGCAGGAGGCCGGTCTGGAGGCCTACATGGAAGCGGGCGGCGGCTTCCTCGGCATCCACGACGCGGCGCGCACCGAACCGTACTCGGACTGGTTCACCGGCCTGATCGGGGCCCGTCCGGCGGCCGGCGGTCCGGCCTCCGTGCAGCGCGCGACGGTCGAGATCGGCGACCGCCTGCACCCGGCGACCAAGAACCTGCCGCTGGAGTGGAAACGCCCGGACAAGTGGCTGAACTGGGCGAAGAACCCGTCCGGCGACGTGCACACGGTGGCGCGCGTCCGGGAGCTCACCTACAAGCCGGGCGCGGGCGCCAACGGCTGGGACCATCCGGTCTCCTGGTGCCGGGACTACGACGGCGGACGCTCCTTCTACACGGCGATGGGCGGCACGGTCGACAGCTTCGCCGAGACGGACTTCCGCGACCATCTGCGCGGTGCGCTGGACTGGACCACTCGCATCTCGCAGGCCGACTGCAAGGCCACCATCGCCTCCCACTACACGGCCGAACGGGTCACCGCGCCCAATCAGCCGGGCCTGAACGACCAGATCGGCGAACCGCACGGCCTGGTCGTGGCGCCGGACGGGCGGGTGCTGTACATCGGGCGCGGCGGCACGGACAGCAGCGTGCCGGTCGTCACCGACTGGAACGACCCGGACGTCGGCAGGGGCAAGGGGCAGATCCACGTCTACGACCCGAGGACGCGAGAGGTCACCCTCGCCGGGGAGCTGACCGTCTTCGGCAACAAGGGCGGCGGCGACGAACTGGTCAAGGTCGAGGAGGGGCTGCTCGGGATCGAGCTGGACCCGGACTTCGAGCGGAACGGCTGGGTGTACCTGCATTACACCCCGCACGCGAAGATCGACCGCGACAGGCAGACGGCGGTCCGTCAGGTCTCCCGTTTCACCCTCGCCCCGGCCACGAACACGCTCGACCTCTCCTCGGAGAAGGTGCTGCTGCACTGGCCGGTCCAGATCCACAGCTGCTGCCACGCGGGCGGCGGCATGGCCTGGGACTCCGGGGGCAACCTGTACATCGCGACCGGGGACAACAACTCCTCCGGATTCAGCGACGGTTACTCCGGGAACAACCCGCAGCCGAACTACCGGGGCGTCTCGTTCGCCGATGCCCGACGCACCGCGGGCAACACCAACAACCTCAACGGGAAGATCCTGCGGATCCACCCCGAGGACGACGGCACGTACACGCTCCCCGAGGGCAATCTCTTCACCGGGAAGGAGCCCGACGAGGGCGGTGGGAAGACGCGCGGCGAGATCTATGTGATGGGGGTGCGCAACCCGGCCCGGATCTCGGTCGACAAGGCCACCGACACGCTCTACGCGGGCTGGGTCGGCCCCGACGCGGGCGCGCCGTCCACCACCTGGGGGCCCGCCAAGTACGACACGTTCGCCGCGATCACGAAGGCGGGCAATCACGGCTGGCCGTACTGCATGGGCAACAAGCAGCCCTACCGTGACCGCAATCTGCCGGATCCGGCCGAGCCGCTCGGCTGGTACGACTGCGACCACCCGAAGAACGAGTCGCCGAACAACGACGGGCTGGTGAACCTGCCGCCCATCACGTCCAACACCATCTGGTACTCGCCGCAGGGCGGTGGGGTGGACTACCCGCGCGACGCGAACGGCGTCCCGAGCTACGAGCCCGGGGAGCAGAAGGAACTGCTGCCGTGGCTCAGGGGTGGTGGTCAGGCCACGATGAACGGACCGGTGTACCGGTACGACGCGGCGAGCACCAGCGCCGACAAGTGGCCCGCCTACTGGGACGGCAAGTGGTTCGTCGGTGACTTCTACGACGACACCCAGCCGCGGCACGCCGTGCTGACGGATCCGAGGACGGCCGGCGAGGGAGGACTGCCCACGCACGCGGAGTCCCTGCGGAAGATCGTCCCGGTCGGCGCGGACGGCATCCGCAACCTGATGGACTGGAAGTTCGCCCCGGACGGTTCGCTGTACGTCCTCGACTACGGGCGCGGCTTCTTCACCTCCGACTCCAAGTCCGCGCTGTGGCGGGTGACGTACCGGGGCGGCGGACCGACTCCGGTCGCCGGGGATCTGGCCAGGAAGGCGGCGGTACGGTGAGGCACCCTTCGATGTTCTCGCGACGGCGATACCGGCCCGTGCGGCTGTGGCTCGCCCTGCTCGGTTCGTTTCTGATGGTGCTGGGACTGACCTCGACGGCGGCGTACGGGCGCAGCGCGGACGGTGCTGCCGAACAGGTCCTGACCTGGACGGCCGGCGATCCCATCGACCGTTACCTGTCCGTCCCGAAGACAGCCGTGGCCGGGAAGGCGACCATCGTCTTCGAGAACAGCGAGGCGACCGGCAACACCACGGGGATGCCCCACACGCTGACGTTCGGTGTCTCGGACCCGGAATTCAACGACGACGTGACACTGAACATCCTGGCCAACCCGGGCGACGACCAGGGCGGCAGGCACACCGCCGAGGTGACGCTCTCCCCCGGCCGGTACTTCTACCACTGCACCATGCCCGGCCACGAGGCGATGCAGGGCGTCCTCACCGTGACCGAGGACGGCGGCGGCGAGGACACCACCGCTCCGGAGACCTCGGCGAAAGTCGACGGGGACCGGAACGCCGACGGCGCCTACGTCGGTCAGGCCACGGTCACCGTCTCGGCGACCGACGAGGGCTCGGGGGTCGGCACCGTCGAATACGCGACCGGGGCGGACGGCGCCTGGCAGCCGTACACCGCACCGGTCGTGGTGAACGAGGTCGGGGCGCACACCCTCCGGTACCGCGCCGCCGACAGGGCGGGGAACGTCTCGGCGGAGAAGTCCGTCGAGTTCACGGTCGCCGCACCGCCCACGGACGACACCACGCCGCCGGAGACGTCGGCGACCGTGTCCGGCGACACGGACGACCAGGGGCGGTACCTGGGGATGGCGACGGTCACCGTGACCGCCTCCGACACGGGATCCGGTGTCAACACCATCGAGTACGCGACCGGGGAGGACGGTGCCTGGCAGCCGTACACCGCCCCCGTGATGGTTCATGAGACCGGTGCCCACACGGTCCGCTACCGGGCCACCGACCGGGCGGGCAACGCGTCCGCCGTGAAGTCGGTGGACTTCACCGTCGTCGAGCCTCCGGCCCGGGACAGGACGCCACCGGAGACCGCGGCGAAAATCGAGGGCGACAAGAACTCCGACAACGCGTACATCACCAGCGCCAGGGTGACGGTCACCGCGACCGACACCGAGTCGGGGGTGGACCGGATCGAGTACTCGCTGGACGGAGGCCCCTACCTCGTCTACACCGCCGCCGTGATCGTCGACCGTGTCGGCCACCACACCCTCGCCCACCGGGCGACGGACAGGGCGGGCAACACCTCCGAGGCGAAGCGGGTGTCGTTCGCCATCGCGCGGAGCGGCGGCGTTCCGGCGCCGAACTGCCCGGAGTTCGACGAACGGCTCACCGTCGTCGTCGGCACGGTCGACACCGGCGTGCCGAACCGCGTCACCGGCAACCGTTGCACCGTCAATGAACTGATCGAGGACGAGAAGGACTGGTCGTCGCACGCGCTGTTCCTGAAGCACGTCGACGGTGTCCTCGACAAGCTGCTCGCGGCCGGTGTGATCGACGCCCGCGAGCGCAGGACGATCCACCGGGCGGCCGAGGAGTCGGGCATCGGCACACCGGGCCGGGTCGAGGGCTACACCAAGCTCTTCGACGGCACCGCCGCGTCGTTCGCCAAGTGGCAGCAGGTCGGCGGCGGGGAGTTCGGCCTCAATGCCGACGGCACCCTCACCAGCTCCAGCACCGTGGACGGCATGGGCATGTTGTGGTTCCCCGCGCGGCAGTACGGCGACTTCTCGCTCAAGCTCCAGTGGCGGGACGACGCCCCCGGCGCGGGCAACGCCAACAGCGGCGTGTTCGTCCGCTTCCCCGACGTCCACGACAATCCGGAGGAGTCACGTCCGGAGTGGGTCGCCATCAAGTACGGCCATGAGGTACAGATCCTGGACCGGCCGGACGGCGACATCTACAAGACCGGATCGCTCTACGGCTTCGACCGGGTGGGGCTCGCGGGAGCCGGAGTCGCTCCCAAGGGCACCTGGAACGACTACGAGATCCGGGTGGTGGACCAGCACTACTCCGTCTACCGCAACGGCGTCCTGATCAACGAGTTCGACAACGATCGCGGGCAGTTCTTCGAACCGCCCCGGGACGACGACCCGGGCACCGACGGACGCCGGTACGCCTCCGGCTACATCGGCCTCCAGGTCCACAGCGCCGCGGACGTGGTCTCGTACCGCGACATCCGGATCAAGGAGCTGTAGGCCTCCCGGGCCCGCACCGGACGCGGTACCCGCGAGGCGGAGGATGTCCGTCCCCGGGTACCGCGTCCGGTCTCAGCCCGCCGATGCCGCGTGCCGGGGCACGTGGTCGCGGCCGCCCGGGTGCCGGTGGCGCCACACCCAGAACACCGTGCAGGACACCAGCGCCCAGGCGGCGAGGACCAGATACGGGAAGAGGAACTGGTGTCCCCGGTAGTAGACGGCGGTGTGCTGGGCGTTGACCGAGGCCCCCGGCGGGAGCCAGCGGCCGATGTGCCCGAGCACCGAGGGCAGCAGTGGCCAGGAGACCGCGCCGCCGGACGAGGGATTGCCCAGCAGCACCATCACGCCCCAGGTGGGCAGCATCGCCCATCGCCCGATCAGGGTGTTGAACATGGTGAAGGCCATGCCGCAGGTGAACATGGTGAGGGCGAGGATCAGCCAGGAGTGGACGAACGGCAGGTCCAGCGCGCCGAGCAACCAGTCCACGACCGCGGCGATGGCGAACGCCCCGAGCAGCGAGTAGGCGACGGTGAAGGCGATCCGTTCCAGCGGCACCAGCGCCCGCGCGTGCACGCTGAGCTGGATGGCCCCGACGAAGCCGACGATCACCGCGGCGAGCGAGATGTAGAAGAGGGCGAGGCCGTGCGGGTCGCCCCGCTGCAGGGGATTGACGTCCCGGACGGTGACCGGCACATCGATCGCCCGGCCGACCTTCACCGCGGACTCGGCGAGCAGTTGTGCCACGGTGGCGCCCGAGGCACTTGCCACGTCCAGCGTCACCCCGCCGCCTCCGGACCGCACGATCGTGAAGACCCGCTGTTCCTCCAGTGCCTCCCGTGCCCGTGCCCAGGTCGGGAACCTCTGGATGACGAGGGAGGCGGAGAGGGCCTTGTCCATGGCGGCCACGAACTCCTCGCCCCGTCCGGTCTGTGCCCGGATGACGACGGCGGTCGGGATCCGGTGCGGGGTCGGGTTGGCCATGGCGTAGGTGTAGGAGCCGGCGAAGAGCCCGGCCGCCGCCGCGAGGATGAACAGCAGGACGGTGGCGGGAAAGTACGGCGAGCCCTTGTACACGGCCCACTTCCGGGCCCCGGTCGGCGCCCGGCCATGGGCCCCGTGCGGTGCGGCGGGCCCCGGGTCGGTTGCGCTCACGCGGCGCCGTCCTCGTCGTGCCGGGCGCGGCTCGGCCGGACCCGTTTCGGCTCGCCAGGCATCTTCGGGTATTCCGGCGGGTACGGCAGGTCGCCGAGGCCGCGTTCCCGCTCGTCCCGGTCGGCCAGCTCCAGCAGGCCGTCGAGCCGGAAGGCGTGCTCGTCCATGTCCGCGTGGACGTCGCCGAGTTCCGCGTAGCGCTTCGGCATGGTCCGGATGTCGAAATCGCGCGGTTCGGCGTCGTCGATCTCGTCCCAGCGCAGCGGCGCGGAGACCGGGGCGTGCGGGAAGGGACGCACGGAGTACGCGGAGGCGATCGTGCGGTCGCGGGCGGTCTGGTTGAAATCGACGAAGATCCGCTCCCCGCGTTCCTCCTTCCACCAGGCGGTGGTCACCCGGTCCGGCATCCGGCGTTCCAGCTCGCGCCCGGTGGCGATGGCGGCTCGCCGGACCTCGGTGAAGGTCCGGCACGGCTCGATGGGAACGAAGACGTGGATGCCCCGGCCGCCGGAGGTCTTGGCCCAGCCGCGCAGGCCGTGGTCGTCGAGGACGGACCGCAGTTCGTGGGCGGCCCGCACCGCGTCGGCGTAGTCGGTTCCGGGCTGGGGGTCGAGGTCGATGCGCAGTTCGTCCGGGTGGTCGGTGTCGGTGCCGCGGACCGGCCAGGGGTGGAAGGTGAGCGTGCCGAGGTTGGCGGCCCACAGGACGGCGGCCGGTTCGGTCGGGCAGATCTCGTCGGCGGTGCGTCCGCTGGGGAAGGCGATCCGGGCGGTGGGGATCCAGTCGGGAAGGTTCTTCGGGGCCCGCTTCTGGTAGAAGAACTCGCCCTCGACCCCGTCCACGAAGCGCTGGAGCGTGGTCGGCCGGTCGCGCAGGGCGCGGGTGATCCCGGGGCCGACGGCGAGGAAGTACTCGGCGACGTCCCTCTTCGTGTAGCCCGGCTCCGGGAAGTAGATCTTGTCGGGACTGGACAGCCGCACGGTCCGTCCGTGGACCTCCAGTTCCACCGCTCTGCCCGCTGCACCCATGACGGTCACGGTAGGCCGGGCTCACCAATGCCGCACATCGGGAGAGAAGACCGGCCTCCCGGGTGAGAATCGCGTCATGGATCTGCCGGTGATGCCGCCCGTGAAGCCGATGCTCGCGAAGTCCGTCGCGAAGATCCCCCCAGGTATGCAGTACGAGGCCAAGTGGGACGGTTTCCGGGCGATCGTGCACCGTGACGGCGACGAGGTGGTGATCGGCAGCCGCACCGGAAAGCCGCTCACCCGCTATTTCCCCGAGCTGGTCACCGCGGTCCGGGACAATCTGCCGCCGCGCTGCGTGATCGACGGCGAGATCGTGGTCGTGCACGAGGGCCGCCTGGACTTCGACCGGCTCGGCGAACGCATCCACCCGGCCGACTCGCGGGTGCGGCTGCTCGCCGAACGGACCCCGGCCAGTCTGATCGCCTTCGACATCCTGGCGGTGGGCGACGAGTCGCTGCTCCCGCTGCGTCAGTCCGAACGGCGGACCGTCCTGGAGGCGGCCCTTTCCGCCGCGTCGCCCCCCGTGCACCTGGCACCGGTGACCACGGACCCGGCGGTGGCCGAGGAGTGGTTCCGGCGGTACGAGGGCGCGGGGCTCGACGGGGTGGTCGCCAAACCGCTCGACCTGCCGTACCGCCCCGACACCCGGGTGATGTACAAGATCAAGCACGAGCGGACCGCAGACTGCGTGCTGGCGGGATACCGCCCGCACCGCAGCGGTCCGGTGGTCGGCTCGTTGCTGCTCGGCCTGTACGACGCCCAGGGCGTGCTCCAGCACGTCGGGGTGTGCGCGGCCTTCTCGATGAGGCGCCGCGAGGAACTGGTCGCGGAACTCGAACCCTCGCGCGTCGGCTTCGCGGGCCATCCGTGGGCCGCGTGGGCGGACGCCTCGGCGCACGAGCACGGCCGGCTGCCCGGTGCACCGAGCCGCTGGTCGGGGAAGAAGGACATGTCCTGGGTGCCGCTGCGTCCGGAACGGGTCTGCGAGGTGGCGTACGACCACATGGAGGGCGACCGCTTCCGGCACACCGCCCGGTTCCGCCGGTGGCGGCCGGACCGCGCCCCGGACAGCTGCACCTACGCGCAACTGGAGGAGGTGGCCCGGTACGACCTGGCCGAGGTGCTGTCAGCCGGCTGACGCCGCACCCGAGGGGGTGGCGCACGGGTCCTCGCTGCCGCTCGGTTCCGGTGACGGGGACTCGGTCGGCTCCGTCGTGCCGGTCGGGTCCGGGGAGGGGGAGCCGGTCGGGCAACCGGGTTCCGAGGTGCCGGGGTCGGGGGTCGTGCCGGGGTCCGGCGAGGCGGATCCGCTGTCGGTCGGGTCGGGCGGACCACCCGGGTCGGTGGGGTCCGGGGAACCGGTCGGATGCGGGGAGCCGGTCGGCGAACCGGACGGCCCGGGGGACGCCGACGGCGAGGGGCCGGGCGAACCTCCGGGCCGGGGCCCGATGACGATGTCGCCGCCCGGTGCGCCGGGGCCGCCGACCGGTCGCGTCGGTTGCGTGGGACCGCCCGCGCCGGGGCTCCTCGGGACGACGCCCTTGCCGTCGGCCACCGGGTGGACGCCCTCGCGGTAGAACTCCAGCCAGGACAGCACCGTGCGCAGATAGGTGTCGGAGTGGTTGTAGGCGAGGACCGCCCGGTCCAGGTCGGCCTTCACGGTCAGGTCGCGGGCTCCCGCGCAGAGGTAGTACCCGGCGGCGAGGGCCGCGTCGTACACGTTGTTCGGGTCGCGGCGCCCGTCGCCGTTGCCGTCCTTGCCCCAGTGGGCCCAGGTGGACGGGATGAACTGCATCGGGCCCACCGCCCGGTCGTACGTCCGGTCCCCGTCGTACACGCCGTCGTCGGTGTCCGGGATCCGGGCGAAGCCGGCGCCGTCGAGCACCGGTCCGAGGATCGGGGTGAGCGTCGTGCCGTGGACGTCGACCCGTCCCCCGGCCGCGTGCCCCGACTCGACCTTGCCGATCGCCGCCAGCAACTGCCAGGGCAGCCCGCATCCGGGATCGGTGCGGCCCAGCACGCCCTCCGCCTTGCGGTAGGCGGCGAGCACCGTGGCGGGGATGCCCGCCTCGGCCCAGGTCCGGGCTGCGGCCGGGCTCTGCTTCACGCCCTTCTCCGGCGGTTTCGGTGTGCTCGGCGGTGGGAGTTCGGTGTGGTAGGAGTCGTCGTTGGGCACCTGCGACCACACCACCTCGTCGGATTGCCGCCGCTCCTTCGGGGTCTGCTCGTGGCGGACGACGGCCGGTGCCTGGGACGCGGTGAGCGCGGCCATCGCGGCGACGGCGGCCGCGGTGCCGCCGATCCTGCGCCGCGTGGTGCCGGTGAATCTCATTGGTGCTCCCCTCATCCTTCGGATCACTGGTCTCACCGCAATCGCCGGTTCTGGCCCGGATCACCGGGCTCCCCGGGTCACCGGGCGAACGTGTCGATGGCGGAGATCCGCCAGGTGCCGTCGCGGCGAACGGCGTCCACGGCGAACATGGCCGCCGCGTAGGTCGTCTCGTCCGACGTGCCGGTACGGGTGTTGCTCTGGTCGGCGTAGATCAGCAGTCGGGCGCGGTCGCCGTCGAGGAGCTCGACGCCGCTGTCGGTGACGGTCGTGGTCAGCACGAGTTTCTGCTTCTGTCCCTGGGCACGGACCTGGGCGAGCATGTCCCGGTGCTGCTGGACGGCCTTGCCGACCAGGTGGGTCCTGGCCGCCTGCTCGGACTTGGCGGTGGCGGCGTAGTTGTACGAGAAGACCGCGCCGACCGCCTCCGACACCTGGCCCTTCACCTCGCTGGTGCGGGCGATGTCGGTGAGCGCGGTGTTGTGCCGGGCCGGCTCGTCGCGCAGGCTCGCCGCCGAGCCGAAGGCCAGGGCGGCGAAGGCGCCGAGCAGTACCGTGAGGACGCAGAGGACGGCGGGAAGACCGATCCGGAGCCGGGGGCGGATGCTCGCCCTCTTCTTCCCGTCCGCCTCGTTCCGCTGCTCCTCCCGGCCGTCCGCGCCCCGCGTTCCCGACGCGGCGACGTCCTCCGGGTCGGCGTCGTCCTCGGCCGCCCGGACGACCGGGGGCTCCTCCGTGGCCGTGGCCGTGGCGGCGGGCGCGGAGTCGGGCTCGGCTCGTGATGCACCCGGCTCCGCGGGCCCGCGCGGTGGGGCGGTGGCGCCGCCGCGTTCCGCGGCGACGGTGGCCAGGCGCCTTCGACGGTTGACGAGGTGACGGGTCGTCGACATGTCCGGTGGTCCTCTCGGTGACGGGATGGGAAGCCGGTGGCGTCAGCCGGCGGTGTTGCCGACCGGCGCCTGGCCGAGGGCGCTGAGCTTCCACCCCTCGGAGGTGCGGGTGAGCTGCCCGAGCATCCGGCTCTCCTTCACCGCAGGCTCGGCCTTCGGGGCGGTCACGGTGATGCGCAGCGCGACCATCACCGACGCCTTGCCGGCCCGCTCGTCGAGTTCGGTGACCGCGCCCGAGAGCACCTTGGCGGTGCTCGCGGTCTTCGCCTCCTGGATCTGTTTCTCGAACCCTCCCCGTCCCTCGACGAGTTGCTTGTGCAGTTCGCCGGTGGTGGAGTCCTCCCAGTTGTCCAGCCCCTCGTCGAGCTTCCGGTGGTCGAGCGTGTTCATGTTCTGCACCGCCTGCTCGCCCGCCGCCAGCGCGTCGTCCCGGGTCTGCGCGTAGGACGCCGACGTGTCGTGCGCCGCCCCGTACCAGGACCAGCCGCCCCAGACCGCCGCGGCGGCCGCCGCGACCGTGAGCGCGATCGCCACCGCCACCAGCGGGTTGTGCTTCGTCCGTACCCGTGCCATCGCTGTCTCTCCCCTGCCGGCCGAACCGCTCCGGGCGGTGCGTCCCGCGGTGTCCGTGTCGATCACTGTGTGGTGGTGGTCATCTGGCGGTGATGTCGACGATCTTCCAGTGCCCGCCCCGCAGTTCGGCGGTGACGGAGAGCTGGGCGGCTGCCGTGGTGGCCGCCCCGCCCCGCCGCTCGTACACCTGGTCCAGGAAGACCAGCAGGTGGGCGCTGGTGCCGGAGAGCCGGGTGACACCGGCCCGCACGACATGGGTGGTGAGGGTCAGCTTCTGGTCGCCGGCCTGCTTCTCGACCTGGCCGAACAGCGCCGCGTACTGCTGGAGTGCCTTCCCCGCGAGGAGTTGCTTCGCCGATTCCTTGGTCCGGGCGGTGTCCTGCGGCCCGTACGTGAAGATCTTGCCGAGCGCGTCGCTGACGTCGCCCACGACCCCGGTGGTCGCCGCGGTGTCGGTCAGCGCGAGGTTGTCGGTGGCCGGTGTGTCCCTCAGTTGCCGTCCGGCGACGAAGAGCCCGATGCCCGCGGCCACCAGTGCGATCACCAGCAGCACCACGGCGCCCATGAGGATCCGCTGCCGGGCGGGCCGGACCCCGTCCCCGTCCCGGGTGTCCGCCGGCGTCGTCTCCCGCTCCGGGGCGTCCGTCCCCGTCCCGTCGGGCCCCGCCCCGCCCGTGACCGTGTCGTCCGACGCCTCGGACGCCTCGGGCGGCTCCGCGCCCCGTGCCCCCTCCGGGGGCGGCTGCGTCGCCTCCTCGTCCAGGGTTCCGGTCCGTTCGCCGGTGCTCACCATCGCCGTCCTCCCCCGCTCCTCATGCGGCACCGACCGGGATCGCGGTGAGCGCCTTGACCTTCCAGCCGTCCCCGGTCCGGGCGAGCGTGGCCTCGAAGCGCTTGCGTTCGGTGCCCGATCGGCCGGTGCGCTCGGTGATCCGGACGTCCACGGTCGCGATCAGCTCGGCGGTGCCGGCCCGGTCGTCGAGCGCGGTGAGTGCCGCGTCGGTGACGGTGCCGCGCGCCGTGCTGCCCGCTGTGCGCAGGGCCTCGGCGTCCTTCTTGCTGGTCCTCGCGAGCTGGTCGTGCAGGGGGCCGGTGGACACGTCGAGCCACTGCCGCAGCCCCGCGTCCACGCTCGTGGTGTCCTTGCCGTCCAGGCTGTTCAGCCGGGCCAGGTGGTGCCGGCCCGCCGCCAGCGCGGCATCGCGGCTCTTGGCGTACGCGAGCGTGTCGTCGCCGCGCGCGCCCGCGTACGACCAGCCGCCGAGGGCGCAGATCAGCGCGGCGACGAGGACGGCCGCCCAGCCCGCCGGGCCTCGGGTGCGTGAGCTCATCGGCCCGCCCCCAGCCCGAGCAGCCCGGCCATGCCGCGCGGGGCGGGTGCCGGGTCCCCCACGGCCCCGAGCGCGCCGGGGAGCGTGCCCCCGGCGTCGGTGCCGAGGCTCAGCGCCCCGGGCTTGGCGGGCGCGGGCACCGGCCCGCCCTTCGGCGCGTTCGCACTGCCCCGCACGTTGATGCCCGTGCCGGGCGACGAGGCGCAACGGGCCTTGGTGTTGACCGCGGGACCTGTCGAGGTGTCGAGCCCGTTGCGGTAGGTGGTGCCGCCGTATCCGGCGGTGCAGGGCAGCGGCTCGAAGAAGGTGACGGACATCCCGAACCGGGCTCCGTCCTCGTCGACCGCGCTGGCTCCCGCCGCCGCCACCGCGGGCAGTTTCACCAGGAGCTCCTCCATGCCGCGCTGGCGGGTCACGGCTACCTCGGAGGTGGTCAGCAGGTTCGCGACGACGACGCCGAACTCGGGGTCGAGATCGCGCAGCAGTGCGCTGATCTGGTTCGTCGCGTCGGGTGCGGCGGCGATCAGCCTGCGCAGGTCCGTGTCCGATCCCTTGAGCTGCGCCGCCAGTTCCTCGGCTCCGGACGCGAATCCCTTGAGTGCCTCGCCCTGTTCGGCCTGGGTGCGCAGCACGACCTGGCCGTCGGCCATGAGCTTGGTGTTGGTGGGCAGTGCGTCGTCGGCCGCCCGCACGAAGTCGGTGCCGGTGTCCAGCAGGACCTGGAGGTCGTCCCCCCGGCCGGTGAACGCGGTGCCGAACTCGTCGACCACGGTCCGCAGCGATTCCAGGTCGACCGACTTCGCGAGGCCGTCGACGCTGGTGAGGACATTGGTCACGGGGGCCGGAACGGTGGTGTCGGTCTGCTCGATGACCGAACCGTTCGCCAGGTAGGGGCCGTCGGTGCGGGTCGGCCGCAGGTCGACGTACTGCTCGCCGACCGCGGACAGGTTGGCCACGACGGCCTTCAGGCCGTCCGGGATGGGGGGCGCCGACTTGTCGATCCGCAGTTCGGCCTCGACGCCGTCGTCGGTGAGTTCGATGGGACCCACCCGTCCTACCGAGACGCCTCGGTAGGTGACGTTGGAGTGGGTGAACAGACCGCCGGTTCTGGGGAGCTGAACCTTGACGGTGTAGTAGTCGCGCAGCCCGACGTAGTGCCCGAGGTCGGCGTACCGGACTCCCAGGTAGCCGAGCACCAGCACCGCGATGACCAGGAACGCGATGTTCTTCAGCCTGATGGCGAGGGTGATCACCGGTTGCTCCCCTCGGAGGGCGACGGCAGGTCCGGGGACGACGGCGCGTCCGTCGGCGAGGACGGGGTCGTGCCCGGGGCCGATGCCGGGGTGGTGGTGCTCGGTGTCCGGGGGGCCGTCGCCGAGGTCGTGATCGAGGGGAGCGGCAGCGGCAGTCCCGGGTCGGCCACCGGCACGGACGCCGCTCCCGACGCGGCTGTCGTCACCGCGTCCGGGTCGAAGGCCGGGATGATCTGCGTGCCGGGTGCCGCCGTCATGTCCAGGTACACGTTGAGGTAGTCGCCCTTCACCCCGCGCAGCACCTCGTCCGTGAACGGGTAGGTGAGCAGGACCTGGAGGGAGTCGGGCAGGTCGTTCCCGGAGTCGGCGAGCGCCTTGAGCGTGGGCGCGATGGCCTTCAGGTCGGCGATGGTGTCGGCCTTGCTCCGGTTGATGGTGTCGACGGCGACGGTGGACAGGGTGTCGAGAGCGCGCAGCATGGTCAGCAGCGAGCCGCGCTGTTTCTCCAGGACCTTCATGCCGGGGCTGAGATCGGTGAGAACCTTGCCCACCTGCTGTTTCCGGGAGGCGAGGGTGGCCGACAGCCGGTTCACGCCGTCGAGCGCCTCGGTGATGTCCTCGCGGTGGGCGTCGAGGTCGGTGACGAGGGTGTCGACCCTGCCGAGCATCGACCGGATCCTGGGTTCGTTGCCGGCCATGGCCTTGTTGAGTTCGGTGGTGATGGTCTTCAGCTGGTTGATGCCGCCGCCGTTGAGGAGCATCGACAGGGCGCCGAAGACCTCTTCGACCTCGGGGTTCCGGTTGGTGCGGGCGAGCGGGATCCGGTCGCCGTCGCCAAGGGTCCCCTGCGCGGTGCCGCGGGCGGGCGGCGAGAGCTGGATGTACTTCTCGCCGAGCAGGCTGGACTGTTCCAGGTGGGCGTACGCGTTCGCGGGCAGGCTGACCTCCGCGTTGACCCGCATGGTGACTCTGGCCTGCCAGCTGTCCGGGGCGAGGGAGATCTTGGTGACGCGGCCGACGGCGACGTCGTTGACCTTCACCGACGACTGGGGCGCGAGGCTGAGGACGTCCCCGAAGTCGGCGGTGATCTCGAACGGGTGGTCGCCGAGGTCCGCGCCGCCGGGCAGCGGCAGTTCCTCGATGCCCGAGAACTGCGGGGCGGCGCAGCCGGTGAGGACGAGAGTGCAGCAGACGCCGAGCGCGACCAGGGTGGTGGCCGCGAGCGCCACGGGTCTGCGGGGTTTCCTGCTCATCGGCCCGCCCCCTTCCTTCCGTTGCCCTTGGCCGCTTCGGCCTTCTCGGGTGTGCCGTAGACCGTGCCCACCTCGGGGAGCGGCAGCGCGGGCAGCGCGCGTCGGCGCTCGGCGTCCACCGGGGCGAGCCCCTGGAGTCCGGCGGACCGGAGGACGGGGCCGCCCATGCTCAGCTCGTTGAGGTCGGTGCGGCCGTTGAGCGTGCGGTTCTTCGGGTCGTAGGCGTTCAGGACGTTGCCCGCCGAGAGCGGGAGCGTGTCGAGCGACTCGGCCAGGGATGCCCGTTGGTCGACGAGGGTCTGGGTGAGCGGGACCAGTGCGTCCACGTTCTTCTTGAGCGCGGAGCGGTTGTGCTGGATGAAGGTCTTGACCTGGCCGAGCGCGGTGCCCAGTTCCTT
Organism: Streptomyces sp. NPDC014734; assembly: GCF_043083325.1. Classification (NCBI taxonomy): domain Bacteria; kingdom Bacillati; phylum Actinomycetota; class Actinomycetes; order Kitasatosporales; family Streptomycetaceae; genus Streptomyces; species Streptomyces sp. NPDC014734. The sequence continues at coordinate 66,780 of NZ_JBIBYN010000018.1, read as the reverse complement.
GAGCGCGGCGCCGAGGTTCTTCTTGTCGTCGGCGAGGAAGCCGGTCACGGAGTTCAGCTGCTGTTCCGCGGCCCGTACGTTGCCGTCGTTGTCCTTCAGCATGGTGGTGAACGTCTGGAGGTAGGACAGCGTGTCGAAGAGGTCGCCGCTGCTCTTGTCGAGGGTCTTCGTCGCCTTGCCGAACTGCTCGATGGAGTCCCCGATGTCCTTGCCGTTGCCCTTCAGGTTCTTCGCGCCGGTGTCGAGGAGTCCGGCGAAGGCGCCCTGTGCGTTGGCACCGTCGGGGCCGAGTGTGTCGGCGAGTTCGGTGATGGACGCGTAGAGCTGGTCGACCTCCACCGGGGTGGCGTTGTTCGCGGCCGGGAGCTCGGCGCCGTCGGCGAGGGCGGCTCCGCCGCTGTAGGCGGGGGCGAGCTGGACATACCGGTCGGCGACCAGGCTGGGGGCGACGACGACGGCGTGTGCGTCCTCGGGGACCTTGACCCCCTTGTCGACGCGCAGGACGACCCTGACCTCCTTGCCGCGCGGCTTCACCGATTCGACGGTGCCGACCTTCACCCCGAGGATGCGCAGGTCGGATCCCGCGTAGATCCCGGTCGCCTGGTCGAAGTAGGCGGTGACGGTGGTGGTGCCCTCGTCGTCCAGGGCCATCACGCCGGTCGTGGCGGCCACGGCCACGACGGCGAGGCCGGCCCCGATGCCGACGATGCGTGTCAGTCTCATCTCAGTGGCCGCCTTTTTGCTGGGGAGGCATGCATCCGGTGGCCGGTGGGGTGTCGGCGGGCAGGTAGTTCCTCGGGACGACGCCGCAGACGTAGTTGTCGATCCAGCGGCCGTTGCCGAGCGTGTTGCCGACGAGCCGGTTGTACGAACCGGCGAGCGCGAGCACCTTGTCGAGGCTCTTGCGGTTCTTGTTCAGGACCGCGGTGACCCGGCCCAGTGCGTCCAGGGTCGGTTTCAGCTGCTTGTCGTTGTCGGCGACGAGTCCGGTGAGCTGGGTGCCCAGGTCGCGGGTGCCGGTCAGCAGCAGGTGGATGGAGTCGCGGCGGGCCTGGATCTCGCCGAGGAGCAGGTTGCCGTCCTCCAGCAGGGTCTCGAAACTGCTCTTCTTGTTCGCCAGGGTCCGGGTCAGCTGTTTGCTTCCCTTGAGGAGGGTGGCGAGCTGCGCGTCGCGCTCGGAGACGGTTCTGGAGAGCGCGGAGAGCCCGTTCGCGGCGCTCTTCACGTTCGGCGGGGAGTCCTTGAAGGTGGCCGAGATCGTCTCGAAGCTCTCGGCGAGCCGCGCGGTGTCGATCTCCCCGATGGTCTCGCCGAGTCCGTTGAACGCCTGGGTGACGTCGTACGGGGACGTGGTGCGGTCGGCCGTGATCCGTGCGTGCGGGTCCTGCGGTCCGGTGCCGAGCGGGTCGACCGCGAGGTACTTGTCGCCGAGGAGCGTCTTGATGGCGATGCCCACGGTGCTGGAGTTGCCGATCCAGGCGTCCTTCACCCGGAAGGTGACCTTGACCTTGGCTCCGTCCAGGGCGACCCCGGTGACCTTGCCGACCTTCACCCCGGCGATCCGTACCTCGTCGCCCTCGGTGAGCCCGGCGGACTCGGTGAAGTCCGCGCTGTAGGACGTGCCGCCGCCGATGAGGGGCAGCGAATCGGCCCGGTAGGCGGCGAATCCGAGGAGGCCGAGGACGATCAGGCCGACGATGCTGACGGCGACGGGATTGCGTTCCCGTATGGGTGTGATCCTCATGACAGGCACCTCGGCTGGGTGATCGCGATGCCGGTGGGCGGTGGGCTGCCGTCGCTGGTCGTCACGCCGTGGACCTTCGCCTCGCAGAGATACAGGTTGAGCCATGAGCCGTACGAGGTGATGCGGCTGATGGCCTCCATCTTGGCGGGTGTCTTCTGCAGGAAGTTCTCGATCTTCGGGGAGTTGTCGGCAAGCCGGTCGGAGAGGCGGCCGAGCTGCTTGATGTCGTCCTTGAGGGGTTGGCGCCCGTCGGTGAGGAGGTCGGCGGTGACGGTGGTCAGGGCGCCCATCGCGGTGACCGCCTGCCCGAGCGGCTTGCGGTCCGCGGAGAAGCCGGTGACGAGCTTCTGCAGGGTGACGACCAGGTCGTTGAAGCCGGCCTCCCGGTCGTTGACGGTCTTCAGGACCGTGTTGAGGTTCTTGATCACCTCACCGATCACCTTGTCCTTCGCGGCGACGGTGCCGGTCAGCGAGCCGACGTGCTGGAGGATGCTGTCGACGGTGCCGCCCTCGCCCTGGAGCACCTGGACGATGGAACCGGCCAGCTTGTTGACGTCCGGCGGGGAGAGCCCCTCGAACAGCGGCTGGAAGCCGTTGAAGAGCTGGGTGAGGTCGAGGGCCGGCGTGGTGCGGGAGACCGGGATGGTGGCGCCGGCGGCGAAGGTCTCGCCGACCGGTCCGGCTCCCCGGCCCAGGTCGATGTACCGCTGGCCGACCATGTTGAGGTACTTGATCGACGCGGTCACCGACGCCGGAAGACTGTGTCCCCTCCGGACGGTGAAACCGACCTCGGCGAGCCGCCGGTCGGCGACCTCGATGGTTTCCACCTGTCCCACCTTGACCCCGGCGATCCGGACGCTGTCGCCGACGACGAGTCCGGTCGCGTCGGTGAACCGCGCCTTGTACGCACGGGTATCGCCGACACCGGTGTTGGCGATGGAGAGCGCCAGCACGGTGGTGGCCAGGGTCGTCACCAGGATGAAGACGATCGATTTCGCGAGCGGCCCCGCGAGCGAGCGGCGCTTCACTTGAGTTTCACCTCCGCGCCGCGGAAGGCCGGGCCGATGAGCACGCTGCTCCACTCCGGCAGGCTCTGCGGCTGGACCTTCAGCGAAGGAGCGACCAGCTCGTTGACGAGCCGGCTCTCCTGGGGCGAGTTGGGCATGCCGAGCGACGCGTCGGCCGCCGGGACCTCCTCGGGCGCGCCGGGCGCCGAGCCGGACGACGCGCTCCGGTCCGCCGCGCGGACATCGGCGGTCGGCACGGTGTTGCCCACGTAGGGCAGCGAGTAGCAGTGCGGCCCGCCGGTCGCGTCGTAGACCGGGGTGTCCCTGCCCGCCACGTATTTCCCCTTGGAGGGCACGGTCTTCAGCGTGACGTGCAGCCCCGGCTGGTTCGTGCCCTTGCCGAGCGCCTTGTCCATCGCCGGGACGAAGGCGGCGATGGTACGCAGGGTGCAGGGGAACTCGGAGGAGTACGTGGCGAGGGTCTCCAGGGTCGGCCGGCCCGTCGCGGAGAGCCGGATGAGGTTGTCCTTGTTCTTCCGCAGGAAGGCGGTGACGTCCTGGGCCGAGGCGGTCGTCGATCCGTAGAGGTCGGCGAGCCCGGCCTGTTGTTCGGCGAGGGTGCCGCTCGTGGTGGTGAAGTCGGTGAGCGCGTCCAGGACGTCCGGGGCCGCGTCGGCGTACACGGCGCTGACCCTGACGAGTTCCTTGATGTCGGCGTTGAGTTTGGGGAGTTGGGGGTTGAGCTCCTTGAGGTGCGCGTCGAGCGTGACGAGGGTCTCGCCAAGTTTCTCGCCGCGGCCCTGGAGTGCCTGGGAGACGGCGGTGAGGGTGGCGGACAGCTTCTGCGGCTGGACGGCGGTGAGCAGCGGCAGGACGTTGTCGAGGACCTGCTCCAGTTCGATGGCGTTGCTGGAACGGTCCTGCGGGATCTCGTCGCCCGCCTTCAGGGACCGGCCGGAGGGGACCTCGGGCGGTACGAGGGCCACGAACCGCTCGCCGAAGAGGGTGGTGGGCAGCATCTGCGCGGTGACGTCCGACGGGATGCGGTCGAGTTCGCCGGGCCGGATGGCGAGGGTGAGGCGGGCCCCGTCGCGGTCGGCCTCGATCGCGCGGACCTGTCCGACGACGACGCCGCGCAGTTTCACGTCGGCGTTGTCGTGCATCTCGTTGCCGACGGTTCCGGCGTGCACGATCACGGTGGCGTCGTGGGTGAAGTCCTTGTTGTACACCGCGACCGAGGTCCACACGAGCGCGACGGGCACGAGCAGGAACCCGACTCCGGCGAGGCGGCGGCGGATCGTACGTGGCTGCGTCATCCGGCCACCTTCACGGTCGTCGTGGCGCCCCAGATGGCGAGCGAGAGGAAGAAGTCGGTGACGCTGATCAGCACGATGGCGTTGCGCACCGAGCGGCCCACGGCGATGCCGACCCCCGCGGGGCCGCCCTCGGCGCGGAATCCGTAGTAGCAGTGGGCGAGGATCACCATCACGCTGAAGATGAGGACCTTGAGCACGGACAGCAGGACGTCGTCCGGCGAGAGGAAGAGATTGAAGTAGTGGTCGTAGGTGCCCTCGGACTGTCCGTTGAACAGGACGGTGACGTAGCGGGACGCCACGTAGGAGGAGAGCAGCCCGATCGCGTAGAGCGGGATGATCGCGACCACTCCGGCGATGACCCGGGTCGTGACGAGGTACGGCATGGACCTCACCCCCATCGCTTCGAGGGCGTCCACCTCCTCGTTGATCCGCATCGCGCCGAGCTGGGCGGTGAACCCTGCGCCGACGGTCGCGGAGAGCGCGAGGCCGGCGACCAGCGGGGCGATCTCACGGGTGTTGAAGTAGGCGGAGATGAAGCCGGTGAAGGCGGAGGTGCCGATCTGGTTGAGAGCGGCGTATCCCTGGAGGCCGACGACCGTTCCCGTGAAGAGCGTCATCGCGATCATCACGCCGATGGTTCCGCCGATGACCCCGAGCCCGCCGCTGCCGAAGGCGACCTCGGCCAGGAGTCGCTGCACCTCCTTGAGATAGCGCCGCAGGGTACGCGGGATCCAGATCAACGCGCGTATGTAGAAAGCCAGTTGATCGCCGGAGCGATCCAGCCAGCCGAGCATGGACATCGTCTCTCAGCTCCCCTTCGCGGGGACGATCTGGAGATAGATCGCCGTGAGGATCATGTTCACGAAGAACAGCAGCATGAAGGTGATGACGACCGACTGGTTCACCGCGTCGCCGACGCCCTTGGGGCCGCCGCGCGGGTTGAGTCCGCGATAGGCGGCGACGATGCCCGCGATGAAGCCGAAGATCAGTGCCTTGACCTCGCTGATGTAGAGGTCGGGCAGTTGGGCCAGGGCGGAGAAGCTGGCGAGGTACGCGCCGGGGGTGCCGTGCTGCATGATCACGTTGAAGAAGTAGCCGCCGAGGGTGCCGACGACGGAGATCAGTCCGTTGAGCAGGACCGCCACGAACATGGTGGCCAGCACCCTCGGTACGACCAGGCGCTGGATGGGCGAGACGCCCATGACCTCCATCGCGTCGAGTTCCTCGCGGATCTTCCGCGATCCGAGGTCGGCGCAGATCGCGGAGCCGCCCGCGCCGGAGATGAGCAGGGCCACGATGAGCGGACTCGCCTGCTGGATGACCGCGAGAACGCTGGCGCCGCCGGTGAACGACTGGGCACCGAGTTGCTGGGTGAGCGATCCGACCTGGAGGGCGATGACCGCGCCGAACGGGATGGAGACGAGGGCGGAGGGCAGGATGGTGACGCTGGCGATGAACCAGAACTGTTCGATGAACTCCCGTACCTGGAAGGGCCGCCGGAAGATCGCACGGGTCACGGACAGGGCGAGCGCGAACAGCTTCCCGGTCTCGCGCAGGGGGGCGAGCAGCCGGGTCGGCTCTCTGCGCGCCGGTGGCCGTTTCGCCGGCGCGGCATCGGTGGCGGCCGGTTCGGGGGGCCGCACCGGAATCTCGGCGGTCAAGGTCGCACACCGCCGGTGGCCGGGGTGTAGCTGTTCATGATGGCGGTCCGGGCGGCCTCGGGCAGCTGGCCCATCATGCTCAGGACACGTTCGCGGCGGCGCAGCGCGGCCTGCCGGACCGGCATCCCCGGTGAGGGTTCCAGTTGCGGCACGACGGTGCGCTCCCCGGCGACGAGGGTGTTCCCCGCCCCTTCCGCGGTGAGCCGCTCGGCGGCGAGGGTGGCGGCGTCCTTCTCCTCGGACATGCCGATCGGCCCCTCCCGGCGTCCCGCGAGGAACTGGGAGACGACCGGCTCGTCGCTGGTGAGCAGCACCTCGCGCGGGCCGAAGGTGACGAGGTTGCGGCAGAACAGCATCCCCATGTTGTCGGGGACCGTGGCGGCGATGTCGAGGTTGTGGGTGACGATCAGCATCGTCGCGTCGATCTGCGCGTTCAGGTCGATGAGGAGTTGGGAGAGGTAGGCGGTGCGGACCGGGTCGAGTCCGGAGTCCGGTTCGTCGCAGAGGATGATCTGCGGGTCCAGCACGAGGGCGCGGGCCAGGCCGGCCCGCTTGCGCATGCCGCCGGAGATCTCGCCGGGCAGTTTCCCCTCGGAACCCAGCAGGCCGACGATGTCGATCCGCTCCATGACGATGCGCCGGATCTCGGATTCCTTCTTGCGGGTGTGCTCGCGCAGTGGGAAGGCGATGTTGTCGAACAACGACATCGAGCCGAAGAGGGCACCGTCCTGGAACATGAGCCCGAACAGCTTGCGGGTCTCCATGATGTCCCGCTCGGGACTGTTCACCATGTCGACGCCGTTGATGAGGACGCGTCCCTGCTCCGGTTTCAGAAGTCCGATGATGGACTTGAGGAAAACGGTCTTTCCGGTGCCGGACGGGCCGAGCATGACGCTCACCTCGCCTGCGGGAAGTGTGAGAGACACGTCCTGCCAGATGTTCTGCTTGCCGAAAGACTTGGTAAGGCCTTCGACGACTACTTCGATTCCCATCCCACCTCCTGCATGCACTCACGAAGTGACAGAAGTGCACCGAGGGGCGCACGTTAAGTTCACCGGGACCGCCAGGACAAGCCCTTGAACAGCCATTTCTTCAAGATCCGGATTGTTTGTCACGCGATGACAAACCCCCGTGCGGATCTTGTCGGGACATGCGTACGCGAAGCAGCCGGAACGGGCCGGTTCCACGTACCGCGGAAGGTCTCGGCGACGGGCCCGGAACAGCCTCGCGGCGCCTCCCGGCATCCGGCACGGAGGTCGTCCGGCCAGGAAATCCCCGCGCGCGGGTCACGACGAGGACTCCTTTCCGGAAGAGGGAGCAACCACCGGACAGAGCTGTCGAGTTGCCTGTGGGGGCGACGCTACGGCCGGGTAACCTGGCCGGGCAATACCAGTTCTCCAAGTTTTCGCGGGCACCCGTCGCACCCTGGTGTTCTGCTCACCGAATGAGCAGGAGAACGGGAAGAACTGTCTTCGGGTGACAAGAAACGAAGGCCCGGACGAACGGGTGCGGATATCCCGGACCCGCCGACCGCACTGCCCGGACCGGCGGAAACGAATATGCGGCAGCCCGCCCCCCGCGTAGGTCGGCTTTCGCGGAGGTGGCCGGTTCCGTCATCGGATGTTGCGCACCCGGTGACAACTCGCCCTCGCGGCGCGCTCATCCCGGGACGAGAAGTCGGTTTCGGCGGAACAATCTCAATCGGCGGGATTGTGCGGCGGTGTTTCCCGCCAGTAACCTCACGGCGCGGTGAATGGGGAGTCCGTTTCGGCATGGCTCACCCCGGCCCCGGCACCCGTACCGCACATCGATGACCTGTGCGCCCGAGACGTATGTGACCGCGAACGACGCCGGCTCCGGCGCGTCACAGGAAGACCGAGCACATCCGCTCACCTGGCCGCCCGATGGCGGCTGCCTGAAAAAGGGGACGACATGAGATCTGGTTCGACACGGGCACGCCTGGGCCTGCTGGCCTCCTTCACCGCACTCGCCGCCTTCGCCTCCGTGGGTTCGGCGACCGCCGCCACGAGCCTCAACGGCAACTGGGCGCCGTTCAACCGGTGTCCGGTGGACGATCCCGCCATGCTGGCAGCCGACGGCATCGACGACACCGCGGTCTGTGTCTCCTCGTACTCGGCGAGCGGTTCCATCAAGCTCGGCAACAGCGTGGTGCCGGTGGGCGCCAGCGACCTTCAGGTCGGTGTGATCACGCATCCCGGCGGCGGGTCGACAGTGGTCTCGCCCGCGGGCGGCGCCCTGGTGGCCGACTCCGCACAGATCCCCGGCGGGCTGCTCGGACTGATGTGCCCCAGCGGCATTCCGGTGATCACCGGAATCTGCAACCAGATCACGAACGCCTCGCTGAACCGGGTGACCGCCACCATCGAATCGGTCAACAACCCCAGCGACTTCCAGCTGCTGGCAGGCGTCACCACCGGAAAGCCGATCATCACGCTGCCGGTGCGGATCCATCTGGAGAACCCGCTCCTCGGCGACAAGTGCTACATCGGTTCCGCCTCGGACCCGATCCTCCTGCGCCCGCAGAACCTGACCCGGCCCACCCCCGGAACCCAGCAGTTCGCCGGTGACGGCACCCCCGACCCGGCCGGCGTCATGGGCCGCATCAGTCTGCTCGGCGCCAACCAGACCGACACCGCGTACGCGGTCCCGGGAGCCAACGGCTGCGGCCTGGACCTGCTCAACTGGGCAGTGAACCTGAAGACCGGGCTCCCCTCCGCCCCGGGCAACAACAACGTGGTCCTGAACGACGCCCGGACCTATGTGGCGACGGTCAACGACCCGAGCAGCGTCGCCCCCGACGCGGGCAGGCTGATGTCGCAGTACTGGCACTCGGCCGCCCGGTAGCCGCCCCGCGTGACCGACAGCCGAGGGGGCCGTCCGGAAGGGACGGCCCCCTCGACGCGTTCCGGGACGACCCCCACAGCCGTCCCGGAGCCGCCGCCGGCCGCGGGAACAGCGGCCGGCACGCGCCCGGGGCCCGGTCAGCGGACGGGGGTCTCCTGACCGGGCAGCGCCGGCATGGTCGGCGGGCAGAAGGTGCTGCTGTCGGTGGGGACACAGGTCATCCCCTGGTTCATCGCGATGACGTTCCCCGGGCCGGAGATGGCCGCCGTGAACAGGTTGTCCAGGTCCTCGCCGCCGGTCCCGCAGCCGGAGAACGCGGGGATGTCGACCGTCCCGTTCATGGGACCGCCGAGGAAGACGTTGACGTACTTTGGGAAGTCCCCGTTCAGCACCACCTTGAACGGCTTCTCGGTGCGGCAGTTCGGGCCCACGTCCAGCGGGGTTCCGTTGACCTTCACATCGTGGATCCGCAGCGACTGGGTGAACGAGGCGGTGGCGAAGTACTTCTTGTTGGGCGCGTCACCGATGTTGCCGGTCGAGATGGTCATCGGCCCGTTCTCGAACTCCACCTTCGCGGAGACCGGCTGGAACCCGAAGGTGAGAAAGGTGGAATCGGCGTCCGGGAGCGCCAGGTTCGCCAGCGAGTCGAGCCGCAGATAGGTTCCGCCCTCCGCGGTCTTGGCCCGCAGCCCCCGGTGCACGTTCACCTCCACGCTGATCAGGCCGGGGTTCTTGGCGGGATCGTTGACGATCATCGCACCGTTGAGCTTGTACACGTTCGCCAGTCCCACCGCGTAGGCGCAGCCGAGCCCGCCGCCGCCGGGGATGTCGAGTTCCGTGACCGGGGCGCCCTCCGGCGGCTTCGGCGCGTCACTCCAGTCGACCGTTCCCGTGGGCGGATCGACCGGACACGGGTCCTCGTCCGCCGCCAGGGCCTTCCCCGGCTCCACGGCGATCGTCCCGCCGGTCTTCGCGGCCGGGTCGGTGGACCGGTCGGTGCCCGCGCTTTGCGAGGGCCAGGGATCGGGGGCATCACCCGAGACCGGGACTGTCGCGAGTTCCCGGTCGGCGTCCGGGGCGGGTTCACAGGTGACCGACGTGCCCGAAGCGGTTCCCGTCTCCGCGCCCCCGTCCGTGACCGGGCGCAGCTCGACGGTAAGGCGGCCCGCGGTGAAGGTCGCGTCGCCCTCGGCCGGCAGCGTCACCGAGGGCACGGCCCCCGTGTGCGCCAGGCTCATGTCCCCCTCGGTGGGGATCGCGGACCCCGGGGCGGTCAGATCCGTCCACCGCGCGGTGGCCGAGCGGTCCTTCTGCCCGACCTCCACATCGAGTGCCGCGGTGCTCGCGACCACCTCCGTACCGGCCGGCACCAGTGTGTCCAGGTCCGCCCGCGACAGCCGCACGTCGACCGTCACCGGGCCCGATTCCAACGGTGTCCCGGCGGTCCCCGATTCCGGGAAGTCCGTGGTGACCCCGACGGCGACCCGGCCGGTCCCGCCCGGCAGGGCGCAGTCGTAGCCGACGGTCGCCTCGGCGCCCCCTTCCTCGGCCGCGGATCCGGACCCGGACAGCAGTCCTGCGAGCAGCGTGACGGTGGCGACCGATGCCAGGCGCACCGAACGCCTGCCGTCGATCCCCATGGGCTTCACATTCATACTGGCGCCGTCCTCCCTGATACGGGGTGTCGAGTTGACCGTTGTCGTGCCGCCGCTGCCCCGGCCCGGTGGGTCCGGGCCCTTTGCGGGTGTCCGGTCCTGCCGGAGCGGCCGTGAACGGCCGATCGGGGTGGCGGCGGACCCCGGTCCGCAGCCACCCCGAGCCCGGACGTGATCCGGGCTGTTCCCGCCGAACGCCGCCGTGTTACGACGTGGCGGTGATCTTCTGCTTCGGGCCGACCACGTACTCGGCGTTGAAGCTTGCCACGTCACCGTTGCTGATGAGGCCGAGGCAACTGGCGTTGGACGCCTTCAGGTCGCTTCCCGTGCCGTCGATGACGAGGGCGCCCTTGGTGTTGTCGTAGTGCCCGTACACCTTGCCCGTGAAGTCCGCGTTGCAGCCGACACCGGAGATGTGCGCCGAGATGTCGCTGACGGTGCCGTCGACCCAGTCCGAGTGCGTGGCGTTGGGCTCGGTGACGTTGATCTTCCAGGGCGACGCCTTCATGGAGACGGTGAAGGAGATGCCGCCCACGTCGCAGCCGGTGAACGTGATGTTGTTGATGCTCCCGATGCCGACCCCGTCGGCGCTGGTCGTCTGGAGCGTCCCGGCCGACACCGCGGAGGAGTCGCAGACGAGCTGGACGAGGGGCACGTCCAGGGTCGGAAGCGTGGCGCTGGCGGTGAACGCACCGCCCGGGCTCACCGCCCAGGAGTGCGAGGTGGTGGTGGCCGAGGCCGACGACACCGTCATGCCGATGGCCGCGCCGAGTGCGGCGGTGACGAATGCGGCTCTGCGTGCAAGGGTGTTCACGGTTCCATTTCCCTTCAGAAGGCGTGACCATGCGGAGAACCCGTCCCGCCGAAAATGGCTGGAACTCCGATGGGGCACAGGACAGAGAAGTGGCAGTCCAACCTGACCGACTGCGCGACCACTTGCGTTCGGCGATGACGCTACGGTCGAGTAACGTGGCTCCGCAACACTCGGGACGAAGAATCTCCGGAAGCGCGAATCTCAGCCAACAAATTTGTTGCGCGACGCGTAGAGGCCCTCAGGATTCTTGTCCGGAAGTGAGCAATCAGGGACTCACGGCGGCCCGCCACCGCCCGTCCGACCGCCCCGCCGCGGACTGCCCCGTGGACAACTCTCCACGTCAAAGCCCCGGAAGAATGCCTCCGTGCCCCGTCACACGAGTGGCGTCGCGGCAGAGTCCGCGCCCCGGAACAGCACTCACATACTGACGAGGCGCCGGGCGATCGTGGCCGATTAGCATTCCGGCCTCCGTGCGGTCCGGATCCGGGGAAGCCCGTGATCACCACCGAATGCCGCCGGGCCACCGAAATAGCGTCCCACCCACTTGACTTCCTCGCATCGAGACGGTCGACTTGTCCGCCCCGGCAACAGCCGCACCGCATTCCCTCACAGGTGAAAACGGCACAGGTCTTCCCGGAATTTCCAGGAATTCTTGTCACGGAACGCCAGAATCGACGGCGCCCCGTCCCGCACAACCGGAGTCTTTGGGTCCGGAGTCTCGTCGACCCGCACCCGTCATACCGGTTAGGTGCCCCCTGCATCTCGTCCTGTCGTGCCTGTGTCCACAGCCGCGCACGTCGACTATCTTCGGCAGCCCACGTTGGTACGCACCTGACGGCTTGGGAGCGCTCCTCCCACGGCCCACCCCCCATCGGGCGCCGGAGAGCAAGGACAGAGGAATGCCGGGAGTTGCACAACCCTCGGAACTCGGAGAACCGCTCGGACCGCTGCCGCAGGAGTTCGCTGCGATCGTGCGTCCCGAGATACCCAGTCTGATCAAGGAGATCGGGCTGGAGGTCACCCGCGCCTACCCCGAGTACGCACGGCTGCTCGACGGTCCGTACGGGCAGGGCATCCGCGTGGGCGTGGAGCAGAGCATCTCCGTCTTCGTGGACCAGGTCGCCGAGCCCACCGCCCCTTCCACCCTGCGTGACGAGATGTGCCGGAGGTTCGGCCGGTTCGAGGCGTACGAGGGCCGGAGCCTGGACCAGTTGCACGGCGCCTACCGGCTGGGGGCACGGATCGCGCTGCGCCGGGCCAAGAAGGTCGGCCGACGCTACAACCTCTCCCCCACCATGATGCTCGCCTTCGCCGACGCGCTGTTCACCTATGTCGACGAGCTCGAAACGCTGTCCCGGGAGGGCTACCTGGAGGTCCGTGCGGCCTCGGCCGACCACACCGGCACACTCAGAAGACGTCTGCTGCATCTGCTGCTCGCCGGACGCCCCGTACCCCGGACCGCCATCGCCGAGCTGTGCGAACAGACCGGCTGGACCGTGCCCGACGAGGTGACGCTCGTGGCGGTGCGCCCCTCGGCGGACCCGGGCTGCCCGGGCGCCGACCGCGACGTCCTCGTCGACTTCACCGAGCCCCAGCCCCACTTATTGATCCCGGGACCGCTCGACGGCGCGCGAAGACGCATGCTCGACCGGGCGCTCCTGGACACCCGCGCCGCCGTCGGCCTCACCGTCCCCACCACCATGGCCCCGGACTCGATCCGATGGGCCCGTCGTCTGCTCGAACTCGTCGACGCGGGCGTCGTCGACGACGCGCCGATCGTCCTCTGCGAGGACCATCTGCTCACGCTCTGGCTGCTGTCCGACACCGCGCTCCTCGACCGGCTCGCGCAACGCGAACTCGCTCCCATCGCCGGGATCAGCGCGAATCGCCGGGAGCGGTTGATCGAGACCCTGCGGATCTGGCTCGACACCCGTGGCACCGCCGCCCAGATGGGCGAGCTGCTCGATGTGCACCCGCAGACGGTCCGCTACCGGATGCGCAGTCTGGAATCCATCTTCGGGGAGCAACTCGTGGAGCCGTCGGCCCGGTTCTCGACCGAGGCCGTACTGCGCGCCCTCCAGCTCCAATTACGTGCCCGGAGCAATGACGTTCCCCTGTGAACCACCGAACGGACGGACCGGGGCCGGATCACACCCGGCACGGCAGGTCAACTTACCCCGGAGTAAGGGGAAATAGCCGGTCACTCCCAAACGGTTGCCACACGGAGACGCTCCCGATGAGAAACCAGCAACCGCGTCCCGTAGACAGGAGGAGCCGGCCGCCCACCCGGCGGCCGCGTCCCGCACCGCCTCCTGGCCGACCATCCGAGAGGGAACCCCCCATGACCGCCTCACACCTCCTCGTCCCCGTGCCGATCCCGGACCGGGTCGCCGCGCTGATCGGATCCTGCATCCCCCCGCACATCCTGCGCGCGGAACTCGACGCCGCGTGTGCCGCGCGGGAGGTACGCAGGTTCCGCGGCCCGCGCCTGTGCGCCGAGGACCAGGCCGACCGAGAACAGGCGCTCTCGGAACTGGCGCGTGCCAACAAGGTCCTCGCCGCCCATCATCCGCGGTTGCCGGTACGTCCCGGCAGTACGTGGTGACCGGGCACCGGACCGCCCCGCACGGGCGCCGCCGCCGAAGTGCGTCCCGGGGCCCGCGGGGGCGGGTTCGAAGACCCGCCCCGGCCGCCGCGGTCAGACGGCCGCCGGGGTGAACCGCGTCGGCGGCCGGGGCAGCGGGTGGGCAGCCCCCCGCCGACCGGCACGAGCCGGACCAGCGCGTGCCCACCCCGTCCGGCCGTCCCCCACATGCGCGAGCCGGAAGCCGGTGTGAGGGTGCAGGCGTGACCACCGCCAGCGAGACCGCCCCCACCGCGCAGAACGCCCCGGCGCCGCCCGTGCTCGACCCGCGCCGCCGGAACATCGTCTTCGTCACGATCGTGCTGGGCATCCTGCTGGCCGCTCTCGACCAGACGATCGTCGGTACCGCACTGCCGACGATCGTCTCGGACCTCGGTGGCGCCGCCCACATGTCCTGGGTGGTCACCGCGTACCTGCTCGCCGAGACGGTGGCGACGGTCCTGGTCGGCAAGTTCGGCGACCTGTTCGGCCGCAAGATCATCTTCCAGCTCTCGGCGGTCATCTTCATCACCGGTTCGTTCCTGTGCGGACTCGCGACCGACATGACGCTGCTGATCGTCTGGCGCGGGGTCCAGGGCATCGGCGCGGGTGGGCTGATGGTCACGTCGATGGCGCTGATCGCCGACGTGATCCCGTTGCGCGAGCGAGGAAAGTACCAGGGCGCGCTGGGCGCGGTCTTCGGGGTGTCGACGGTGATCGGGCCGTTGCTCGGCGGCCTGTTCACCGACCATCTGAGCTGGCGCTGGGCCTTCTACGTCAATGTCCCGATCGCGATCGTGGTGGTCGTGGCGGCAGCCCGGACCATCCCGTCGGTGCGGGCGGCCGGACGGCCGGTGATCGACTACGCGGGCATCGCCATGGTCACGGTCGGCGCGAGCGCGCTGATCCTGGCGACGAGCTGGGGCGGCAACGCGTACGCGTGGGGGTCGCCGGTCGTCCTCGGTCTCTTCGCGGCCGGTGTCGTCGCCCTGGCCGGCTTCTGCCTCGTGGAATTCAGGGCCCGGGAGCCGATGCTGCCGATGCGGCTGTTCGGGAATCCGGTGTTCACCGTCTGCTCGGTGCTGAGTTTCATCGTGGGCTTCGCGATGCTCGGCGCGATGACCTTCCTGCCCACATACCTCCAGTACGTGGACGGGGACTCGGCGACGCTTTCGGGGGTGCGCACGCTGCCGATGGTCTTCGGCCTGCTCGTCTCCTCGGTCTTCAGCGGCAGCGTGGTCTCCCGCACCGGCCGGTACCGGATCTTCCCCATCGTGGGCTCGCTGGTGATGGCGATCGGCCTGTACCTCCTCTCCCGGATGGGCCCGGACACCGGGGTATGGGCGGAGTCGCTGTACATGCTCGTACTGGGTGCCGGCATCGGGCTGTCCATGCAGGTACTGACCATCGCGGTGCAGAACACCGTCGACTACGCGGACCTGGGAACCGCGACCTCGGGCGTGACGTTCTTCCGCACCCTCGGCAGTGCCTTCGGGACCGCGGTCTTCGGCACCATCTACGCCAACGCGCTCGCCCCCAATCTGGCCGAGGGGGTCGCGGCGGCGGCCCGGGCGGGCGGCGATCCCGCGGTGCTGCCGAAGGCGGCACAGAGCCCCGCCGGTCTGCACGGTCTGCCCGCGGCGCAGGCCGCGCCACTGGTCCGCGCGTACGCCGACACACTGCAGACCGTGTTCCTGTGGACGGTACCGGTCGCGGTCCTGGGCTTCGTCGTGGCGTTCTTCCTGAAGCAGGTGCCCCTGCGGGACACAGCGCGGGTCGGTTCCACGGACATGGGCGAGGGCTTCGCGCAGCCGTCCGCCGGCGACTCCGCGAAGCTGCTGGAGTTCTCCGTGGCCAAGATCCTTCGCGGTGCGGGGCCGGACACCGCCCGGCGGATCGTGGCGGAGTCCGACACCCGGCTGGACATGGCGGGGGCCTGGGCGGTGATGCAGGTCGAACTGTTCACCCGGATGGTCGGTCACGCGGGCCTGGGGCTGATCGCGGCCCGGCACCGGGTGCCGCCCGAGGTGCTGGTGCCGGTGTTCGACCGGATGATCGAGGAGGGATTCCTCACCGGTGACGGCCGTCTCTTCACGCACACGGCCGCCGGGAGCCGGGAGGCCGCGGTGATCGACGCCGCGTGGGGCCGATGGCTCAACGAACGCCTGGACGAGCACGGTGGCCGCCCGGACGACCGGCGGCTGCGGGCGGCGGTGGACACGATCGCGAAACGGCTGCTGGCCGAGGACCTCGCCCAGGAACTCTCCCCGGCGAGGACGCCGGTGGGGGCGTCCGCCTGAGCCCGGACCGCGGCTTCCCCGACGCTTCGACGAGGAGTTCCCGGCCGAATCGGGGCGGGCTTCGGACGCGGCCGGCGTTCCTCCGCGCACGGGGAGGCGGGCCCCCCGGTCCGGTGTCACGGCCTCGTCAGCCGTTCGCCCCGGCCTCGAACTCCGCGGCCTCGTACACCCAGGCCCCGCCGGATCGCACGAAACGGCTCTTCTCGTGGAGCGAGTCCCGCCGCCCGCCGACGGTGAAGTGCGCCCGGAAGGTGACCGTCCCCGTGGTGTGGAACGCGCTGCCGTCGGCTGTCTCCAGGACCTCCAGGCGCACCCACCGCGTCCCTGGGTCGAAGTCGACGGCGGGCGGACGGCTGTCGGGGTGCCAGGTGCGGAGCAGATACGCCTCGTCCCGGACGGCGAACGCGGCGTAGCGGGAACGCATCAGCGCCTCGCAGGTGGGTGCGGCGGCTCCGGCGTGCAGACGGCCGCAGCAGTCGGCGTAGGTTCCGGGCAGGCCGCACGGGCACGGGGACTCGGCGGTGATCGCCGGGGGCCGTCCCGCTGAGGTGGCGGACCGCCTCGGTCGTGTGGTGCGTCGTGACATGGCCCCATTGTCGCCTGCGGGCCGGACGGCCCGGTGGACCGGGGCCGGGGCACCCGGGCGGTCAGGGCTTGCGTGCCACCCCCGCGTAGCCCGGGATCGGCGGGCCGCCGGGGACGTCGACGGCCTCGCCGAGCTCCGGGCGCCACTCGGCGGAGAGCGAGACGCCCGGCTCGACGAGTTCGAGCCCGTGGAAGAAGGTGCTGAATTCTGCGTGCGAACGCAACCGCAGCGTCATCCCGCGGGCCCTGTACAGCGCGGACGCCTTCGCCGCCCCCTCGGGGTCGAAGTCCCCGGTGGTGTGCGAGAGCACCAGAAAGCTGCCGGAGGGAAGGCGTTCGACAAGTCGGTCCACGAGGTCGGCCGCGCCGTCCTCGTCGTCCAGGAAGTGCAGCAGGGCCAGCAGCGAGAGTGCGATCGGCCGACGGAAGTCGAGGACCCGGCTCGCCTCCTCAAGGATGATGTCCGGCTTGCGTGCGTCGGCCTGGATGTACTCGGTGGCTCCTTCGGGCGTGGAACGCAGCAGGGCCGCGGCGTGCGCGAGGACGATCGGATCGTTGTCGCAGTAGACGACGCGTGCGTCCGGGGCGGTCCGCTGGGCGATCTGGTGGAGGTTAGGCTCGGTGGGTATGCCGGTGCCGATGTCGAGGAACTGGCGGATGCCGTGTTCGGTCAGCCACCGGGTGGCCCGGTGCATGAAGGCCCGGTTGACGCGGGCCATGTCGCGCCCCCGGGCGTCCACGGCCAGGAGTTGCCGGGCCATCTGCTCGTCGACCGGGTAGTTGTCCTTACCACCGAGAAACCAGTCATACATACGTGCGGGGTGGGGCCTGCTGGTGTCGATCTCGACGGCTCGGGGGTCGTGCCCGGTCATAGCGCGCTCCATGGGTCCATAGGTCGACGAACAACAGAAGTGGGGGCCGAATCGGTCTCCGGTGCTGCGGGGTCGGGCAAAGGCGCTGTCGGTCCGGGAGGGAAGGCCGCCGGTCCGGGAGGCGGATGGAACAGGCGCCTCGGACCGGACGGCGGCCGACGCGGCGAAGGACTGCCGGTTCGCGCGTCGGCCGACGGGTCAGGTGAGCAGGAAGTCCGCCTGTCCCGATTTGGCGCCCTGGATGAAGGCGGCGATCTCGCGCGGGGAGTAGATCAGGGCGGGGCCGTCGGGATCGGCGGACTGGCGCACGGCGATCCTGCCGTCGGACAGCTTCATCGCCTCGACGCAGTTGCCCCCGTTCCCACCGCTCCACGGCTTGTGCCAGCCCTCGGTGCCGAGATCGGCGGCAGGCATGCCGTTGTATATGGGATCCATCACAGCTCCTTGCGGAAGTCCCGGAGGAGTTCCTTCGTGCGTTGTGCAGTCGCGGCCTGCGCCGCCATGCGGTCCATGACTTCGAGGTAGGAGGCCACCTCGGGGCGCGCGTCGAAGTAGACGGCGCCGGTCAGGTACTCGCTGTAGACCATGTCGGGGAGTTCGGGGACTCCGAATCGGAAGAGGACGAAGGGGCCGTAGGTACCCGGGTGGTGGCCGGTCGAGAACTCCGCGATCTGCAGCGTCACGTGCGGCATCTCGGTGGCTTCGAGCAGCCGGTCGATCTGCCCGCGCATGGCTTCGACGCTGCCGACGGGCCGGCGCAGAACCGTCTCGTCCATCACCACCCACACCTTCGGGGCGTTCGGCCCGTGGAGCAGGGACTGGCGCCGCATCCGCAGCGCGACATGACGTTCGATGTCCTCGGGCCTGGTCTGGCCGACGGCCCCGGTGCGCATCACCGAGCGGGCGTAGTCCTCGGTCTGGAGCAGGCCGGGGACGAAGTGCGGCTCGTACATGCGCAGGAGGCTCGCGGCCCCCTCCAGGCTGACGTACATGCTGAACCAGTCGGGCAGCACATCGTGGTAGCGCTGCCACCAGCCCGGCTTGTTGGCCTCCTCGGCCAGTTCCACGAAGGCGTCCACCTCGGCGTCCGGAACGCCGTACGCCTTCAGCAGCATCTGGACATAGGGGATTTTCAGTGCGACTTCGGCAGTCTCCATCCTGCGTACCGTCGCGGGTGCGACCCGCAGCACCTTGGCAGCCTGGTCACGGCTCAGGCCGACACGCTCCCGCAGATCCTGCAGGCGCTTGCCGAGAACGACCTGACCCACGGTCGGGGCGGACCGCGGTTCGCTCACTTCAGACCTCCCCATGCACTGTTTGGCAGCAGTGTGCCACGTGCGGGCCACCCAGAACACAGCCACTCTGAAATTTTCAGAGTGCCTCTTGCCAAGTGTTCAAGACAGGGGGAGAGTTGGTGAGTGAACCAGTTCACGTAGTCACGACCGTGCTCATTCGCGTGAGATCGCGGAGTGTGACGCAGCCCCCACTGTGAGGAATGGTTGTGGCACCTGGCAGTGCGCTCATCCCCCGGCTCATGGACCTCAGCCCCGGGACGGAAGCGCTCCGGTACTGCTTCGCGCTGCCGGCGCACCCCGAGTCCGTGGCCGGTGCACGGCGGCTGACACGGTCCCGGCTCGGCGAGTGGCGGTTGGACGAGGACACGCACGAGGCCGCGGTCCTGATCGTCTCCGAGCTGGTCACCAACGCGGTGGTGCACACCAGGAGCGCCCGTGTCCTGTGCGAGCTGCGATGTCTCGACAGACGGCTGCGCATAGCCGTGCAGGACCAGGGCCACCAGCCCGGCGGACCGCGGCTGTGCCGTACCGCCGACGACGAACACGGCCGGGGGCTGCTGCTGGTCGACGCCATGAGCAGTTCCTGGGGCTCCCGCTACGCCGGGTTCGGCTCGGGCCGCATCGTCTGGGCCGAGTTGCCGCACGGCGCGGAGCTGCCATGCTGAGGAACGCCGTGTCCCACCTGCTCACCGCGCGCCGCTCCCGGGAGTCCGGCCGCCGGGCCGGGACGGCGACGATGCAGTTGCCGCTGCCTCCCGCCCTGTCGGCGACCCTGGGGTGCGACGCGGTGGGCGTGCCCG
This sequence comes from Streptomyces sp. NPDC014734, assembly GCF_043083325.1. Classification (NCBI taxonomy): domain Bacteria; kingdom Bacillati; phylum Actinomycetota; class Actinomycetes; order Kitasatosporales; family Streptomycetaceae; genus Streptomyces; species Streptomyces sp. NPDC014734. The sequence goes on along the minus strand of NZ_JBIBYN010000018.1, from coordinate 47,243 downwards.
CCCGGTACGGCTTCCGGCTGATGTCCCATCTGCCGCGCACCGGCTGTGTCTTCGCCGACGACGACCGATGGTGGTGGATCGTCCCCGCGGGTTCCGATCTGGACCTGGACTGGCCCGCGCAGGCCGACTACGCGAGGGGGGCACGGATTCCGGCGGGACGGCCGAAGCTGATCCACCACCCCGACAACCGCACGCCGTACACCCCGCCCATCCCCCTCTTCCTGATGGTCTGCCAGGTCACCGGAGTGACGCCGTCGTGGGCGCCGTCCGGTGGCACGCGGGCGGTGTCCGCCCCCTGACGGTGCCGTTCCCTCGTCCGCCGCCCGGCACGGGGAGCATCCCGCATCAGGATTGACCTGCGGTTTCCTCGCGCGAGCACCCGGGTGACGCTCCGTTGTCAGTGGCCCGTTCTACTGTGGCACCACTGATCGAAAACCTGCCGAACCGCGGGTTGTCCGGATGTGAAGGGGGCGGGGCCGTGCGCCGCTGGGAGTACGTCGAGGGCACTGCGTCGAAGTTCTGGGAGACCGGGACCGAGGGCTCCGTGGTGACGGTGCGCTATGGACGCTGCGGAAGCGACGGGAGCACGCGGACGAAGGAGTACGCGTCGGCCGACGCCGCGGCGGCGCAGGTCCTGAGGACGATCGCGGAGAAGGAGAGGAAGGGGTACGTCGAGGTGGCGGCCCCGGCCGCGCCCGCCGTGTCGTCGCCCGAAGCCGCCCCGGCGGCCGGAGGTGTCCAGGATGCCCCGGACACGCCTGCCGCCGAGGAGCCCCCGGTCCTCCCCGACGAGGACACCTTCACGCTCCCCGCCAACTGGAAGCAGGTGCTCCACCCGCGGCGGGGCGGATACCGCCGTGTGCCGGGCAGGACACCGGCGGACACGGTCGCCAAGATCGACGCCGCGATCGCGGAGACGGCGTCCTGGATCCGGGAACTCCTCGACGCGCCCGGCTCGGACGCCGGGCTGGCCGACCGGTTGCGGGCACAGCTCGCCGGGGAGCCGGATCCGGTCGGCGCGGCCGTACTGACCGCGATCGTCTCACTGCCCCTGCCGGACTCCGCCTGGGCGAACGCCTGGTGCGAACGGTACGGTCTGCCCTTCGCCGCACGCGCCGCGGTCGAGCTGCTGATGGTCGACGTCACCTCCCAGCACGGCGGCGGCAGGCGGACCGCACCGCGCCTGCAGACGCTCACCCGCCCGCATAACGCCTACCGGTCCCGCGACCGTCGGCCGGTCGTGGACCGGGTCCGCACGCTGCTCGCCGCGGCCGACGAGGAGACCTACCGCGCGACGGTCGAGGCGCTGGCCTCCTGCCGCACGGACGCGGTGCGCAGGATCATCGTCTCCTTCCTGGCACCGAGCGAGAGGGCGTGGGTCGACGAGCTCTGCGCCGATCCCGTGGTGCTCGACGAGCACGACGACGCCCTGCTGGCCATGGTGTTCAGCTCGCTGTACTCCGCGGACCAGGTGGCACTGTTCACGCACCGGCCGTCCCTTCGTTACAACGCGGCCCTCGTCGGCACGATCGCCGAGGGCATCGGAACGGCCCTCGGCCCGCTGCTGACGGATGACCTCGACGCGGGCCACCACTACGCCGACGCCGTGAAGGCGACCGCCGACGACCTTGTCGAGATCCCCACCGACGAGGCACTGCTCGCCCTGCTCGCGCACGCGGAGTCGAAGCATGTCCGTCCCTCGCTCCTGGAGGCCATGCGCCGCTACCCGGTGCGGGCCACGCGTCTGCTGGCAGCCGCGTCCCTCCACGGCCCGGGGGCGGCCGCGGCGAGTCGGGCCGCGCAACTGCTCCGGGGCCATCTGGGCGCGCACCGCGCGCTGGTGTCCCTCGCCCTCGCGGACCTCGCCCCCGGGATCGCGGAGGTCGTGGAACCGATGCTCGACCCGGTGGACCTGATTCCCGACGCCCCCGCGGAAGCCCTCCCGGCCGTGCTCACCACACCCCCCTGGTCCCGTCCCCGCACCAGGGTCAAGGCACGGGCGGTGAACGGCCCGGTCGCGGAGTCCTCCCCCGCGGTCGCATGGCTGCCCCACGAGCAGGAGGCCTGGGCGGCCACCACGTCCTGGTACACGACGAAGCGGCACCGCGGCCCGTGGAAGGGATGGAACGAGGACAACGCCGAGCTGATGCACGAGCTGCGCGGGGAGCACCTGTCCTCGGCATGGCTCTACGTCCACGGCCCGGAGGAGTTCGTCGCCCCTCATCTCGCCACCTGGGCCCCGGCCGATCTGTGGGACGCCGGGGACACCTTCAGGCCGATCGCCGCGCGCTTCGGTCTCGCCGCGCTGCCGTTGCTGCTGCGGACCGCCCCCCCACCAGCCCGCCTCGCTCGCACCGGTACTCCTCCCGTTCGTCGACGTGCAGGTCGCCCGGCACATGGCGGACTGGGCGGTCCGCCTCAAGTCCACCGCGGCGACGGCCCGTTCCTGGTTCGTCCGCAACGGTGTCGCCGCCGCCCCGCTGCTGGTGCCCGACGCCGTGGGCAGGGCCGGTGCGGCACAGCGCGCCGCCGAGCGGGCACTGGCCCTGATCGCCTCGTTGCACGGCGACGAGGCGGTGCGCGAGGGCGCTCGCGCCCATGGCGCCGAGGCCCTGGCCTCGGTGGAGGTACTGCTGGCCACGGATCCACTGGAACGGGCACTGCCCGCCAGGATGCCGGTGGTGCCCGCCTGGGCCGAACCCGCGCTGCTGCCACAGATCCCGGTCCGCTCCGGCGGTGCGCTCCCGGAGCAGTCGGTGCGCCACGCCGTGATGATGCTGGCGCTGTCGAAGTCCGGCGACGTGTATCCGGGCGTCGCCTCACTCGTCGATACGGCCGAACCGACGGCGCTCGCCGAGTTCGCCTGGGCCCTGTTCGAGCAGTGGCAGCTTGTCAATCTGCCCGCGAACGAGTCGTGGGTGCTGCACGCTCTGGGACTGCTGGGCGACGACGAGACGGTGCGCAGGCTGACGCCCGTCATCCGGACCTGGCCCGGCGAGGGCGCCCATCACCGGGCCGTCGAGGGCCTCGATGTGCTGGCGGCCATCGGCAGCGATGTCGCGCTCCTGCATCTGCACGCGGTCGCGCAGCGAGTGAAGTTCAAGGGGCTGAAGGCCCGGGCCACGGAGAAGATCTCCGAGGTCGCCGCCGGGCTGGGTCTGACGGGGGAACAGCTCTCCGACCGCCTGGTGCCGGACCTGGGCCTGGACGAGAACGGCTCGACCGTCATCGACTACGGCACGCGCACCTTCACGGTCGGGTTCGACGAACAGCTGCGGCCGTACGTGCTGGACGAGGACGGCAAGCGCCGCAAGGATCTGCCCAAGCCGGGCGCCCGGGACGACGCGGAGCTGGCCCCGGCGGAACGCAAGCGGTTCATGGCCCTGAAGAAGGACGTCCGGACGATCGCGTCGGATCAGGTGCGCCGCCTGGAGTCCGCCATGGTGTCCGGCCGTTCCTGGACGTCGCGGGAGTTCCGGGAGCTGTTCGTCGCCCATCCGCTGCTCCGGCACCTGGTGCGCAGGCTGGTGTGGCTGAGCGAGACGGAGCACGGCGCGCCCACCGCCTTCCGGGTCGCGGAGGACCGCACGTTCGCCGACGTCGAGGACGACGTCTTCGAGCCGGCCGACGACGCGGTGGTGCGGCTCGCGCACCCGCTGCGGCTCGGTGACGGACTTGCCGACTGGGCCGAGGTGTTCGCCGACTACGAGATCCTCCAGCCGTTCCCCCAGCTCGGCCGGACGGTGCTGGGGCTGTCCGCCGAGGAGTCCGAAGGAAACCGGCTCACCCGGTTCGAGGGCCTGAAGATCCCGACCGGAAAGGTCCTCGGACTGGAACGGCGCGGCTGGGAGCGCGGAGCACCGCAGGATGCCGGGGTGGAGCGCTGGATCTCCAAGAAGCTGGCCGACGACTGCTATCTGGTGATCGGGCTGAGCGACGGCATCGCGGCCGGGGCGGTCGATGTGTTCCCCGACCAGGTCCTGGAGACGATCTGGCTCGACAACCGCCCCGACGACCACTGGGCCCGGCGCGAATACCCGCTCCGCTTCACCGGGATCGACCCCGTGACCGTGTCGGAAGTCCTCGTCGACCTCACCGAACTCACCGAGGGTGCCGCGTCATGACCGTTCGGGACGAACAGCTCGCCGGGGCGCCGGACGACGCTCCCGAACGCGTGCAGCGGCCCCCGGCCGAGGTGCGGTACGCCGACGAGCTGGCCGCACTGCGTGCACAGGACCGTGCCCCCCGGCCGCCCGGCTGGGAATTGAGCCTGCGCGCGGCACGCCGCTTCGTCATCGGTGACGCGGACACGGGCATCCGCCGGAAGTTCGTCGGCAACCCCTCGCTCGTGGACCGGGCCCTGGTCACGCTGGCGACGAGCCGCGGACTGATGCTGGTCGGGGAGCCCGGCACCGCCAAGTCGCTGCTCTCCGAACTGATCGCCGCGGCGGTCAGCGGGGACTCCACCCTGACGGTGCAGGGCGGAGCGGCCACCACCGAGGACCAGATCAAGTACGGCTGGAACTACGCGCTGCTGGTCGCCGAGGGCCCCTCCACCCGGTCGCTGGTGCCGGCTCCGATGCTGCGCGGCATGGCCGAGGGCCGCCTCGTGCGGTTCGAGGAGATCACCCGCTGTCCGCTGGAGGTGCAGGACTCGCTGCTGTCCCTGCTCTCCGAACGGGTGGTGGCCATTCCGGAGCTGGTCGGGCCGGACGGCATGGTCTTCGCCCGGCAGGGGTTCAACGTCATCGCGACGGCCAACACCCGGGACCGGGGCGTCAACGAGATGAGTGCGGCGCTCAAACGGCGCTTCAACTTCGAGACGGTGTTCCCGATCCCCGACCTGGACACCGAACTGGCCCTCGTCGAGGCGGAGGTGACGACCCTGCTGCGGCGTTCGGGGGTGGAGCCGCCGCCCGACCGGGACGTGCTGGAGGTCCTGGTCGGAACGTTCCGCGAGCTGCGCGCGGGCGGTGGGGACACGGGCGGGTCCGGTGCGGGTACGGGCCGCCCCGCCGCGGTGATGAGTACGGCGGAGGCCGTCTCCGTCGCCCATGCCGTGGGGGTGCGGGGCTGGTTCCTCCGCGGCGAACCGGGCACCGCCGCCGACGTGGTGGCGTGTCTGGCGGGGACGGCGGCCAAGGACAGCCCGGAGGATCTGGCCCGGCTGCGGCGCTACCTGGAGCAGCAGGTGCCGCGCCGTCGCGGCCCGGTGTGGAAGGCCCTGTACGACGCACGCCATCTGCTGGCCGACTGATGTCCGCGGTGTTCCTGGGGGTACGGCACCATTCCCCCGCCTGCGCACGGCTCGTCGAGCGGACCATCGGGGAACTGCGCCCCGCCCAGGTGCTCGTCGAAGGTCCCGCCGACATGAACGGACGGCTGGGCGAGCTGCTGCTCGGGCACGCGTTGCCGGTCGCGGTGTTCAGCCACTACCGCGACGGGGACCGGGCGGCGACGTCGTGGGCCCCCCTGTGCGACTACTCGCCGGAGTGGGTCGCACTGCGGGCCGGACGGGCGTCCGGGGCGGAGGTCCGCTTCATCGACCTTCCGGCCTGGCACCCGGCGTTCGCCGAGCGCACCAACCGTTATGCCGACACCGAAATCCGCTACGCGGAAGCCACGGACCGGCTGTGCCGCCACTTCGCGGTGGACTCGCCGGACGCGCTGTGGGACCGCCTGTTCGAGGTCGAGCCGGACGACGGTCTCGCGGAGCGACTCGACGCCTACTTCGCGCTCGTGCGCGGTGACGCGCGGGCCGATGGGGGCGACCGGGCGCGGGAGTCGTACATGGCGGCGTGGGTGCGGGCGGCGGTCGCCGCGGCCGGGAACCGGCCGGTGCTGGTGGTGACCGGAGGCTTCCACCAGCCGGCGCTCCGGGCGCTCGCCGCACCGGACGTCCCCGGGGACGGGCCGGGCGACGGCGGACCGGACGACGGCCGCGACGCCTGGGAACACGGTGCGGACGGGTGGCCGCGAGTGCCCGTCCCACCGGAGGAGGCCATGGCCGGGAGCTTTCTCGTGCCGTACTCGTTCCGGCAGTTGGACGCCTTCGCCGGGTACCAGTCGGGCATGCCGTCTCCCGGCTACTACCAGCGGGTGTGGGAAGCGGGCCCGGAGGCCGCGGCGGACGGGTTGCTGCGTGCGGTCGTCGAGCGGCTTCGGGCACGCAGGGTCCCGGTGTCCACGTCCGGCCTGATCGCCGCGCGGAGCCTGGCCCAGGGGCTCACGGCGCTGCGCGGCCACCCGTTCCCCGCCAGGATCGATGTGCTCGACGGGCTCGCGGGCGCCCTGATCACGGACGACCTGGACCACCCGCTGCCGTGGACGAGCCGCGGCGTGCTGGAGGCGGGCGCCCACCCCGTCGTCGTCGAGATGGTGGCGGCGTGCGGCGGCGACCGCACGGGTCGGCTCCACCCCGCCACCCCGGCGCCCCCGCTGGTCCACGATGTCGCGTCGCGGCTGGCCGCGCTGTCGCTGGACGGCGGTCCGCAGGCCTCGTACCGGCTCGACCTCACGAGCGCCGTCGATCTCGAACGCAGCCGGGTGCTGCACCGGCTGCGCGTACTCGGCGTCCCCGGTCACACGCGGACCGCCGGTCCCGAGCGCGGGAGCGACCCGGTCTTCACGGAGCGCTGGGAGGCCCGGCCCGCTCCGGGGCGTGAGGCCGCGTTGGTGGAGGCGGGAGCGTACGGGGCGACGCTGGCCCAGGCCGCGGCGGAGGCACTCGCCGACCGGACCCGGGACACGCCGTCCGGGGCCGACGATCTGGCCCGGTCGTTGTTCGACGCCGTGCTGTGCGGGATGGGCGCGTTCTCGGAGCGGCTCCTCGGCGAGCTGGTCTCCTGCGCGGGTGAGTTGCGGGACGTCGGCGCGCTCGGGGAGATTCTCTCCACGGCCCTGGGACTGTGGCGGCACGACCGGGTGTTCGGGATGGCGGACGGTCCGCTGCCGGCCGCCGTGATCGATCGGGCGACGGAACGGCTGCTGTGGCTCCTCGAAGGGGCACGTGGCGCCTCGGGCGTGGACTTCCCCCGTCTGCGGGCCGTGGTCGCGGTGCGCGACGCGCTGCTGCACGCCCCGCATCTGCTCTCGGTCCCGCCGGGAGCGGTGGTCTCGGCGGCGCGTCGGATCAGCGGCGATCCGGAGGCACCCATCGATCTGCGCGGGGCCGCGTTCGGGCTGCACCGGGCTCTGGCAAGGGTCCCGGGCCTCGCGGAGGGTCCGGATCTCCCGGACGGCCCGCCCGGGACGGTACGTGCGGTGGCGAGGGCCGGGGCGGACGCGCTCGGTGACTGGCTGGCCGGACTCTTCGCGCTCGCCCGCGACGAGATGACCGACGCCGCGATCCCCGGGGAGGGGCGGGAGACCGGGGACGCCGAGTCGTTGGTCGCCGTGCTGGACGGCCTGGTCCGCGCGCTGCCCGAGGACGAGTTCCTGGCGGGCCTGCCGGCGCTGCGTCAGGCGTTCGCGTTCTTCCCGCCGCGCGAGCGCGAGCGGATCGCCGCCGCCCTGCTGGAACGGCGCGGTGTGCACGGCTCGTCGCGTTCGTTGCTGCGGACCTCGGCGGATCCGCTGCTGATCGCCCGGGCGCACGCCCTGGAGGATTCCGTGTCCCGATTGCTGGCCCGCTACGAGCTGGGAGCCGCCTCATGACCGGGCCCGACCGCACACCCGGTCCCCAGGACACGCCCGGGCCCGGCCCGATGCCCGACACGGGACTGGAACGCTGGCGTCTGCTGCTCGGCTCGGCGGCCGAACGGCACACCGGCCCACCGAGCCCGGCCGCCGCCGGCCGCGACGCGGCCCTCGACTGGCTCTACGGACGCGACCCGGATCTCGCCAGACGCGGTGTGCGCCGGTCCGGCACCACCCCGCGCACCGGAGGCGACGGGCCGTCCGCACTGACCACGATCGACTGGCTCGACGACATCCACCGGCTGTTCCCGAAGGAGACCGTCGAGCGCCTCGAACGGGACGCCGTCGAGCGGTACGCCATCCAGGAGATCGTCACCGACCCCGCGGTGCTGGAGCGGGTCGAGCCGAGCCCGACACTGCTGCGGGCCGTCCTGCGGACCAAGCATCTGATGAACCCCGAGGTGCTGCGGCTCGCCCGGCGCATCGTCGAGTCGGTGGTGGCACAGCTGCTGGCACGGCTTCGGCCGGAGGTCCGGCGGGCTCTGCACGGCAACCGTTCCCACCGGCCCAGCCGGATCCCGCTGGCACGGGACTTCGACTTCCGGCGGACCGTCCGGGCCAACCTCGCCCACTACCAGCCGGCCGAGCGTCGCCTGCTCATCGAACGCGCCCATTTCCGCTCCCGCAGCCAACGCCGGATGACGCAGTGGCAACTGATCCTGCTGGTCGACCAGTCGGGCTCGATGGCCGGATCGGTGATCCACTCCGCGGTGACCGCGGCGTGCCTGTGGGGTCTGCCCGGCCTCAAGACACATCTGGTCGCCTTCGACACCCAGGTGGTGGACCTGACCGCCGAGGTGACCGACCCGGTGGAACTGCTCATGCGGGTCCAGCTCGGCGGCGGCACCGACATCGCTCGCGCCGTGCAGTACGCCGCGGGACTCGTGGAGAATCCGCGGCGCACGATCGTCGCGCTGGTCACCGACTTCTACGAGGGCGGCGACCCCTACCGCCTGGTGCGCACGGTACGCGCCCTTGTCGAGCAGGGCAGCACGGTCCTGGGGCTGGCCGCGCTCGACGAGGACGCCGACCCGTACTACGACCGCCAACTGGCCGGCCGGCTCGCCGACGCCGGGGCGCACGTGGGCGCGATGACGCCCGGTCACCTTGCCGAGTTCGTCGCCGAGAGGCTGGGCCGTTGACCGACGCACCGGGCGGCACGGCCGCCGCACGCCCCGAACTGCTCGCCCTCACCACGGACACGCTCGCCGAACTCGCCAACCGCGGCCTGGTCAAGCGGGCCACCAAGGAACTGGACGCGGGCACGGCCCCCGTGCTCACGATCGCCCCGGACACCACGCTGCGGGCACGGTTCGACGACGGCACCGTCACGGCCCTGCCACCGGGCATCGGTCTCGACGACGGCACCTGCAGCTGCGCCGCACCCGGTGTGTGCCGCCACCTCGTCGCCCTGGTACTGGCCCACCAGCGCGAGGCCGGGTACGGGACGGCCGAAGCCGCTCCCCCCGTCGTCGACTGGTCCCCCGGCACCACCGACGACGAGGCGCTCGCCGCCGCCGTCGGCGCCCGTCCTCTCGCCTCGGCCCGCCGCACCCTCGATCGCGGCTATGCCGCCGTGGTGCACCGCCCGACCGCGGACCGTCCCGAGCCCCGTGTGGAACTGCCCGCCTGCACCGTGCGCTTCCCCGTCCCGGGCGAGGTCGCGCACGCGTTGACGGACGCGTCAGCCGCGCTGCGCGGCGAGGTGGTGGCGCTTGCGGTGTGGGCGTGCCGGGCCGCCGACGCGGCGGGGCCCGAGGAGCGGTCGGTCCCCGTCCAGGTCGGTGGCCGCTCCACCGTCCCGCCCTCGGCCGGACCGGCGCTGGACGCGGCCGTCGAGCTGGCGGGCGAGCTGCTGGCGGAGGGGGTGGCCCATGTCGGGCCGGTCCACGGTGGCGCCCTCGCGCGGGCCGCCGCCGGTCTGACGGCCCGGTCGCTGCACTGGCCGGCCGGTGTGCTGACCGAGCTGACGGACCAGCTGACCGCGTACGCCGACCGCGGCGCGCGCTACCGCCCGGAGTCGGTGGCCGCTCTGTTGACGGAGCTGCACGCCCGTCGCAGGGCCGCGGCGCTCCCGGGTGTGCTGGGCACGCGCGAGGCCGGGGACACCCCGTTGCGGCGGGTCCGGCTGGTCTCGCTCGGCTGCCGCGTCCACGGCTCGCCGCAGTCCCTCGTCGCCGAGGTGTACTTCGCGCATCCGGGTGCGGGAGCCGTCCTGGTTCTCCGCAGGGCGTGGGAGGCCGCCGAGGGCAAGGAACTCTCCGGCCACCTGCTGTCCACCCGCCGGGTGCTCTCGACGCCGCTGCGGTCGCTGGCCTCCGGGAGCCTGGTCAGCGAGAGCGTGCGGCGCACGGCGAGCCGCGCGCTGACCGTCGGCCGCGGCGCACTCGGCACCTCCACGATCACGCCGGTCGGCACGGCCTGGACGGATCTTCCGGAGCCCCTGCTGGTGCGGGATCTGTCCGCGCTGGCGGCGGGCTGGGAGGGGCGACCGCCCCGGCTGATCCGGCCGCGGGTCGAGGCCGAGTCCGTCCATGTCGTCGAGCTGTCCGCGGTGGAGGAGGTCGGCTACGACCCGGCCGAGCAGCGTCTCGAAGCCGTCGTGCGCGATGCCTCGGGTACGTCCGCGCGGGTGGTGTCCGCCTACCGGCCGGAGTGCCCCGGTGCGCCCGACGCCCTGGCGGCCGCGCTGGAGGGCGGCGCCACACATGTCAGCGGTGCGGTGCGGCGGGTCACGGGCGGCATCACGATCGATCCGATCGCGGTGCTCACCCCGACGGGAACGGTCGTGCCCGATCTCGCCGCGGGTGACGGGTCCGCGGCCCTGGCGGCGGTGGCGCACCGCCCGTCCGATCCGCTGGCGACGGCACTGGACGAGGCGCTGTCCGCGCTGTCGGCGGTGCCGCACAGCGGGTTGCGCCGTCTGACGGTTCCCGCCCGTTCCCGTATCGCCGACGCGGCGACGGCGCTGTCCCGCACCGGTCTGGCCCGCGCCGCGACGCTGCTGGACGCCTTCCTCCGGGCCCTGGACGACGCGTCCCCGACGGGCGGGACCAACCTCGACGCCGCGTCCGGTGCCTGGCTGGAGGCACAGCTCCATCTCCTGGTCGCCGGCGAACTCCGCTCTTCCGGAGCGTAGTTCGCGGAGGGTCCGCCACGGGCCTGAGGAGCTCCCCGTTCCCCGGGCGGCCGGGGAACGGGCGGGTCAAGGCCGGTCGAGGTAGCGAAGACCGGGGTGGACCTTCAGGTATCCGTCGAGGAGCCGTTCGGCGACCGTCACCGAGTCGACCAGCGGATGCAGGGCGAACGCCTTCACGGCGGCCGCGCGCGAGCCGCTCCCGGCGGCGTCCAGCACCGCGCGCTCGACGGCCTTGACCGCGGTGACGAGGCCGACCGCGTGGTCGGGCAGCGGGTCGACCGCGACGGGGTGCGCTCCGGACGCGTCGACCAGGCAGGGCACCTCGATGACGGCGTCCGCGTCGAGCACGGCGAGTGTGGTGCGGTTGCGGACGTTGAGGATGAGCGAGGTCCGTTCGTCGCGGGCGACGGCCCGCATGAGGGCGAGAGCGACCTTCTCGTATCCGCCGGAGTCCAGGTCGCTCTCGTCGCGCTCGCCGACCCCGGCGACATCCCGGTTCTCCGACATGTAGGTGGCCTCGCGTTCGGCCCGGGTGCTGTCCCAGGCCGCCAGGGCCGGGGTGTCCGGGTCCTTCATCCGGGTGTAGAAACCCTGCTGCTGTTCACGGAGGAAGGCTCCCCGGGTCTGCTCGGCGTCCTGGTAGGCGCGTACCGCCTCCCGGTTGTAGTAGTAGTAATGCAGGTACTCGTTGGGGACGGCGCCCAGCGATCGGATCCAGTCGGCGCCGAAGAGCCTGCCCTCCTCGAAGGAACCGATGAGTTCCGGGTCCGCCAGCAGCCGCGGGAGTTCGTCGCGGCCGTCGACGCGCAGTCCGCGGACCCAGCCCAGGTGGTTGAGGCCGACGTAGTCGATCCAGGAGCGGTCGGGATCGGCGCCGAGCACCCGGGCGACGCGGCGTCCGAGACCCACCGGGGAGTCGCAGATGCCGATGACGCGGTCGCCCAGGTGGCGGGCCATGGCCTCGGTGACCAGACCTGCCGGGTTGGTGAAGTTGATGACCCAGGCGGTCGGGGCGAGCCGTGCGATGCGCCGCGCCAGGTCGACGGCGACGGGCACGGTGCGCAGCCCGTACGCGATACCACCGGCACCGACCGTCTCCTGGCCGAGCACGCCTTCGTCGAGCGCGACGCGTTCGTCGGCCGCCCGGCCCTCCAGTCCGCCGACCCGGATCGCGGAGAAGACGAAGTCGGCGCCCCGGAGCGCCTCGTCGAGCACGGTGGTGGCGGTGACCGTGGGTGCGTCGGGTACGTGCGCGGCCTGCTCGTCGAGGACCCGGGCCACCGCGGTGAGCCGTTCCGCGTCGGTGTCGTGGAGAGTGACCGCCGAGACGCGGCCCTCGGCGTGATCGGCGAGCAGCGCCCCGTAGACGAGTGGAACCCGGAATCCGCCGCCGCCCAGAATTGTCAGCTTCACGCTTCCGCATGGTACGGGGGCGGGACGGGACGGGGACCGAACGACTCCGGAACCTCCGCCTCCCGCGGCGACCGGCGCGGTGCACGCGGACCTGGGGTCCGTGGGCACCGCGCCGGTCGCACGCTTCGGCCGTCGTTCCGTCGGACGGGCGCCGGACGGGGCGTCACGCCGACGGACGGCGCACGGTCAGCCGCCGGCCCACCAGCGGGAGACGGTCCGCCACAGCCGCGTCGGCGCGGACTCGTCCCGCTGGTGCGGAATCCGGCCGGTGGTGGTCGGTTCGGCTGCCGGGGCCGCGGAGTCGTCGACGTCCGCCGTCGTGGACGGCGCCTCCGCTCCATCGGCCGCGGCGGGACCGGGAGAGGGGACGGGCGCCGGAACCGGAGCCGAGTGGCGGGCAGGTGTCGGACCGGTGCTCCGCACGGCCGACTGCACCTCCCAGTCCTGGCGCTGCGGGTTCGGCCGTCCCATGGACGGGGGTTCCTTGTCGTCCTGCGGCGGACGCGCCGCGAAGTCCGCCGGGAGCTCCACCAGGTGCCGGCCCATGAGGTTGCCGATCCACTGCAGCTCGGCGTCGTCGACGGCGAGTTCGAGGTCGGGCAGCCGCATCAGCAGCGCGTCGACACCGACGTCGGCGATGGCGCGTCCGATGTCCTGCCCGGGGCATTCGTGCGGACCGCCGCTGAACGCGAGGTGGGCACGGTTGCCCACCATGTCGGTCGTGCGGTCGGGGCGCACCACCGGGTCGGTGTTGGCCGGTGCGATGCCCACGATCAGGGCGTCGCCCTCGCGGATCTGCTTGCCGCCCAGTTCGGTGTCGCCGACCGCCCAGCGTCCGAAGACGGCGGTGAACGGCGGTTCGTCCCAGAGGGTCTGTTCGACCGCCTCGGGCACGGTCATGTGACCGCCGCTGAGCCTGGCCCGGAAGCGGGGGTCGGTAAGGACCATGCGCAGGACGTTGGCGATCAGGTTGGCGGTCGCCTCGTAGGAGGCGATCAGGATCAGCCGCAGGTGCTCGCTGACCTCCTGGTCGTTCATCCCGGCGGGGTGCTGGACGAGCCAGCTGGCGAAGTCGTCCGCGGGTTCGCGCCGCCGTCGCTTGACGAGCCGGCTCAGCGCGTCCAGGACGTAGGCGTTGCTCGCGACGGCGGTCGCCGTGCCCCGGGTCATGTCACGGGCGGCCTGGACGATCCGGTCGTTGTACTCCTCGGGCATGCCGAGGATCGCGCACATCACCATCATCGGCAGCCGCTCGGCGAACTGGCTGACCAGGTCGACGTGGCCCTCCTGGCAGAAGTCGTTGACGAGCCGGTTGCTGTAGCGGTTGATGTGGCGACGCACCCCGCGGGTGTCGATGCGGCCCATGCTGTCGGTGACCGCACCGCGCTGGCGCTCGTGGGTGGCGCCGTCGGCGAACACGCAGATCGGCTGCCAGGTGAAGATCGGGGCCAGTGGGTGGTCCGGCGCGACGCTGCCGTCCTGCAGGGCCCGCCATCGCCGTGAGTCGCGGGAGAACTGCGAGGGCGTACGGGTCACGTGCAGGTTCTCGCTGTGCCCGAGGACCAGCCAGGCGGGGACGTCCCCGTGCAGCAGGACGGGCGCCACGGTGCCGTGCTCGGCACGCAGCTTGTCGTACAGCCCGTGGGGGTCCCGCTCGGCCTCCGGGCCGTGGATCCGGCGGATTCCGCCGGGGCCGACGCCGAGGCCGTGGGCCGGGCACTCGGGGGGCGGAACCAACCCTCGGGCCGCTCCGGGCTCGTACGAGAAGGGGGTTGTCACGATCGCTCCAGGGATCAGGATTCCAAGGACCAGACTGGGTGCCTGCCGGGTGGCCTTCGGCCGGAAGGCGGACCGGGCGGGGCGCGTGCGATTCCAAGGCGCCGGGATGGCCGAGTGGCTCCGCCACTGGGCCATTTCGGCAACTCCGGAAGCGTCCGCGCCGGGGCGTGGCCGCCCGCTCGGAGGTCACTCGACAGGCTCCGGGGGACGCGCGGGGCTGTGCGCTGCGGTCAGGCGAGCGGGAGGGCCAGACTGTGCAGGTAGCGCATCAGGGTCATCAGCACATCGCGGCTGGAGCCGCGCAGTCGGGCGTCGCAGTCGATCATCGGGACCTCCTCGGGGAGGTCCAGGGCGTTGCGCAGCGCCTCGACGGGGTGTTTCGGGGCGTCGGGGAAGGTGTTGACGGCGACGACGAACGGTACGCCGCGCTCCTCCAGCCGGCCGATGACGTCGAAACTGACTTCGAGGCGGCGGGTGTCGATGAGGACCACCGCGCCGAGGGCGCCTTCGAACAGGCCGTTCCACAGGAACCAGAACCTTTCCTGGCCCGGGGTGCCGAACAGATAGAGAATCAGCTCCTCGCTGATGGAGATCCTGCCGAAGTCCATGGCGACAGTGGTGGCGGTCTTGCTCTCCACGCCGTAGTTGTCGTCCACACCGACACCGGCCTGTGTCATGGTCTCCTCGGTGGTCAGCGGCCGGATCTCGCTGACGGACCCGACCATGGTGGTCTTGCCGACCCCGAACCCGCCGACGATCACGACCTTCACCGCGGCGGTGGCCGTGGTGGGCAGGACGTCCTCGCTCCGGGGGCCGGTAATCGTGTCAGAGCTTCTGAAGTCCATGCATCACCGCTTCGAGGAGGGACCTGTCCGGGAGAGTGGCGCGCACGATGGGCGCGCGCGATTCGATGAGGTCGGCCGCGAGGAGCTCCGTGAGGAGCGACGTCACGACGCTGAAGGGCAGACTCAGGTACGCCGAGATCTCGGCGACGGATAACGGCGCCTGGCAGAGCCTCAGGATCACGGCCTGCTCCGGCTGGACCATCGGGGTCGGCTGGGCCTTCGCGACCACCATGGTCACGAGGTCCAGCGCGGCCCGCTCGCCGGCGTCGGGGTCGCCGGTGAGCACGTACAGCCGTTCCGGGTCGCTCAGTGCCGGATCCGCCGTTCTCCGTTCTCGTCGGGGCGAGTTCATCCGCCCTGCCCGTCATGGCGCGGAGGACTCGTCAGATGGGCGCCGATCCTGACGACCATGTCCCGCATCCGTGCCCCGACGAGGCCGGCGTCGACGGTCTCACCCGCCAGGACCGCGAGGTACGCGCCGGTTCCGGCGGCCATCAGGTAGAAGAAGCCGCCGGTGACCTCGATGACGACCAGGCGCATGATGCCGTCGCTGTAGGGGATCTCGGTGGCGACGGCGGCGGCGAGGCTCTGCAGTCCGGCGCAGGCCGCCGCGAGACGGTCGGCGACGTCGGGGTCGCCGCCGTGCCGGGCGATGCGCAGACCGTCGGCGGAGAGCACCACGATCTGGTGGATGTCCGGTACGTCGTCGGCCAGTTCCTTGAGCATCCAGTCCATGTTTCCCCGCTGCTGGATCACTTGAGGTCTCCCTTGTCCCAGGCGTCGTCAGAGTCTTCGTCGGTCGTCGGCTCCTGCGGCACGCCGTTGACGGCGTTGGTGAAGGCCTCCAGCCAGAGGCCCGGGGGCTGCTGGCCGCCCTTGCCGCCCTCGTTGCCCTGGCCGTGTCCGTTGGCCTGGCCGTTCACATGACCGTTGCGCTGTACCGGCGCCGGTTCGACGGGCGGCGCGGGAAGGTTGTGCGAGCCGAGCGGCGCACGGCCCCGGCTGCGGCGCTGCGGGAGGCCCCCGGCGGTCCATTCGGTCACCACGGGGACGTCGTCCTCCAGGGCGGCCGTGGGGACGATCGGGCGGGTGATGGGTGCGACCGGTCCGGTGGCGGGGCGCTGGGCCACGGGGCGGGGCTTGCGCCGAGCCGGTACGACGTGCTTCATGGCCTCGTGGTCGATGTCGCTGGTGGGCCGCGACGTGGCACCGATGCCGTGGGCGATTCCGGGAGCCGGTCCGGTGGTGATCATTGCGCGGGGCACGATGAGCACGGCCCGGACGCCGCCGTACGCCGACTGCCGCAGCGAGACCTGGAGGTCGTACATGCGGGCGATCCGCCCGACGACGGCCATGCCGAGGCGCGGGGACTCGCCGAGGTCGTTCATGTTGGAGCCCGCCTGTGCCCTGGCGAGCATGTTCTCGGCCCGTCCGCGGGCCTCCTCGCTGAGCGAGACGCCGCCGTCCTCGATCTCGATGGCGATGCCGGTCTGCACCTCGACGGCGGTGACGTGGACCCGGGTCTGCGGCGGTGAGTACCGGGTGGCGTTGTCGAGGAGTTCGGCACAGGCGTGGATGAGCGGCTCGACGGCGGTGCCGATGATGGCGACCTTGGCGATCGAGTGCAGATCGACCCGCGGGTACTCCAGGATGCGGGACATGGCGCCGCGCAGCACGCTGAACAGTGGTACGGGCTTGGGCCATTGGCGGCTGGGCCGGGCACCGCCGAGTACCGCGATGGAGTCGGCGAGACGGCCGATCAGCGCGGTGCCGTGGTCGATGCGGAGCAGGTCGTCGAAGACGTCGGGGTTGCGCCCGTGGTGCTCCTCCATCTCGCGCAGTTCACTGGCCTGGCGGTGAACGATCGCCTGGACCCGGCGGGCGACGTTGACGAAGGCGCGCTGCGCGGAGTCGCGCATCGCCTCTTCGTTGTCGATGATGTTCAGGACCTTGTAGACGAGGGCGCGCTGGGCGTCGGGCAGATCGCCGTAGCGCTCGTCCGCGTCGACGACGTCCCGGAGCACCTCTTCGGGCGAATTGCCCACGCGCAGCCGGTGGATGGCCGCGGGCAGGAGCTCCTTGCTGATCCGCACGGTCTCGTCGTCATGGGTGGCGATGCGGCGTTCCAGTTCGGCGAAGCGCCGTTCGTAGGCCGCGCGCTGGCCACGCAGATCGCGTGCCCGGCGGGCGAGTTGAACGGAGAGAGCGGTGATCACGACGGTGGCGAACGCGCCGCACCAGACGACTGGTATCCGGGCGGGCCCGGAGATCAGCGCGGCCGCGGCGGCGGTCGCGCCGCCGGTCAGGAGTACGGGCAGCAACAGGGCGCGAACGACGGGGGCTTCCCGTTCGGTCGGCGGTGATTCAACACGAACCATCTAGAACCTCTGGCGGTTGATTCGGGAGGTATACGCGCTTGCAGGACACTTGAGAACAAGCACTCGAATTCATCTCAACTCGACTGTGCTGCGCGTGAGCTTAGTCAGATCGAATCAGTGCTTCGGCACATTCACCCAACCCCCTGCGCGAGCGCCCGCGCAGTAATAAACTCACCAGTTTTTGCACGCAGCGCCT
This sequence comes from Streptomyces sp. NPDC014734, assembly GCF_043083325.1. Classification (NCBI taxonomy): domain Bacteria; kingdom Bacillati; phylum Actinomycetota; class Actinomycetes; order Kitasatosporales; family Streptomycetaceae; genus Streptomyces; species Streptomyces sp. NPDC014734. The sequence goes on along the minus strand of NZ_JBIBYN010000018.1, from coordinate 29,795 downwards.
CCACGCGTGCGCGGGGAGTGACGAAGGGGTGGAGTCGCCCACGTTCCGGCGGTTCGTGTTCCGCCCAACGGAACGGCGGCGGGGTCCGGGGTTTTCTCAATTCGTGCAGCCACGGGCGCGGTCGGGGCATCTCGCCCGCCGACAACGGACGCACCCACCCCGGCGAGGCCAATCGCGTCCCGCTCCGAGAGACGAGCGCACATGCGATCGAAGTGGATCGAAGGTGCGCATTCTTGACTGAAGGACGGAGTGCGGCGGCCGGCGCCGTACTGTGACCGGAGGTGCCACCACGGAGGTTCACCGGGCCGACACCGTGCGGTTGCCGGGCTCTGCGCCTCCACGCCCGGCTCCGACGGCGACGTGTCGGGAAACTCCGAGGGATTTCGGGGAACTCCGAAGGGCTGCGGAGGACACGGGGAGGTTGACGGTCGCCGAACTTCACCCCGATGGGCCATCCCGGCCCGTCCCCCGGGGGCGTCGTGTCCGGGCCGCATGTCCTGCCGGAGGGCTCCCGCCCCCGTCGGCGCCATGGACCGGGAGCGGGAACGGGAACGGCGTCGGAAGGCGGTCGCGCCCGGGGGGACACCGCCGCGGAGCCCGGATCATGGGCGGCGCGCCCGGAGTTCGCGCGGGTACCGGAAGACGAGCCGAGCAGAACGGACACGCCATGAGGCCGACGCGGGGCTACACCATCGAATCGCTGGACACCGGGCTCCGGCTGATACAACTGCTCCTCACCCACGACAGGCTGACGGTTTCGGAGGCCGCCTCGTTGCTCGCGGTCGGCCGGTCGACGGCCCACCGCGTCCTCAGCACTCTGGTGGGGCGCGGGTTCGCGGCCCGGGATTCCGCCGGACCCGGCTACTCGGCAGGTCCCGAACTGGTGCGGCTCGGGCTGCCCGCCAATTTCGGTGCGGCCGCCCGGCGACGCCTGGGCGCGGTACTGGACGACGCGGCCGGGCGCACCGGCGAGACCGTGCAGAGCACGGCGCTCATCGGGGACCGGATCATCGTCACGGACGGGCGCGAGTCGTCGCACCCGGTGCGGGTGATGCTGGCGCCGGGTCGCACGTATCCGGCCCACGCCACCTCGGGGGGCAAGCTGCTGCTCTCGTCGATGACGAAGGAACAGGTGTGTGCCCTCTATCCGTGCGAGGAACTGTCGCAGCTCACACCGACAACGCTCACCGCACGGTCCGCGCTGTTCACGGAGCTCGACCGTGTCCGCGCGTGCGGGTACGCCGTCAGCCGCGGGGAATCGGTCCGCGGCCTGTACACGGTCGCCGTTCCGCTGGCCGGTTCGAGCCGTCGGGACCGGATGGCGCTGGTGGCGTCGGCGCCCGCCGACCGCGGCGACGACGCGGCGCTGGTTCGCCGCGCCGAGGAACTGCGCCGGTCGGCCGCCCTGTTGGAGGCGGTCTGACAGCGGCGGCTGTTCCGGGACGGCCCCGCCCCGGAACAGCCGCCCCGGCGGCGCGGGGACGGGCGCCGGTGCCTACGCGTCCCAGAGCTCGGTGTCGTGGGCACCGACCGCTGCGACGATGCGGGCCAGCACCTCGGCGGCGGGCCGCGGATCGAGCCGGCGCCCGTCGCGCAGCCGCAGTGCGATCCGGTCGTCGTCGGTCTCCCTCGCACCGACGACCGCCTGGTAGGGCACCAGGCGGGCCTCCCGGACGCGGGCGCCCAGGGTGCCGCGTCCGGGGTCGGAGATCTCGGCCCGCAGCCCCTGGGCCGCGCATCGCCGGACGAGTTCCCGCGCGTGCGGCAGTTCGGCCTGCGAAACCGGGAGGATCGCCACCTGGATGGGGGCGAGCCAGGCGGGGAAGGCCCCACCGTGCTCCTCGACGAGGTGGGCGACGGCCCGCTCCACACTGCCGACGATGCTGCGGTGGATCATGACCGGCCTGTGCCTGGCACCGTCCTCGCCGATGTAGTGGAGACCGAACCGCTCCGGTTGGTGGAAATCGATCTGAACGGTGGACAGGGTGGACTCCCGGCCCGCGCTGTCGGCCACCTGCACGTCGATCTTGGGACCGTAGAACGCGGCCTCGCCGTCGGCCGCCTCGTAGGGCAGACCGGAGCGGTCGAGGACGTCGGTCAGCAGAGCGCCTGCCCGCTCCCACATCCCGGGCGCGGCGACGTACTTCCCTCCGGGCCCGGGGAGGGACAGCCGGTAGCGGGCCGGGCGGATGCCCAGCGCGCGGTGGGCCCCGCGGATCAGCTCCAGCGCCGCACGCACCTCCTCGCCCACCTGTTCCGGGGTGCAGAAGATGTGGGCGTCGTTCAGCTGGATGGCCCTGACCCGGGTCAGGCCGCCGAGCACTCCGGAGAGTTCGGAGCGGTACATGCCGCCCAGTTCGGCCATGCGCAGGGGAAGTTCCCGATGACTGTGGGGCCGGGAGCGGTACATGACGGCGTGGTGCGGGCACAGACTCGGACGCAGCACCATCTGTTCGCCGCCCAGGTCCATCGGCGGGAACATGTCGTCGCCGTAGTGCGACCAGTGTCCGGAGGTCTCGTACAGTTCGCGCTTGCCGAGGACGGGCGAGTACACGTGTCGGTAGCCCGCCCGCAGTTCGACGGTGCGGACGTACTCCTCCAGGGCGTGGCGCACGGCGGCGCCGTCGGGCAGCCAGTACGGCAGTCCCGCGCCGATCAGCGGGTCGGTGTCGAACAGGCCGAGCTCGCGGCCGAGCTTGCGGTGGTCGGGCACGGGGTCCTCCTCGCGGTCGTCGGACGAGTTACCGCAAGGCGAAGCCCCGGGGCACTCGCCCCGGGGCTCCTCACTGCACAAATGTCAGCGCGCCGGGACGTGTTCCGGCGTCGTCGTCATGGCAGCGGGCTTCATGCGGTGGACACTAACAACGGTGCTTCGCCCACCGCGAGGGAATTGTTCACGCGCCGCAGGATCCGCCGCCCCCGCGGGCACCACCGGTCCGGCTCAGCGCCGGCCGCCCCCGATGCGCCCCTCCAGCTGGACCAGCAGCTCGCTGAGCTGGGCGCTGAGCCGACCGCGGGCCTCCTCGTCGAGACCGGACAGCACCGCGCGTTCGTAGGCCAACTGGCGCGGCAGCAACAGGTCCACCAGCTCGCGGCCCTCCTCGGTGAGGCGGACGTGGGCGACGCGCCGGTCGCGCTCGTCGCCGCGCCGGTCGACCAGGCCCCGTTCCTGCAGGACCCGCAGGCGTTTGGTGACGGCGGCGCCGGAGGAGAACGTCTCCCTGGCCAGCTCGCCGGGGGTGAGTTCACGATCCGTGCGGCGTACCGCGCCGAGCAGGTCGAACTCGGCCCGGGTCAGCCCGGCCGCGCGCAGTGGGGCGTCCTCCGCCTGCTGGAGCAGGGCCGCGCACCGGTTGATCCGGCCGATGAGTTCCATGGGTCCGGTGTCCAGCTCCGGGTTGACGGCCTGCCACTGCCGTACCACCGAGGCGACGATGTCGTCGGTCACACCGCTCCGTTCTCCTGGGCGGGTGCGATCAGCCCCCGCCGTGTCGCTGTAGCCGCGAGCGTACGGTGTCCGGCCTGCTCCGCCGCGAGGACCTGCTCCTGGGGCAGGGCCCGCTGCCACCATTCGCCCGTCGCCGTGTCGTCGGCCTCGCGGAGCTCGACGAGCGATCCGGTGAGTCCGCGGCGGGCGGCGTCGAGGTCGGCGGGGGTGGTCTGCGGGGCGGCGAGGGTGTGCACGGCGTGGGCGCGGGCCCGGTCGGTGGCGGCCAGCGCCGCCTCCAGGCGCCCGGCGGCCCGGCGGTTGGTCACCAGCATGGCCGCGAGCAGACCGACCGCGGCGCCGATCACGGTGTCCAGGACCCGGTCGCCGATCAGTTCGCCGGCCGGGTGGGTGCCGGCGAACTCCAGCACCAGCAGCGCCATCGGCGTGACGGCGACGGAACCCAGCCAGTAGTTGCGGGTGATCAGGGCCTCCGCCGCGAAGCCGAAGAAGAGGCAGCAGCCGATGAGCGCGAGGGGCGAGAGGCGGCTGAACGGGAGGACGGCGGCGAAGACGAGAACGCCGAGCAGGTTGCCGAGGGTCCGTTGGAGGGCCCGGTTCCAGGACAGGCTCACATTGGCCTGGTAGAGCGAGGCCGCGGTGACGATCGCCCAGTACGGACGGCCGACACCAGCCGCCTGGGAGACGTATCCGGCCAATGCGCAGCCGAGGAGCGCGCGGGCGCCGATGGGCAGCAGCGGGGAGCCCGGCCCGAGGCTGCGCAGCAGTGCGCGCCGGGCCTCGCGACGTCCTCCGGCACGCCGGGCGGCGCGCTCCGCGTCGATGCCGAACAGCTCGTCGGCCGTACCCGTGGCCGGTGGCGGGGTGGGGACGGGGCCACGGGCCCTGGTCTGCCGGGCCCAGTCCCGGAGCAGGGCGGGGTCGTACGGGGCGAAGTCGGCGGCGCTCCGGGCGAGGGCGGCCTCGGCGTGCACGACGAGGCGTTCCAGCGCCCGTCGCGCGGGGGTGGGCCGGCCGGCGGCGAGCAGGGTCTGCCAGGCCGCGTGCACGGCGGCGGCCGCGGCGTGCCGGGTCCGGTGGCCGGGCCGGGCGACGTACACCGCGGCGGCGTCGAGGGCGCGGGCGGCCGCCCGGCGCTCCGGGCCCTCCCTGCGGACCGCCGCCGGACCGACCGCGACCAGCCACGAGACCGCACCTGCGGCCAGGGTCAGCGCGAGATGACCGGGCACCTGGCCGAGGCGCTGCGGGGCGAAGAGCGCGGCCGAGGTGACGAAGGTGAAGATCACCGGCCCCGGCGGGCCGATGCGGGTGGCGTCGCAGAGCGTCTTCTGCGCGGCCGCGAGCAGGGCGCCCACCGCGATCAGTACCGGGGTCGATCCGGTGAGCGAGGCCGTGACCAGGGACACCGCCAGGCCGACGGCCATCGCGAAGACGACCCCCGCGACGGCCCGGGCACGGCGGGCGTACGGCAGGTTGTGGCCGTACAGCGCGCAGAGCGAACCGGCCATCGTGTACATCACGAGGTCGAGCCGGTCGGCGGCGAGCAGCGCCAGATCCGGTACGGCGGTGGCGACGACGACGCTGGTCGCCGGTTTGAACCACATGTCCGAGGGCCGGGCGAGACGCAGCGGGGCCACCAGCGGGAGCCTGCGGACGGAGGGCCGTCCGGACCGAATAGATGTATCACTCACCCACATATATTAGCAGGTATTACACCCGTAAAAGATTCCCCTTCCGTGCGGCGCCTCCCCGTCGTATGCGGCCCCGATGACCTCTCCCCCGGCCCGGGATCCGCGGGGGGCGGTGTTCCGCGTCCGCCGGGACGCCGAGCTCGGCCGAGGACTGTCCCGTAATCCGTCGTGGACCGGCGCGCGGCGCCGGATGTGGTGCGCCGCAAGGCGGAGGGGCGTCCGCATACTGGATGTATGCGGACGTTCCGACAGTGCGGCGAGGTGCCGCAGCGGTCGTGGTGTGCCCGCCGGGGACTACGGGACAGCCCTTGGCGCTGTGACGAAACAGGTTCACCGGCCCGCGGCGCCCGGCAGGCACTCTTGGTCGCGGCACCGGGCCGTGCCTTCGAACCGGCGTCGTCCGGACCGGGACCGGACCCGCGAGGTCCGGACGCGAGCGACGCCGCCGCCCGCCGGGACGGCCCGACCTCCGCGTCGAAGCCGCCGACGGACGGCGCACGGCCCCCCTTGGAGTTCAGTTGACGTACGAGAGCGATAGCGGACTGCTCGCCCCCGGATGGGCCGGCACCCCCACCGAGACGGCCACCGGCGACGGTGCGCTGCTGCAGGCGATGCTCGACGCCGAGGCGGCCCTGACCCGCGCCCAAGTCGTCTGCGGGCTGGCCCCCGCGACGGCGGGTCGGGCGGTGACGGCGGCGGCCGACGCGAGCCGATTCGACACCCGGGATCTGGCGCTGCGCGCACGCGCGGCCGGCAATCCCGTCGCCCCGCTGGTCGTCGACCTGGTCGCGGCGGTCGCCCCGGACGCCCGGCCGTACGTGCACCGGGGCGCCGGCAGCCAGGACATCCTGGACACGGCAGCCATGCTGGTCGCGGCGCGGGCCCTGGCTCCGGTGCTCGACGACCTGACCCGGGCCGCGGACGCGGTGGCGCGGCTCGCCGTCGCCCATCGCAACACCCCGATGGCCGGCCGCACCCTCACCCAGCACGCCGTGCCGACCACCTTCGGGCTGAAGGCGGCCGGCTGGCGCGTGCTGATCCTCGACGCACGGGACCGGCTGTCGGCCGTGCGGGAGTCCCTGCCGGTGCAGCTCGGGGGCGCGGCGGGGACGCTGGCGGCGTTCGACGCCCTCGCGCGCGTCGACGGCGGCCGAACCCCCGCCGAGGACCACGGTCCGGGCCTGCCGCTCGTCCAGGCGTTCGCCAATGAACTCGGCCTGGCCGAACCGCTGTTGCCATGGCACAGCCTGCGCACACCGATCGCCGACCTGGCCGGCGCGCTCGCCTTCACCGCGGGCGCCCTGGGCAAGCCGGCGGCCGATGTGCTCACCCTGTCCCGCACCGAGATCGGCGAGGTGACCGAGGGGCGGGGCGGTGGCTCGTCCACCATGCCGCACAAGGCCGACCCGGTGCGGTCCACGCTGATCGCGGCGGCCGCGCGCCGCGCCCCGGGGCTGGCGGCCACGCTGTACGGATCGCTGGCCGCGGGGGACGAACGGCCGGCCGGGGCCTGGCATGCCGAGTGGGAGCCGCTGCGCGAACTGCTCAGGCTCGTCGGCGGGGCCGCGCACGGCGTCGCGGAACTCGCCGACGGGCTGCGCGTCGTCCCGTACGCCATACGGGAGAACCTCCAGCTCACCGACGGGCTGATCGTCTCGGAAAGGCTGGCCGCCGTGTTCGCCGAGCGGATCGGCCGGAAACGGGCGAGGGAGGTTCTGGTGAACGCCGCCGCACGGGCCCGCGCGGAGACCACGGACCTGTCCGACGTCCTCGCCGACGTCCTGGACGAGGAACCGGAACTCGCCGGTCTCGATCTGGCCGAACTCACCGAACCCGCCCGGTACACCGGCAGCGCGGGGCCGCTCACCGACCGGGCGCTGGACCGGGGGTGACCGCTGCCGTCGTCCCGTCGCGCCCCCTCCGTACGGGGAAACGACGGGGCGGTGCCAGGACGTCGTGACACCCGGCACGGATGCTCCGCCCCGGCGGGGGCACGATTCGGCCCCGCTTCGGCCCACCCATCATTGAAGTTTCACGCACCACGTACGATGGCGAGGATGAACCGACCGAGTGAACCGGCACACCGACGTGGCCCGAGCGCCACCGCGTCGGTGGTTCTCGGCTGGCTGTTCGTGCTGTGCGCGCTCATCACGTGCTGCTCGCTCCCGGGCACGGCCCCGGCCGCGCACCACTCGGACGCGGCCCGTGCCGCTGCCGCCGCCCGCACCGTGACTCCGGTGCACCAGGTCGCCGTACCGACCGTGCGGGCCGACGCCCCCGAGGACCGGAGCGCGGGCAGTTCCTGTCACGGAACGCCCGAGCACACGGCACCCGTCGTGATATCCGGTCAGAGCGCGCCCGTGGCGCCTCCCGGCGTGAGCGCCACGGCTCCGGCCGTCCCGCTCACCGGAGCCGCCACGATCCGCGGCCCCTCCAACGACGCCGTGCGGGAAGTCGACCATCTCCGTCTGCAGGTTCAACGGATCTAGAGGCAGGGCCCGTTCCCGGGTACCCCGAGGAACGTTCTCCGGCATGCCCAAAGCCTCATCCGTACGTCGAACCGAAGGACTCCCATGGCTTCCGCCGACAAGCAGAACAACCCTGCCGCCGCACGCCGCGCCAAGCTGGAGGAGGCCCGCCGCAAGGAGCGGGCCCGCGAGCGGCGCAGCCGTCTCCTCACCATCGCCGCGTCCGTCGCGGTGGTCGCCGCGCTCGTCGCGGGCGGCGGCTATCTGATGTCCGCCGCCGACAAGAAGGAAAAGGCCGAGACCGAGGCCAAGAGCTCCCCCGTGCGGGGTGAGCGGACCTGGGACAAGCTCTCCCAGAACCACGTCGGGACGAAGGTCGACTACCCGATGAACCCGCCGGTCGGCGGCGACCACAACCCGGTGTGGATGAACTGCGACGCCGATGTCTACACCGAGCCGATACCGAACGAGAACGCCGTCCACTCGCTGGAGCACGGCGCGGTCTGGGTGACGTACACGAAGAAGGCGGACCCGGACGACGTCAAGAAGCTCGGCGACCGGGTGAGGGCGACGCCCTACTCCCTGATGAGCCCGGTCGAGGACCAGGCCGCCCCGCTCGTGCTCAGTGCCTGGGGCAGCCAGGTGACGGTGACGAGCGCCTCCGACGCCCGTGTGGAGCAGTTCTTCACCAAGTACGTGCAGGGGCCTCAGACCCCCGAACCCGGCGCGGCCTGCACCGGCGGAGTCGCACGATGACGTCCCCGGTCCGGGTCTCGCGCCCGATGACGGTGGCGGGCGCGGCGGTGCTGCTGCTGGCGCTGGGGCTCGTCGCCCTGATGCTCGCCGGGCCCTCCTCCTCCGCGGACCCCGCCGCGTCGTCGGCCGCGCCCTCGGACACCTCGGTCGACGTCGGGTTCGCCCGCGACATGTCGATCCACCATCAGCAGGCGGTCGAGATGTCGTTCATCGTGCGGGACCGCACGACCGATGTGGAGGTGCGCCGGCTCGCGTACGACATCATCAACACCCAGGCCAATCAGCGCGGCATGATGCTCGGCTGGCTGGAGATGTGGGGTCGGCCGAAGTCCTCCGGCGCTCCTCCCATGGCGTGGATGGGGCACAGCTTCACGCCCCGGGGCGACGGTTCGCTGATGCCGGGCATGGCGACCGACACCGAACTCGACGCGCTGCGGAAGGCGAAGGGCCGGGCCGCGGAGGTGATGTACCTGAAGCTGATGACGACGCATCACCGCGCTGGCGCGGAGATGGCCCGGGCGGCGGCCGACGCGGCGGGCACCGAGGAGATCGGGAACCTGGCGGCGGGCATGGTCCGGGGCCAGCAGTCGGAGATCGGACTCATGGCGGACATGCTCACGGCCCGCGGTTCGGGCGCCTGAGCACCGGCGCCCCCGGACACACCGCTGCGCGCCGGCGGCCCGTACGCGCGCGGGCCGGTGCACGGCGCCCCGCGCACTCCGGCGTGCGGCCCGTTCGCGGCGGGTGCACCGCTCCGCGCACGGGCCGCGCCCGCCCCCGCGACGCCCGTGCGAAGGGGGCCGTCCCCCCTTCGCACGGGCGTCGCGGGGGCCGGTGCCCCGTCGCATAGGCTCGGCCCCCTATGAAGCGCAACCTCGCACCGCTGGGGCCGAAGGCCGACCAGGACACCGTGCGCCGGAGCAATCTCAGCCTGGTGCTGCGGGCCGTCCGTGACGAGGGCGAGACCACCAGGGCCCAGGTGGCCTCGCGGGTGGGGCTGACCCGGGCCGCCGTGTCCTCGCTCGTCGAGCAGCTCCTCGGGCTCGGCCTCCTCACCGAGTACGGCAAGGCGTTCAGCGGGCAGGCGGGGCGCCCCGGCACCGTGCTCCGGGTGGCGCACACCGGTCCGGCCGGGCTCGGCGCGGAGATCAACGTCGATTACGTGTCGGTGTGCGTCGTCGATCTGGCGGGCACCGACCGGGTACGCCTCACCGAACATCTGGACAATCGCGGCACACCACCGGCGCGGGTGCTGGCGCGGGCGGCCCGCATCGCCGCGCGCGCCCTGGATTCGGCACGCGAGCAGGGGCTGTTCCCGGTGGGGGCGGCGCTGGCGCTGCCCGGCCTGGTCTCCGACGGCTCGGTGCGTCAGGCTCCCAACCTCGGCTGGAGCCACGTCCCGGCCGAGGAGATCTTCGCCGCCTCGCTCGCCGAGCGGTGCCCCGGGCACGGTGTGCTCCCGGTGGGTTCGGAGAACGAGGCCAATCTGGCGGCCCTCGCCGAGTTCTGGTTCGGCGGGCTCGACCCGATCCGCTCCTTCGTCCACGTGACGGGCGAGACCGGTGTCGGTGGCGCCCTGGTCATCGACGGTGAACTCCTGCGCGGGGCCCACGGTTTCGCCGGCGAGATCGGGCATGTGGTGGTGGACGCGGAGGGCCCGGAGTGCAGGTGCGGCTCGCGGGGCTGTCTGGAGCGGTACGCGGGGCAATCGGCACTGCTGCGGGCGGCGGGCATCGAGGAGGCCGGTGCCGGGGCCGGGGTCGCCGAGCTGGAGCGCCGCGCGACGGACGGCGACGCGCGGGCGGTGGCCTCGCTCGCGGAGGCCGGCCGGATGCTGGGGCGGGTGCTGTCCGGGGCGGTGAATCTGCTCGACCCCGACGCGGTGGTACTCGGCGGGATCTACCGGAACCTGATGCCGTGGCTCTCGCCCGCCGCCGACGAGGAGCTGTCCGCCCGTGTGGTGTCCGGGCTCTGGTCGCCCGGTGACGGGCGGCTGCGCGCCTCCTCGGTGGCGGGTGACGCGGCACGCGGTGCCGCGGCGCTGGTGACGGCGGGGGTGCTGGCCGACCCGGTGGCGTACGGGCCGGAGCGGACGGCCGACTGATCCGGACGGTCAGCGGACCGCGAGCAGATGGTCCATCGCCAGTTGGTCCAGCGCCTCGAACGCCATCCCCCGCTCAGCCGCCGCGTCCACGTCGAACTCCTCGTACGCCGACCGGTCGGCCAGCAGCCCGGCGACGCCGTCCTCGGCGGTCGGACGGGCCAGTTCGTCGAGCCGGGACGCGCGCAGGGCCTCCCGCACCACGGGGTCGGCCCGGAAGGCCTCGGCGCGTTCCTTCAGGATCAGGTAGTTGCGCATGCAGCCCGCCGCCGAGGCCCGGACGCCTTCGTGGTCCTCGGTGCGCGGGGGCTTGAAGTCGAAGTGCCGCGGGCCTTCGTAACCTGCCGTCTCCAACAGGTCGACCAGCCAGAACGCCTGGCGGAGGTCGCCCGCGCCGAAGCGCAGGTCCTGGTCGTACTTGATGCCGGACTGGCCGTTCAGATCGATGTGGAACAGCTTGCCCGCCCAGAGTGCCTGCGCGATGCCGTGCGGGAAGTTGAGTCCGGCCATCTGCTCGTGCCCGGTCTCCGGGTTGACGCCGACCAGTTCGGGCCGTTCGAGACGCTCGATGAAGGCGAGCGCGTGGCCGATGGTCGGCAGCAGGATGTCGCCGCGTGGCTCGTTCGGCTTGGGCTCGACGGCGAACCGCAGGTCGTAGCCCTGTTCGGTCACGTAGTCGCCGAGCAGGTCGAAGGCCTCCTTCATCCGGTCGAGGGCGACCCGGACGTCCTTGGCCGCGCCCGATTCGGCGCCCTCGCGGCCGCCCCAGGCCACATAGGTGGTGGCGCCGAGTTCGACGGCGAGGTCGATGTTGCGCAGGGTCTTGCGCAGGGCGTAGCGGCGTACGTCCCGGTCGTTGGCGGTGAACGCGCCGTCCTTGAACACCGGATGGGTGAAGAGGTTCGTGGTCGCCATGGGAACGACGAGCCCGGCCGCGTCCAGCGCCTGCCGGAACCGCTTCACGATCCCCTCGCGCTCGCTGTCCGTCGAGCCGAACGGAATCAGGTCGTCGTCGTGGAACGTCACACCGTACGCGCCGAGTTCGGCGAGCATCCGCACCGAGTCGACCGGGTCGAGTGCCGTGCGGGTCGCGTCGCCGAAGGGATCACGGCCTTGCCAGCCCACCGTCCAGAGGCCGAAGGTGAACCTGTCCGCGGGGGTGGGCGTGAAGCGTTCCGTCATCGTCTGACCGCCTTCGTGCCGTCGGGTCTCCCGGGCCGGGCCGACCCCGGACCCTATTTGTTCGCTGACTTGACCAATCATGCAGGCACGGTCGCCCGGCCGTAACCCCACGGGCTCGGTCAACCGTCGCGGGGGAGCGCGGCGTCGTAGCCCTCCGCTGCCGACGACGGCGTCCGTGCCGTAATTTGTTTCCCCTACGATCGATTGCCCGGACAGGAGGGAGGCCGCCCGTGCCGCCGCGTGCCGTCGTCATCGGCGTGGACAGCTCCACGCAGTCCACCAAGGCCGCCGTCGTCGACGCGGGGACCGGCCGGCCGCTCGCCGTCGGTCGCGCGCCGAACACGGTCACCGGCACGGCGGGGGCGCGGGAGAGCGACGCCGAAGGCTGGTGGCGGGCGCTGTGCGAGGCCGTCGCCCACGGGTTGCGGGAATCCGGTGTCCCCGCCTCCGCCGTGGCGGGCATCGCGGTCGCCGGGCAGCAGCACGGACTCGTCGTCCTCGACCGGTCGGGGCGCCCGCTGCGTCCGGCCATGCTGTGGAACGACACCCGTTCCGCCCCGCAGGCCGCCGCCCTGACGGCGGCGCTGGGCGGCCCCGACGCCTGGATCGCACGGACCGGATCGGTTCCGGTGGCCTCCGTCACCGCCTCGAAGTGGCAGTGGCTGCGCGAGAACGAACCGCGGGCCGCCGAGGCGACGGCCGCCGTCCGCCTCCCCCACGACTTCCTCACCGAGCGCCTGGCGGGCGTCGCCGCCACCGACCCGGGGGACGCCTCGGGCACCGGCTGGTACTCCACCGCGACCGGCTCGTACGATCCCGCGCTGCTCCGGCTGATCGGCCTGGACGCCTCGTTGCTGCCGGAGGTGGCCGAGGGCGGGGCGACGCGCGTCGGCCCGCTGACCGTCGCCGCGGCCGATGCCCTGGGACTGCCCGCCGGGATCACCGTGGCCGCCGGAACCGGGGACAACATGGGCGCCGCGGTGGGTCTGGGGCTGGGCGGCGGGGGTCTGCTGGACCGGCCGGTGCTCAGCCTCGGCACCTCGGGAACGGTCTTCGCCGCCTCCCGGGCCCGGCCCGCGTCGACGGCGCTGTCCGGATTCGCCGCGACGGACGGCACGTACCTCCCCCTGGCATGCACGCTCAACTGCACACTCGCCGTGGACAGGATCGCCGCGCTGCTCGGTCTGGACCGCGAGGACGCCGCCCCCGGCGGCGAGGCCGTGCTCCTTCCGTACCTCGACGGCGAACGCACCCCCGATCTGCCCACCGCCTCCGGTCTGCTGACCGGTCTGCGGCACGACACCACGGCCCAGCAGCTCCTCGGCGCCGCGTACGAGGGCGCGGTGGTCACCGTGCTGCACGCCCTGGACGAACTGCTGCGGGCCTGTGGCCTCGATCCGGCCGACCCGGAGGTGGCCGCCCGGCCGCTGCGGCTGATCGGCGGCGGGGCCCGCGGGCGCACCTGGGTGGAGACGGTGCGGCGACTTTCCGGCCGGCCGGTGATCGTGCCCGCCGCGGACGAGTTCGTGGCGCTCGGGGCGGCCGCACTGGCCGCCGCGGCGGCGACGGACGGGGATCCGGTCGCGATCGCCACCGGCTGGGGCACCGGAGAGGGCACCCGACTGCCCGCGCTCCGGCGCGATTCGGCGACGTGGGAACGGGTGGGATCGGTGCTGGAACACGCGGCCCGCTCGCTGTCGGCACCGGTCCCCCGCCCGTGGACCGGTGCTCCCGGCTCCCCCGGCTGATCACATGTCACCCGGTTCCGATCACCCGTCACCCGGCCCCCGGCGTACGGGACGAGGGGCGTCGTACCGCGCTCCGCACCGGTTTGGGGTAGCGAAGCAATCTTCAATAGTATCCGGCGATGATCATAAGAAGAAGGCTGACGGTCGGGGTGGGCATCCTGCTCGCCACCCTGACCGCCGGGCTCGGTTCGGCGCTGCCCGCCGCGGCCGACGAAACCCCCACCAAGGCTCCCCCCAAGGTCGAGTTGGTGCTCGACGTCAGCGGTTCCATGCGGACCCGCGACATCGACGGCCAGTCCCGCATGGCGGCGGCGAAGAGGGCGTTCAACGAGGTTCTGGACGCGGTGCCGGAACAGGTCGAGCTGGGCATCCGGACACTCGGCGCCGACTACCCGGGCAACGACCGGAAGGTCGGCTGCAAGGACACCAAACAGCTCTACCCGGTCGGTCCGCTGGACCGGACCGAGGCGAAGACCGCGGTGGCCACCCTCGCCCCCACCGGCTGGACCCCGATCGGCCCGGCGCTGCTCGGTGCGGCCGACGACCTCGAAGGCGGGGACACCACCCGCCGGATCGTGCTGATCAGCGACGGCGAGGACACCTGCGGCCCGCTCGACCCGTGCGAGGTGGCCCGCGACATCGCGGCCCGCGGCATCCATCTCGTCATCGACACCCTGGGCCTGGTGCCGAACGCGAAGATCCGTGAGCAGCTGACGTGCATCGCCGAGGCCACCGGCGGCACCTACACCGCGATCCAGCACGCCGACGAACTCTCGGGCCGTGTCAAGCAGTTGGTGGACCGGGCCGCCGAGCCGGTCGTCACCCCGGTGGCGACCGAGGGCGCGGACCGCTGTTCCAAGGCTCCCGAGCTCAAGGCGGGTCTGTACACCGACCGGGAGAAGATCGGCGAGCACCGCTGGTACCGGGTGGACGTGCGGCCCGGTCAGGAGTTGCGTGCCTCGGTCAGCGTCTCGGCCGACCGTGCCGTGAACAATGACTACGGCGTGCTACTGCGCGCGGTGACCGTGCACGGACGGGAGATCGTCCGGGGCTCCGAGTCGGGCACCGGGCGCACCGACGCCATCTCCTCCGGCCTGCGCTACCCGAAGCCCGAGCAGGACGCCGAGGAGGACGGCACCGAGCCTCCCGCGGAGACCGTGTGCCTCCAGGTCAGCAACTCCTTCTCGGCCCCGGCCTCGGTGAAGACCGCACCGGGCATGCCGGTCGAGCTGACCGTGGACCTGGTGGACGCCCCCGACGACGCCGCCGATGTCGCCGCGTTCGGCCTCGGCCGCGGCTGGTGGCTGCTGGGCGTCCTGGTGCTCACCGGCCTGGTCGCGGGTCTGCTGACCGGCTGGATCTCGCGCTGGCGCATCGCCGTCTGGAGGACCAACTGATGACGCGTACGACTCGTGTGCTCGCGGGGGCGCTGCTGGCCGGGCTCGCCCTGCTGACCTCGGCGGGCGCCGCGGCGGCCGACGACCCGTCGGCGAGCCCGAGCCCGAGCGCCTCCGACGGCGCGTCGGGCCCCACCGAGGCCGGCACCACCTTCCGTACCGCCACGGCGATCCAGCAGAACCAGCGGGCCACCGCCGGGGCGTCCACGGGTGACTACCTGTACTGGGTCTTCCCCGCCGACGCCGGCCAGCGGGCCACCGTCAGGGCGAAGGTCGAGCTGCCGCAGAACGCGACCCGGCACGGCACGTCGACCTGGCAGATCGACGTGTACGACGGGCTGCGGCGCCGCCAGGCGTGCATGTACGGGCGCCAGACCGGGAAGGCGGCGCCCGACGCCACGTCGGTCGAGCTGACCTGCGTGCTGCGGACCGTCCGCGCCTGGTCGGAGCCGTGGGCCGACGACCCGCTGCCGGGCAGCTACTACGTCCGCCTCACGGTCGTCGACCTGCCTTCGGCGGACCTCGGCCTTCCGGTCCGGACCGAGATCGAGGTCGGCGCGGTCGACAAGGGCGGCGCGGCGGACGTGGACGGCACGCTCGCCGAGCCGCTGGTCCCGGGCGCGTCCTCCGTCGAGCAGGCGTCGGACCCGTCGGCCGCGACGGGCGACGCCAAGCCGGCCAGGGTGTCGCTCGGCAGCGAACCCGAGGACGGCTGGGCCTCCGGCTGGTGGACCGACCGCTGGCTGTGGACCGTCGGCGGCGGTGTCCTCGGCGCGATCGCGGCGGTGTTCGGCTACTCCCTCACCCGCGGCAGCGGGCGTCCGTCCCGGGTCCCGCCGGGCGTCTGACCCGTCCGTCGCACGACGGGCCCGTGCGCGGGCCTCGCCCGCTCCCGCCGTCGCACCGTGCGCGGGGCGGAACCCGGTCCGGGCCCGGGCCGGGAGCTCTTCCCACCGAACCGCGGGGCGGGATCGGGTCCCGGTCCCGCCCCGCGGTGTCGGGCCCGCCGCTCCCCGCTCGCCGGTTCCGGGCCGCTTTCCCCTCCTCGCCGATACCCTCGACAACTCACGTACGGCATACGGCAGATGAAGGTGTCGGTACCGCGCGACCGGTCCGGGTGCCCGGCCTGCGCACACCGACGCGGACGCGCCACGAGGGAGCGGAGACTCTCATGTCCACGGAAACCGGCCCGGTCACGGGCGCCTCGCCACGGGTCCCCGCGATCGCCCCCGGCCCGAAGGGGCTGCCGATTCTCGGGAGCCTGCCCCCGTTCGCGAAGGACCCGCTCACCTTCTTCGAACGACTGCGCGACCACGGGGACATGGTCGGCTGGCGATTCGGTCCCAACCGGTGCGTGTACGTCGCCGATCCGGAGTACATCGGCGAACTGCTCACCGAGACGGAACGCACCTTCGACCAGCCCGCCCTCGGCATCGCGTTCCGTACCGTGATGGGCAACGGCGTGGTGGTCGCCCGGGGCGCCGAATGGCGGCGCAAGCGCTCCCTGGTCCAGCCCTCCGTACGCCCCAGGCAGGTGCGGTCGTACGCGGCGACGATGGCGCAGAGCGCGGTACAGCTGGCGGACTCCTGGTCGGACGGCGAACGCGTCGACGTCGGACGGGAGATGACCGCGCTGACGCGGCGGATCGCGGTCCGCACCATCTTCGGCGTCGACACCCGGGCCGACGCCGACACGATGGGCCGCGCGATGGAGGTGGCCCTGCGGGAGATCGGCAAGGAGTTCGCGGGGATCGGGGCGCTGCTGCCCGACTGGGTGCCGACACCGGGCCGGGCGAGGATCAGGAGGGCTGCCGCGGTCATCGACGCCGAGGTGGGCAGGGTCGTCGCCCGCCGTCGCGACGGCGGGGACGACGGTCGGCCCGACCTGCTCAGCCGGTTGCTGACGGCGGTCGACGGGACCGGGGCGCGCCTCACCGACCGGGAAATACGCGACGAGACGGTCACCCTGTACATCGGAGGGCACGAGACGACCAGCTCGACCCTGGTGTGGGCCTGGTATCTGCTGTCCCGCGAGCCCCGGGTGCGCGAGGCCCTGGTCGAGGAACTGGACCGGGTCCTCGGTGGGCGGGAGCCGGAGTTCGAGGACTACGCCCGGCTGACGTACACCCAGTCGGTGATCAAGGAGACCCTGCGGCTCTACCCGACGATCTGGCTGGTCACCGGCGTCGCCAAGGCCGGGGCGCGGATCGGCGGCATACCGCTGCCGGAGGGCACCAGGGTGTGGACCAGTCAGTGGGCCACACACCGTGACGAGCGCTGGTTCCCCGAACCGGAGAGGTTCCGCCCCGAACGATGGGACGCGAAGGACGGCGACGACATCGCGGAGTACGCCTGGTTCCCGTTCGGCGGAGGCCCCCGGGCCTGCCTCGGCACCCGGTTCGCGATGGTCGAGGCGGTACTGGTCCTCGCCGTGCTGGCACGCCGCTTCACCCTGGAGATCGACCCCGGCGTCATCAACCCGGTACCGGCGCTGACACTGCAACCGGACCGCGAGGTGAGGGCGACGGTCCGGGCACGGTAGCGGGACACGAACGGCACGGGCGGGCCGCGACAGCCCCGTGGGGGGGGGGCCCCCCCGGGGGGGCCCCCCCCGGGGGCCCCCGCCCCCCCCCCCAAAACCCCAAATTATACACCGACAATAACAATGTGGGGGCGGGGGGGGGGGTGCGGGGCCACAAGGCCG
>NZ_JBIBYN010000018.1:0-12290 GCF_043083325.1 Streptomyces sp. NPDC014734 | reverse complement strand
GCGGCCCGGGGTGGGGGGGGGGGGGGGGGGGGGGGGGGGGGGGGGGGGGGCCCCGCCGGGGGGGGGGGGCCCCCCCCCCCCGGGGGGGGGGGCCCCCCGGGGGGGGCCCCCACGACGGGGCCCACGGCGCAATCGACATAATCGGCATATATCGAACCGATACATTCGATCTGTCGCGAAGGCGGGGTGATACCGGTCACACTGGCCTTGGCGGCCCCACCGGGTCGCCGGACCGCCCGGCCACATCCACAGGCCGCCGCTCCGTACGGGAGAAACACCATGCGCCTGAGCACCGCTCTCGTCCCCGCTCTCACCATCGGCGCCGCCCTGGCGCTGGCCGCCACGACGACGTCGGCAACGGCCGGCACCGCGTCGGTCCCGGATGCCGCCGCTCCCGGCATCTGCGCGGAACAGGATCTCCACTTGCGGGCCACGCCCGGCGAGCGGCAGAACGTCGTCCGGATCGACGTCACCAACCACAGCTCCCGGACCTGCGTCGTGGACCGGATCCCGACCATCACCTTCAGAGGACTCGACGGTTCCGCCCAGCCCGTTCCCCCCGCCCAGAGTGCCCCCTACACGCTCGCGGGGGGTGCGCGGGCCTACGCCGCCGCGCGCACGGCGGACCCGCGGGCCGCGGAGGGGCACGTGGTCGCCAGTCTCTCGGTTGCGGCCGACCCCTCCCACCGGGGCGTCACGTTCCCCGCACGCGCGGTCGGCATGCCCGGCGGGATCCACGTCTGGGAGCCGGTCACCACCTGGTGGCACACCTCGCGCGGCGCCGCGGACCGCGCGTTGGCGGACATGCCGGGCTGACGGGCGGGGCGGCCTCGCTCTCCGCCCCACCCGCACCGGTGGCCCGGCCCGACCGGGCGGGCGCTCGGGTCGGACCCGGGCCGTTCCCGCGCTCCGGCCCGCGTCAGCCGTGCAGCAGGACCGGGAACGCCTCCATGTCGTTCTGCGTCATCACCGGGAGCTTGCGGATCTCGTCGTCCGGGACGGCGGCCCGCAACTCGGGGAATCGGGCGAAGAGGGCGGGCAGTGCGATACCGGCCTCCACCCGGGAGAGCGCAGCTCCGGGGCAGATGTGGGGGCCGTGACCGAAGGTCATGTGCCGGATCGGTGTCGGCCGGGTGACGTCGAACTCGTCGGCGTCCGGCCCGTGCTGCTCGGTGTCGCGACCGATGACGCGGTACGAGATCACCACGCCCTCGCCCTTCGCGATGACGTCGTTGCCCACCCGGATGTCCTCGGTGGCGAACCGCATCAGCAGATGGGTCGTCGGGGTGTCCCAGCGCAGTGTCTCCTCGATGACCGTCTCCCACGCGACCTCGCCGTCGAGAACCTTCCGCAGCTGGTCGGGGTGGGCGAGCAACGCCCGTACGGAGTTCAGGATCAGCCCAATGGTGGTCTCGTGACCGGCGGCCACCATCGCCTTGAGGTTGCCGATCACCTCCTCCTCGGTGAGCGGCTCGCCCCCCTCCTCGGCAAGAATGAGCGCACTGGTGAGGTCATCGGTGGGACGAGCGGTCCTCTCGCGGACGAGGGCGGCGTAGAAGTCGTCCAACTCGGCGAGCAGCGCCAGCCGTTCGTCCTGCGGGGTGAGCATCGAGAAGAACGCCTTGTACCGCTTGAGCAGCATGGGGTGTTGGGTCTCGTCCACCCCCATCAGCATGCCGATCACCCGCATCGGCAACGGCTGCGCGTACACCGCCTTGAGGTCGACGGCTCCGTCCTCGCTCCGCGCGGCGTGCTCGGCCAGGGCGTCGAGCAGTTCCTCGGTGAACTTCTCTATCTCCGGGCGTATTTCCTCCAGTCGGCGCGGGGTGAGCGCCTGGGAGGTCTTGGTACGCAGGCGACGGTGCTCGGCACCGTCCACGGTGAACATGGAACGCCCGGCGTCGATCATTCCGATGAGAGGCCAGGCCCGTGTGACCTGTCCGCCCCGCCACAGCTCCCAGGCGTCGATGTCCTTCACCAGGCGTGGATCGAGGAGCAGTCGACGCGCCAGGGCGTGCCGGGTGACGGTCCACGCGGGAACCCCGAGCAGTTCGATCCTGGCGAGCGGGCCGATGGCGCGCAGGCGCGCCGTCTCACCGTCGAGGTCCTGGACCAACGGGTCGATGACGACGGCCCCGTCGGACGAGGCGGTCCCGTGTGCGGCGGCGTGCGGGCAGCTCAAGAGTGCTCTCCTGTCGGACGTACGGGAGTGAACCGGGCGGGCAGCGCGGTCATCCCGCGCAGGAAGGCGGACTGCCTCCGGACGAGTTCCGCCGCCGGTACGGACAGCGCAAGGTCGGGCAGCCGGTCGAGCAGCACCTCGATGCCGGTGCGGGCGATGGTCTCCGCGATCTCCTGGGCGGGGAAGGGGCAGCGGTACTCGCCGTGGCTGAACGCCAGGTGGGCGCTGTTGCCGTGACGGCCGGACGGCCCCGTGCCGGTCTGGAGGTGCTGCCGGATGTGCGGGTCGGTGTTGGCGGCGCCCAGTCCGAGCAGCACCATGTCCCCGGTACGGATGTCCCGTCCGCCCAACCGGGTGTCACGGGAGGCCCACCGGCCGGCGAGGATCTGTGTCGGGCACTCCTCCCACAACACCTCGTTCATGGCGTCGGCGACGCTGTGCCGTCCGTCGGAGAGCGCGACGGCGAACTGGTCGTCGGTGAGCATCAGCCGCAGGGAGTTGCCGATCCAGTCGGCAGTGGTCAGATGCCCGGCGGCGGTGATGGCCATCAGGTCGAGCACGTACTCCTCATCGGTGAACGCGTCCGGGTGGGCCAGCATGCGGGACGTCACATCGGGTCCGGGTGCGGCCCGCCTGACCGCCAGCAGTCGCCGCATGTGCTCCCCGAACCGCAGATGGGCCTCCTGCGCACCGGAGCCGCCGTCCGCGAGATCCCGCAGCACCTCGGCGATGCGCGGTCCGTCGGCATCGGGGAAGCCGATCAGGCGCGCGAGCACGAGCACGGGCAGCGGGACGGCGAAGTCCGCGATCAGGTCGACCGTCCCGCGATGGCAGAAGCCGTCGATGATCCGGTCGGCCAACTGCTCGCAATGTCCCCGCAGTTCGAAGGGCTCGACCTCTTCGAGGGCCTGCCCCACCATCACCGCGTGGCGCCGGTGTTCGGCCCCGGCCGTGAAGTAGATGGAGGGCATCGGCCGCCCGACCATGGGTAACAGCGGCCAGTCCTCCGGCACGTGCTCCCACTGGTTCCACAGCGCCACGTCCCTGGGGAACAGCTCACCGTCGCTGGTGACCTGGTGGAGTTCGCGGTATCCGATGACCAGCCAGGCGGGAAAGCCGCCGGGCAGCTCCACGGGCACCACGGGACCGTGTTCCCTCCGCATGGCGCGGTACACAACCTGCGGCTCGGTGTGGAACTCGGGCCCACTGAGCGGAACCGCGGCCGTACCGGCACGCACCGGGCAACCACCGCCCGCGTTCGCCGTGGACACGGCCGGACCGGGGGGCACGGCGGACGCGGGCGTCATCGTACGAACTCTCCTGTGCCGAGGGCTTCGCTCGTTGCGATGACCGAATGATCAAAGCGGCTTCACTATAGGGAAGTTCGGTGATTCTTTGGGCACTCCTCGCAACTAATGTCACCACACATTCGATCGCAGACGACTGGTTTTGATGCATAACTGCCCAAAGGGAGCGCCCGGCCACCGCGGTCGCGTGCCGCGCCGCACCGGACCGTCAGGAGACGGCACCGGCCACGCCGGTGACGGCCGCGGCTCCGCCGCCGGAGTGCGCGGTGCGGGTGCGCGGTGAGCGACCGCTCCTGGTGACGGCCGAGCCGGACGCCGGTGCGGCGGGTCCGCCCGGTGCGGACCCTGCCGTGTGGGGCTTGCGGTCGGTGAAGAACCTTGTGGAGACGGGAAGGTGTGGTCCGACGGCCCGGGCGGGACGTGGCCCCTCGGGCAGTCGCGGGGCGAACGCGGGCCGGGAAGCGGCTGGTTGGCGGTCGGAACGGATCCGTTCGTGACCACGCGGGCCACGTCGTCCCGCTCGTTCCGGGCGACGGGCGCCGGGACCTCCCGGCCGACGATTCTCCGCACGACGCAGCCGGTCGCGGCCCCGGCTTCACGCCGCGGCGCCGGGCCGACGTCTGTTCATGGGCTTTCGGCAAGACTCCCGGCACCCGGTGTCTACCCACGAGTAACTCCCCCTGCTTGGATGGGCGACGACCGTCGCTCCTCCTCCGCACCGGGAGAACCCGTGCCGCACACCACGATCCGCCGCGCCTGCGGCGTGGCTCTTGCCACCACGCTCGCCGCGGCGGCGCTGGCCGCGAACAGTCCGCAGGCGTCGGCGGCGGACACCCCGTCACTGCGTGTCCTCACGTACAACACGTTCCTCATCGGTACTATGGGCTAACTGTACTTAGGGGGCGGGATGAGTGGAGCGGTAGAGCGGCCGTACGACGGGTGCGGGAGGTGCCTCGTCGGGGTTCGCCGATTGTCGCGTAAATCTGATGCAACGTGGTCACCCGAACGCCAACGAACGAACGTACTAGCAGCCGTGAAAGGCGTGGGCGGCCACGTCATTGGTTGGGCCGACGACTGGGAAGTGTCGGGCGCTGTCGACCCCCTGTCACGGCCGCAGCTAGGTCCCTGGCTCAGGGACAAGCGGGGGCCGTACGACGGCATTGCAGGTGCGGCCGTCGACCGGATCGGGCGGAGTCTCGTCGACTGCCTTAACACCGGATACCGCATGCGCGACGAAGGGAAGCTACTCGTCACATACGGGCACAGCGGACCATGGGACCTGAACGACGTGAACGATGAGAACCAGTTCATCGCTCAGGCGTGGGGCGCACAAATGGAACTGCGCGCCACTGAGGGACGGAACCGCGACGAGACGGTCAAGGCGAGAGAGCAGGGCCGCAAGCGCGGAAAGCACTCCTACGGATACCGCTACGTCCGCCTGCACCCGAAAGCAAGTATCGACCATGTGGCGCTAGACCGGGGCGAAGACATGCCTCCGGATATTCGTGATCGTGAGAACGCCTCCGAAAGGCTGCGCGAGGTAGCGCGCCGCATCCTCGCTGACGAAACCGGAGAAATCACGGAGTACAGCGAGGCCGCGCGGCTCACCCGCGCGGGTGTTCTGTCGCCTGCTGATCACGAACGCGTCATGAGTGGCAAACAGCCCCGCGGAGGGCCTTGGGATGGCGCCGCACTGGTGAGGATGCTTACGTCAGAAGCGGCCCTTGGCTACCTACTACACAAGGGGCGCCCCGTCCTCGACGACAAGGGTTTGCCGATCAGGGTGGCGCCTGCGCTATGGAACCGAGCCACCCACGACGCCCTCATACGAAAGCTCAGCCCGAAGCAGCCGCGCAAGAAGCGAGCACAGTCCGGTACCCATCTCTTGTCTTCCGTCGCGCAGTGTGGAGTGTGCGAGTTCCGCCTCTACCGCACCGGTAGCCCGGTCGCTATGACGTGCAAGTCGCGGTCCAAAGGGCTTTCCGACTGTCGACCGTCGCCCACGATTCAGGTGTCCATCCTGGAGTCTGGTGTCACCGGTTGGTTCCTGGAGACCTTCGGCGGTCATCAGTTTATGGAGACGGTCTATGACGCCGGAAACGGCGTCGAAGAGGAGCTGAGCGAGCTACTGACCGCGCGCAACCGTCTCCGCGACGACCGCGCAGCAGGGCTGTACGAGGACGATGACGACGCCGATTGGTACCGCACGCGATACAGCCAACTCTCCGCCGACATCAAGCGTCTCCGCGCAACGCCAATCCGTCCTGCGGGAATGGTCACGCGACCGACCGGTGAGACCGTCGAATCGACGTGGCGTTCTGCGGTCGACGACGGGGCACGCCGCCAACTCCTCCAGGAATTCGGCGTGACAGTGAAGGTGTGGCCGGAAGGGCATGCGCCACGGTGGGAACCGGTGGTTGACGGCACTGACGTCGACGCCGGTGGGGTGACAGCCTTCCCGCTCCCGCGACGAGACTCAGACTCCACGGGTGCCGTTGGCGCCAAGTGAGCGAACAGTGAACAGCCCCCGCCTGTACTGGCGGGGGCTGTTCTTGTTGGTGCCTATTCAGCCGGCGTGGACCATGGACCGGCCGGGGGACGCTTCGGGAGCTCCGCACCAGGGCGCCCGAGGTACCACCTGACGAACTCACGTAGCACCTTGCCCCGCGGGCTGCGCCCGACGGGATTCATGGACTTCGTCGCCGCTAGAAACGGCTCCCACTCGTCGTCAGGCATGCGCACGCGACGAGGAGTGTCGTACTCGGCCTCTGGCTGCTCGGTCATGGTGCCCACAGTAGCCGATTCGTAGCCACAAGAGGCGCCGCCGTTTGTAGCCACAAAATTCCTTCACAAGTGGGTTATCTTGTAGCCACAAGCGACGTACCTTTGTGGCTACAAACGCAGCGAGGGGCTCGCAGAGTCTTGGCTGACGGCGAGCCCCTCGTTCCCCTGGTAAAAGGAGAGCCCCAGTGTACGCACAGCCCACCCACACCTTCATCACCATCCCCGGCGCCGACATCGTCAGCGGCGACGTACTAAAGCGTCTCCCCGGCGTGCCCGTCGTCGGCGCTGACCCGGTCGACCCCGAGTTCCCGCACAGTCGGACGCTGCACATGGCGGACGGGAGCCTGTACTTCATCGACCCGGCGCAGGGATACGTCGTGGCGCGCGAGATGAACGAGCCCTTCCGTGCAGCTCCCCTGCACGCGAACACTCTGCTCGTCACCGGTCCCTGCTCCACCCCCACAGAGGTCGCGGACCTGACAGCCCACGCCTTCGACGTCACCGATCAGCTTGGCGTCAACACCATCGTCGCCACGTCAACGAGCCACCTCGTCAGCGACTACGCCGGGGTGGTCGTGTCGGGCCCGTCCCTGACGGCGGGCGCCAAGGGGCGCCAGATGGACATCGTGGCGGCCGTCCTGGAGGGAGAGGCCATCGCGCACCGCGTGCCCGTAATCGTCCCGCAGGCGGTCACGGAGGCGGCTCCCTGCGACGCCTGTGGGCAACGGCAGACCATCGCCACCGTGCGGAGCCACTACGAAGAGGTGTTCTGCGCCGACTGCCGGGGGGACGCCCCGGGCTGTTCGTGGTGCCTGGAAGACGATGAGACCGAGCCGGTGTACACAGGCACGGGATTCGCCCCGATGTGCGCCCCGTGCGCCAACGTGGAAAAGGCCCGTCAGCCGTCGGCTTGGAACCTGACGGCACTGGAGCGAGCAACGGCCCCGGACGCCGTCTAACCTAACCCTCCGTGACGATAGCCTCGCGCCCAACCCGGGTGGCGGGGCTTCGCCATGCCCGCTCGTCCGCCCGTCGACGACGCTCTCCGCGCCCCCGGGTCAAACTACGCCCCCGTGCGCCTGCTTGGCGCGCGCTGTGAGGCACTTCCGGGACGGGGCCGTAATCTGACCTCAGTCACTGAGAGCTACATTTCGTCGCCCGAACTCACTCTCCGCCACCGAGGGAATGTCGGACTGGCCAGAAAGGTCAAACTAACCCCTATTCTCAATTTCTCCTATCACGCGTTAGAGGGTTTCAGAAAATAGAGTTAGTTTGACACTTTGGCACCCGCCCTGCCCGGAGGCGGATCCGGTCGACGTGGGGCGGAGCAAGGAAAGGGTGAGGCGGCATCGAAAGCCGCAGACACCCCCCTGAGGCCCCGTGGGCGGTGGGCCGGTACTCGGCCCCAACTGGACCCCCAAAGCGCCCCAGCGTGCCACTGAGGGCGCTCCAGGGGTGCACGTGCCGCCTAGTCAAGGTGCATCGGCGCTCAAGACGGGCCGCAGGTGGGAGCTAGTAACAGCTTCGTAACGCCGTATCCGGCAACTCGGATATACCGGCACGTTGAGCGTCACATGACCACCATAACCAAGTTAAGGGAGGGAAACGCGGCGCGAGAGAGATTACGCTGCGTAGCCGCTCTCCTGTAGCCGCGCCGCCTCCGTCCTTCCTCTCGGCGGGGATGTCGGCGCTTGGCTCCGGCGTCGAGCCGTCGACGGTCGCGAACTCTCCTCCGCGATGTCGATGCGCTCCGCCGGAGCCTTCTTTTTCTCGATATTGGCAGGACGCCAGACCCCCAGACCGACAGGACATCCCAGGAGAAACCCGTGTACGGAACCAGTGACTCCCCGAACCGCTCGCGCCGACAGTGCCCCGGTTGTGCGCGCACACTCACCGTCGACGAGCGGAACTTCTACAAGGACAGCCTTTCCGCAGACGGCTATACCCGGAAGTGCGCCGACTGCCGGAATGAGGCGGAACGCCTCCGCTATCACCTGGAGGCGCCGCAGCGCGCCAGAGCGAAGCGCGTGCGTCGAGCGGAGCGACGGGCGCACTTCGAGAGCATCGGCCAGTACGACGCTGCCTGAGCGCTGCCTACAGCCACACACAGCCCCGCCGGGACCGGTGGGGCTTTCTCATGCCCTGGAGAGGACCACCAATGATGAACCCACAACTCGAAGCGGCCCATGCGTCGGTGCCCGCCATCGCGCAGTTCCACGAACGGAAGGCGCGCGTCGCCGAACTCCTCCGCTCGCTCCCTCCGGTCGACAGCCCCGATGTGGAGGCGAAGCGCGTCGTCGACGAGGCGGTTGCGGAGTTCCTGGAGAGCGGCACTTGGCCGGCTGACGTGGAGGAGCGTGCGTCAGCCGCGTACGCCCGTGCCAGCGGCGCGCGTGCGGTACGAACCCAGGTATCCGAACTCAACCGCCAGTACGCTGATCGGTCGGCCCTGACGTCCCTCCGTGAGGCTTACCGGTCCGAGATCCTGGGGGCACTCGGTGAGCAGCTTGCCGACCTTCTGGCTGAGGCCAGGAAGCATGTGCCCGCACTAGGCGATGCTCGTACGGCGGATGAGGCGCTGTCGGCCGGTAAGGCAGTCGCGGAGGCGTACACCACACTGCGTCCCCTCGTGGCGGACCTGGCGAACATCCGCGCGGCTCAGTGGATCGCCCTGAGCCAGGGTGAGTTGACCGGCCCGGGGAGCTTGTACGAGCGCGCACGGACCAGCGGCCACGGCGACGTGCAGGGGGTCAACGACGACACACCCGCGCGTCAGTTCGACGTGATGCGGCACCACGCGTACGACATGGACCACCTCGTGTGGCTCGCGCAGATCGGCACGGCATACGTGCCGGAGTCCATCGATGAGGTCATTGAGGCGGAAGACGCCTACAGGTCGCGCGGCATCGTCCCCGACCACCGGCCGGTCACCGACCTTTCTCCGAGAGCTTCAACCATCCGCCCCGTGCCACAGCCCAACCGGGACAAACGAGGTACCGCGGAACGTGAGCGCATCGCGCGTGCTCGTTCCGGCCGTAGCTACTAACAGAGGACACGACCATGACCGACCCCAACGCACCAACTCCCCTTGATGGCGACGCACTTGAGCTCGCCAGGCTCCGTGCCGGACTGACCGCCGGGCTCACCCCGGACCAGTCCGCGCGCCTGATCGGCTCGACGGAGGACGAACTCACGGCCGACGCTCAGAAGCTCGCTGCCGAGTTCTCCACCGCCGAACCGATCCCACCCGCTCCACGCGTCGGCGGACCGCGTGGCGTCGACGTCGGGAGCTCCAGGAGCGTCGCAGGTGGCGCCGCTCGCTACCGAGCCCGTCACGGCCTGGACGAGAGCGGCAGTCGGCTGCCAGTGCCGCAGCACACGAACACGGGGCACACCGCGAACCCCTTCGCGGTACGTACATACGCCTGGGAGCGCTGACGTTCCGGGGCTTCGCGAGTCGACTTGCGGAGCCCCGCCGAGATCATTTGATCGGGATCACCCAGGGGGGTATCCCATGATCACGATCTTTGAAGACCGTAAGAGTGCTGGGTCTCGCTGCCTGTACGGGTCTGGAGGATCTGGGGGTGGTCGAGCGATCCGGCCTTGCGGTCGCCCCGGAGGCGGCCGTGTGTGGCTTCCTGGGGGTGCCTGGCGGGCGGGGGAGGTGCGAAAGCGTGACTCGCCGGCCTGAGTGCTGGATAGGTTTCCGCAGGTGAGAGGCTTGAAAGTGTGACCGGCCACCCGTACGATAGACATATGCCCCGGATCTGCGAGCACTGCGGAGGACCACTTGCCGTCATGGCACGATCCCACGCGAAGACGTGCTCGCCCCGGTGCCGCAAGGCACTGTCCCGCGCCAACGCGCGGAAGACGCTCCCCGACGAACTGACGACCCGCGACAGGTGGGTCCGACGGTCTGCGACGAAGGCCCCCCTGACGACTGGCGGCATGCCGGCCTCGTCGACGGACCCGCGGACGTGGAGCAGCTACAAGGATGCCGCCGCTTCGTCGGTCGGTGTCGGTCTGGGCTTCGTCCTCTCGGACGTTAACAACATCGTTTGTCTCGACCTGGACCATTGCTTGAACCCGCTCACCGGGCAACTCGCCCCGTGGGCAGCAGCCATTCTCCGCGACGCGGGCGCCACCTACGTAGAGGTGTCCCCGTCCGGCGATGGGCTGCACATCTGGGGTCGCGCTGACGTCCGCCATGGGCGCCGCATTCGACGCCCCGACGGCACGGCCGTAGAGATTTACGGGACCGGCCGGTACATCGCAATGACGGGGCGCCGACATGGCGACACCCCGTCGATCCTCGCGGATGTGTCCAGCGCGGTGCGGGCGTGCCAGGGCGGGAACTGAGAAGTCCCCGACCTGACGCTTCTTATTCGCGGTTGTCGATTTCTGCACGTCGACGAGCCCGCTTCTTCGCTAGCCTGCGGGCACTCCTGCGCTTCTGCTTACGGGCTCTCTCCTGCGCCCGCTGTTGCTGCCGCTCGTGCAGAAGCTCTTTTCGGTGGGCGGAGTTCTGCGGCCACACGGCGTGGATGAAGCGCGGAGCACCGAAAACAAGGATCCCGAGAACCGCGACGCCCAAGACGGCCCACCAGGGTGCCGTATCTGGCAGGGAAAACATGATCTGAACCTTCCGACCTTGAATGGTCGGCGGGTCACTCAGGCAGCTAGTACGACGCTCCCCAGCGTGCTGCGGTGGTGCCCGCCCCGGTTGATCAACACGGGGACGGCAGTGTTCGGCCCTCTCGGGGCGATACCTGGGGATATGTCGATTGGATCTGACTTCCAGTCGGAGTGATCCGACTCCGGAAGTCTGGTGGTCGACCTGAACAGGGCAAGGAGGAGCGCCGCCACGATGAAGCGCAGGAGGCAGGCGAACAACTCAGCTAGCGCCTCCAGATACTCGCGGGCTGCGGAACGGAGCTCATCGACAGTTGTAGCCGACCGCATGCGTTCGCGGGATTCGTCGGCCCTCGACTGGGCCTCGAAGTAGCTAAGCAGGGAGCTGTACGCCTCGGTTTTGCCACCGCCCACGTGGAGGAGGACCTTCATGGTGCGCGCAGATTCCCTGTTTATCCGTCCTGCTCGTTGGTACAGGGCGGGCAGGAGCATCTCTTCAAACGTTTCGTCGTAGTTCATGTTCACCTCCTCTCAAGTGCCTGCGCACCAGTCTACCGCTCCAGGCTGACATACCGTCTGCCGCTTACTAACCCGTCACATGAGGGCGAGAGGAGGACCCGATGGCCGGACGAGGCCCCGCACCAAAGGACCCATCCAAGCGCCGCAGGATCGTCTAGCGCCCCGGGCGCTGCACCGAACAACAACCCAAGAGACCACCTGAGCGGCCCGTAGCACTGCGCTACGCGGCCGTTTTTTATGCCCTGGAGGGGCGATGAGCAACACCAGAGAGGACGTGTGCGCACGCGACGGATGCTGGTTCCGCACAGAGCTCGTCCTCGTAGCCAACATGCCGTTGCCGACGGCACACTGTAGTGACGCATGCAGGGATTTCGACTGGCTGCGCAGGGGGCTGGATGCCCTGGACCTGACGCCCGATGTCGCCGCCCTGTACACCAACCTGCGCGCCGTCGCTGACGCCCTAGATGCCCGTCAGGATCCCACCGACGTCGGCCCGCTGCCGGGGGTGTGGAATGCCGGATCTTGACGTTGTAGACGGCGCAGCCGTCGACGTGGTTCCCGTAATCCCGCAGTTCCACGCCAAGCTGAAGGCCCTCGTCCTTCCGATTGCTGACCGGGTCGGTGAAGAGGCCGGACGCCGGATAGGGGACGCGATATCCCGCAGCATCGTCGTCGCCATTCCCGATGCCATCACGCGAGGCGGCCGGGCTGGGGCCGTGGCGGCCGGCCGTCAGGGGGGACGACGCCGGGGGAGCGTTCTCCCGGAGCCTTAGACCGTGTCCTATGTGGTGAGTCGGGCGAGTCGTTTGTAGCAGCAGAGGGCGGCGGCGAGGCCGAGGAAGGCGAGGTAGTTGCGGGGGTGGCGT
>NZ_JBIBYN010000017.1:3489-205256 GCF_043083325.1 Streptomyces sp. NPDC014734 | reverse complement strand
ACGTAGACGATCGCCGCGAACAGGGTCTCATCAGGCGTGTCCTGCGTCCCGCCGCCCTGCGGACGCACCCTCGACGGCGGGATCAACGGCTTCGCGATCTCCCACAGCCCGTCCGGAACAATCCAACTCCACGCATCCCGCCCCATGAACAGCCCAACGAGTGATCACCACATAGGACACGGTCTAAGCGGAAGCTGGAGATAGCGTTCCGCGCCATGCCGAAGCTGGACATCCGGTTGGGCGACACGGGTGTTGACGCCGAACTCGCCCGGCTCCGTTCAAGGCTGGAACAGCTCAGCGGGAAGCGCATCGGCATCGACGTAGACGCCATGGCCGCTCGCGCCGAGGTGCAGCGCATCGAACGGGAGCTCCAGCGACTCGGAGCGAGCCACCCCAACGTCCAGGTGCGGGCCGACACCGCTACAGCCCGCGCGGCACTCGCGGAGCTTCGGGTGGCGATCGACGCAGTCGACCGACAGCGCATCAATGTACCGGCTCGCATCGATACGTCGCAGGCCACAGCGGCACTGTTGTCCCTCACCATCCAAGCCGCAGCACTCGCCGCTATCCCCCTCGGCGCAACGCTGACGGCTGGTCTCGGAGCGGTCGTCTCGATGGCGACCGCTGCGGGTGTTGGGATCGGCTCCGTCGCCCTGGCGGCCGTCCCCGCCGTGATGCAGGTCGCGAACGCCCTGAGACTGAAGACAGCAGCGGAGGATGAGGCGGCACAGGCTACCGACCGAAGCGCCCGTTCGACGTCACAGGCCGCAACCCGTGTCCTCCAACTCGCAGGCGCTCAGGCTCAGTTGTCGAGTTCGCACCGAAGTGCGGCGCAGTCGATCACGAACGCCAACCGCCAGGTCGAGACCGCGGAACGAGCCGTCGCGGACGCAGCGCGACGCGCTGCTGAACAGCGTCAGA
This sequence comes from Streptomyces sp. NPDC014734, assembly GCF_043083325.1. Classification (NCBI taxonomy): domain Bacteria; kingdom Bacillati; phylum Actinomycetota; class Actinomycetes; order Kitasatosporales; family Streptomycetaceae; genus Streptomyces; species Streptomyces sp. NPDC014734. Next base: position 204,335 of record NZ_JBIBYN010000017.1, on the reverse strand, counting down.
CGGCCGCTGACGGTGTGCGTCGCGCCGAACGGTCCCTCACCGACGCCAAGCGCACCGCGCGAGACGCGGAGCTGGACCTCACCCGTGCCCGGCAGGATGCCGCACAGCAGCTTGCCCGGCTGAACGACCGCATCCTTGATGGCTATCTCGACCAGCGAGAGGCCACGCTCCGCGTTCGCCAGGCGCAAGAGGAGCTGAGCACAACACTCCGGGACGCCGACGCTGGACGTGCCACACAGCTCCAGGTCGAAGCGGCGCAACTGGCCTTTGAACGAGCCAAGTTGAATGCCAAGGAGTCGAAGCAGTCGTTCGAAGACCTCCAGAAGTCTGCCGCCGCGCAGAAGCGCGCAGGGGTCGACGGCTCCGATGCCGTACGAACCGCCACGGAACGGGTCCATCAGGCTCAACAGGGTGTCGTCGACCAGACCGACACGTTGCGCAAGGCACAGGCCGCAGCAGCCAAGGCGGCCGTCGACGGCGCGCGAGCGGTAGCCGACGCGGAAGAGCGTGTCAGGGACGCCACCCGCAACGCTGCCAACGCTCAGGCATCTGCCGCGGAGAGCATCGCCAACGCCCAACGCAGTATCCAGCGGGCGCAGCTCTCTACCGCCACGGCCACGGGAGCCGCGACGTCGAAGGCGGAGGAGTACCGCGACGCGCTGAACGCGATGACTCCAGCCGCCCGGCAACTCTTCTTCGCGGTCGCCGGACCCACCGGGATCATCCCGGCGTTCAAGGAGTGGTCACGGACGCTCCAACCCGCTGTACTCCCGCTGTTCACGCGCGGCGTCGACGGGGCGAAGGCGTCGTTGCCGGGTCTGACCCCCCTCGTGCTCGCCTCCGCCCGGGGCATCGACACCTTGATGAACTCTGCGTCGGCGGAGATGAAGACGCCGTTCTGGGAGTCATTCAGGGCAAGCCTGAAGGACAATGTCGAACCGGCCGTAGTCGGGTTCGGGGTGTCATTTGGCAATGTCATCGCGGGAATTGCCGGGATCATCGATGCTTTCCTCCCGCATATGGCGGGCATCGTGACGCACTCCGACCGGATCACCGAGCGATTCGCGAAGTGGGGGACGAGTCTCAAGGGTAGTCCCGATTTCGAACGCTTCCTGAAGTATGTCAAAGACACATCGCCGGGGCTAGCCGAGTTCATCGGCGATATCCTGCGGGCAACGCTCGACGTTGCGAAGGCGGCATCGCCGCTCTCGACGTCGATGATGGCGATCGTTGGTCCCGTTTTCTCCGCCATCGGGGCGTTGGCTCGGGACAACCCGGAGATCATACAAATGCTGTGGTCCCTCTGGGCCGCGCAGAAAGCAATTGCCCTGGGGATGGTGGCGTTCGCGGCAGCGATGGCCGTTTACCAGTCCGTCATACTGCTGTCGGCGATCGCAACGGCAGGGTTCGGAACTGTGCTTTCCGCTACAGGCATCCTGCCGATTATCAGGGCGGTTGTTCTCGTTGTCGGACTTCTCGCAGCCGGCCTGATCCTCGCGTACAACCGGCTCGATTGGTTCCGGGTCACCGTCGATGCGGCGTGGGCGGGAATCAAGGCCGTCTCACTGGCGGTCTGGGACTACGTCCTGAAGCCGATATTCACCGCGATTTGGTGGGTCATCAAGTCCGTTGGCGACATTGCAATCTGGCTGTGGAAGAACGCAATTGCCCCGGCATTCAACGCCATCATGGCGATCGTTCAGCCCGTGGCGAAGGTGCTTCTGACGATCTTCCTCCTCCCTGCGTACGTGGCCTTCAAGCTGCTTGGCATCATCATCACGTGGCTATGGAAGGAAGTCGTCAGCCCCATCTTCGGATGGATCGCCGAGAAAACGAGGTGGCTGTACGAGAAGTACATCAAGCCGCACCTTTCCGACGCGAAGAAGGCTTTCGAGATGCTCGGCCAGACCATTCGAACACTGTGGGACGCGACGGTCAAGCCTGTCTTCGGCTGGATTGCCGACCGGACGAAGTGGCTTTACGAGCACGGGATCAAGCCGCATTTCGCGGATATCCGTCGTGCGCTCGACCTGATGGCGATCGGCTTCGAAAGCACCAAGAAGGAAATCAAGAAGAGCTGGGATCAGCTCCGGGATATCGCGCGTGAGCCCGTTCGTTTCATCATCGAGCGCGTTTACAACAAGGGGATCGTCCCGTTGTGGAACGGTGTTGCCGACGTTACGGGCGCGAAAAATCTGAGCCCGATCGACATCAAGAAGTTCCACACTGGCGGCATCATGTCCGGCTATTCTCCGGGCCGTGACGATCGCCTTATCGCCGTTGGTGGCGGTGAGTCAATCATGCGCCCGGAGTGGACGCGGGCAGTCGGCGCCGACCGCATCAACTCGTGGAACGCTGCGGCCCGTTCTGGCGGCGTTGGAGGCGTTCAGCGCGCAATCGCCAACGGGATGCCTGCATTCGCTGACGGCGGTATCGTCGGGTGGATCAAGGACAAGGCGAGCGACGTCGGAAAATTCCTCTCCGGCGCCGCTGGATTCCTGGACCCGAGCAAGCTTTTCGACAAGGCGAGGGGTCTCGTCAAGAGCACCATGGCGCCGATCCTGACGAACCCGTGGGCAAAGTCGGTGGCGCAAATGCCGCTGAAGATGCTGACGAGCATGAAGGATTCGGCGTTCGATCTCTTCTCCGGCGCCGCTGGGTCCGGTCAATGGATCAAGCCCGTCAGCGCTGGATACGGCACCAAATTCGGAGTCGCCGGCCGGATGTGGTCCTCCGGGCACCACACTGGCCAGGACTTTCCGGCAGCCGTCGGTACCGCGATCAAGGCGGTGGCCGACGGACGAGTTACCACCGCGCAGGGAGGCGGCCCTTACGGTAATCACGTAGTCGTCAACCACGGCGGGGGTCTATCGTCGCTGTACGCCCACATGACGAAGATCTTGACCTCCGTCGGCGCCTCCGTCCGCCAGGGCCAGGCCATCGGCACCGTGGGCGCAACCGGTAACGTCACCGGCCCTCACCTCCACCTGGAGGCGCGAGTCAACGGGCGGCCCGTGGACCCGATGAGCTACCTCACCGGAGGTGGTGGGGGAGGCAACGGCGGCACGGGCGTGGCCCGGTGGCGGTCGACGGTGCTCCGGGCCCTGAGCATGATGGGAAACCCGTCGAGCTACGCGGACCTGACGCTGCGGCGCATGGCGCAGGAGTCGAACGGGGATCCCAACGTCGTCAACCGCTGGGACAGCAACTGGAAGGCGGGGCACCCGTCGGTTGGTCTGATGCAGGTCATCGGTCCGACGTTCCGTGCCTTCGCCGGCCAGATGAAGAACACCGGGCCGTTCTCCTACGGCGTGTCGACGAACCCGCTCGCCAACATCTTTGCATCCATGCGTTACGCAAAGTCGGCGTACGGCTCCCTCCCCACCGCGTACAACCGTCCCGGCGGCTACGCATCGGGCGGACTGCCCGGCATCGGGGAACTGGCGTGGGTGGGTGAGCACGGACCGGAACTGGTCCGCTTCCTTTCGCCCGCACAGGTGTACTCGGCGACGGACTCCGCGAGTTTGGCCCGGAGCATCCGGACATTGCCGGGGCAGCCCGACCGAGAGCGGATACCGAACATCAACGTGGTGTCCCACACCTACCTTGACGGCCGCGAGGTGACAGGGATCATCGATCAGCGCATCGACCTGTACGACGCCGACACCGGCCGCGCACTCAACACAGGTCGTTGGACCTGATGCACGCTCCACGGTCCGCTACCGGCATGGTGGCGACCGTCACACACTTCCCCAACAGCGCTCCGGAGCGTCCCGGCATGGGCCGCTCCGGGCGCCCCATAACTGAGAGAGGACAACACCATGACCCCCGCGAAGTCGGTCCCGTCGACGTGCCCCTACTGCGGTAAGGACGTGCTCCAGAAGCCCGGTCCGGGGCGACGGAAGGTGTATTGCACCCCGAGCCACCGGAAGACGCACACACGCAACCTGCGGGCTGTATGGGGTTGGTACTGAGGTCGCCCCCTCAGCACGCCTCCGCGACGTCCCGCGCAGTTGACGCAAGCCACGGCGGGGCGTCGCGCTCGATGGCCCGTAGGGTCCGTTTCAAGCTCGCTCGGCTGCGCGTGGATGCCACGACGTCAAGCAGCGGTGCCACGTCGACGAGGAGATCATCACAGTCCCTCCACGCACCGGCCGCCGTGAGCGCGGACAACTCGGCCACGCTGCAATCCAGCCACCTACGCCCACCGGTCGGAGTAGCAGTCCGGGCACCCTGAAAGTGGGGAACTGCTGCAACGTGATCACCTAGGGACATCAGCACCTCGCCGAGATGCCCGGCCACCTCTGCCTCAGTGATCCACCACACCCACGAGGGATCACGGGGGCTGATGGAATCCTGGAGCGCGCTTTGGGCACGGTTGATCTCGGCAAGGCTGCGGGCGCGCTCTCCGGCCTGCGCAAGTGCGCGCCCTCTGCGCACATGCGCGATGAGAGCCACGCGGGGCGGGAGCCCGGCGGTCGACCTCAGTTCGTCGGAGATCCGAAGCACCTCCCCGGGGCGCCGCTCCTGTACCCCCTGCATCGCAAGCATGTCCAGGGCAAACCACAGCCGCGGGTAGTCGCCTGCCTGGCGGGCGAGAGTCTGTGCTTCGACGAACGCGCGGCGGGATTCGTCGGCACGGTGAGCGTCGGAGAGGATCCACCCGGCCACCTGTGCTATCTCGCTGACGGCTCCGACAAGTTGTGGCGACGGATCGATGACCCGATCAAGCTTCCGCTGTTCCGCCCGCCACACCTGGATAGCCGCATCAGCTACGTGCGCGCCACCGAATCGACTGGTGTGGCGGAGTAGATGCGCAACTGCGGACTGAACGTAGCTCTCGGCATCCAAATCGTCGTGCCCTGCGGCGGGCGGTGGCGGCGTCTCATCGTCAAGTAGCGCGCGAAGCGACTCGACAAGATGTGTCGACGGCTCCTGTTTCCCAGAGAGAACCCGAGATAAGTAGGCGTGGTCATAGCTCAATTCGCGTGCGGCGGCGCGGATTGACATCCCGCGACGCCGCAGTGCCTCTCTGACGTCCGCTCCGAATTCGTCCCCGCCCGACATAGGGCAAGGGTACGTCCAGTCACCAGATAGTCACCACGCAGTCACCACCGCGCATGGCACCGCTGATAAATCCTTGGCGACGTCGTCACCTACTAGCGGAAATGGCGGAGGCGTGGGGATGTCCAGAACTGCACAATCGGGGCCCGTCCACCTGACCAACGACGGCTTTACGGCCGAACCCCGGGTGACACCGGGGTGTGCCGTCTGCCAGGCGCTGAAGAAGCAGTGGTGGCAGGCGTCGGACCCCGGGAACCCCGCGTACAACGCGTCGCACGCCACGGACCTGGCGGTAGAGCTCCGACGCCACCCGCACCCGAGGAAGACGCCCCGATGAGCTCCCGCGCGCTGTTCCGGTACGAGGACCACACCATCCAGGTCCACCCCGACTTCCCCACGTGGTACTCCGCCCACTGTCGGAACTGCGAGTGGTCGGCGCCCCCGCAGATGTCGAGCGCCGACGTCGACCGGGCGTGCATGGAGCACGCCGGCCGCAGCAACCACAGGCGCTTCGAGCGCTTCGCCCGCGGGGAGGCGTTCGGCACCCGCGCGGGAGAGTCCTAGCAATCACCTAGAAAGCAGACATGCCAGACCCTGACAGCTTGATCAATGCTCGCAACGTCGTGACCAGTGCAGCAGCAGCCATAGCCGCAGAGGTGGCGGAGGCGCGACACCTGACGGCGCGTGACCGGCACACCGCACTTGCTACCGACGCCATCGAGTTGCACGTCAGCCGACTGTGCGCCGTCGCCCTCAGCTCCTGCGCCGGAGATGACGTGCATGGAAGGTGCCGATTACCCGACTGCGAGTGCCCATGTCACTGACCATCACTACATCCACTGAGGAGACGCACATGTCGAAGGACCAAGAGCCGAAGCCGGAGCCGACACCCTTGCCGGAGCCGATCGGGTGCGGCGGATGCGGAGTACCACCGCCCAACCGTTGCACGGACCCCGCCAACCACCAACTGCGCAGATGACCTCCTGACGCCCGCCCCGTTCTCCGAGTCATGGAGGGCGGGGCGTACTACAGTTAGCCTGTAGTGCCGATGAGCAAGAACCTCTACCCGAACTGGGGGCAGGACCACCGGGCCTCGGAGATACCGAAGGCCTCCTTCTTCCAGGGCAATGACGTCGTGGTCCTGCAGGAGGCGTTCGACAACGGCGCCTCCGACGCCCTGCTGCGCAACGCCGCCGACCGGTACCCGTACCAGACGCCCGTGGTGGGCCGGAGCCGGAGCGGCTGGGACGCGACCGGTGGGGCGTACTCGGCCACCACTCCGGAGGACGGCGGTGTCACCGTGCTGAGCAAATGGCCCATCGTGCGCAAGGAACAGTACGTCTACAAGGACGCCTGCGGCAGCGACTGGTGGTCCAACAAGGGCTTCGCGTATGTCGAGTTGAACGTCAACGGCGCGCGGGTCCACGTGGTGGGGACGCACACCCAGTCGACCGACTCCGGGTGCGGGCCGGGCGAGGCCGCCGCGAAGCGCGGCCTGCAGTTCAGGCAGATCGGCTCCTTCCTCGACGCCAAGAACATTCCGGCGTCCGAACAGGTGATCGTGGCAGGGGACTTCAACGTCGACTCGCGCTCCGCCGAATACGCCTCCGTGCTCGCCGACGCGGGGCTGTCCGCCGCCGACGCCCGCACCGGCCACCCCTACTCGTTCGACACCCGGGACAACTCGATCGCCGCGGAACGCTATCCCGACGACCCCCGGGAGGACCTCGACCACGTACTGCACCGGACCGGGCACGCCAAGCCGTCCGGGTGGACGAACACCGTGGTCGAGGAGGAGAGCGCGCCCTGGACGGTGTCGAGCTGGGGCAAGGACTACACGTACACGAACCTCTCCGACCACTACCCGGTGATCGCGGCCGCACGGTAGGCCGTGGACGGAACGGCGCGTTCGGGGCCGGCTCGTACGAACGGCCCCGAAGGTTCGTTCGGACTCATCTACGATCGTACGTGTGTGCGCAAACGTCATGGTCGCCGAAGACGACGAGAAACAGGCAGAACTCGTACGCCGCTATCTCGAACACGAGGGGCACTCGGTCACGGTCGTCGGGGACGGGCTCGCCGCCCTCGCCGAGGTCCGGCACCGTGAACCCGACCTGTTGGTGCTCGATGTGATGATGCCGCGGGCGGACGGCCTGGACGTGGTACGCGTGCTGCGCGCCGAGCACCGGGAACTGCCGGTGCTGATGCTGACGGCCCGGAGCACCGAGGACGATCTGCTGCTGGGCCTGGACCTCGGCGCGGACGACTACATGACGAAGCCGTACAGTCCGCGCGAGCTGATGGCACGGGTGCGGACGCTGCTGCGGCGCAACCGCCGGGCGGTGGCCGCGGACCCCGTCGAGGACCAGGTGCTGCGGGTCGGTGCCCTCGCGGTCGATCCGGTCCGGCACGAGGTGTCGGTGGAGGGACGGCTCGTGGAGTGCACCCGCGGCGAGTTCCGCATCCTCGTCGCCATGGCGGCCGAGCCCGAACGGGTCTTCTCCCGGCAGCGGCTGCTGGAGGAACTGCACGGCTTCGACCGGTACATCAGTTTCCGGACCGTTGACGTACACATCATGAACCTGCGGAAGAAGATCGAGCGCGCACCGCGCCGCCCGGCCCGGCTGCTCACCGTCTTCGGTGTGGGGTACAAACTCACCGACCCGGAGAGAAACGCCTCACGGACCGCGACGCCGGGCGCTCCACCCACCCGGGCCACGTCGTCACGGGCGTCGTCCCCCCGCGCGTCGTCGTAGCGGGATGCGGAACACACCGGAACGTCCCCGGTCGCAGCCGGTCCGTCGTGCGCGGCTCGGCCGACTGCCCCTCCGCAGGAGTCTGTTCGGCCGTCTGCTGGCCGTATCGGCACTGGTGGCGGCTTGTTCGGTCGCCGCGACCGCCTGGCTGGCCGTGCAGACCACGTCCGGTGCCATCAAGCAGGAACAGGGGCAGAACCTCACCGCCGACGCCAGGATCTACAACACCCTGCTCGGGTACGCGGCCGCCCATCCCACCTGGGAGGGCGTCGACCGCACCGTGCGCGATCTGGCACAGCAGTCCGGTCGGCGCATCGCGCTCACCACCGAACAGCGCGCGCCGCTGGCGGACTCCGCGACGCAGCCGTCCCCTCCCGCCCTGCCGCCCCAGGCATCGGCGATCGTCGATCCGCTGGCCGTGGACACGGCCCTGTCCCAGCCGGTGGGTCCGGCGGGCACCGCCGCCGACCGCGTCGACCCTCGGGCGGTCGGCCCGTTCCGGCTGCCCGAGGCGGAACGCTCCGCGTTGCAGCGACACGCCGAGCGAACCGTGGCGTGTCTGAGCCGGGCCGGGGTCGCGGCGGACGTGGTACGGGGCCCGAGCGGACGCCCACGCATCCAGGTGGTCGGCAACGACCCGGACCGGGTTCGGGGCACGCGGTGCGCGTCCGAGGAGCTGGACCGGCCGACCGCGACCGAGCGCAAGGCGCTGAGGGCGCTCAACCAGCTCGCCGACGCCTGCCTGAAACGCCAGGGCCGCGACGGCGTGCAGCTGAATCTGGACCTGTCCTGGGTGGAGCTCTCCGAGGCGCCGATGCCGGCCCCCCGGGAGCGGCTGGCCCCCCGGGAGCGGCTGGCGGCCGAGGCGGCCGTACCGGTGCCGAGCATCCGCACCGGCGAGGACGATCGGGCCACCGCCTCCTGTGTGGGCACGGCCCGCCGCGAGCAGCTCAGCTCCCATGTCGCCTCCCCCGCGATGCTGTTCATCGGCGACGATCGCGGTACGACCGTGCCCGGCTTCGCCCTCTCCCCGGCGAACACCGCGAAGATCGCGGGCGTCGCGGCTCTCGTCCTGGCGCTCACCGTCGGGGCCACGATGCTCGCGGGCGCCCGGCTGGTACGGCCGTTGCGTGCCCTGACGGGGGCCGCGCAGCGGATGCGGGACGGGGAGGAGTCCGTGCCCGTACTGGTCACCGGCGACAACGAGATCGGGCGGCTCGCCGCCGCCTTCAACGACATGTCAGCCCACCGTGCCCGGCTCGAAGGGCAGCGCAAGGACATGGTCAGCGACGTCGCCCACGAACTGCGCACTCCACTGAGCAACATCCGCGGCTGGCTGGAGGCGGCACAGGACGGCCTGGCGGAACCCGACCCCGCGTTCATCGCGTCGCTCCACACCGAGGCGGTGCAACTCCAGCACATCATCGACGACCTCCAGGACCTGGCCGCCGCGGACGCGGGCGCGTTGCGCCTGCACGTCGAACCGGTCCGCGTCGAGGAGGTGCTCGGACAGGTCGCCGCGGCCCACCAGGGCCGGGCGGAGACCGCCGGGGTCGTGCTGACCGTAAGCGACACGGCCTGCGACCGTCCCGTCCCGGAACTGACCGCCGACCCGGTCCGGCTGCGGCAGGCCATCGGCAATCTCGTCTCCAACGCGGTACGCCACACCCCTGCGGGTGGACACGTCACCCTGCACGCCCGCACGTCCACGTCCGCGGACCAGGTGGTGGTGGACGTCACCGATACGGGTGGCGGCATCCCGGCCGCCGATCTGCCCCATGTCTTCGACCGGTTCTGGCGGGCGGAGAAGTCCCGCAGTCGCCGCACCGGGGGAAGCGGTCTCGGCCTCGCGATCGTGCGGAAGCTCGTCGAGGCGCATGGCGGATCGGTGACCGCGATCAGTACCGAGGGGAAGGGGTCGGTCTTCACGCTGCGGTTGCCCACGGTGCCCGCGGAGGCGGGGGCACGAGGGGAACAAGGTGCGGCTCCGGAGCCGGGGACGGGATCTGGTGCGGGACCGGCCTGATGCGATGACCACGGCGACCTGACAGCTTCCTCACAACTCCGCGCCAGCCTGTCGGCATGCCTCGGCGCCCGGTGCGAACCGGAATCCGGGAACGCCGGGGCCGACCTGAAGTGGAGTCATGTCTATGCTCTCTCGCTCGTCCCTGCGTACCGCCGTCCTCGCCGCCGTCGCGGCCGGTGCGGTGCTCATCCCGTCCGCCGCGGCGCTCGCGGACACCCCGGCGCCGTCGGCGCCCTCTCTCGAAAGGTCGGCCGCCGCCGAGGAGGCTGCGAGCGCCGTGCCCGCCCGGGGCTCGGCACCGTCGGTCGCGCCCCGGGGCGGCGTCGCCGCGGGCGAGGACCCCACCCCGGTCCCGGCCGAACGCGCGGCGGCCGCGAAGCGTGCCGCCGCCGCTCCCCGGGGTGGCGTGGCCGCCGGCGAACGGCCGGCCGCGACCTCCGGCGACAGCACCGCCGTCCTCGCCGGGTCGGCCGCCGCCGCGCTCCTGGTGGCCGGTGCGGGAACGCTCGTGCTGCGTCGGCGCTCCGTCGGACAGCCCGGCCGCTGACCCGGCCGGGCGTCGCCGCCCGCCCGTCGTACGGCCGCCCCGCGTGGTGGCCCGCGCCGGGTGGCCGGCCTCGCACGGCGGCTGATGTTCTCGTGGCGCCGCCCCGGACGGGGCGGCGCCCTCACGTCTCCCGGTCCTCCCGTCCGCTCCCCCTTTCCCCGCTGTTCACCCCGTTTCCTGGAGCCGCACCATGTCCCTTACATCCCCGACGTTCAGGCGCGCCCTTCTTCCGGCCCTCGTCTGTCTCGCCCTCGCCGGCTGTACCTCCGGGGAAGCGGACACCCCGTCCGCCGCGCAACGGGGCGAGGGAGGCTCGTCCGCCACCCGGATATCGCCGAGCGCCTCGCAGGGAACGGAGCACCGGGAAGGGGGCGGACCCGGGACGGGAGGGGCCGCCGCACAGCCCGTACAGGTCGGCATCCCGTCGATCGGGGTGAACAGCGCGGTGATGCGGCTCGGGCTGAACGAGGACGGCACCGTGGAGGTACCGCCGGCCGACAAGGGAATGACCGTCGGCTGGTACACGGGAAACCCGGCGCCCGGCGAGCCCGGAGCCGCCGTTCTCATCGGCCACAACGACACCCGCTTCGGCAAAGCCGTGTTCCACGACCTGCGGAAGATAGCCAAGGGCGCGGACATCGCGATCCGCAACGACCGTGGCGCCGAACTCCACTTCCGGGTCACCGGCACCGAGACCGTGAGCAAGAAGGCGTTCCCGACCGAGAAGGTCTACGGCGCCACCCACGAGCGCGCCCTGCGTCTCATCACCTGCGACGGTTCCTTCGACGCCCAGGGCCACCCCGTGGACAACCTCATCGTGTACGCCACCCGGGACTGACGGGTCGCGCCACCGTCCGGGGGATCCGTCTCAGCGAAGGCTGAGCGATGAGGGTCCGTCCACGGCGGAGCGCGGGGCACGAGGCGATCGGGAATACCGGGTGCGCTCACCGGGTCAACGCGAGCAGTTCATCGATCACCGGTTCCTCACCACCGTCACCGAGGTGGGCGATGGCCGCGAACGGCGCAATCACCTGGCTCCAGGCATGGAGCCGGCCGCCGTCGAGTCCGCACGCCGCCGCCACGTGCGCGCAGCGGGTCTCGACGCCCTCCGCCCTTGTCGGACAGGCATCCCGCGGGTTCCGGCACATATGCGTACAGGCCCAGAGCATGTTCACGTCCCGGTCGCCGGATCCCTCCCCTGGAGCATCATGACAACGCACGGATCTGCCGACTGCAAGAACCTGATGGTGCCCGTGCTTGTCGGCGGTCTCGGGGCACCGTCGGGCGGAGCCGGTGGAGGAAGCAGCACCGGAGTCGGTCCGACAAGTGATGGAGGATGTACGTGGTCTCGAGACGACGTGTCGTGCAGGCAGCAGTCGGCGGAATGTTCGTGCTCCTTCCGGCAGCCACCGCGCCTCCACGTCTGCGCGACCTCGGCGGCAAGGGCGTTCTGGATCCGGTGAAGGTGGACAAGTACGTCACTCCGCTCGTCGTCCCGCCCGTCATGCCGCAGGCCGGCGGCTCCGTTGCCGGTCACATCGACCACTACGTGATCGGCGTGCGGCAGTTCCAGCAGCAGGTGCTGCCCTCCGGTCTGCCGGCGACGACCGTGTGGGGGTACGGATCGACTCCGCATCCGCGCAGCTTCCACTACCCCGCCTTCACCATCGAGGCCCGTGCCGGAACGCCTGTGCGGGTGAGGTGGAAGAACCAGCTGTTCGACCGCAGAGGGCGGTACTTGCCGCACCTGCTGCCGGTCGACCCCACACTGCACTGGGCGAACCCTCCGGGCGGGGCGTCGGCCCGGGACTCACATCCCGGATTCCGCTCGACACCCGGACCGTACTCGGGCCCGGTGCCGATCGTGACACACCTGCATGGCGGGCAGAACTCGGAGGAGAGCGACGGCTACACCGAAGCCTGGTATCTTCCCGGCGCGCTTGACATTCCTGCGGGATACTCTGAAGTCGGTTCGTTCTACGAGGAGTTCAAGGACAAGTTCGAAGACCGGTTCGGCGACGCCTGGGGCCGGGGGGATGCCGTGTTCCAGTACGCCAACGCGGAGAGACCCTCGACCTTCTGGTTCCACGATCACGCCCTGGGCGTCACACGGCTGAATGTCTACGCCGGACTGGCAGGGTTCTACCTTCTGCGCGGCGGCCCTGCGGACCTTCCCGACGGGGTATTGCCCGGTCCCGCACCCCGGGCCGGTGATCCGCCCGGCCGGAAGTACTACGAGATCCCCCTCGTCGTCCAGGACCGCTCGTTCCACGTCGACGGCAGCCTCTACTACCCGGCCGGACGCACTGCCTTCGACGGATTCAAGGGCCCCTACATCCCGGACAGCGACATCTCTCCGATCTGGAACCCCGAGTTCTTCGGCAACACGATGGTGACCAACGGGAGAACCTGGCCGGTCCTTCAAGTCGAACCGCGCCGCTACCGGTTCCGGCTTCTCAACGGATGCAACTCGCGCCACCTGATCCTGAAGATCGTCACCCGCCCACTCGCCCGCCGCCCCGCGGCCCCCGCCCTCCCCTTCTTCCAGATCGGCAGTGAGGGAGGCTTCCTGCCCACGCCCATACGGCGCGACCAGGTGCTCATCGCTCCCGCCGAGCGCGCCGACGTGATCGTCGACTTCACATCGGTACCGGCCGGGACCGCGTTGTATCTCATCAACGAGGGCCCTGATAAAGCGTTCCAGGGCGGGAGGGCGGGTGCGGACTTCTCCCCGGCCGACCCGGCCACCACCGGGCAGATCATGAAACTCACGGTAGGAGCACTCACCGCTCCGGACAGGACCGTCCCGCCCTCCCAGCTGTCGCTGCCGTCGTTCCAGCCGTTGGGAGAGGCGAGCCGCATCCGACGGCTTTCCCTCAGTGAGCAGAACTCCACGTCACTCCCGCACGTCGGCCCCCGACAAATGCTGCTCGGCACCCTGGGCCGAAACGGAGCCGCTGTCCCGATGCACTGGGACGACCCCGTCACGGAGAATCCGGCCCTGGGCGCGACCGAGATCTGGGAGATTCACAACCTCACGAAAGATGCCCACCCGATCCATATCCACGAGGTTCAGTTCCAGGTCCTCGACCGGCAACAGGCCGGCCGTGCCGCCCGGCCCGCGGAGCCGTGGGAGAGCGGCTTCAAGGACACAGCAGTCGCCTACCCGGGTGCTGTGATGAGGCTGAAGGCGACATTTGACCGGCCTGGCCGGTACGTGTGGCACTGCCACATGCTCGAACACGAGGACAACGAGATGATGCGCCCCTACACCGTCGGATGACGGCGGAGGGGGCTCTGCCACTTCCCGCGCCCGCAGTGCTGCCCCGGAGCGAGATCACCCCAGCCGGGAACCGTGGGCAGATGTGCTGCCGGCGTATCCCGCGCACAGCGCTGCCCCGCACCGCAGCTACGCCCCTGGATACCCGGCCACGGTGTGCGGCAGCACTGTTCACCGCTGTTCACGCAGCAGCGTGAGGCGGCGTTTGTACTCGTCCTCGTCGATTTCCCCACGGGCGAACCGTTCTGCGAGCAGGTCCTCGGCTCGTCGGCTTCCCCATGCCGTCTCACCGCTGGGCGGGCCGGGCTGATGACCGCGCCGGGTGTTGGTGATGTAGTGAGTGAGAGCTATGACCCCGACGATCAACAGCAGCAAGAACACCACCATGATCACGGTCATGAGGAACCATCCGCCCCCACCCCAGCCGCCGTACCACATCATGCCGATCACCTTCTTCAGGACGGCCGGTCGTCGACAGTTCCAGGATGGCCCACGCGGCGCCGTCGAGCAGCGGGACCACGGGCCCTGCCGCGCTGGACGGCCCGCACGGTCTGTGCGGGGGTGGTCGCTGACGAGAACCTGATCAGGGCGCGGGGCCCCACGTGCCGCAGCACGCGGGTGAGAGCGCCACGTCGACGGTTCCGTCGAAGATGTGGTCGGCCCGAAGTGTCAACGTGTCGGTCCCGTGTGGTTCCTCGCTCAATCGTGGGGGACGACCGCCACAGGGCAGCGTGCGTGATGGATGGCGGCCTGGGCCACGGGGCCCAGGTGCGGTGCCAGGGCGCGATGGTGTCGTCGTCGGCCGACAACCAGCAGATCAGCGCCCTCGGCAGCCCGTACGACGGCCTTGGCGGGGCCTACGAGTGAGGTGCTGTCGGTGACGTCCACCTGCGGGAACCTGTCGTGCCAGGGACGGAGGGTCTGGCCGAGGAGCTTCTGCGCGTCCTGAACGATTCCTTCCGCCACGTCATGGTTCACGCCCCAGGGCACGTATGCGTCCACCGGCAGGCTCCGGCCGTGGACGACCCGAAGTGGCGTGCCTCGCGCAGCAGCGGTCTCGAAGGCGAATTCGAGCAGGTCGTCGCAGGTTCCGTGCAGTTTGAGCGCCACCACCACGCCGCTCGGCGCAGTTCGGGCGGATTGCCGGCCGTCCTCGCCCGTGCCGGCCCGCACCAGGACCACCGGCCGCTCGGCGCGTGCCACGACGGGCATGCTGATGTCGCCGAGGAAGTAGCTCTCGACGGGCACCAGCCCCCGCGAACCGAGCACGATCATCTCGGACTCCGATGCCGCGCGGAGCAGCGCGTGCTCGGCATCGTCAGCGACCAGGCTGCCGACGACGGGCAGGCCTGGGTGGTGTGCCTGGAGCTCTGTCCGCGTGTTGTGCACGATCCGTCTCGCCCAGTAGTTCTGATCCATCTCTGCGGGCATGCGGGTCGGTTCCGGCACCAGCAGGGGCCACGCGTGCAGCAGGCGCAGCGTGAGCTTGCGCCGTTCGGCTTCGTCGGCGGCCCAACGAGCAGCGGCCAGGCTCTCGGGGGACCCGTCGAGGCCGACGGTGACGACTGGCTCCATGACGACTGCCTCCGTCTCGCAAGAAGCCGGAACGACGGTGTCGGCGCGCCGCCCTTCCGTACTGCTGTCGCCCCTGTGCCCCGACCCAGGGCGCGGAGAACGACGGCAGGGGATCGACGGGGTGAGCATCTGCGCAGACGCACCGAACGCGGGGGCTGTTCGTTCGACAACTACCTCAGATCCTTCCGTGGCGCATGCGGAACCCGGCGTGGCGCTCGGGGAGGAGCCCGGTCCGCGCGCGGCGGACAGCAGGTGGCATGCTCCGGTGGTTGCGCATCGACGGGCCAGGCCGGCGGAAGAATCCGCCGCCGAGGCGCTCCGGCGCGGAGAGCGGACTCCGCCGGACGGGACTGCTCCGGCTGCGCGTCGTGAGGGCGGTGAAGTGATCTCGGAACAGGCGTACGGCGGGACGGTCGCCGGCCCTGTGGTCGGACAACGGCGGCACGGCAGCCTCATGTGCCGGCGGGTGAGGGCCGTACATCGTCGGTCCGGTAATTCAGGCGTTCAGCGACGGACACCACGCCGTCGACGCTCCGGCACAACCGGTCGATGATGGGAATCAGGCTCTTGAACTCGACGGATCCGCTGAGGACCACCTCCCCCTGCCGGACCTCGACCGTCACCGCCGAGGGTGCGAGGCCCAACGTCTGCTGCAGCACATCGCGGTTGATCTCCTCACGGATGGCATCGTCGTGGCGCAGGAAGACCCGCAGCAGGTCTCTGCGGCTGACGATGCCCAGCAGTTTGTCCATCTCGTCCACAACGGGCAGACGTTTCACATCCTGTACTTCCATGAGGCGGGCTGCCTCGACCACGGTCCACTCCGGACGCGCACACACCGCGGGGGCCGACATCAGCTCCTCCGCTCTGGCCCCCTCGGCCTTGGCTCGCTCCCACGCCTCGATATGCGGCACCGGCGTCAGCCCGGACGGATCGGCCTGGTCGGAGGACTTGCGCAGCAGGTCGGCCTCGGACACCACGCCCATGGGCCGGTCGAGTTCGTCCACCACGGGCACTGCGGTGACATCGTTCTCCGCCAGCAGTTCGACGATCTCCTTGAACGGCAGGTCACGCCGTGCTCGGACGACGTCTCGCGTCATGAGCTCGGCAACGGTTCGATGATGCATGTGACGCCCCCTTCGGGGTGTGACGGTCAGAAGTGGTCATGTGTCGAGCGGATCAGGAACCAGACGCCCGCGGTTGAGCCGGCCGGGCCCGTTTTCGGGGCCAGGGGGCCAGAACCGGGCCACTGCACCCGACGGCAGCGGCACGCCGTGCGTGGCAGTTTGAGTACAGCACCATGATGAGGAAGCGGTGACGATCATGCGAGCTCACCTCGGCGATCGCCTTGTCGTCGAAAGTCCGGCCGGCGGCGATCCGGTGCCCGTGGTCGTTCGACGGGCCGGTCGCCGTCACGGCGCAGCCACGCATACCCCTGTGACAAGGATGCTCTGCCCCGCCGTCGCCTGCCCGGCCAAACGCCGCAGCCTCGGCCGGAACCCCCGCCTGCCCCGCATCCGCCGGATCGCCGCCCAGTCTCTCCTCCTCGCCTTCCGGACCGCCCACGCCAACCGCCGCAAACCCAGAACCCCCACCGCCGGACCCCGAACGGCTACCTCCCCGACAACACCCCGGAAACCTGCCCCCACACCCCATCTGAACAGCGCAAACACATCCGGCCCGCTGCGAACCCGCAGAGGGCCGGATCACGTCCACCACAACAACAAAGCCGGTCAAAGCGACAAAGTATCGCTTTGACCGGCTCTATTCTGTTGGTTGACCTTGGTGTCCGAGGGGGGACTTGAACTCTTCTCTCGGGCACCAGCTCCCAATGACTCTGACCTGGGAAAACGCCCTCCGGCAAGCGGGATTTCGGCTGGCGCTTCTCCTCTTCTTTCCTGCTGTTTCCTGTGCTTTCGGGCCTCTGTTGGTCATGCGTTGGTCATGCGTGATCACGCCGACCTCGCCCGTCGATCGGGCCCTTCTCGGACGCGCCGAGACCGTTCCAGTCCGTCGAGCCGGACGCCCCACCCGCACGGCCACGGGGCAGCGCACGGACGGGGCGTCGTGGATCTCGCTAGACGTGCTGGGGCACGTTCAGGGAACGCAGCTCGGTCAGTCGCCGTTGGTAAAGCGGCCCGGCCACATGGGCGGCGCGTGCCTCGCTGGGGGCGGACTGCTCGATCAGGTGATGGGCCACGGCCTTGAGATGGGCCGACCACGCGAGCACGTGCTGTTGCGCGGTGCGCCCGCACTCCTGCGGCTCCCCGGGCAGACACAGCGGAAGCGTGGGACCGACCTTGTTCGCGGCGTGCCGGATGTACCCGGCGACGACCGCCCACTCCTCGTCGCTCCGCTGGACGGCGTCGGGGGAGGCTTCCGTCCCCCACCTGCCGAAGTCGTCTCCGTGGTCGTCCATCTGTGCACCCCAGGGTTCTCGGAGGGTCAAGCGGGTGCGCCGATCGTAGCGGCTTCGGCTCCCGCGTCTGCCTCCCTCGGATCGCAGTGCCCGACCGAGGGAACGCAGGGCTGGCACGGCCCGCACATCGGGAGGAACTGCGGGGGCGTGCAGGACTGCGCCCGCTCCCCGTGCACGGCCGTGATGTCGGCGGTCACCCGGGTCATCTGCGGGCCGCCCCAGATTTCGGCGAGCGGCGTATCCCGCACGTTGCCGATGGTGAGGAACCGCCCCAGGACGCAGGGCCAGACGTCGCCGGTCGGGCCGATGGCGCACTTCTCGTGAGCACAGTGTCCGCACAGGTCGGCGATGGTCGGCGCGGCTCCTCGGCTGGCCCGTCCGAACGCGCGGGTTCGGTCGCCGCCGATCTCCTCGACTCCGAGTGCGGCCAGATCCCGCGCCGCCTCCTGGACGCGCTGGCCCAAGTTCACGGCGACTACTCCGCCCCTCAGCGGGATGCCCCGCTCAAGCGCCTTGGCGACATTCGCACGGGTGCGCCTGTGAGACCCCTTGAGCCGGGTCACCGTATCGTGGTCCTCCGCACTGTCGGAGTAGTACGACGTTGCCAGCTTGACGCCGCACCCCGTGAAGGACTCCCACAGTTCCTCCCGGATGTGGGTCAGGTTCGAGAACACCTCGATCCCCAACCCCGCCCCGTGCGCGTGCTCGATCAGCTCACGGAGGTGCGGGTACAGCGTCGGTTCCCCGCCGATGAACTGAACGTCCCGTGCCCCGATGGCCGAGAGCTGATCGATCGTGTTCTTCCAGTCCGGCACAGTCATCGTGCCGTGCGTCCCCTTGGGGGACGAGTCGGCGTAGCAGTGGTCACAGAACTCGTTGCAGAGCCCCGTCACCTCTAACCACGCGAACTTCAGCAGGTTCTGGGCAGCGCTCATGGTGAGACTCCTTACGACGTGGGAATGGTGGTTTCCGCTGAGCGGGGAGCGAGCGTCAGAGGTTGTCCGTCAGGGCGAGCGCCACGGTGGCGAAGCACAGGACGACCACTCCGAACGCGAACGTCGGCCACGCGGCACGGCCGAGGAACCGCTTGACGACCGCCCACGTCCGCCGGGCGGAACTCCGCGCGGTTGTAGGTCGCTGTTCGACGACCGGTGGCCGGATCACGGCTTGCCCCTGTGGCTTCTCTGGTTGACCTCCGCGAGCCTGCTCCGCAGGCCGTTCGCGGTCCGCTCCGCCGGGGGTACGTAGTCCGGGCACCGCTCTGATCCACACCGGCACTTCGGCCACCACAGGGCATCCCCCGGAAGGAGGTCTGCTCCTTCCGGGCGGGGGTCGGCTTTCTGCACCAGGAGCACCCCGGCCACTCCGCGTGCTCCGGAGAGACGGGACAGGAATCGTCGGGCCTCAGCGCTGGGCTTCATACCGTTCAGCGTCGGCCTGCGGAGGGTCGGCATCCATTGGCCCGGCATGGGCCCCCGCATGGGCCAAGTTGTAGGCCAGACTGGGTCGATGACGACCGTGATCGGGGCCAACATCAGGCGTCTGCGGAAACAGCGCGGATGGGCTCAGGCACGCTTAGCGTGGGAGCTCTGCCGTGCGGCGGGGGTCCAGGGTGAGCCGGTCAGTGCCCAGGAGATCAGCAGGTGGGAAGCCGGTCGGCGCACTCCGCGCGACTGGCTTCCGTTCCTCGCTGCCGTACTGGGGGTTTCCGTAGACATGCTCACAGGCCCTCCGGTGCCCCCGGAACCGGAGATGCCGGCGCTGGCCGACTACCTGCCCGCAGGGGACCCGCTCGCCCCTCTCAGCACCAGGAGCGGGCGTCGTATCGGCAAAGGGGTTGTACTCGACCTGCACCAGAGGGTTCACGGGCTGCGCCTTGCCGACGATGTCGTCTATGGACTGGATCTCATTGGGCGGGCGATGCGGGACCTGCGCGCCGCCATCACCCTCTACCGGGAAGCCCGGCATACCGAGGAGACCGGCCGCCACCTCTTGAGTCTGATCGGCGAGTTCGCGCAGATCGCCGGATGGATCGCCAGCGACGCCGGGCAGCACGCCGACGCGGAGCGCATCTACCGGCTGGGGCTCAGCGCGGCCCAGCAGGCCGAGGACCACACCTTGGCCGGGAACCTCGCCGGTTCACTGGCCTACCAGCTCAGCAACACCGGCCGCGAAGCGGAAGGACTGGTCCTCGCTCGCGCGGCTCTTGCCGAGGCCGGGCCGGACGCACCCCCGAAAGCCCGTGCGCTGTACCTCGACCGGGTCGCCTGGGCACACACGAAGGCCGGAGGACCTGAGAGCGCGCAGCACGCCATGCGAGCCCTTGGGGAAGCCGGGGAAGCGCTGGCCGAGGACAGCGAGGGAACTGAGTCCCCGACCTGGCTGTACTGGGTTGAAGCTGGCGAACTCAAAGTCATGGAATCCCGCGTCTACACCGAACTGCACCGACCACTCCGGGCCGTGCCACTCCTGCGGGATGTGCTCAGCCGGTACGACGCGACCCACACACGGGAACTCGCGCTGTACCTGTCGTGGCTCGCCGTGGCCTACGCCGACGCCAACGAACCAGAAGAGGCTGCGGCGACCGCAGAGCGGGTCATCGGCCTGTCGGCGGACATGGCCAGCGAGCGGACAGCGGAACGGGGGCGGGTCGTACTGGCCCGGCTTGCCGAGTACGCACATGTGCCCGAAGTCCGGACGGTACTCGACAGCGCGGCGTGAGCAGGGGAACCACGACGCGTTCGCCGGACCGATGACGCTCGCCCGCAGCGCCCGGGGTCGCGTGCCCCAGCAGGGCTCACGGACTCGAACGGGACTGTCGCTCTCATGCGATGCCTACGGCCCGCCCGTGTCCTCTGAGCCCCTGTGCTGACACAGGGAACGGCAAGACCCCCGGACGTGGCACCCGGGGCCGTGAGTGAGTGGCCGGTGAGTCCGGCCGTGTTGGCCGTGTACGTCATCGCCCCACCCGGTACATGAACCACATGACGTACGGGCGGCACGCCCCCGGGAACGACGAACGGCCCCGGTGGGGGCCGCTGTCCGTAAAGCCGCCAGAGGTGCTGTGCGCCTGCCTCAGGCGCTTTCTCCCAGGTGGCGGTACAAGGTGGTACGCCCGATGCTCAGGGTCTTGGCAATGGCCGTGACGCTCTCCCCCTTCGCGTACCGGGCACGGGCCACGGCTAGCTTGTCGTCGTCCATGACGGACGGCCGTCCGCCCACGTTGCCCTTGCGGGCCGCAGTGTCCAGAAGCGTCTCGCCCGGAGCGCCGCTGAAACTCCTGGACGGATGGCTCGCCAAGCACCCGGGCGAGGACACGACCAAGGAGGGGTACGAGCCGAAGATCCGGCTGCACATCAAGCCGCACATCGGCAAGGTCAAGGTGGTAGAGGTGACGGATGAGCGGCTTGACGAGCTGTACCGGCTCTTGGAGGCCACGCCCATCGAGGCGAACGGGAACAAGCCGCTCGGCCCCAAGAGGGTCCGCCACATCCACAACATCGTTTCGGCCGCGCTGGACTCCGTGACCGGACCGAGGAAGATCCTCACGGTCAACCCGGCCCACACGGCCAACCCGCCCACGGAGCGCCAGATCAAGGCGGCACAGCCGGACTTCCCGACCCTCAACGATCACGAGACGGGGCGATTCCTGGCGGAGATCTGGAAGCCGTGCGGCAACCGGGCCTGCGACCAGGGGCTGACCCACCACTGCCTCCGGGACACCCCGCTGTGGACCTCGTACGCGGCCACCTCATGCCGCCGCAGCGAAGTCCTGGGGTGGAAGTGGTCGCTCATCCACTGGGATGAGTGCGCCATCGAACTGGCCTGGGTCGTGGTCGAAGAGGGCAACACATATCGGCTGCGGAAGCTGACCAAGGACGGAGACGACAACGCGATCATCTACGTGGACCAAGCCCTGATGAACGTCCTCAAGTGGCAGGAGGAACGCCAGGGCGCGGAGCGGGAACGGCTCGGGAATCACTGGGTGGACTCGTGTTCGCCCGCGACGGCTTCAAGCCGTACCGGGGCGAGGCAGGCGGTCCGCAGGACCCGGAGAAGGTGTCGGCCCGCTGGCGCACGGCACGCAACACCATAGCGCGCTACGGCAGGCGTCGGGCCGAAGGGGCGAAGAAGCTGGCCACTTCCAGCGCTGCCCATATCGGCCTCTCATTCCTGGTCTGACCAGGAGATTCGCTCGGCTGTTGGTCACGTGGTTGGTCACGCCACAGCCGGAGAAACAGAAAAACCCCACGTGAAGTGGGGTCTCTGCCGGTGTCCGAGGGGGGACTTGAACCCCCACGCCCGATAAAGGGCACTAGCACCTCAAGCTAGCGCGTCTGCCATTCCGCCACCCGGACCAGGTGGTCGGCCCCGGTTACCCGCGGCGACATGGAAAACAATACCAGGGGTTCGGGGTGCCTCTCACCCACGTTTCCGGTGGTCAGTGCGGTACGACGGACTCCTCGGACCCCTCCCGCACCGGCATCCCCCGCCATCCGCACGTTTTGCGTTCATTCGCTCACACATGGTGTTCGACGGGCGCGGCGGTAACCCTCGCCGGTGAAACACGCGGCCCTCCTCGCGCCGACGGCGCGAGGAGAGCCGTTCCCGTGACGGTCAGCGGCCTCTGCGGCGCAGTGCGTGCAGATGGGCGGCCGAGCGGCGGGCTGTGGTGAAGGCGTCGACGATCGGCTGGTCGTGCTCGACCTGCCAGTGGTGGTCGCGGCGGCCGCCGTGCGTCCGGGTGACGGCGTTCAGAAAGCCCCGGTAGTCGATGTCGCCGTCGCCGACGTCGACCATGCGGTATCCGTCGCGCGCCGTCTCGTCGTGCTCGCCGTCCTTGACGTGGAAGAGCGGGTATCGGTCGGGGTGCCTCAGCACGTAGCGCAGCGGGTCGAAGGTGTCGGGGGTGCCGTCCACCCTCCTGCCGAACCGGTACTGCCCCACGTAGGCCCAGTAGACGTCCATCTCCAGGTAGACCAGGTCGGGGTCGGTCTCGGCGAGCAGTACGTCGTAGAGGCGGACGTCCGGCCGGTCGGTGGCGAAGGAGAACTCCTCGGCGTGGTTGTGCTGGTAGAACTTCATGCCGCGCGCCCTGGCCGCGGCCCCGTAGGTGTTGAAGTCCTCGGCGGCGCGCTTCCAGGCGTCGACCGTCGATCCGTGGCGGAACGGGCCGGAGGCGGTGCCGATGTGTTTCAGGCCGAGGGCCTGGGCGTCGTCGAGGACCTTGGTCAGGTTCTGCGCGAAGGTGTAGGCGTTCGGGTTGTTGTCGTCGTAGTACCCGACGTGGCTGCCGATGCCGCGCAGGCCGTGGTCACGGGTGAGCCGCTTCAGCCGGGCGAGGGTGATGGGGCCGGCGGAGCCCTGGGTGTAGCCGGCGTATTCGACCTCGTCGTAGCCGTATGCCTCCAGTTCGGCGAAGACCTTGTCGAAGCCGAGGGCGGCGACCTTGTCGCGGAGGGTGTAGAGCTGGATGCCGAGACGGCCGGGCGGCAGCAGCGGGCCGCCGTTGGGCCCGCCATGGGCGGAGGCGTCCGGGG
This sequence comes from Streptomyces sp. NPDC014734, assembly GCF_043083325.1. NCBI lineage: Bacteria > Bacillati > Actinomycetota > Actinomycetes > Kitasatosporales > Streptomycetaceae > Streptomyces > Streptomyces sp. NPDC014734. The sequence continues at coordinate 181,128 of NZ_JBIBYN010000017.1, read as the reverse complement.
CGGCGGCGCCCAGGAGTGCGGCGGCGGTGGCTCCGGCGGCGACGCCGAGCAGGGAGCGCCTGCCGAGTCTGTGGGCGAGTTCGGCGTCGGCGGGGGTGCGGCGGCTCATGGGGGAACTCCTTCGGGGAACGAGGCGTTGTCAGTGCAGTCCGGCGAGTTCGAGGAGCAGGGACTTCACTTCGGTGGCCCGGACGGGTCCGGTGAACGCGTGGGGGGTGGAGCACAGGATGAGCGGTCCTTCTTCGTCGCTCGCGGGAAGGCGGCCGTGGCTGCCGCGAATGGGTGAGGGGTCCAGGGGCACGACCGCCATGCGGTAGCGCATGCCGAGTTTCTTGCGGGCCACGGCGGTCGCCGCCCTGACCCGGACGTAGGGGTCGTGGGGGTCGAGGAAGAGTTCGGCGGGGTCGTAGCCGGGTTTGCGATGGATCTCGACGAGCTGTGCGAAGTCGGGTGCGCGGGCGTCGTCGAGCCAGTAGTAGTACGTGAACCAGGCATCCGGGTCGGCGACGGCGACCAGTTCCCCGGACCGGGGGTGGTCGAGGCCGTGGGTCTTCTTGCCCTCGTCGTCGAGTAGCCGCTCGATGCCCGGGAGGTCCCTCAGGGCGTCGCGGGTGGCTTCGAGGTCTTCGGGTCGGCGCACGTAGACGTGGGCGAGCTGGTGGTCGGCGACGGCGAAGGCCCGTGAGGCCATCGGGTCGAGGTACTCCATGCCGTCCTGGGTGTGGACCTCCAGGAGACCGGCGCGGCGCAGGGCTCGGTTGATGTCGACGGGCCGGTCGACGCGGGTGATGCCGTACTCGGAGAGGGCGACGACCGTGCGGCCCGCGCGACGGGCGTCGTCGAGGAGGGGGGCCATGGCCCGGTCGAGGTCGGCCGCCGCCCGGTAGGAGCGGGGATCGTCGGGGCCGTAGCGCTGGAGGTCGTAGTCGAGGTGCGGGAGATAGCACAGGGCGAGGTCGGGGTCGCGGGTCTTCAGGATGTGCCGGGTCGCGTCGATGATCCAGCGGGAGGAGACGAGGTCGGCGCCTGGGCCCCAGAAGTGGAAGAGGGGGAAGGTGCCGAACGTGTCGGTGAGTTCGTCACGCAGGTCCGGCGGCCGTGTGTAGCAGTCGGGTTCCTTGCGTCCGTCGGCGTAGTAGACGGGGCGGGGGGTGACGGTGATGTCGGTGTCGGCGCCCATCGCGTACCACCAGCAGATGTTGGCCACGGTGTAGCCGGGGTGGGCGCGGCGGGCGGCGTCCCAGAGCTTGTCCCCGGCGACCAGGCCGTTGTGCTGGCGCCAGAGCAGGACGTCGCCGAGCTCGCGGAAGTACCAGCCGTTGGCGACGATGCCGTGCTCGGCGGGGGTGGTTCCGGTGAGGAAGGTGGACTGGGCGGCGCAGGTGACGGCGGGGAGCACGGTGCCGAGGGGGGCACGGGTGCCGGAGTTCCCGAGGGCCTTGAGGCGCGGCATGTGGTCGAGGAGGCGCGGGGTGAGGCCGACGACGTCGATGACGAGGAGGGGGGTGGGGGTGGGCGGGGCGGGGGTACCGGGCCGCTCGTCCGTGGTCATGGCAGCTCCTTGAGGCCGAGGTCGGTCAGGAGGTCGCGGGCGAGGGCGAGTTCGGCGGCGATGCCGTCGGCGAGCTGGGCCCGTGAGCGGGGGCGCAGTGCCGCCGGGAGCGCCTGCCAGGTGTAGGTCTCGACCTCCAGGTGGTCGGTGAGGGGATGGGGGCCGCCGACCAGCCGGGCCAGGGTGGCGCGGAGCACGGGAAGGGTGGAGGTGAGTGGTGGGGCGGGAGGTGCGTGCAGGGGGACGTGGAAGTGGGCGCGCCAGGGGGCGTCGTCGGGAAGGGCCGGGCCGTGGAGCGCCTCGTCGAGGTCGTCGGTGCCGAGCAGACCGGTCGGGGTGCGGGTACGGGTCTGGTGGAGGAAGCGGGGCTCGGCGAAGGCGGCGAGGGCGGCGCGGGTTCCGGGGAGGTGGGGGTGTTCGGCGTGCAGGGCTGCGGAGAGCTGCGCCTTGGCGACGCGAATGCCCGCCGCTTCGAGGGCGTCGACGGCGGTGTCGGGGTCCTCGAAGGAGGTGGCCAGGTGGCAGGTGTCGACGCAGATGCCGATGCGCGGGTGTCCGACGGCGGTGAGGGGGGCGAGGGCGTCGGTCGTGGTCTCGACCGTGCAGCCGGGTTCGGGTTCCAGGCCGACGCGGATGGATGCGCCGGTGAGGTCGGCGAGCGCGTCGAGGCGTCGGGCGAGAGTGGTGAGCGCGGTGCGGGCGCGCGCGGCGGCGCGGGTGTCGTCGTCGAAGGGGGTGCGCCAGGCCAGCGGGAGGGTGGAGATGCTGCCTTCGGTGACGTCGTCGGGAAGGAGTCCGGCCAGGAGCCGGGCGAGGTCGGTGGTGTGGGCGAGCCGTTCGGGGTCCGTCCAGTCCGGCTCGTACACGCGGTATTTGACCTCGTCGGCACCGAATCCCCGGTACGGGAAGCCGTTGAGGGTGACGACCTCCAGGCCCCGGCGGTCGAGTTCGTCGCGCAGGGAGCGCAGCGCTGACGGGTCGTCGACGAGGGTGCGGGCGGCATCGGCGGCGAGCCACAGACCGATGCCGATCCGGTCGCGGCCGAGCCGTCGGCGGACGGGTTCGCAGTGGTCGCGGAGTTGGGCGCGGACACCTTCGAGGGTTTCGGCGGGGTGGACGTTGGTGCAGTAGGAGAGGTGGACGGTGGAGCCGTCCGGGTGGCGGAAGCGCATCGCCTCACTCCCCGCCGCGCAGGACGGAGTTGCCCTCGTGGAGCGGGCCCGTCGCGGCGGTGTCGAGCCGGAGGCGGCCGCTTCGTCCGTAGAAGGCGACGGGGTTGCGCCAGAGCACCCGGTCGACGTCGTCCTCGTCGAACCCGGCGGCCAGCATCGCGTCGCCGGCCTCACGGGTCATGAGCGGGTCGCTGTTTCCCCAGTCGGCGGCGGAGTTGACCAGGACGCGCTCGGTTCCGTACGTCCTGAGGATCGCGACCATGCGGTCGGCGTCCATCTTGGTGTCGGGGTAGAGGGAGAAGCCCGCCCAGCAGCCGCTGTCGAGGGCGTCCTTCACCGTCGTCTCGTTGAGGTGGTCGAGCAGCACGTGTTCCGGGGGGAGACGGGATTCGTGGACGACGTCGAGAGTGCGGTGCAGTCCGGCGAGCTTGTCGCGGTGCGGGGTGTGCACGAGGGCGGGCAGGCCGTGGTCGGCGGCGAGCTGGAGCTGGGCGGCGAGGGCGGTGTCCTCGGCCGGGGTCATCGAGTCGTAGCCGATCTCGCCGACGGCGACGACGGAGTCCTTGACGAGGTAGCGCGGCAGGGCGTCCAGGACGGGGGTGCAGCGGGGGTCGTTCGCCTCCTTGGGGTTGAGGGCGAGCGTGCAGTGGTGGGCGATGCCGTACTGGGCGGCGCGGAAGGGTTCCCAGCCGAGCAGGGCGTCGAAGTAGTCGAGGAAGCTGCCGGGCGAGGTACGGGGCTGTCCGAGCCAGAAGGAGGGTTCCACGAGGGCGCGTACGCCCACGTCGTACATCGCCCGGTAGTCGTCCGTGGTGCGGGAGGTCATGTGGATGTGCGGGTCGAAGATGCGCATCAGGACTCCTGCGTGGGGGCGGCGGGGCCGGGGGCGGTGAGATCGAGGACCTGGGTGAGACCGGCGGACACGCGACGGCCGGCGGCGATACGCTCTGCGGCGAAGTCGCCCAGCATGCGGGCGAGTTCGGCGTCGCCCCGGGAGCGCCGGGCCAGTTGGCCGACGGCGTCCACGGGGACGCCGGTGAAGAGGCATTTGAGGACGGCGTGGCGCCATTGGTGCGGGTCGAGGTGGGCTCCGGCGTACGGGCCGACGGCCGCGGCGATCAGCCGGGTGTCGTTGGTGCGCAGTGCGTCCTCGACGAGCGGGAGGGCGTCGCGGCCGAGGTCCAGCAGGTGCAGCGCGCGCAGGACGGCGCGCCGTTCGGCGGCGGTGCCCTGCTCGTAGAGCCGGGTCACGACGGGCGGCGCGGCGCGGGCCTCGATGAGCAGCAGGGCGCGTACGGAGTCGGCGTGCTCCGGCCCGCAGTACCGGCCCGCGGCTGCGTAGCGCAGTTCCCACGGGGGGACGCCGTAGGGTTCGATCGGCCGGTCGGTGTCCTCGTGGGCGGCGGTGTGTCCGGCCTCGGCGAGTGCCTCGTCGAGCCAGGCGCGCGCGGCTCCGCCGAGCCGGGTGTCGAGTTCCTCGCGGGTCAGCAGCGGTGCGGTCGTCTCCGGGGGCGTCCGCGGGCTGGTCGCCGCGGATGGCGGTGTCGTCGGCATGGCGTGGGTCCCTTCGGCGGTTCAGCGGCTCGACGGGCCGTGCGTGCGGAGGAACTCGATGGACGTGCGGGCGAGTTCGGGTCCGGCGTGGGAGTGGCGGGGCAGTTCGACGACGGTGAGGCCGCGGTAGCCGGTGTCCGGGGTCCGGTCCAGTGCGTCGAGCGCTTCGAGTACGGGTGGGAAGTCGATCTCGCCCTCGCCGAACGGCAGGTGTTCGTGGACGCCGCGGCGCATGTCCTCGATCTGGACGTGGCGCAGCCAGGGGGCCGCGGCCCGGACGCAGTCGGCGGGCGGGTCCGGCTCCAGGCACTGGCAGTGGCCGATGTCGAGGGTGAGTCCGAGCGGTTCCGGGTCGCCGCCGAGGGCGCGCAGACGGTGGAAGTCGGCGAGGGTGGCGAGGAGGTGTCCCGGTTCGGGTTCGATCGCCAGGGGGACGCCGGAGCGGTCGGCGGCGTCCAGGACGGGGGCGAGGGATTCGGTGAGCCGCCGCCATGCGGTGTCGGGGGCGGTGCCGGGCGGGGTGACGCCGCTGAAGCAGTGCACGGCGTGGGCACCGAGGTCGGCGGCGATGGCGACGGCCCGGACGAGCAGCCGGGTGCGGGCGGCCCGGGCCTCGGGGTCCGGGTCGAGGAGCGAGGGGCCGTGTTTGCGGCGGGGGTCGAGGACGTATCGGGCGCCGGTCTCGACGGTGACGCCGAGGTCCAGTCGCCGGAGCGTGGACGCCATATGACGGGTGCGTGCGGCGAGGTCCGGGGCGAGGGGGTCGAGGTGCATGTGGTCGAGGGTGAGGCCGACTCCGTCGTAGCCGAGGTCGGCGAGGAGTTCGAGGGCGTCGTCGGGGCGGAGGTCGGTGAGCCCGTTGGTGCCGTAGCCGAGACGGATCGTCATGTGGGACTCACCTTCCGGGCGAGGGAGCGGGCGAGGGGGACGAGCCCCATCACGGCCAGTCCGGTACCCGTCGCTCCGGCGCGTGCGGCGAGGGCCGCCTGGAGCGGGATCATCGCCCGGATGCCGCCCCCGACGGCGCGCCGGGTGAGCGGCGGGGACGGATTGAGGGCGGCGTGCAGCAGGGGGTGTCCCGCGGTGGCGAGGTAGGAACCGGCGAGTGCCGTGGCGAGGAGACGCGGGGCCGGGGCGGCGGGCGGGAGGGGACGACCCGGTCGGCGCGTGGACGGCCCTGTTGTCTGTTCCGCTTCCGGGCCCGTCGTCGCGGTTCCCCGTCGTCCGTGCCGCTCGCGCAGGCCGGTGGTGGCGAGGGCGGCCGTGGCGGCGAGGGCGGCGAGGGGGACGGCGGTGGATCCGCCCCGCACCTCGTGCCGGGAGACGGCGGTGACGGCGTAGGTGTGCGCGCCGAGCAGGCCGGCGGCCGGCAGGGCCGCGCGCAGCGGCCCGTTCGTGCGCGTCGCCGGGCCGGGCCGCGCGCGTCCGGCCCGGCGACGCACCGCGCGCACACCCGTGTCGCCGCGGCGCCCCGCGTCCCGCTCCCCCGGCCCCGTCCGTCCGTCCCCGCTCCCGCCCGCGGCCCGCCGCTCCGTTCCCGTGGCGGCGGCACCCAGCAGCAGGTCCAGTCCACGTGCCGCCGCCATCGCCGCGGGTCCCGCGGGGGTGTGCTTGAGGCGGAGGTCGTAGGCCCAGACGGTCGCCGCCAGGCCGGTGGCGATCGCGAGGGCGGGCCGGCCGGCCCCGGCGGCGAGTCCCAGTCCCGCCGCTGTCAGCGCGCCCGCCGCCGCGAGGGCCGCGCCCGGGGCGATACGGCCGGACGGGATCGGGCGGTGCGGACGGTCGACGGCGTCCTCGTCGCGGTCGGCCCAGTCGTTGAGCGCCATGCCCGCCTCGTACAGGCAGAGGGAGGCGCCGACGGCGAGCGCGGTGCCCCGGCCGGGTCGGTGCCCCGTGGCCGCGGCCCCGGCGAGGGCGTCCCCCGGGACGGTGAACAGCGCCGAGACACGGAGCAGTTCCGCCCAGGCCCCCGCGGTCACCGCTGCTCCCGCAGCGTGCCGGCGAGTGCCAGCAGTTCCCGGTACTGCTCGAAGAGCCCGGCCGGTCCGCCGTCCGGGTCCTTGAAGTAGAAGCCGAGCCCGGGCAGTGGACCGCTCAGGCCCCTCTCGTGGGCGCGGGCCACCAGTCTGGCCAGGTCCAGGACCAACGGGGCGGCGAGCGCGGAGTCGCAGCCCTGCCACGTCGTCTGGAGCACCATGCGGGCCCCGAGGAAACCGTCGAACGCGATGTGGTCCCAGGCCGTCTTCCAGTCGCCGAGCGCGGGCACGTCGTCGATGTGGACCTCGCCCTCCGGGGCGGCTCCCAGGGTGTCGGCGAGGACGCGTTCCTTGCCCGCGTTCTTGGCCGCGGCCGCGCCCGGGTCGGCCAGCGCCGCGCCGTCCCCGCCGCCCAGCAGATTGGTGCCCGACCAGGCCCGTACGGGCAGGGCGCGCTGGACGAACATCGGGGCGAGCACGGAGCGCAGCAGCGTCTGGCCGGTCTTGCCGTCGCGGCCGGTGTACGGGAGCCCGCAGGCCTCGACGGTCTCCCGGAGCGCGGGTGCACGCACTCCGGTGGAGGGGGTGAAGTTGACGTAGGGGCATCCGGCCCGCAGCGCGGCGGCGGCGTACAGCGAGCTGGTGGGCAGTCGCGGGTCGTCGGGGTCGGGTACGGGCTCGGTGGACGCGACGTTGATCACGACCGTCCTGGCCAGGCCGTTGCGGTGTCCGAAGTCCGTGAGGTCGGCGGCGAGGTCCGCGATCAGTTGCCCGTCGTCGCGGGTGTCGCCCGGCAGCGGGCCGCCGGGCCGTATCTCCGCGTCGGCGGCGGCGAGTTCGGCGCGGAGCGCGGACGGCAGGCCGTGCGGCAGCACTCCCCCGGCGGCCAGTGCCTCGGCCCGTTTGGGCAGTGGGCAGCCGTCGGTGTCGTGTCCGCCGAAGACGAGTGAGCCGAGGGCGGGGAGGCCGGTGGAGGCGAACGCCGGGGTCTCGGTGACCATCCCGGCCGCCGGGTGGAGCCCCGCCGCGACGGCCGCGCACCCCGCTGTCGCGGTGGTGGCGACGGAGCCGCGTGCTCCGATGAACCAGACTCCGGTACGTACGGCGGTTGCTGACACGGGCTGCCTCCCTGGCTGGGGGTTCCGGCGGGGCCGAGCGGGTGGCGCTGTACGGGAGGGGGACGGCGGCGGGCGGGGTGTCCCCGGCCCCGCCCGCCGCCGGTTGTCGGTCGTCGGCGGTGGGCCCTCGGCCGTCGGCCGCGGGCCCGGCGGGCGCCGCTACTCCTGGGGCAGTTCCTTCAGACGGATGTCGCGGAACGACACGTGGTCGTCGGCACTGTGGTTCTGGAGGCCGATGTAGCCGTCGCGCAGGCTCCGGGCCGGATCGGTGTTGGTGAAGTCGTTGATCTTGACTCCGTTGAGGAAGACCTGGAGCCGTTCGCCCCGGACCTTGATCTCGTAGCTGTTCCACTGGCCGGGCGGGCGCAGGACGCGGTCGCGGGCCTTGATGTCCGGCGCCTTGAACGTGTAGACGGAGCCGGTGGTGCGATCGGCCGCGTCGGTGGCGTCGATCTGGATCTCGTAGCCGTTGTCGACCGCGGACCAGGGGTCGTCGGACTCCGGGAAGCCGACGAAGACGCCCGAGTTGTCGTCGCCCCGCATCTTCCAGTCCAGTGTGAGCGAGTACGCGCCGAGTTCCTTGGCCCGGTAGGTCAGAAGTCCCATGCCGCCCACGGAGCGCAGTTCGCCGTCGACGACGTCGAACCCTCCGGGGCCCGCCTGCTTCCAGCCGTCGAGCGTGGTGCCGTTGAAGATCGACCGGTAGCCGGTGTCCGGCTTGCAGTCGGCCTTCACCTGGCCGGAGGCGTAGCGCAGGCCGCCGAGGAGGAGCTGCCGGAAGGCGGGTTCGGCGTAGGACTCCTTGGTGTGGCCGAGGCCGGTGTAGAAGGAGCGGCCGCCCCGGTAGGTCTGGCACCAGGTGATGGGGTGGTCACCCTTCATGGTGCCGCCGTCGTAGGTCGTCTCGTCGAGGGTGGCGAGGATCTTCGCCCGACCGCGCGGGTTGGTGCGGTAGTTGTACCACTCGTCGGTGCGGTTCCACGCGTCGTCGAGGTGGGCGGTGGCCGGGTGCTCGTGGTCCTCGACTCGGACGGTGGCGGGCTGGACGGCGGGGTGCGAGGAGAAGTACGCGCCGACGAGTCCGCCGTAGAACGGCCAGTCGTACTCGGTGTCCGCCGCGGCGTGGACGCCCATGTAGCCGCCGCCGGCGGCGACGTAGTTCTCGAACGCCTTCTGCTGGTCGGTGTCGAGCACGTCACCGGTGGTCGACAGGAACACGACGGCGTCGTAGCGGGCCAGGTTGGCGGTGGTGAACTGCCCGGCCTCCTCGGTGGCGTCGACGGTGATGCCGCCGCCTTCGCCGAGTTCCTTCAGCGCGGCGATGCCGTCGGGGATCGCGTCGTGGCGGAAGCCCGCGGTCCCGGAGAAGACCAGGACGCGTTTGGCGTTCCGGTCCGGGGTGTTGTGGGTGAGTTCGAAGTCGTCGACGTCGTAGAGCGCGCCGTCGCCGCCCTTGAAGACGAGGAAGAGTTCGGTGGCCTTCTTCGGGACGTTGCGCAGCGGCACGTCGACGTCCTGGAAGGTCTCCCAGCCGCCGGTCACCGGTACCGGGGTGGAGCCCAGGATGGTGCCGGTCGCCGAGCCGGCCCGCACTTCGAGGAAGCCTCCGACGCCACCGGACGCGATGCGGGCGGTGAGCCTGTTGGAGTCGCCGAGGATGTACGGCGTGAAGGAGATCCAGTCGCCGTCGTGGATGTCCCCGACGGTCTTGCCGCCGTGGGCGGTCGCCTTCTCGTGGACCTTGACGCCGGACGAGGAGGTGTAGTGCTCGGCCTGGCGGTGCCGGGGCTGGAGCTGTGCCTGGTCGTGGCCGGACAGGGGTGCCTGGCCGCCGCCCCCGCCGTCGGTGTAGGAGGCGTCGATGACTCCGAAGATGTTGGCGTTGGGGTCGTGGCCGCCGTCCATGGCGGTCTTGATGGTGCCGGAGCATCCGTTGACGGTGGTGATGGGGTGGCCGTGGCTGTCGTGGCCGAGGACGAAACGGACCTCGACCTTGGAGCAGTCGATCGTGCCGTCCTCCGGATCGGTGACGGTCACCCGGAACGGGACGTCGTCGCCGAAGCTGAACAGCTGACCGTCACCGGGGAGTTTCAGCTCCACCTTCGGCGCCGTGTTGCCGACGGTGACGTGGACGCTCGCCGAGGCGGTCCGGCCCGTGGGGTCCTTGGCGGTGACGGTCGCCGTGTACGTGCCGTTCTTCCGGTACGTGTGGGTGGGGTCGGCGGCGGTCGAGGTGGAGCCGTCACCGAAGGCCCAGGCGTAGGTCAGCGGATCGCCGTCCGGGTCGACGGTGCCCGCCGAGGAGAACCTCACCTTCAGCGGGGCCGTGCCGGAGGTCCTGTCGGAGGAGGCCACCGCGTTGGGCGAGCGTCCGCCCGCCGCGTTCTCGATGCGGTAGAGGCCGGAGTTCTCGTCGCCGCCGAACCAGCCGGTGCCGTAGTCGAGGACGTACAGCGCCCCGTCGGGTCCGAAGGCCATGTCCATCACCTGGGTGCCGGTCCACAAAACCGGCTCGATGGAACGGACGGTGCCGTCGGCGTCGTGCGCGATGGCCTTGATCCAGCGTCGGCCGAACTCCCCGGCGAAGAACTTCCCGTCGTACGACTCGGGGAACTTCACGGGCGAGTCGAGCGCGGCGTCGTAGTGGTAGACCGGTCCGCCCATCGGGGACTCGGAGCCGGTGCCGAACTCGGGCACGGAGTCGCCGTCGTAGGGGATCCAGGCGGGCTGGGCGGGCGGCAGGTCGACGAGTCCGGTGTTGTGCGGGGAGGTGTTCTTCGGGGCGGCGCAGTCGAAGGGCTCGCCGGACGTCTTCGTCGCGAAGTCGTAGTCGACGTAGGCGTCGTTGGCGCCGGTGCAGAACGGCCAGCCGAAGTTGCCGGGTTCGCTCACCCGCGCGAACTCGACCTGTCCGGACGGGCCGCGCTTCGGGTCGGCGGCGCCCGCGTCCGGGCCGTAGTCGCCCACGTAGAGGACGCCGGTCGCCCTGTCCACGGAGAAGCGGAACGGGTTGCGGAAGCCCATCGCGTAGATCTCGGGGCGGGTCCTCTCCGTGCCCGGCGCGAAGAGGTTCCCCTCCGGAACGGTGTACGAGCCGTCCTCGGCGACCTTGATCCTGAGGATCTTGCCGCGCAGGTCGTTGGTGTTGCCGGCGCTGCGGCGGGCGTCGAACGCCGGGTTGCGGTCCGGGCGTTCGTCGATCGGTGTGAACCCGTCGGAGGCGAACGGGTTGGAGTCGTCGCCGGTCGACAGGTACAGGTTGCCCTGCGCGTCGAAGTCGATGTCGCCGCCGACGTGGCAGCACATGCCGCGCGAGGTCGGGATGTCGAGGATCTTCTTCTCGCTGGCGTTGTCGAGGGTGCCGTCGTCCTTGAGGACGAAGCGGGACAGGCGGTTCACCCCGTCGAACTTCGCGAAGTCGGCGGCGGTGCCGTTCTCGGGGGCGTCGCCCGTCGGGGTGTCGAGCGGGGGCGCGTAGTAGAGGTAGACGGCCCGGTTCTTCTCGAAGTCGGGGTCGACGCCGATGCCCTGGAGCCCCTCCTCGTCGTGCGCGTACACGGGCACGGCCCCCACGACGCGGGTGTTGCCGCCGCTGTCGGTGAGGCGCAGCTCGCCGGTGCGCGAGGTGTGCAGCACGCTGCGGTCGGGGAGGACGGCGAGGGTCATGGGTTCGCCGGTCTCCGCGGCGCCCTTGGCGAGGGTGACCTGCTGGAGGTCGTCGGCGGCGGCGTCGGCGGCCGACGGCGCGGGGCCGGTCGTGGCCGCCCCGGGGGTGGCGCCGAGAGCGAGGGTGGCGGCGGTCAGCAGGCCGCCGGTGAACAGGGCGAGGGATCTGCGGACACGGGACCGGGTCCGGTTCCGGTTTCTGGCTCTGGTTCGGTGCACGAGTGTCCTCCGGAGAGTGCCGGTCGTACGGGCGAGTGCTGCCGTGCTGCGCGGGGACTGCCGCGCGGGTCGTCCGGGGCCGGTGGGGCACCTGCGGCCCATTTATGTCATGTACACGTCTCGGACGGTAGACCGGTTCGTCCGGAACGGAAAGACCTTGCGCGAGGACCCGAGGAACTTTTTCCCGTGCCAGGACAAAGCGGGGTGCGGGCAGGGGCCACCGCCGGGCGAGCACGACCCGCTCACCCGCCGACGGACACCGGGGACGGCCGCGCCGGGGCCGTGTCGGCGCCCCGGCGACGGGCCGCGGTCCGCCCCTCGCCCTCCCCCGCCCGGGACCCGGCTCCGAAGACGTCCGGGGCCGTCAGTCGCCGCCCCCGAACGCCGCGTCGAACGAGGCGGACGGCGGCTCGAAGTCGTACCGCTTCAGCGTGGCGAGCGCCTCCGGCGCTCCCGAGAGCCGGTCCATCCCCGCGTCCTCCCACTCCACCGAGACCGGTCCGTCGTACCCGATGGACCGGAGCATCCGGAACACGTCCTCCCACGGCACCTCGCCGTGCCCGGCCGAGACGAAGTCCCAGCCGCGCCTCGGATCGCCCCAGGGCAGATGGGAGCCCAGCCGGCCGTTGCGGCCGTCCAGCCGCCTGCGCGCCTCCTTGCAGTCCACGTGGTAGATCCGGTCCCGGAAGTCGTACAGGAAGCCGACCGGGTCGAGGTCCTGCCACACGAAGTGGCTCGGGTCGAAGTTCAGCCCGAACGCGTCCCGGTGGCCGACGGCCTCCAGTGCCCGCTGCGTGGTCCAGTAGTCGTACGCGATCTCGCTGGGGTGGACCTCGTGGGCGAAGCGCACGCCCTCCGCGTCGAAGATGTCCAGGACCGGGTTCCAGCGCTCCGCGAAGTCCTCGTACCCGCGCTCGATCATGTGCGGCGGAACCGGCGGGAACATCGCGACGAGGTGCCAGATCGAGGACCCGGTGAAGCCGATGACCGTGCGCACCCCGAAGGCGGCGGCCGCGCGTGCGGTGTCCTTGATCTCCTCGGCGGCCCGTCGGCGCACCCCCTCGGGCTCGCCGTCGCCCCAGATCCGGGCGGGCAGGATGCCCCGGTGCCGTTCGTCGATGGGATGGTCGCAGACGGCCTGGCCGACCAGATGGTTGGAGATCGCCCAGCACTTCAGCCCGTACGCGTCGAGCAGTTGCCTCCGGCCGTCCAGGTAGCCGGGGTCGGACAGGGCCTTGTCGACCTCGAAGTGGTCGCCCCAGCAGGCGAGTTCGAGCCCGTCGTATCCGAAGTCGCGGGCGAGCCGGCAGACCTCCTCCAACGGCAGGTCGGCCCACTGACCGGTGAACAGTGTGAAGGGACGGGGCATGCGCGGGACCTCCTAATGGGCCACGGGGGTGTGTACGGAGTTCTTCCCGGCGCTCTCCTCCACCGCCGCCAGCACCCGTTGCACCTGGAGCCCGTCCGCGAACGACGGTGCGGGCACGGTCCCTTCGGCGATCGTCCGCACCAGATCGCGCGCCTGGTGGACGAAGGTGTGCTCGTAGCCGAGGGCGTGGCCCGGCGGCCACCACGCCTCCAGGTAGGGGTGCTGGGCCTCGGTGACCAGGACGCGCCGGAACCCGGCCGTGGTGGCGGGTTCGGTGTGGTCGTGGAAGGACAGTTCGTTGAGCCTCTCCAGGTCGAAGGCGAGCGACCCTCGTTCCCCGTTGATCTCCAGGCGCAGGGCGTTCTTCCGTCCGGCGGCCATCCGGGTCGTCTCGAACGAGGCGAGTGCGCCGGAGGCGAGCCGTCCGGTGAACAGGGTCGCGTCGTCCACGGTCACGGTGCCGTGCTCGTCGGCGTCGGCCGCCCCGGCGAGTCCGGCCGACGGCCCGGCGGGCAGCGGTCGCCGCGTCACGAACGTCCGGCTCACCGCCGACACACCGACCAGCGGCTCCCCCGCCAGGTACTGGGCAAGATCGACGATGTGCGCGCCGAGGTCGCCGAGCGCACCGGAACCGGCCCGCTCGCGTCGCAGACGCCAGGTGAGCGGTGCCGAGGGGTCGACGAGCCAGTCCTGGAGGTAGGCGGCACGGACGTGCCGCAAGGTGCCGAGACGTCCCTCGGCGATCAGCTTCCTGGCGTAGGCGATCGCGGGGACCCTGCGGTAGTTGAAGCCCACCATCGCCACCTGGCCGCGGGCCGCCGCACGTTCGGCAGCCTCCGCCATGGCCTCGGCCTCGGCGACCGTGTTGGCGAGCGGCTTCTCGCACAGTACGTGTTTGCCCGCGTCCAGGGCGGCGATCGCGATCTCGGCATGGCTGTCGCCGGGGGTGCAGATGTCGACGACGTGCACGTCGTCCCGGGCGACGAGGGCCCGCCAGTCGGTCTCCGCCGACGCCCAGCCGTACCGGGCCGCCGCCTTCTCGACGGCGGCCGCGTCACGTCCGCAGATCGCGGTGAGAGCCGGGTTCATCGGCAGTTCGAAGACGTGTCCGGCCGTGCGCCACCCCTGCGAGTGGGCGGCGCCCATGAACGCGTACCCGACCATGCCGACGCCGAGCGTCGGCGCGTTCGGTATCGGCAGGTACGTCGGCGGCGCCGCGGCCTCCCGCGCCGTCTCTTCCCATCGGGCCATCCGGGCTTCCTCCTCGTCGGTCGTTCGTCGGATGCTGCGGGAGGGCCGGTGCCCTCCCGCGGGCCGGCTCAGCTGAAGCCCGTCGGCAGGTACTGGTCGACGTTCTCCTTGGTCACCACGGCCGAGTAGACGGTGAGACTTGTCGGGATCTCCAGCTCGGCCAGGCCGCCGACGCCCTTGCCCTGGGCGAGGGCGCGGGCCAGGTCGATCGCGGTGGCGGCCATCGTCGGCGGGTAGAGGACGGTGGCCTTCAGCACGCTGTCGTCGGCCTTGATGGCTTCCATCGCGGACGCGGCCCCGGCGCCGCCGACCATCAGGAATTCGTCGCGGCCGGCCTGCTGGACGGCCCGGAGCGCACCGACCCCCTGGTCGTCGTCGTGGTTCCACAGGGCGTCGATCCGCTTCTGCGCCTGGAGCAGCTGTGCCGTCTTCGCCTGCCCCGACTCCACCGTGAACTCGGCCGCCTGACGTGCCACCAGCTCGATGCCCGGGTAGTTCTTCAGCGCGTCGGCGAACCCCTGGCTGCGCTGCTTGGTGAGTTCCAGGCTGTCGATGCCGGCCAGCTCGACGACCTTGGCACCCTTCCTGTCCTTCAGCCGCTCGCCGATGTACGTGCCCGCGTTGAGCCCCATGCCGTAGTTGTCGCCGCCGACCCAGCAGCGGTAGGCCTGCGGGGAGGCGAAGATCCGGTCCAGGTTGACCACCGGAATACCGGCCCGCATCGCCTCCAGACCGACCTGGGTGAGTGCCTTGCCGTCGGCCGGCAGGATGACCAGGACGTCGACCTTCTTGTTGATGAGTGTCTTGACCTGGCCGATCTGGGCGGCGGTGTCGTTGGACCCCTCGGTGGTCTCCAGCGTCACGTCGGAGTACTTCTTGGCCCGTGACCTGGCGTTCTCGTTGATGGCGCTGAGCCAGCCGTGGTCGGCCTGGGGGCCCGCGAAACCGATGGTGACGTGCTTGCCGGGGCTGTCGTCGGCGCCGCCCGCGCCACCGCTCGGCGCGGTGCCCTCGGCCTTGGGCTCGTTGCTGGTGCAGGCGGTGAGCAGGGCGCCCGCGGAGACGGCCGCGGTGCCGAGGAGCAGTCCTCTGCGGCTGGTTTCTGGCATGGCTGTCCAACCCTTCATCCGGTGCGTGCGTGTCGTGCGGGGAACGGGACGTGGCGTGAGCGGAACGGGGCGGCGGGACGAACACCGCCGGCTCGCCCGCGGGTTCAGGTCTCGCCCTGTGCCGCGGTCCGGCCCTGGACCAGAACCGCGGCGACGATGATCGCGCCCTTGGCGATCTGCTGGACGTCGCTCTGGAGGTTGTTGAGCGCGAAGATGTTGGTGATGGTGGTGAAGACGAGGACCCCGAGCACGGAACCGACGATGGTGCCGCGTCCGCCGCTGAGCAGGGTGCCGCCGATGATCGCGGCGGCGATGGCGTCCAGCTCGTACAGGTTGCCGTTGGTGTTCTGTCCCGAGCCGGACAGGACGACGAGCATGAAGGCGGCGATGCCGCAGCACAGCCCGGACAGCAGATAGAGCAGGAGCCGCTGCCGCCGTACGTCGATGCCGGCCAGCCTGGCCGCCTCCGCGTTCCCGCCGATCGCGACCGTGCGGCGTCCGAAGGTGGTGCGGTTCAGCACCAGCCAGCCGACGACGGTGACCGCGGCGAAGATCATGACCAGTGGCGGTACGCCGAGGACGTACGAGCCGGGCAGCCCCAGGTCGAGAACCGAACGGACGGTGACGAGCTGGGTCCTGCCGTCCGTGATCTGGAGCGCGAGCCCTCGGGCGGAGGCGAGCATTGCCAGCGTCGCGATGAACGGCACCATCCGGCCGTACGCGATGAGCAGCCCGTTCACCAGGCCGGCGCCGAGGCCGACGACCGCGGCGGTGAACAGGACGCCCGCGAAGCCGTACTCCTGCGTGGCGACCGTGGTGGCCCAGACCGAGGCGAGGGCGACCATCGCGCCGACCGACAGATCGATGCCGCCGCTGGTGATGACGAACGTCATCCCCACCGTCACGACGCCGATGACGGACGACTGGGTGAGGATCAGCTGAAGATTCCCGGCGTCGAGGAAGGCGTCGGGCTCGGTGAACCCGCCGACGGCGACCAGTACGGCGAGGACACCCAGGAGGGACAGGTTGCGGACGTCCGCGCGCGGGGCGAACCCGTGCGGGGGCCGGTCCCGCTTGCGCGGTCGTGCCTGCGGCGAGGGGCCGGAATCGTGGTCCGGCCCGTACTGCCGCGCCGGGGGTACGGGGTGCGTCATGACGTCGGGCTCCCTTCCATCACCAGGTCGAGTACGCGGTGCTCGTCGAGATCCGAGGCGTTCGCCGTGTGCACGACTCGCCCCTCGCGGAGCACCAGCACACGGTCGGCGAGCCCCAGCACCTCGGGGACCTCGCTGGAGACCAGCAGCACGGCAAGGCCCTCGTCGGCCAGTCGGCGGATCACGGCGTACAGCTCGGCGCGGGCCCCGACGTCGACACCCCGGGTCGGCTCGTCGAGCAGCAGGACCCGGCAGCCGCGCAGCAGCCAGCGCGCCAGGACCGCCTTCTGCTGGTTGCCGCCGGAGAGCGTGCGGACGGGGGTGTCCGGGTCGTCGGGGCGCAGCGAGAGTTCGCGGGTGGCGGCGCGGGCCGCCCGTCGCTCGGCCGCGTGGTCCAGCCAGCCGCCCCGGGCGAAGCGGGACAGCGAGGAGACGGAGACGTTGCGGGTGACGGATTCGAGCATCAGCAGGGCCTGCGCCTTGCGTTCCTCGGGTGCGAGTCCGATCCCGGCGGCGACGGCGGCACGGACGCTGCCGGGCCGCAACGTCCGTCCTGCCACCGCGACCCGTCCGGCACTCGCCCTGCGGGCCCCGTAGACGGTCTCCAGGATCTCGGACCGTCCCGAGCCGACGAGTCCGGCCAGGCCGACGATCTCACCGGGTCTCAGCTCCAGCTCCAGCGGCTCGAATTCGCCCTTCCTGGTCAGCCCCTCGATGCTCAGCACCGGTTCCGCCTCCGTTCCCGCGCCGTTCGTGCGGCGCGGCGGGAAGACGTACGCGACCTCGCGGCCGGTCATCATGGCAACGATGTCGCGCGTCGGGGTGGACTTGGCGGGCAGCCCCACCGCGACGGCGCGGCCGTCCTTGAGCACGGTCACCCGGTCGCCGATCCGGCGGATCTCCTCCAGCCGGTGCGAGATGTACACGACGGCCACCCCGTCGGCGGTGAGGGCGGCGACGATGCGGAACAGGTTGTCGACCTCGTCGGGGTCGAGCGCGGCGGACGGTTCGTCCATCACGATCAGCCGCACGTCGTGGGAGAGCGCCCGCGCCATGGAGACGATCTGCTGCTGGGCCGCGGACAGGTCGCCGACCTCGCTCGCCGGGTCGATCTCCGGGTGTCCGAGGCGGTTCAGCAGTGCCGCGGTGGCCGTGCGGCCCTCCCGGGCGCGGACCACGAAGCGGGCGGTGGTGGGCTCGTGGCCGAGGAAGACGTTCTCGGCGACCGACAGGCCCCGGACCAGGTCGAGTTCCTGGTGGATGGTGGCGATGCCCAGGCGCACGGCGGTGACGGGGGACTTGAGCACGACCGGTTCGCCGTGCCAGGTGATCTCTCCGCCGTCGGGCTGGTGGGCCCCGGCGAGCACCTTGATGAGCGTGGACTTGCCGGCGCCGTTCTGTCCGAGCAGGCAGTGGACCTCACCGGCCCGGACCTCCAGGTCGACGCCGTCGAGGGCGCGGACTCCGGGGAACGACTTGGTGATGCCGGACATGGTGAGCAGGGGCGGTTCTGGTGCCATGACGAATCCCCTCGGCGAATGGGGTCTCCCCGGCTCGTGCGCAGCCGGGAGCTCGGGGAGGGCCGGTGAGCGGGCAGGGCGGTACCGGAGTGCGGTGATGCGGTGGTGCTGCGGTGCGGTCGGTCGTCGTGCGGGTGCCGTTCGCTGTGCACGGGTGCGCGAAAGCGCCGCCGGCCCCTGGGGTCAGGCCGGGGAGAACAGGTGGTCGCTGATGAGCCGGGCGGCGCCGATCACTCCGGCGGCGTGCCCCAGCTCACCGAGCACGATCGGGAGGTTGCCGGTGGCCAGCGGCAGTGACTGCCGGTAGACCTGGGTCCGGACACTGGCGAGCAGTGTGTGCCCAAGGCCGGTCACACCACCGCCGATCACCACCAGGCCGGGATTGAAGAAGCTGACGAGGCCCGCGATGACCTGCCCCAGCCGGTTGCCGCCGGCGCGGATCAGGTCGAGCGAGGTGGCGTCGCCCGCGGCCGCGGCGGCCGCCACATCGGCGGCGGTGAGCCGCCCGGCCGCCTCCAGTCGCCCGGCGAGTTCGGCCGACCGTCCGGATCGTGCCGCCTCCTCGGCGTCGCGGGCGAGCGCGGCCCCGCTGAAGTGGGCCTCCAGGCAGCCCCGGTTGCCGCAGGCGCAGGCGCGCCCCTCGGGCTCCACCCGGATGTGGCCGATGTCGCCGGCACTGCCGGTCGTGCCACGGTGGACATCACCGCCGACGACGATCCCGCAGCCGATGCCCGTACCGATCTTGACGCAGAGGAAGTCGCCGACCGAGCGCGCGACGCCGGCGTGCTGCTCCCCCATCGCCATCAGGTTCACGTCGTTGTCGGCCATGACGGGGCAGCCCAGTTCCTGGCTGAGCACCTCGCGGACCGGGAAGCCGTCCCAGCCGGGCATGATCGGCGGGGCGACCGGGACGCCTTCGGGGAAACGGACCGGCCCGGGTACGCCGATGCCCGCGCCGTCGAAGCCCTCGGCGAGCCCGGAGGCCCGGAGCTTGGCCGCCATGGCCAGCACCTGTTCGAAGATGACGACGGGGCCCTCGCGCACGTCGACGGGGTGGTTGAGGTGGCCCAGGACCTCCAGTTCGGCGTTGGTGACGGCCACGTCGACGGACGTGGCGCCGATGTCGACGCCGAGGAAGCGCAGTTGCGGGGCGAGCCGGATGTTGTGGGAGCGGCGCCCGCCGCGGGAGGCGGCGAGCCCGTCGGCCACGACGAGTCCGGTCTCCAGCAGCCGGTCGACCTCGACGGCGAGCTTGGAACGCGACAGATCGACCTGATCACCGAGCTGGGCCCGCGAATGGGGGCCGCTGTCGCGCAACAGCCTGAGCAGTCGCGCCTGATGGGCGTTGGCGGGTCGTGCCGTCATGCGTCTCACGCGCCCCTCCCCGCCGCATCGGCCTGTCCGTTCGGGCTTTCGAGGGGAACGTAGCAGCGGTTGCCGGGGGTGGGAAGAAGTTGCGCGGGAATCCGCCACAACTTTCTCCACACCCAGGACAAAGCCGCCCGGGCCGACGGCCGGAGGCCCAACAGCCGGCCGCACCTCCCGCAGGGCGTCCGACAGGCCGTCAGGGGCAGCGGATCACCTGGCCCGCGTACGAGAGGTTCCCGCCGAAGGCGAAGAGCAGGACCGGGGCGCCGGTGTGCACCTCACCGCGTTCCACCAGCTTGGACAGGGCCATCGGAACGGAGGCCGCCGATGTGTTGCCGGATTCCACGACGTCCCGGGCGATGACGGCGTTGACCGCGCCGATCTTCCTGGCAACGGGCTCGATGATCCTCAGGTTGGCCTGGTGCAGCACCACCGCGGCCAGTTCCTCGGGGGTGACACCGGCCTTCTCGCACACCTTGCGGGCGATGGGCGGCAGTTGCGTGGTGGCCCACCGGTACACGGACTGCCCCTCCTGGGCGAAGCGCGGCGGCGTCCCCTCGATCCGTACCGCGTTGCCCATCCGGGGCACCGAACCCCACAGCACGGGGCCTATTCCGGGCCGGTCCTCGTCGTCGCGGTCCGCGACGACCACCGCGGCGCCCGCTCCGTCCCCGACCAGCACGCAGGTGCTGCGGTCGGTCCAGTCCGCGACGTCCGCCATCTTGTCGGCACCGATCACCAGAACGCGCTCGGCCGCGCCTGCCCTCACCGCGTGATCGGCGGTGGCGAGGGCGTGGGTGAAGCCGGAGCAGACCACGTTGATGTCCATCACCGCGGGCGATTCCATGCCGAGCCGGGCGGCGACCCGGGCCGACATGCTCGGCGAACGGTCGATGGCGGTGGAGGTGGCGACCAGGACCATGTCGATCTCGTCGGGCCTCAGGCCCGCGGAGGCCAGCGCCTTGGCTCCCGCGTGGGCGGCGAGCTCGTCCACGGGTTCGTCGGGGCCCCCGACATGGCGGGTCCTGATGCCGACACGGCTGGTGATCCACTCGTCGCTGGTGTCGACCATGGCCGCCAGGTCCTCGTTGGTGAGCACCCTGGCGGGCTGATAGTGGCCGAGCGCCACGACACGTGAGCCGGTCATGAACAGGTTCCCCTCGCTACGTATGGCAGGAACCATCCAGTCTTGGCCGCTACCGTCCGGTACGGGGGCACGTGTTCCCACAGGAATGGCACCCGGACCTTGGAGGTTTGGCATCAGCCGCCGCCCGTCGGCGTCCCGTTTCCTCCGGGTCGTCCCCGGGGCACCCCACCTCGGCGCGCGCACCTCACGGGCGCGGTGGCACACTCCAGGTGCGGAACGAGCAGAGCAGCGGGAGGGGGCGGGCCGCCCCACCGCACGACGAGAATCGGGTTCACGACTATGGGACGGGTCACCGAGCGCCGCCGCATCATCCGTGTCCGGGACGGCGTGGTCTCCGCGCGCCCGGACACGCTCGTCGCGGAGGAGCCGCTGGAGATCCGCCTGAACGGCAGACCGCTCGCCGTCACGATGCGGACGCCCGGCGACGACTTCGCGCTGGCGGCGGGCTTCCTGGTGAGCGAGGGGGTCGTCGGCGACGGCTCCGAGGTGCGGTCGATCGTCTACTGCGCCGGGGCCACCGAGGACGGCGCGAACTCGTACAACGTGGTGGACGTGGGGCTCGCCCCGGGCGTCGTGGTCCCCGACATCACGCTCGAACGGAACGTGTACACCACGTCGTCGTGCGGGCTGTGCGGCAGGGCGAGCCTCGACGCGGTCCGCACCACGACCCGGCATCCGGTCTCCGACACGCCCCCGCTGCGGATCGAGCCGGCCCTGCTCTCCTCCCTGCCCGACCGGCTGCGTGCCGCTCAGCGGGTCTTCGACCGGACCGGGGGCCTGCACGCGGCGGCACTGTTCTCCGAGGAGGGCGAGCTCCTCGACGTCCGGGAGGACGTCGGCCGCCACAACGCCGTGGACAAGCTGGTCGGCCGCGCCCTCACCGACCTGCGGCTGCCGCTGTCCCGGGCGATCCTGCTGGTGTCGGGGCGGGCGTCGTTCGAGCTGGCCCAGAAGGCCGTGATGGCCGGAATCCCGGTGCTCGCGTCGGTCTCGGCGCCGTCGTCCCTCGCCGTCGACCTGGCGGCCGAGGCCGGGCTGACCCTGGTCGGCTTCCTGCGCGGCCCGTCCATGAACGTGTACGCGGGCGAGCACCGCATCGCCCTGGAGGCCGCCGCCGACCGGGGCTGACCCCCGCGGAAACGTCGATCGGCCCGCACGCCCGGCCGCGGGCCGCCCCGTCCACCCCGCTCCCGTCCCCGGCCACGTCCTGCCCCCGCGCCGTCCACCCGGCCCGCGCGCCCGGCCACGGGCGCAGGACGTCCCGCCGGCCGCCGCCCGTCCGATCCGGTCCGGTCCGGTCCGTCGCGGCCGTTCAG
Organism: Streptomyces sp. NPDC014734; assembly: GCF_043083325.1. Classification (NCBI taxonomy): domain Bacteria; kingdom Bacillati; phylum Actinomycetota; class Actinomycetes; order Kitasatosporales; family Streptomycetaceae; genus Streptomyces; species Streptomyces sp. NPDC014734. Next base: position 159,637 of record NZ_JBIBYN010000017.1, on the reverse strand, counting down.
CCCACCGGCACGGACTCCCCGGCAGCCGGGCCACCCGCCCGGCGGCGGCCCTCACCGTCCGCCGACGGGGGCATGGGCTCCTCACGGCGTCCCGGCCCCGCCTCCGGGTCGCGCGAGCGGCGCTTGGCGAGGACCGCGCACACCATCAGCTGCATCTGGTGGAAGAGCATCAGCGGGAGCACGGCGAGCGATGCCTGTGCGCCGAAGATCACGCTCGCCATCGGCAGCCCGGAGGCAAGGCTCTTCTTCGACCCGGCGAACTGGATGGCGATCCGGTCCTCCCGGCCGAAGCCGAGCCGCTTCGCCCCGTACCAGGTCAGCGCGAGCATCAACGCGAGCAGCACGGCCTCCGCGCCGAGCAGCGCGCCGAGCCGGGCCGGGGTGACCTGGTGCCAGATGCCCGCGACCATGCCCTCGCTGAACGCCGTGTAGACGACGAGCAGGATCGAGCCGCGGTCGACGAGGCCGAGCACCTTCTTGTGGTGGGCGATGAAGCCGCCGATCCAGCGACGCGACAGCTGCCCGGCCACGAACGGCAGCAGCAGCTGCACGCCGATCCTCAGCAGCGCGTCCGGCGAGAAGCCGCCGCCGTCGTCGCCCAGCAGCGCGGCGGCGAGCAGCGGGGTGAGGAAGATGCCCGCGATCGAGGAGAAGGAGCCCGCGCAGATCGCCGCGGGCACGTTGCCCCGGGCCATCGAGGTGAAGGCGATCGACGACTGGATGGTCGAGGGGACGAGGCACAGGAAGAGGAAACCGCTGTGGAGCTGTGGCGTCAGCACGTACGGCACGAGCGCCCCGCCCGCCAGGCCCAGCAGCGGGAACGCCACGAACGTGCAGACCAGGACCGTGAGGTGGAGTCGCCAGTGCCGGAGGCCGTCGAGCGCCTCCGCGGTGGACAGACGGGCGCCGTACAGGAAGAACAGGAGGGCGACGGCCCCGGTCGAGGCGCCGCCGGCCACGTCCGCGACGGCACCGGAGGCGGGCAGTACCGCCGCGACCAGGACCGTGCCGATCAGCGCCAGGATGTACGGATCGACCCGCAGCCGGGACGGCAGCCTGCGGGTACGGCGACTCATGTGCTCCACGCGTTCTCCTCGGTTCCGGTCATGCCGTCCCATCCTGCGCCCGATCGGGGCGATCGGGAATCCCGTACACCACACTCACTGTCATCACGAATCGCGATATCCTCGCTCCTGTGTACGAACCCGCGCAGTTGAGGACCTTTCTCGCCGTCGCCCAGACGCTGAGCTTCACCCGCGCCGCCGACCGGCTCGGGGTGCGGCAGTCCACGGTGAGCCAGCACGTGCGGCGTCTGGAGGACGCGACGGCGCGGCAGTTGTTCAGCCGCGACACGCACCGGGTGGAACTGACCCGGGACGGCGAGGCGATGCTCGGTTTCGCCCGGACCATCCTGGAGGCCCATGAGCGGGCCGCCGCCTTCTTCGCCGGGACGCGGCTGAGGGGGCGGCTGCGGTTCGGGGCGTCCGAGGACTTCGTGCTGACCCGGCTGCCGGAGATCCTGGAATCGTTCCGCCGCGATCACCCGGAGGTCGACCTGGAGCTGACGGTCGAGCTCTCCGGGACGCTGCACCGACGGCTGGCGGCCGACCGGCTCGACCTGGTGCTCGCCAAGCGGCGCGTCGGCGACGCGCACGGTGAGCTGGTCTGGCGGGACGCACTTGCCTGGATCGGCGCGCCACGGCTCCGGATCGACCCGGACCGCCCGGTTCCGCTGGTGCTCTTCCCGCCCCCGGGCATCACCCGGGCCCGCGCCCTCGAGGTCCTGGAGGAACACGGCAGGTCCTGGCGGATCGCCTGTACGAGCGCCAGTCTCAGCGGACTGGTGGCGGCGGCCCGTGCCGGGCTCGGCGTGATGGCGCACAGCCGTGGTCTGGTCCCGCCCGGTCTGGTGCCGCTTCCTCCCAGGTCCGGCCTGCCCGATCTGGGCGACGTGGACTTCGTGCTGCTGCACGGCCGGCGCCGCGGCCGGTCGCAGGAGGCCGCGGACGCCCTGGCGGCGACGATCCTCACGGGCGCGGACCGGCTGATCCGCGGCGGCGCCGCGAGCGGCACGATCGTCGGCGGGGACGGCGCCTGACCCCGTCCGTCCCGGATACCCGGCACCGGGGCGGGGCCAGGGCCCAGGTGCCCGCCGCCGCATCCGCCCCGAACCCGCGTGATCACGGCGTACAGATTCGGTGGAGATTCGGGCGCGGGGCCTTCGCTCCGCGGTCCCGGCCGCGCCCGCGCCCTGCCCATCTGGCCGGATTTAGGCGGCCCACCTGTGCATATGCCATGTTGTCCACCGGTTCGGGCCCCTCCCGCCGCGCCATCCTGTGGGGTAGCGTCACGACGCCGTGCGAAGCGCCACGAGGAGCAGGTCATTGCGCGATTTCACTGTCCCGCCCATGGCGGCCGCCCCCCTCGTGGGCGGGCTGGCCGACGTGGTGTTCGACTACGCCCAGGAGGATCCGCGCCGGGTCGCCCTGAGCCGCAAGGACGCCGACGGGCACTGGCGGGATGTCACCGCCGCGGACTTCCGGGACGAGGTGCTGGCGCTCGCGCGGGGCCTGATCGCACACGGCGTCAGGTTCGGCGACCGGGTGGCCCTGATGTCGCGCACCCGCTACGAGTGGACGCTCTTCGACTTCGCGCTGTGGTCGGTGGGCGCCCAGTCCGTTCCGGTGTATCCGACCTCCTCGGCCGAGCAGGTCCACTGGATGCTGCACGACGCGAACGTGTCCGCCGTCGTCGTCGAGCACGAGGACCACGCGATGACGGTCGCGTCGGTGATCGACCGATTGCCCGGCGTCAAACGGTTCTGGCAGCTCGACGCCGGAGCGGTTGCCGAACTCGTCGACGCGGGGGCCCGGGTCGAGGACGAGGTCGTGCACCGTCACCGGCGCGCGGTGACACCCGACTCGGTCGCGACGGTCATCTACACCTCGGGCACCACGGGCCGCCCCAAGGGCTGCGTGATCACACATGCCAACTTCATGTTCGAGACGGACACCATGGCCGCCCGCTGGGAGTCGGTCTTCCGCTCCCGGCCGGGTGACGAGGCCTCGACGCTGCTGTTCCTGCCACTGGCACACGTCTTCGGCCGCATGGTCGAGGTCGCAGCGATCCGCGGCCGGGTGAAGCTGGGGCACCAGCCGCAGTTGTCGGCGAAGGCGCTGATGCCCGATCTGGTCTCGTTCCGGCCGACGTTCGTCCTGGCGGTGCCGTACGTCTTCGAGAAGGTCTTCGACGCCGCCCGCCGCAGGGCGGAGGCCGAGGGCCGCGCCGGGCCGTTCGACAGGGCGGTGGAGGTGGCCGTCGCGTACGCGGAGGCGGCGGAGGCGAAGGCGTTCGGCACGGGGCCGGGGCCGTCGGCCGGGTTGCGCGTGCAGCACCAGTTCTTCGACAAGGTCGTGTACCGCAAGGTGCGCGAGGCGATGGGCGGCCGGATCCGGCACGCCATGTCCGGTGGCTCAGGGATGGCGCGGCGGCTGGGGCTGTTCTTCGAGGGCGCGGGCGTCACCGTGTACGAGGGGTACGGGCTGACCGAGACGACCGCGGCGGCCACCGCCAATCCGCCCGAGCGCACCCGGTACGGCACTGTCGGGCAGCCGATCCCCGGCACCACGGTGCATATCGCCGAGGACGGCGAGGTGTGGGTGCACGGGGACCATGTGTTCGCGGGCTATCTCGGCGCCCCGGAGGCCACCGCGGCGGTGCTGCGCGAGGGCTGGCTGGCCACCGGGGACCTGGGTTCGCTCGACACGGACGGCTATCTGACGATCACCGGGCGGAAGAAGGAGATCCTGGTGACGTCGGGGGGCAAGAGTGTGTCGCCGACCGGTCTGGAGGAGCGGGTCCGGGCCCATCCGCTGATCGCGCAGTGCCTCGTGGTCGGCAACGACCGGCCGTACATCGCGGCCCTGGTCACGATCGACCTGGAAGCGGTGGAGCACTGGCTCACCATGCAGGGGCGGCCCCCGCTGCGACCGGAGGAGCTGGTGCGCGACCCGGATCTGGAGACGGAGATCCGGCGCGCGGTGGTGGCCGCCAACACGGCGGTGTCCAAGGCCGAGTCCATCCGCACGTTCCGGATCCTGGCGCATCCGTTCGGCGAGGAGCACGGGCTGCTCACCCCGTCGCTCAAGCTGAAGCGCAGGGCGATCGAGGCGGCGTACGCGGTGGAGGTCGACGCGTTGTACCGCTGAGGAACGGCGTACCGCCGGGGCGGGTGCCGTGCCCCGGCGGTACACGCTGTGCTCGGGCCTGTCCCGCGATCCCTGGTGGATCGGCGCGGGATCGCGGGACGGCCGCTTCAGGTGATCGAGACGCGGAGCAGCTTGTCCGCGCCCGCGGGTTCCTTTCCGTTGTTGTCGCAGTTGGTGGTGGACAGCCACAGTTCGTCCCGGCCGGGCACCGTGGTGACGGTGCGCAGCCTGCCGTACGAGCCGACGTAGTACGCGGTGGGCGTGCCGAGGTTCCCGGTGTCACCGTCGATGGGCACCCGCCACAGCCGTTCGCCCCTCAGCGCGGCCATGTAGATGACGTTGCGGACGATGGCGATGCCGCTGGGCGACGCCTCGGACACCTTCCAGGTCTTCTTCGGGTTGGTCATGCCCGCGGTGGAGCATTCGCCCTCGCAGATCGGCCAGCCGTAGTTCCTCCCCGGCTGGATGAGGTTGAGTTCGTCCTTGGAGCTGTCGCCGAACTCGGCCTCCCACAGGCGTCCGTCGCGGTCGAAGGCGAGGCCCTGCGGGTTGCGGTGACCGTAGCTGTAGACGTAGGTGCCGAACGGGTTGCCGGGGGCTGCCCCGCCGTCCCGGGTCATCCGCAGGATCTTGCCGTTCAGCGAGTCCTTGTCCTGGGCGAGGTCGCGGTCCTGGGCCTCGCCGGTCGATGCGTACAGGTAGCCGTCGGGCCCGAAGGCGAGCCGTCCGCCGTTGTGGTACTTGTTCTTCTTGATCCCGCGGAGCAGGACCTTGTACCCGGTGAGCGCGCCACCGGCGTACGTCATGCGGGCGACGCGGTTGCCCTCGGACGCCGTGTGCATGAAGTAGACGAAGTGGTTCGTGGACCATTCGGGGTCGACCGCCACACCGAGCAGGCCGCCCTCTCCGCCGGTGGTGACGGCGTTCGGCACGGTGCCGATCTGGGTCCTGGCTCCGTCGGGGGTGACCTCGAAGACCTTGAAGCTGTCCCGCTCCGTCACCAACGCGGTCTTGTTGTCGGGCATCCAGTGGATGCCCCACGGGATGGTCCAGCCGGTGGAGAAGGTGGTGATCTTCGAGGGGGCGCCTCCGTCGGCGGTGACGGCCGTGTCGTCCGTCGCCGCGCCCCATTCCAGGGTGACGCCGTGCGCGGTGGGACCGGATATGGACGGGGTGCCGGGTGCGGTGGGGGGTGTGGTGTCCGGCGCGGTGACCGTGACGTCGATGTAGTCGAGGTCGGGCACCCCGTCGGCCGTCGTGGACGTGAGCCGGTTCGTGTTGCGGCCGGCGGCCAACGGGGAGGTGACGGTGGCGAAACCGGTGCCGGAGTAGCCGGAGTGGTCGGACTCGGCGGCGCCCCGGACGATCGTCGCCGACTCGGCCTCGTACCGCGCGGGTGCCGCGGCGGCGGACCGCGGTACGGCCTGCGCCGGCCCGGCGCAGATCAGCGTCACGGCGAGGACCGCCGCCGCGCTCCGTGCCGTGGTGAGCGTTGCGACCTGCATCCGAACCTCCGTCAGGGAACCCAGTAGTTGCCGGACGCGACGATCATCGACTGGAGCTGGACGCTCCCGCCGTAGTAGAGATCCGGGTCGATCGCGGTACCGGCGATCTTCTTCCACAGGGCGTCGAGCCATGCCTGGGAACCGGGATCGGTCAGCGCGGTCACGGCGAACGGGGCGGTGAACGCCATGTCGTGACCGCTGTCGAACGCGCCGCCGTTGAGGTGGTAGCCGCTGACGATCTTGTTGGGGTCGCCGCCCGTCTTGGACTTGATCCAGGAGTTCAGTTTGCGTGCCGAGGCGAGCGACGCGGAGTCCCCGCTGGTGACGGCGTCGGCACCGATGCGCCACGGGTCGCGGCAGGCGTTCCAGGCGTAGTCGCCGTCGTTGGGGCCTTCCAGTACTTCACCGTTCGCGGGCTTGGCGGTGCCGTTGGTGTTGACGACGAAGTCCGCCAGCAGACCGGTGCTCGCGGCGTACTTGGACTGCTGATCGGTGATCAGTTTCTGGTGTGCCGAGCGGATGGTGTCCCAGGCGCTGTCGCCGGTGGCCTTCTTGAAGGCGCGGAAGTGGTCGATCATCCAGTCCGAGGACCGGGTCATCCAGTAGTGCTCCTCCCCCGAGTCCGACCAGTCGCCGAGCAGCATCAGGTGGGTGGTCGGGTTGACCTCGCTCTTCTTGATGGCGTTGATGCGCTTGACCGCGAGGTCCTTGTAGTCGTAAGTGCCGGAGGAACCCCACTGCTTGTCGGCGAGCAGCAGTCCGAACGCCACGTCGAGGTCGCCGTCGGTCGCCGAGTCGGATCCGTCGACGCTCTTGCAGGAGGAGTTCTGTTCGGCGGCCAGGAGGTTGGAGTTGTTGACCGAGGGGTGCGCGAGCACGTACTTCACCATGCCGTCGAAGACGGTCTTCGCGTCCGGGTCGGCCCCGGCCATCGTGGCCGTGACGACCATGCCGTAGCCCTGGGCCTCGGCGACGTAGGGGTGGTCGGCGTCCGGCGAGATGACCTCGTACCAGCCGTTGCCGCAGTTCTTCTTGACGAACGCGGACTTCCAGGCGTTGTAGGTCTTGATCACGGCCTGGTCGAGAGAGGACTGCGAGCCGGTCGGTTTCAGGGTTCCGGCGGCGTACGGGAAGGTGTGGCCGCCGAACGGCACCGCGGGACCCGCGACGGCACCGTTCGCCGCCGCGGTCGCGGGCGGCGTGGCGAGCACGGGCAGCAGCAGCCCGGCGGCGGCGAGTGCCGCCGAACCGATGGTCAGCTTCTTGGTGGTGGTGCGCATGAGACCTCCTCAGCCCTGGTACTGGGCGACGATCTTGGTGAATTCGTACGGGGACTGGGACACCCCGCTGCAGGCGTCCGCGTCGGTGCCCGAGCCACAGGCACGGTCGCGGTTGACCGACCAGAAGGTGAAGCGCGCGAGATGGTGCCGGCGCGCGTACCCGAGGATCTTCCTGAAGTCGGCGGTGGTGACGGTCTCCCCCGCCTCGTCGGTCCTCCCGTTCGTCGAGGAGACACCGATGTGCCGGTGGGCGGCGTCGTCGCCGTACCCGTAGGCGCGGCCGACGGCGGCCTTCAGACCGTCGAGGGCACTGAGCGTCGCCGCGCCCATGGTCCCGCCGTGTCCGCCGAAGTCGAACGGCATGATGACCCAGCCGTCGTTGTCGAGCCCGGCCGCGGCCCCCCGCTCGATGAGGTCCTTGCCGTCGGCGTCGGGACCGGTCGGGGTGGTCCCCATGGTCACGTACGTCACGATGCCCGGGTTCCTCGTCTTCACGGTCTTCAGGGCGTCGACCACTCGCTGCCGCACGGTGGCCTTCGAGAACTCGGTGTCCTCGATGTCGATGTCCAGCGCCTTGAGGTGGTAGGCGTCGATCACCTTCTGGTACGCCCCGGCCAGCGCCGAGGCGCTGGAACACTTCTCGCCGAGCTTGTTACCGCTCCAGCCGCCGACCGACACGACGACGTCGCCGCCCGCCGCCCGGACGGCGTCGATGGCGGACTGGTCCTTTCCTCCGGTCAACGCCCGGTCGCCGTCCCACTTGGGGTTGCAGGTGCCGTCGGAGAGGACGAAGGCGAACGTGAACCACTTCACGCCCGTCGCCGCCATCACCTCGGTCGGCTTCTGCGGGTCGCCCCACCCCAGGTACTCGTACGGGGCCGCGGCCATCGCCCCGGGTCCCGCGGCCTTCGGGGCGGCGGACGGGTGCTCGGCACCCGGATCGTCTGCCTCCGTGGCGGCCGACGCCCTGGGAACGTGGGCGAGCAGGGGCAGAAGCAGACAGCTGAGGCCCGCGAGGACCGCCGCGGTACGGCGTGGGGGTCGGTCTGCGTGCACAGATGCTCCCTTCGGGAATCCGCGTTAGGAAAGGTTCCTAACCATCAGTGCATAGGATTCCCTCAGGAACGATCTGTCAATGCCTCTCGCGGGCCCAAATATCTGTTCCCGTACACGAGTTCGCAAGATTTCGGACAGCTCGGGCATCTGTCGCGCGCGCTCGACGCGACCGGAACGGACCGGGGCCCACCGGCGGAGGACCTGCCGCCCGGACGCGACGACGGGAGTCCCGCCACCATGGGCCGGACAGGTCGCCCGTCACGGACACCCGCTCGCGGGGAATGCCCGGCCCACCGTGATCGTTGACCATGAGAATCCCAACCGACGACGTAAGGATCGACCCCCTGTGAGCAAGGTCCCCTCCATCACCCTCAACAACGGCGTCGAGATGCCCCAGCTCGGATTCGGCGTCTGGCAGGTGCCGGACGACGAGGCGGCGACGGCGGTCGCGACGGCCATCGAGGCCGGGTACCGGAGCATCGACACCGCCGCGATCTACGAGAACGAGAAGGGCACCGGCCGGGCCGTCGCGGCCTCCGGGGTCGCCCGCGAGGAGCTCTTCGTCACGACGAAGCTGTGGAACACCGAGCAGGGGTACGACGCCACCCTGCGCGCCTTCGACGCCTCGCTCGACAAGCTGGGCACGGACTACGTGGACCTGTACCTGATCCACTGGCCGGTGCCGGCGAAGGACGCGTACGTCGACACGTACAAGGCGTTCGAGAAGATCTGCTCCGACGGGCGCGCGAAGGCCATCGGCGTCTCGAACTTCCTCCCGGAGCACCTGGAGCGCCTGCTCGGCGAGACGTCGGTGGTCCCGGCCGTCAACCAGATCGAGCTCCACCCGCAGCTCCAGCAGGCCGAGTCGCGCGCCTTCCACACCGCGCACGGCATCGCGACCGAGGCCTGGTCCCCGCTGGGCCAGGGCAAGGGGCTGCTGGAGGTCCCGACCATCGTCGCGATCGCGCGGAAGCACGGCCGCACACCGGCCCAGGTGGTACTGCGCTGGCACATCCAGACGGGCAACGTGGTGATCCCGAAGTCCGTGACGCCGTCGCGGATCGCGGAGAACATCGACGTGTTCGGCTTCGAACTGGACGCCGACGACCTCGCCGCGGTCGCCGCGCTGGACGAGGGCAAGCGCCTCGGCCCCAACCCGGGCGAGTTCAACCTCGGCGCCTGAGAGCCCGTCGGGTGGCCTTCGACCGGAAGGCGGACGGGGCACGGTGCGTGCGGTTCCAGGGCGCCGGGAGAGCCCGGTGGCGGAGCTGCCCGGTCACATCGGCAGCGCCGGAAGCGCGCGTGCCAGGACGCGCCCGCCCGGCCAGGGGCCACCCGACAGCCTCTGGGCTCGGAGCGGTTCCGTCGCCGCACCGGCCGCCCCGGCCCGTCGGGGCCGCGCGTCCGGACGGCGAGCCGCTCACGGGCGCGGGCGACAGCGGCGCGAACGGCTCCGAAAGCGCCCCTACGCGAAAGCGCGGCCGGGGAAACGGATGAACGGCCTCGACACCCGGAACCTCACCCTTCCGGGCCAAGGCATCCATGAGGGGGTGGGGCCCCGCGTCCCGGCCGCGAGCACCCGGCCGGATCCTGGCGGCCGGGACGTGGGCGGCGTCTGCCACGCCGACGCCACGTTCGGCCGCCGCGGCCCCGGTACCCGAGGGGGACCGCGACCGAGTGCCGGAGACCGGGGGGCCGCGTGCGGCGCGGCCGCCCCGGTCGGCTGGCAGTGCCTCGCCGACCGGCTTTAGTATGGCGGGGCAGGTGGATGTATACGTCAGGTGTGGGCGTCCGGGACCGGGCACTACCGGTTCCGGACGCCCGGACCGGAACCCCGGCCCGATTCCGGCGGGCCGGGGTTCCGTTTCGAAGAGGCGATCCGGTCAGATCACCGGTCCTCGAAGTGCCGCTCGATCACGCGGAAGCTGCCGACCACGCCGTTCTCCACGCACACGCCGCCCTTGACGTGGCCCGGGAAGACACCGTCGCTGGAGCTGTGCGGTCCGACGGTCGCGATGGGCGCGCCGTTGTCGCAGGTGGCACCGCGGAAGACCTCGATGGTCCGGCGGCTCTCGTTGCGGATGTTCAGGCTCTTGGCGCCGAGCCCGCTGACCACGGTGACGCAGCCACCCGGGTCGTCGGTGTACGTCCGCTCGTTGATGTGGATTCGACCCTCGCGCTCGTAACCACGGTCCCCACCGTAGCCACGCTCTTCGTAGCGCTTGCCCTCATTGCCCTTGCCCTCGTTGCCCTTCCCGGCGTCGCCGCCGTCGGGAGCCGAAACGGGAGCGGCCTGCTGAGCGACCGGGGCTGCCTGGACCGGCTGGGAGGTGGCAGCCGAGGCGTACGTGATGCCAGTGGCGGCCATGGCCGCGGCAGCCGCGACGGCGGCAGTAACGATGGTGGAACGGGTAACCATGTCGCTTCTCCTGTCTCAGAGAGGTCGGCTGAGCAGTCGACCCGGGACGAACGTACTTATGGTTGTCATACCTGTCATATCGGACACGTTGAAGGCTGTCTCCGAGACTCCGATAGGGGGACAAAAAGTACGCCGAATGCCAATTCCGCATCATGGAATGACGCGTCAAGTGACCGGAGAAGAGGGGCAATTGATGTGGCGTTAGCCTGTACAGGCGACTTCCTGATGCCTCCTCACCCTGGCAGCAGCGCGTTTCCCCTTGACACGGCCCACGCGGTACGGCCGCACCCCGGCCGCGCGCCTCGGGGGCGGCCGGGGTGCGCGTTCGACACACGGCGCGGGAACCGGTGGCGCAAGGGCGAGAACACCGCGGCCGGCCGACGGACGGCGGGGCGACGCGGCAACAGCCCGGCCGGGACGTCAGCGCCCCGGGCGGCGGTCCTCGCCCCGTCGGCCGAGATGAACGGTGCGTGCCATGAGCAGGAAGACATCGGGGCGCAGGCGCAGCCCGGCCGGGTCCTCGGGGTCGAGCAGCCGGTCGAGCACCGCCGCGTCCTCGGCCGTGAGCACGTCCTCGAACGTCTCGCGTCGACGGCCGAACTCGGCGATGACGTGGTCGCGGGCCGGCCCGGACAGTGGTGCCGGGAGGTCGAGCAGGAAGCTGCGCGTGCCCTGCGGTTCCAGACCCGCCGCGGTCAACAGCGCCCGCCAGTCCTCGGTCTCGCGCTTGGATTCGGGCAGCGACGCCCTCATGGACGCGAACCAGTCGGCCCTGATCGCGTCCAGCCTGTCCTCCAGTCCGGGCCGCCCCATGCCGATGTCGCGCGGCAGTTGACGTGACGGCAGTCCGCCCTCGACGAGGGCCACGGTCCCGCCCGGACGCAGCGACTCCGCGAATCCGGAGAGGACCGCGCGCTGGTCGCCCATGTGGTGCAGGGAGTTGCCCGCCCAGATCAGGTCCGCCTTCCCCAGCAGTTCGAGGTCGTCGGGCAGTTCGGCCCGCAGTGTGCGGACGCGGTCACCGAGGCCGAGCCGTCCGGCGCGGGCACGGGCACGCTCCAGCAGCGCCTCGGTGCCGTCGACGGCGACGACCTCCGCCTCCGGGAACACCTCGGCGAGCAGGCAGGTGATGACACCGGGGCCACTGCCGATGTCGAGCACCCGGCGCACCTCGGGAACCTCGCGCAGACCGGCGATCCAGCGGGCCGCCTCCTCGTACTGCGGGAGTCCGAGCTCGCCCTCCCGCTCCAGCAGCGGGGCCATGGCGTCCCAGTCGAATTCGGTGGCGGTGTCGCCGTGACCGTGCGCGTGGCCGTGCCCTCCGCCATGTCCGTGGTGCCCGGTGGTGTGCTGATGGCCATTGTTCTGGTTCATGGTGACAGCCTCACCACACACCAATCCCCCGGCAAGCGGCTTTGCCGTTCCGGCAAGCCACCGATCGGCCGGTCGGTCGGTCCGGGCGCCGGGGGCTCCCACCAGCTCCGCGCGGCGCGGGACGGCACCGGCCCCCGAAGGCCCCAGTCCGGGCGGGAGCGCGGCTGCCGTCGGCGCCTCGTTCGCGTTCGAGCATGTCCAGGACATGGACAGTTCGGCACCGATTGGACGACAGCATATTGCCGGTAGGCCACCGGGCCCATAACTTGCGTTTATGGAGCTGGAGTTGCGCCATCTGCGAACCGTACGTGCCATCGCCGACACCGGGAGCCTGACGAAGGCGGCCTCAACCCTCGGGCTCGCCCAGCCCGCGCTGAGCGCACAGTTGAGGCGGATCGAGAAGGCGCTCGGCGGCCCGCTCTTCGAGCGCGACCACACCGGTGCCCGGCCCACGCTCCTCGGTGAGCTGGTGCTCGAACGGGCACGGGTGGTCCTGCCCGCGGTCAGTGAGCTCCAGCAGGAGGCGGTGCGGTTCGCCAACGCCTGCGGGACGATGGAGCGCTTCCGCCTCGGCGGTACGCACGGCCCGTTGCTGGGCGGTCTCGTCGATCGTCTGGTCACCGCGCACCCGACGGCACCGGTGTCGACGTACACCTCGTGGTCGGTCGGTGAGATATCCGCCCAACTCGTCGACGGAAGGCTCGACTTCGCGCTCATAGGGGCCTGCGGGGACAGTCTGCCGCCTGCCAGCGAACGGTTGACCTGGCAGGTGATAGGGGTCGATCCGGTCTTCGTGATGCTGCCGGACACCCACCCGCTCGCCGCCGAGCGGGAGCTGGACCTCGCCGATCTCGCCGACGAGTGCTGGACGGACGTGCCCGGCGAGGGCTGTTTCGCCGATTGTTTCGTCGGAGCGTGCGCACGGGCGGGGTTCAGCCCGGCATCGGTGTACGAGACGGACACGGCCTCCGTCGTCCATCTGGTCCAGGTGGGGCGCGCGGTCGGGCTGTGCCGGGCCACGTTCCCGCCGACGCCCGGGCTGGTGACCCGGCCGATCGTGGGTTCGCCGTTGAGCTGGCGGCATCTGCTGGGCTGGCACCCCCGTTCCGCGGCGGCCGTGTCGGCGGCCGGAACGGTGAGCGGGCACACCCTGGCGGCGTACGCGGACGCGGTGGAGCGCAGCGAGAGCTACGCGGACTGGCTCACCGTGAATCCGGGGTTCGGACCGGCGAGATGACGCCCTGTCCCCTGAGGACCGGCGCGGCGCACGCACCGGCCGGGCCCGGTGCGGTGACACCGGGTCCGCCCGTCCGGGTGGTGCGCCGGGCCCGTCGGCTATCGCACGCCGTGACCGTCGGCGATCGCCGCCACCCGTGCGGCGAGGGCCAGGTCGTGCCCGGTGACCACATCGCCCGCGTCATGCGTGGTCACGGACAGGGCGACGGTGTTGTATCCGAGGGTCAGATCGGAGTGGTGGTTCAGTTCGTCCTGGATCTGTGCCACGTGCACGGTCAGTGCGACGGCGGCGAAATGTGAGCGCAGTCGGTAGGTGCAGTTGATCCGGCCACCTTCCAGCGACCAGCCGGGCAGATCACCCAGACGGGCCTCGATCTCCTGTTGCGACAACGGTTCGGCGGGCATGTCGGGGCTCCCTCACGAGCGAAAGGTTCCGGTCGGCGGTGCCGGTGACGTTACGGTCTGCGTATGACAACTGTCGTGATTGACACGGGGGTAGGACCGCTGTTGCGCGGCTGGCGGGAACGGCGGCGGATCAGCCAGCTGGAACTGGCGCTCCGCGCCGACTCGTCGGCACGGCACATCTCCTTCATCGAGACGGGACGTTCCCGCCCGAGCGAGGAGATGATCCTGCGGCTGGCGGAACACCTCGACGTTCCGGTCAGGGAACGCAATGCCCTGCTGGTGGTGGCCGGTTACGCTCCGCGGTTCGCGCGGACCGCCCTCGACGACCCCGCGCTGGGTGCCCTGCGCGAGGGGATGGAGCGGCTGCTGCGGGGGTACGAGCCCTATCCGGCGCTCGTCGTCGACGGCGTGTACGACGTGGTGGCGGCCAATCGGGGGATCGAGATGCTGCTGGAGGGAGTGCCGGAGCATCTCCTGACGCCACCGTTGAACGCGATGCGGCTCACGCTCCACCCGGAGGGACTGGCCCCGCGGATCCGCAACCTCCAGGAGTGGCGGGCCGATCTGCTCCGGCAGATGCGCCGCCAGATCGCCCTGGTCCGTTCGGCGGAGCTGCGTGAGCTGTACGAGGAGGTCGCGGGCTACCCGCCGCCGGAGCGCCACGTCCGGGCCGCGGAGTCCGGGCCGGACGGAGGACGGTGGGCGGACGACGGCGCCCTACCGCCCACCCCGCCCTTCGCGTTGCCCCTGCGTATCGAGCACGAGGGGCGGGTGCTCTCGTTCGTCTCCTCCATCGCGACGTTCAACACGCCGATGGACGTGACGGTGTCCGAGCTGGCGATCGAGACGTTCCTGCCCGCCGACCGGGCCACCGCCGACCACCTGCGGTCCTTCGCCCCCTGATGTCCGGTCGGCGTTCCGGATGGCGGACGGCGTCACGGGAAGGGGCCAGCCCCGCCCGGCGCCCGGGTACCGGGACGGGCGGGGCGGCCCTCAGAGCCCGTCGGGTGACCTCTGACCGGGCGGCCACGTCCTGGCACGCGCGCCTCCGGCGTTGCCGGAACGACCGAGCGGCTGCACCACTGGGCCGTCCCGACGCCCTGGAATCGCACGCACCATGCCGCGTCCGCGTTCCGGTCGGAGGTCATCCGACAGGCTCTCAGACGCGTGCTCCGTTGTCGGCGGGATCACGGCGTACCGTGCGCGTACCGGACCGGCGCCCCCCGGCCCGCTTCCGGGCGGGCGGCGGGGCCTTGCTGCTGCGTTCCAGGACGAGCGCTGCCGGTACCGCCGTCATCACCGAGGAGTACGTGCCGACGCAGATGCCGATCAGCAGAGCGAGTGCGAAGTCCGCCAGGGAGTCACCGCCCAGCACGGCGAGCGCGGTCAGGATGAAGAGCGCGCCCATCCCGGTGTTGACCGTTCGCGGCACGGTCTGGAGCACGGCTCGGTTGGCGATGGTGGCGACCGGGGTGCGCCGGGCCTTGGCCCACAGCTCCCGCACCCGGTCGAAGACCACCACCGAGTCGTTGACGGAGTACCCGATGACGGTGAGGAGCGCGGCGAGGAAGATGCCGTCGACGGTGCGCCCCAGCCAGGCGAAGGCGCCGACCAGGACGATGACGTCGTGGACCAGAGCCGCGACCGAGGCCACGGCGAACGTCCAGCGGAACCGCACCACCAGATAGGCCAGCTGCACGAGGACGGCGATGGCGAGGGCGATCAGGGCGTTGCGGCGCAGTTCGTCGCCGAGACTGGGGCCGATGAGTTCGTCGCGGACCTTGGTGGTCTCGCCGCCCTCCTCGGCGAGGGCGGCACGCAGGGCGTGCTCGTCGTCGTTGTCGAGCTTTCCGGTGCGTACGGAGAGGTCTCCCGCGCCCGCCGTGGTGACCTCGGCGTCGCCGAAGCCCGCGTCGGCAAGGGCGGTGCGGGCCCGCTCCACGTCGACCGGCCGGCTCGTGGAGTACTCGACGAGCCGGCCGCCGGTGAACTCGACGCCCAGGTTGACCCCGCGTACGACGATGCCGAGGACGGCCACGACGACCAACGACGTGGAGATCAGCAGCCAACGACGCGGCGAGCGCATCAGCTGGGGATCGCGGCGGGTCAGCCAGGTGCGCACCCGGCCGGGGCTGGAGATGCCGTTGACACCGCGGAAGTGGTTGACGAAGCGTGAACCCGCGGCGATCTCGGTGAGCGCCCGGGCGATGACGAGCGCGGAGAACATCGAGGCGATCACACCGATGGCGAGCGTGACCCCGAAGCCCTTCACCGGCCCGGAGCCGAGGAAGAAGAGCAGTCCGGCCGCGATCAGGGTCGTGACGTTGGAGTCGGCGACGGCGCTCCAGGCACCGCGGAATCCGGCGGTCAGCGAGGAACGCAGGGAACGGCCCGGCCGTAGTGCGTGTTCCTCCCTGGCTCGTTCGAACACCAGGACATTGGCGTCGACCGCCATACCGATGGCCAGGACGAACCCGGCGAGGCCGGGAAGGGTGAGGGTGACGCCGAGGGCCACCAGGGCGGCGTAGGAGATCAGCCCGTAGGCGGCGAGTGCCACGGCCGCCAGCGCGCCGAAGAGCCGGTACACGATGATGATGAAGAGCGCGGTGGCGGCGGCCCCGATGAGGGCGGCGCGAGCGCTGGCGTCGATGGCGGCGGCACCGAGCGTCGGGCCGACGGTGCGCTGCTCGACGATCTCGACGGGGAGCGGCAGGGCGCCGCCCTCGATGAGCAGAGCGAGTTCCCGGGCCTCGTCGGCGCTGAAGGAGCCGGTGATCTGGGTGGAGCCGGACGGCAGGCCCACACCGCAGGCGACCGACGGGGACACCTGGGGCGAGGAGATGATCTGCTGGTCGAGGACGATCGCGACGCGGCGCCGCTCGTCCTGCGCCGGGTGGCAGGCGGCCTCACCGGTCAGCCGGGTCCAGTCCTGTCCGGCCTTCTTGTGGAAGTCGAGCGAGACGGTCCAGCCGGCGCCCTGCTGGGCGTCGAACGCGGCAGTGGCCGCCTTGACCCCCGCGCCGGACAGCCGGGCCGGGCCGAGGTCGAGAGAACGGCCCTGCTCGTCGGGGAGCGTCGGTCCGCCGTCGGTCTTCTTCTCACCGGGTTTCGGCTCTCCGGCCTTCCCGTCGCCCGGCTTCGCCGTATCGGGCTTCTCGGTGGTGGGCTTCTCGGTGGTGCCCGCATCGGCGGCGTCGCCGTCGCCGGTCGCCGTGCCCGGGCCCTGGACCGCGTGGAAGCTGAGCTGGGCGGTCTTGCCGATCACCTCGGCGGCCTTGCGCGGGTCCTGGACGTCCGGAAGTTCGACGATGATCCGGTCCTCGCCGGAACGGGTCAGGGTGGGCTCGGCGACACCGAGCGAGTCGATGCGCTGGCGAAGCACCTCAAGGGTGCGGTCGGTGCTCTCCCGGTCCGCCTTCGCGGTGTCCGAGTCCTTGGCCTGGAGCACCATCCTGGTACCGCCCTGGAGGTCGAGGCCGAGTCGGGGCGACATGTTCAACGTGATGAGCGCGGAAACGAGCAGCACGGCGGCAGCCAGAACCGCTCGCACCGTGGTGGCGCGAGTCATGGGTTTCCTCCGGGGGAGCGCCGGGCGCCCTCGGAGCGACGAGGACGGGAGCGGCGGTTCAGCGGGAAGGGACCGGTGGACGATCCGGTGTCGGGACCGGTACGGATGACCGGTGGACGGGCGTTCCCGGAGGCCCGCGCACGCCGGGGAGTGCGGCGCGGAGGCGGTCGGTGGTGCGCGCGTTTCCGGCGGGTGCCGGTCGCGGCAGGACGTGCGGGACCCGGACGGCCGGTGCGCCGGGCAGCAGCGCCTCGGGGCCGGGCGGCGGGATCTGGTGCGGGGCGCGCACATGGTCGGCGCCGGCCCTGGGCTCGGGCCGTGGTCCGGTGACGGGCCCGGGCCGGTGCCCGTCGGTCGCCACGGCCGTACGGGCACGGCGGGATTCGGGGACGGATCCCGTGCGGGTGGTCCGGTCGGTGTGCGGGGTCGGCTGACGAGCGCCGGGCGGGTACGCGGCGGAGGGCGGCACGCCGGCGGACGGGCCCGGGGCGGGTCCGGCGCCGACGGCCGCGGGCGCACCGCCGACGACGGCGAGCACAACCAGCAGCAGGGCGGCGAGAGCCCTGCGGGCCACCCGTACACGTCCGGGGTGCGGGCGGGCCTCCGGCCGCGCCTCGGCGGGCGCGTTCCCCGGGGGCGGCCCCGGGAGGGGGGTCACCTCCGCCGGCCGGGCGGTACCGGTGCGGCGGCCGGCCCGCGGAGCACCGAGCCGAGAACCAGCCCGGCACCGCGCACGACCGTGGTCGCCGGGTCGTCGGTGAGCCGGACCGGCGCACCGAGGCGGACCGCGATCCGGTGGGTGACGTCCGGGCGGGCGGCGCCGCCGCCCGCGAGCAACGGGCCCTTGCGCAACGCTCCCAGGACGGCACCGTGCCGGTCCTGCTTCCACATCGCCATGACCATGTCGAGGACGGTGCGGACGACGGCGGTGGGCGGTTCCGAGGGGGCCAGGTCGCTGAGCCCGGCCTCGGCCTGACGGGCGTCACGGATCCGCCCGTCGACAAGGAGGGTGGTCTCCGTCAGTTCGGCGCCGATGTCGACGACGAGCAGCGGGCCGACCTCCCGCGGCGCGGCGAGCGCGGCCGCGGCCCGCGCGCTGTCCAGGACGATGACACGCGTCGGTCCGAGCGCGGCGGCGACCGCCTCCTTCGCGGCGGCGCGGTGCTCGGCACCGGCGAGCACGGGATGGCTGAGCACGATCACGGTGTCGCCGCGATCCGTGCCCAGTGCCGTGTCGGCGATACGGCCGAGCACCCGCCCGCAGCACACCGGGTCGACGACACGTCCGCGCCGGACCGGCCGCGGGTGCCCCGGCCGGTCGTCGGGGCCGTCGCAGGCGGCGGTCTCGGCGACGAGACCGCGCCCGGGCACCCAGGCGCGGGTCCACGAGCTGCCGAGGTCGAGCGCGAGACCGCGGACGGCGCCGACGTTCTCCCGCGGACCCGACCGGTCGGGTCGCGGTCCGTCGTGCAGCGAACGCATCGTCCCTCCCCCGGCCTGCCGAAGCAGCCGTTGAACCACCCATGGGCCTGCTGATAGCGAGGCATGGCCGAGCCCTCACTATGCAATAGAGAGGCAAAGAAAGCCACTCTCGGGCAAAATCGAAGGGTTCGGACGTCGCGCGGCGCTGGTGGCGTGTCATGCCTCCGACGGCAGGAAGTCGGCGATCAGTTCGGCGAACTCGTCCGGCGCGGCTATCCGGACACCGAGATCCTCTGCCTTGGTGCGCTTGGACCCTGCCTTCTCCCCGGCCACCAGGAGCGTGGTGCGCTTGGAGACACTGGACGACGACTTCCCGCCCGCACGCTCGATCAGCTCGTTCATCTGATTGCGGGAGAGCTTCTCCAGCACACCGGTCATCGCACCGGTGACCACGACGGTCATGCCGTCCAACGGCAGCCCGGCGCCCCCGTCCCCGTCTCCGCCGTCGGTGGCGTTCCCCCCGGTCTCCTCGCCCGGCGCGGGCGGCGGGGTCGCTCCGGGCTCCGTCATGGTGACCCCCGCGGCCACCAGCTTCTCGATCAGCGGGGCCAGCTCCGCCAGTTCGGCGACGACGCCCGCCGCCTTCTCCTTGCCGATGCCGTCCACCCGCTGGAGCTCCTCGGCGTCGGCGGCCCTGATCCGGTCCATCTCCGCGAAGTACCGGGCGATCCGCCGCGACATGGAACGCCCGGTACCGCGCACCCCCAGCGCGCAGAACACCCGGGAGAGCGGCTGCCTGCGGGCCGCGTCGATGGCGGCGAGGAGATTGTCCGTGCTCGTCCCGCCCATGCGCTCCAGACCGAGCAACTGCTCCCGGTCGAGCGTGAAGAGATCGGCGAAATCGGTCACCAGACCGGCGTCGACGAGCTGGACGACCCGGGTCGCGCCGAGGCCCTCGATATCGAGCTGGTCGCGTCCCGCCGCGTACGAGATGGAGGCGACGAGGCGGCAGTCGCGGCCCCGGACGCAGCGCCAGCGCTGCTCGCTGGTGTCGATCTCCGAGCCGCACTGCGGACACGCCTCGGGAAAGACGACGGGCTGCTCGTCGCCGGTTCGCAGATGGGCGACGGGGGCCTCGATCCGGGGGATGATGTCGCCCGCCTTGTAGACCATCACGCGGTCGCCCAGCCGCAGATCGCGACGGGTGATGTCGGCCGGGTTGTGCAGCGTGGCGTAGGTGACGGTCGAACCGTCGATCTCGACCGGCTCCAGCACGGCACGGGGCGCGATGATGCCGGTCCGGCCCACGTTCCATTCGACGGCGAGGAGTCGGGTGACCTTCTCGACGGCCGGGAGCTTGTACGCGACGGCCCAGCGGGGCGCCCTGCTCCCGGAGCCCGCATCGCGCTGGTCTGCGGCGAGATCGGCCTTGATCACAATGCCGTCGATGCCGAACGGGAGCGAGGCGCGCAGGGCGGCGACCTCCTCGACGCGGGTCTGCACCTCCTCCGCGGTGGCGGCGGTGCGCGGCTCCACGTCCGTGGCCGCCGCGGTGTGGACGCCGAGGGCGGCGACGCGGGCGAGGACCTCGCTGTGCGGGAGGTCGGCGAGGGTGTCGGCAAGGGCGCCGGACTCGGGCAGGGGCAGCGCGCCGTAGGCGAAGAACGTCATCTCCACCGTGTACGCCCGGTCCTTGGCGCGCAGCGTGCCCGCCGCACCGTTCCTCGGGTTGGCGAACGGCGTGCCGCCGTGTTCGGTACGCACGCTGTTGGCCCGTTCGAACTGCTCGTCCGTCATGAGGATCTCGCCGCGCATCTCGATCGTCACCGGCTCGGCGAGTCGCTCGGGAAGCCCGACCACGGTGCCGATCGCGTGCGACACGTCCTCACCGGCGGTGCCGTCGCCCCGGGTGATCAGCCGCTCCAGCCGGCCCGCCCGGTAGCGGGCGGCGACCGCCAGGCCGTCGAGCTTCGGCTCCACGCTCCACGCCGTGACCGGCCTGCCTATCCGGCGTTCCAGGGACGCCGTCCAGGTGACGAACTGATCGGCCGAGAAGACGTTGTCCAGGGAGAGCATCGGCACCGTGTGCGGGACGTCCCCACTCGCCGCGCCGCCCGCCACCTTGCCGGTCGGTGAGGCGTCCAGGATCTCCCGCGGGTGTTCCTCCTCGTAGGCGGCGATCCCCCGGACCAGCCGGTCGTACGCGTCGTCGTCGAGCGTGCTCTCCCCCGCCGCGTAGTACGCGGCGGCGGCCCGCGACGCTTCTTCGACAGCGGCGGCGTAGGCGGCGGCATCGGCGAGCACAACAGCTGAGTTCGTCATGGCTGCCATCCTGCCGTCCACCACTGACAACGCCGTTTCCGGCCGAAGGGGGCAGCGCTCAGTCGGCGGCCGGAACCGCTCCGTCCGCCTCGTCGGCGCCCTCGGTCCGGCCGTGCGCGCCCGTCGCCCCGACCGCGTCCGCCCCGTCATGGGCGGCCGTCCGCTCGGTGCCGTCCGCCGTTCCCGCAGCAGCGAGCGGTGTCATCGGCCCCGCACACTCCCGCAGCCAGCGCCGCAGCACCCGGTGCACCTGCTCGGCCCCCACCAGCTCGGTGCCCGGGGTCACGGGCTCCGACAGCGTCGTCGGCCACAGCAGGAACGGCCGGGACTGCGCACCGCCCAGACCGCCGTGCGAGCCGATCTGCTCCTCGAAGGCGTGCACGGTCCCCGTACGGCCGTCGTACATCGAGTTCACCATGATGTCCGCGACGTGCGGGAAGGTGTCGGTGCGGCGCACCGCGTCCGCCGCACCCGCGCCGAACGGGGCCAGCGGCCCCTGCCCGTCCCGCAGCTCCGCCACCGGGGTCTCGGTGCCGCCGGGCCCCAGCACGACCGACCCGTGCCGTTCGCTGCGGACCAGCAGGAAGCCGATGCCGGGGTGGTTGGCGAGGGTGCCGAGCAACGCGGGATGGCACAGGTCGAGCCGCTCGCGCGAGGCGCGCCCCCCGATGTCGGGAAAGGAGATCAGCCCCAGGTTGCCGGACGCGAGGACCACCGGGTCGGAGGGTTTCGCGCGGTGCTCCGCCTCCCCCGCCTCGACCGGCCTGCGGTGCAGCGCGGTCCGTACCGCGTCACGTGCCTCCGAACCGCTGCGGGTGCGCTGCGCCCGGCGGGACACGGGCAGCCCGCAGCCCGCCCGCACCAGATCCTTGAGCGTCAGCCCGTACGCCCCCGCGAAGGTCTCCCCGGAACTCTGGCCGTGGTCGGAGAGGAGCACGATCCGGTAGCGGCGCGGGGTGTGCTCGGCGACCTTCGCGATCAGGGCGAGCGAGCGGTCCAGCCGGGCGAGCACCTTCTCCGCGTCCCGGCTGTGCGGTCCGGAGTGGTGGGCGACCTCGTCGTACGCGACGAGGTCGGCGTAGACGGCGGTGCGACCGGCGAACATGTCCCCCATGACCGCGGCCACCACCACATCGCGCTCGACGACGGTCGCGAAGGCGCGGATGAAGGGGTAGAGGCCGCCGCGCTTGATCCGCGGGGCGTCCTCGCGGATGCGGGCCCGCGTCGACTCGCCGATCTCGCGGCAGACCTCGGCGACGAAGGACAGCGCGGTGCGCACGGCGTTGGCCGGGTCGGAGAAGTAGGCGAAGTAGCCGGCCCGCGAGCGGCGTCCCTTGCCGAACCGGGCCGCCATGGACAGGACCAGCGCCAGTTGGTCGGCGCCGCCGCTGAAGAGGTTGCCGCGGCTGGCGCCGTCGACCGCGAGCAGCCCGCCGTCGTGCGTGCGGGCGATGGCCCTGCGCTGGAGTTCGAGGGCGCTCGCGGGCCTGCTGGAGACCATCACGTCGCCGGTCTCCTTCTCGTACCAGCGGAAGGCGGGTACGTCGTGGTTGCTGCCGTGCAGGATGGCGAGCTGGCTGGCGCCGGTCTGACTGGACCAGTCGGTGCGCCAGGGGATGAGCCGGTGCCCCTCCTCCCGCGCGAGCCAGTGCGCGACGGTCGGCATCAGGCCGGTGGCCGCGGCCCGGACGAGCACGTCGTGGCCGACGCCGTCGAGCTGGACGAAGACGACGCCCGGCGGTCCGCAGCGGCCGCCGGGCGCTCCGCTGCGCCGCCGCCTGCGGTCGGCGAGCCGGGACAGGCGCCGCCGGTAGGCGTTGTCGTCGCGAACGGCGAGGGCCGTGGAGGTCGCGGAGGCGACCGCGGACATGACGGCCGCGACGACGACCGCGGTCCGCGGGTCGGCGGCGCCGCGCCCGTCCGGGATGAGCCGCAGGGCGAGCAGCAGCAGGGAACCGTTCAGGAAGAAGACGAGCAGTCCGAGGACGAGCGCGGGCACGATGAGCAGCGCCCGTACCAGGACGGGCCAGACCAGTGCGGAGAGCAGGCCGAACGCCCCGGCGCCCCAGGCCGCCGCGAACGCGGTCCTGGTGACGCTCACACCGTCCGCCGACTGGAGGTGGAAGTCCGGCAGGATCCCGGCGAGCACCAGCATCGTGAGCGTCGAGACCGCCCACACCACGACCACTCTCACCAGGGCGCTGCCGGCCGTTCGCCATCGCCCGTCACCCACGCCGTACCCACCTCACGTCCGGGCCCCGCCGTTCCGGGCCCTGCCCTCCAGCCTGTCACAGCGGCGCGGCGGGCCCCCCACCCGGCGGGGGCCGGGGCGGTCAGCAGCCGTCGTAACCGGCGGTGGGCATGGAGAGCCTGCGGTGCACGCTCGCTTTCGTGCCGGCGTTGTACGGGGGCTCGTCCAGTCCCACGACCTCCAGGCGCACACCGCGCCGCTCGCACTCCGCGGCGAATTCGGGAACCGAGGTGAGGGCCCGGGCCAGCACCCGGTCGTTGGCGGCGACGAACACCTCGACGTCGCCGCTCTCGACATCGCTCCACAGGGCGTGGTGATCGGGGCGCAGCCCGTAGAAGCGGAGCTGACGGGTGACGACGTAGCCCTTGTCGGCGGCCCAGCGGGCACACATGTCGTGCTGGCCGCGGGTGTCCACGAGGAACGGATCGCTGTCGAGTTCTTCCAGGGGTGTGAGACTGGCGATGGCCGCCACCCTGACGTCCGCTGCGTCCCCCATGACCGTTCTCCCCGTGCTCGTGCCGCGGCGGGCAAGGTCTGCCCGTCGGAAAGCGGCGTCCGGTGCGTGCCCCCGGTGTGCCGGACGGCAGTCCTCGTACGGGACGTACTCGGGCTTTCGGCCGGTGCGGCGAGAACGCGTGCCGGGCGTCACAACAAGGTGAACGTTGCCCGCCCCGGCGCCAGGCGTACCGGCGACCCTACCTCTCCGGCCCCTGCGCAAAAAGGCGCGCGTCGGTACGGGAGGAGCGTGTGACACCGGGCGTAACCGCCGCATACTCCGGCGCGCCGGGGCGGACGCCGGTGGCGGAGGGCGCACGCGGGGTGGTCCTCCAGCGCGAAGACGACCCCTGCGATCCGCGCGCACCGGGGGCACCGCCGTGCGACGGAGTCCGGCGACGACGGGGAGCCACTCGTCCGGTCCTCCCCTCGCATTAGGCTCGGCCGTCGGAGCCGAGGAAGGGAATCGGAGCCGAAGCGAGAAATGTGGGAACGAGGAGGCGCCGCGTGCCGGTGGAAGTCACCTGGTGGGGCCATGCCACCTGCACGATCGAGGACTCCGGGGTACGTGTGCTGACCGATCCGCTGTTCGTGCGGAGGCTGGCGCACCTGCGGCGGCGCCGCGGTGAACTGCCCGGCCCGGAGGCCGCGGTCGCCGATGTCGTGCTCGTCTCGCATCTGCACGCCGACCATCTGCACCCGCCGTCGCTGGCCGGGCTGGCGCCGGGCACCCGGCTCGTCGTGCCGGTGGGCGCGGTGCGCGCCGTGCCGGGGCTCCGGCTGCTGCGCTCGGTGCGCGGACTGCGGATCACCGAGGTGGCCCCGGGCGACGAGGTCCGGTTCGGCGGGGCGCACGGAATCCGGGTGCGCGCGGTTCCGGCGCTGCACGACGGCAGGCGGCTGCCCTTGGGCACGCACCGCTCCCCCGCGCTCGGCTATGTGGTCGAGGGCGAGGCGCGGACGTATTTCGCAGGCGACACCGGGCTCTTCGAGGACATGGCCCGCGCCGTCGGTCCGGTGGACGTGGCACTGCTGCCGGTGGGCGGCTGGGGCCCCTATCTGGGCCGTGGTCATCTGGACGCGGGGCGGGCCGCCCAGGCGCTGGTCCGGCTGGCCCCCCGGTCGGCGGTGCCGGTGCACTACGGCACGTACTGGCCGATCGGGATGGACGGGGTCCGGCCGCACGAGTTCCACGCGCCGGGTGACGAGTTCGTCCGCAAGGCGGGGCTGCTGGCGCCGGAGGTGGCCGTGCACCGGCTGTTCCACGGCGAGCGGGTGCGGCCGGAGGCCGCCAGGTGATCCAGGAGGTCGTGCGGCAGCTTCCCCCGGAGTCGACGCAGCAGGCCGTGGGCTATCCGTCCCTGTTCCTGCTGGTGGCGCTGGGCTCGCTGGTGCCGGTGGTGCCGACGGGTGCGCTGGTGAGTTCCGCGGCGGTGGTGGCGTTGCACCAGTCGTCCCCGTTCGCGCTCCTGATCGTCTTCGCGGTGGCCTCGGCCGCCGCGTTCCTCGGCGACGTCTGCCTGTACTGGCTGGGACAGCGCGGGGTGCGGTCGAGGAACGGCTCGAAGTGGCTCCGGACGATCCGTGACCGGGCCGCTCCGGAGCGGCTGGCGCAGGCACAGCGGAAGCTCGACGAGCACGGTGCGGTGGTCCTGGTGCTGTCCCGGCTGGTACCGGCGGGACGGATTCCGGTGATGCTGGCCTGCCTGCTGGGGCGGATACCGTTGCGCAGGTTCGCCCGCGGCGACGTGCCGGCCTGTCTGGCGTGGGCCGCGACCTACCAGCTCATCGGCATACTGGGCGGTTCGTTGTTCCCCGAGCCGTGGCAGGGCGTGATCGCCGCGTTGGGCCTGACGCTGCTGGTCAGCGGGGGCCCGGCGGCGTGGCGCAAGGTGCGGGCCCGGTTCGGCGACTGAGCGGCCGCCCGTGGACGGGACGCCGGGGGCACGGGGCCGCCGTGGGCGGACCTCCTCAGCGGAGACCGGCGAAGACCGCCGTGAAGGCGTTCAGGGCCCCGACCACGTGCGGGAGGTCCAGAGGGTCCGCCGCGGCGAGCGACCGCGTCCGCTGTTCCGGGGTGGTCCCCACCAGCGCCCCGGTCCCGAGCCGTACGCGCAGCGCCCCCAGTTCGTCGCCGAACCGGTGGCCTCCCGGTGCCGGCGCCCCGAGACGTTCCGTCAGGTACTCCTCCAGTTCCAGGGAGTCGGTCACGCCTCTGTCCGCCAGGCGGGACCTGAGCGGTTCCAGGTCTGCGTAGAGGTGGCGTCCCGCCTGCGGGGGCCTGGCGAGCGCGCCCGCCGCGAGGACCGCGCGGTGGGCCGCCGCTCCGAGCCGGGCGTGGAGCGCGGCGGAGCGCCGGGTCCGCTCCGTGACGGAGTCCGGCTCGCCGAGCGCGTGGGCGGCGGCCTCGGCGACGGGCCCGGCGACGTGTGCTCCGAGCGCGGTGAGGATGTCGAGGGTGCGGGCGTGGTGCACCGCCGACCGCCCGGTGTCCGGGAACCTGGCGATCGCGACCGGCCAGGCGGACGGGGTCAGGGCCCCGGCGAGGTCGCAGACGACCGTGACGTCGTCCGGGCACATCTCGGCCGGGCTCAGCAGGACCGTGTCGCGCGGCCGGTGCAGGGTGTCGCGCCAGGTCTCGTCGCTGACGACGTGCAACCCCTCGGCGACCGCCGCCTCGCACGCCTCGCGCACGAGTTCCGGCGGCGCCACGGTGGCGGTCGGGTCGTCGACGACGGAGATCAGCAGCAGTCGGGGCCTGCCGCCCTCGGCACGCACCCTGCGCACGGTCTCCAGCAGCGCGTACGGATCTGGCACACCGCCGCACTCGGCGGGCGTCGGCACCTGGTAGGCGGGGCTGCCCAGCAGCCGGGCCTGCGGGATCCAGGTGGCGGCGCAGGGGCGCGGCACCAGCACGTCACCGCCGTGGGCCGCGATCAGCGCGAGCAGCAGCGGGGAGGTGCCCGGCGCGGCCGCGACGTGCCCCGGTCCGCCGTGCAGGCCGCGTCGCGCCCAGTAGGCGGTGGCCGCCGTGCGCAGGGCGGCGCCGCCGCCGGTCGGTTCGGCGGCGTCACGGCCGGCCGCGCCGGCGAGCACCCCGGCGAGTTCGGGCAGGACGGGCAGGCCGGGGCCGGGGAGCGGCGGTCCGTATCTGACCGGGCCGTGGTCCTCCCGAACGGCGTGGGCCTCGCCTCCGCGCGCCGTCCGTCCGGTCCTCTCCCGTGCCATCCGGGCCTCCTTCACCGCCGCCCGCCGCCGTACCCCCGCGCTCAGGGCCTTTATACGAGGGTTCGGCGGGCCCCGCCCGCCCGGCGGGGCACGGACGGGTGCCGAGGGTCCGGAATCAGCCTGCGAAGGGCGTCCCCGGCATGCCGTGCCCCGCGCCCGGCAGGACCAGCAGCGCACCGGACATCGGATGCGGGGCGGCAAGTCCGGACCGTGCCGAGGTCACGTAGAGGTCGCGCAGGTCCGCGCCGCCGAAGGCACAGGCCGTCGGACGCCGCACCGGCAGCTCGACGATCCGGTCCAGGGAGCCGTCGGGCGTGTAGCGGCGTACCGCCGAGCCGTCCCACAGAGCCACCCAGACGGCTCCGTCGGCGTCGACGGTCAGCCCGTCGGGGAGGCCCGCGCCCTCCTCGACCGTGGCGAACGGCCTCCGGTTCACCGCGTGCTCGCCGTCGAAGTCGAAGACGTCGATACGGCGGGTGGGTGTGTCGACGTAGTACATCAGCCGCCGGTCCGGACTCCAGCCGGTGCCGTTGCTGCACGCCACCACGGGCAGCACCGGGGTGACCGCGCCGTCGGGGGCGACGCGGACGAGGCTGCCGCCGGTGGCGGAACCGTCGTAGCTCATGCTCCCCGCCCACAGCGCCCCGTCGGGGGCGACCGCCGCGTCGTTGCCGCGGCGGCCGGGCCGCGGGTCGTGGACCAGCCAGTCGAAGGCGCCGTCCCGGTCGTACAGGCCGATGCCGTCGCGCAGGTTGACCACGAGTCCGCCGCCCGCGCGCGGCTTGGCCGCGCCGACGTGCTGTTCGGTGGCGCGCACCGTACGACGGCCGCTCGCCGGGTCGTAGGTGTGCACGCGGGCGGAGAGGATGTCGACCCAGATGAGCCGGCCGGTGGCCGGATCCCAGGTCGGGCCCTCGCCGAGCTCGGCCTGTTCGGGGACGGCCACGTCCAGACGCGCGGAACTCATGTGTGCTCCTCGTGGAGTCCGACCCCGCCGGGGTCATCGGCGCCGAAGGTCCGCGGGTGTGGCCGCTCCTTCGTGCGTCCGTACCGGCGGATGGCGGGTGCGGATACGGAGAGTCCGGCCCTGGGCCGGAATCATGATCGCAGCGTAATCACCTCGTGCGCGCACCGGCAACGGCGAGGGCGCGCGGCCGGGCCGCCGTCCGTGTCCCGGCGGACCGCCTCCGGCGTCTGCACCGGGGCCGGGAGACGTGCCGGCGCGATGCCCGGGGCCGGCTCCGCACCGGTCGGCGCGAGGTCGTGCCGCCCCCCCCTGGACAGCGCCCGCCCGGCGCATCAGGATGCTCATATCGCGAGACACGTATCTCAATATTCGGCACAGACGCGTACGGTGTCGATGCCGGTCAGTTCTTCGCACGGCCCGCATCCGGGCAACGCGCCCCGAGGAAGGATCCACCGTCATGCCGAAGGAGACCGCCGTCTACACACACGGCCACCACGAGTCGGTGCTGCGCTCGCACCGCTGGCGCACCGCCGCCAATTCCGCGGCGTACCTGATCGACGGACTCCGTCCCGGCATGTCCGTGCTGGACGTCGGCTGCGGGCCCGGCACCATCACCGCCGACCTCGCCGCGCTGGTCGCGCCCGGACGGGTCACCGCGGTCGACACCACCCGGGAGATCCTCGCCCGAGCAGCCGAGGCCGCGGCCGAACGCAACCTGGACAACGTCGAGTTCGCCACCGCCGATGTGCACGGCCTGGAGTTCGCCGACGACTCCTTTGATGTCGTCCACGCCCATCAGGTGCTCCAGCACGTGGGGGATCCGGTGCTCGCCCTGCGCGAGATGCGGCGCGTCTGCCGACCGGGCGGCATCGTCGCGGTCCGCGACAGCGACTACGCGGCGATGGCCTGGTACCCCGAGGCCCCGGGCCTCGACGCGTGGCAGGAGCTGTATCGCCGGGTGGCCCGTGCCAACGGCGGCGAACCGGACGCCGGTCGCCGACTGCACTCCTGGGCGCGGCGCGCCGGCTTCACCGACATCACCGCGACCGCGGGCACCTGGTGTTTCGCCACCGAGGACAGCCGGGCCTGGTGGAGCGGGCTGTGGGCGGACCGCACGACCGGCTCGGACTACGCGCGGCAGGCCGTGGAGGGCGGCCACGCCGACGCCGAACAGCTGGAGGCGATCGCCACGGCCTGGCGCGAGTGGGGCGCGCGGGACGACGCCTGGTTCATGGTCCCGCACGGCGAGGTGCTCTGCCGGGCCTGATATCCGCCAACTACGCTGTTGCGCATGGACATTCTGGGAACCACGCTGCGCATCTGCGTCGACGACCTGGAGGCCGCCACGGCCTTCTACGAGGACCTCACGGGCAGTTCCGCGCTGCGCTTCGAGCGCGGCGGGGTATCGGTCGCCGCGATCAGTTGCTTTCTGCTGATGAGCGGGCCGGAGGCGGAACTGGAGATCCTGCGCAAGGTCACCGCGACGATCGCGGTCAAGGATGTCGACGCGGCACACGCCTCGCTCACGCGGGTCGGCGCCCGGGTCATCGCGGGGCCGTTGGCGACACCGGTGGGCCGCAATCTGATCGCCGTGCACCCGGACGGCTCCGTCTTCGAGTACGTGGACCGGAACCTGGCTGGATGACCCGGTCCTCGCCCCGGTCACGGCCGCGGCGGACGAGACGGACGGAGGCGTCGGGCACGGTCCGGCCCACGCACGCGCCGGGCGTGCGCCGGACCGTGTCCGGTGTCACGCCCCGGGTCGCATCCGGTAGTTGTAGTGGTCCGGGATCGCCTCGTCGGTGAGTTCGGCCCAGACCTCGTCGAGGACTTGGGCGCCCTCGCGCAGATCGGCGACCTCGAAGCCCTCGTCGAAGACGGCCCGGGCCGCTGCCCGGTCGCCCTCGGCGATCGACAGCCGGGCCTCCAGCAGCCTGAAGCGGCCCCGGCGGCGGATGCTCCCGGGCAGGGCGGACCACACCGCCCGGGCCGATTCCGGCCGCTCGGCCGTCAGCAGCGCCTCGATCGCCTCACGGCCGAGCGCCGTCGTGGCAGCCGTCCAGGCCTCGTCGTGTCCGTCGCCGTCGGGACGTTCCGCGCGCAGGGCGTCGAAGGCCTCGGTGTACAGATCGGCGGCCCGGTCCCGCTGGGCGCCCTCCGCGGCGGCGACGGCCAGGCAGCGCAGCAGCGGCCAGCGGGACACCGCCCGGGCCAGTCCGCGTTCCCAGCTGCGGACCGCCTGCGCGCGGTCGCCCGCGTGCCACTGCGCGACACCGAGGTGGTATTCGGTGAGCGGGTCGGCGGGGGCGGTCTCCAGCATGTCGCGCCAGTGGGTCGAGACCAGGGAGGGGCCCGGCGGAGTCGGGAGGGGCGGTCCCGGGAGAGTGCCCTGATCGAGCAACTCCAGCCAGGGCCTCTGCTGTTCGCCGAGGCTCGCTTCGGGGAACGGCGTGCCGGGAAGGTGGTACGCGCCCCGCCGGACCTCCAGGGCGCCCCAGCCGGATCCGGTCGCGAGCCACTCGCCGGGCTCGGCGTCGGCGCGACCGCGCCAGGCGGCGTACGCGGCCTCGACATCGGCGCGCGGCAGCGCCTCGGCGAGCCGCCGCTCGGCCTCGGCGCGGGCCGCGGCCCAGTCGTCGCCGTGCACCGCAGCGGGGTCGGCGGACAGCGGCCCGTAGGACTCCAGCCAGCTGAACTCCCCGCCCGGTTCCAGGGGTACGTGTTCAAGCTGGGTACGGGCGAGTCCGGCCTGTATCTCGGCATAGCCCGCGGTGCCCGGTTCGGTGAGCCATTCCTGCCAGCGCCGCCCGCCCGGGCCGCTGCCCCACAGGAACAGCTTGCGGCCGCGCAGCAGGTCGGTCGACGTCTGGACGAGTCCGTGCCCGTCCCCGTCGAGGGCGGCGATCCAGCGGCGGGCGCCGTCGGGCACCTCGTAGAAATAGTCGGCGGGACAGTCGCCGCGCCACGGGTACGTGCGGTCGGCCGAACCGGTCCCGGGGACGGGGACCCGGGTCAGGGTGCGTTCGTAGCCGAAGTGCCATGCCTCGTCGGCCGGGGCCAGGACGCGGGTGTGCTCCCCCTCCGGGACGGCGGTGTTGGACCACCAGTAGACGGGCGCGGTGTGCTCGTGCGGATTGCGTATCCGTACGCCGACGTGCAGGAAATCGGAGTCCCCGGGCAGCCACAGGTCCACCTGGAAGGGCAGGTCGCGCAGCCTTTCCCACTCCCAGAGACGGAGCATGTCGCCGCCGTCGGGGGCGGCCACCCGGGCGGCGTGCAGCGGCGCGCAGGTGAGCGTGGTGTGGCCGGTGGCACCGATGTTCCATTCGATGCCGCCGGAGAACCAGGCACCGTTGAGCGCGAAGTCGGCGGGCTGGAGCACCGGATTGGTGTAGAGGAGGTCGCGGCCGGTCGGCTTGTGGTGGAGGGAGTGGATCCGGCCGCCGAGTCCGGGCAGGACGGTGGCCCGCAGCCGGTCGTTCTCGATGACGACGGCGTCCAGTCGGGCGGGCACGCGCTCGCGTCCGTATCCGTCGAGGACCCGCACCGGCAGCACGGTGCTCAGCGGTGCGCGACCGATCTGGCGTGCCATGTCGCGTGGCAGTCCGGCCCGGTCGCGGTCGTCGATCACGTGCGTCCCGTCGAGCGGGCGCAGCGCGGGCAGCGGGTTCTCCGGGCCCAGTGGCGCGGCGGGCAGAGTCAGTACGGCACGTCGTACGGTCGTGGCCAAGGCAACCTCGTTCCCTCGCACGGGCCGCCGCGGTCCGGGCGCCCCCCGATGACCATGGAACACGCTGGACAGCCGTCCGGCCAGGGGCGCACCCCCCTGACTTCGGGACAAGGGCGAAAATCACAGGGCGGCCGGCCCGGCGATATTCCGGATGCGTTCCGCTCCCGGCTCCGTACCCTTGGCTCCCGACGGTTCACGAGCAGAGCGCGGAGTGGCACACACGATGAGCACACAGCACACCTACCGAGTGATCGTGCGCGGCACCTGGGACGGCCTGACGGACGGGGCACGCGCCCGGCTGCTGTCCGAGGTGGACGAGCACGGCCTGAGCGCGATGCGGTTCACCGAGGAGGGATCGCTCGCGTACGACCGTGTGCTGAAGCACTTCAGCTTCCGGTTCCTGGTCGTGTCGGACGCCGAGGACGGCGAGGAGATGGCGTCCGTGATCGCCGAGGACCGGGCCGAGGCGCTGCTGAGGCGGGATGGGTTCGGCCATGGCGAACTGCGTTCCACCGCGACCGACATGGACACCATGAAGATCAACCGCAAGGGGCGGCCGTCTTCGGCCCCCGCGTGACACCGCGCCCGCGGGGCGGCCTCGTCGCTCCCGGTCGGGACGGCGACGCACCGCCTCCGCCGGTCCGGCACTCCGGCGGCGCGGGGCCGCCCCGGTCCGCGACGCGGCCGGGGCGGCTCCGGGCGTCCGCCCGGCGGCGGTGCGTTCAGCCGAGGTCCACCTCCGGCTCGTACATGTCGAGCCAGGTCGCGAGGTCGAGGGTGCGTTCCAGGCCCCGGCGGGACGCCGAGGTGATCTGGGGCGCTTCGTGGTCGGCCGCCTTCTGCAGCCGGTCGCGGTCGATCAGCTCGAAGACCCGGTGGTCCGGGCGCGCGAGCAGGTCGCGGGCGTGCTCCTGGAGCGCGACGGCGTACTTCGGGTCCTGGGTCGAGGGGTAGGGGCTCTTGGTCCGCTCGTAGACGGACCGGGGCAGCACGTCCGCGACGGCCTCGCGCAGCAGGCTCTTCTCCCTGCCGTCGAAGGACTTCAGGGCCCAGGGGGTGTTGTAGACGTACTCGACGAGCCGGTGGTCGCAGAACGGGACCCGCACTTCCAGGCCGACCGCCATGCTCGCCCGGTCCTTGCGGTCGAGCAGGACGCGTACGAAGCGGGTCAGGTGGAGATGGCAGATCCGGCGCATGCGGTACTCGAAGTCGCTCTCGCCATCGAGCCGTTCGATGCCGGCGACGGCGGAGTCGTAGCTGTCGCGGATGTACGCCTCCAGTCCGAGGGCGCGGTTCACGTCGTCGCGGAGCAGGCCCGCGTCCTCGCCGAAGTGCTCGGCGAACCGGACCAGCCAGGGGAAGGTGTCGGCGCGGCGGGCCTCCTCGTCGAAGAACTGGAGGTAGCCGCCGAAGACCTCGTCGGCCGACTCGCCGGACAGTGCGACGGTCGAATGCTCGCGGATCGCCCGGAAGAGCAGATACAGCGAGGTGTCCATGTCGCCGAGGCCCATCGGTATGTCCCGGGCGCGGATCATCCGGGCGCGGACCTCGGGGTCGGCGAGGGTCTCCGGGTCGAGCACGATGTCGCGGTGGACGGTGCCGGACAGCCGGGCCACATCGTGCACGAAGGGGGTGTCGGGGGTGGTGCGCAGCGCGTCGGCGACGAAGTTCTCGGTCCGGCCGACGAAGTCGACGGCGAAGGTGCGGACCTTCTCGTCGCTCTCGGCGAGCTGCCGGGCGGCGAGGGCGGTGACCGCGGACGAGTCGAGGCCGCCGGAGAGCAGGATGCAGCGGGGGACGTCGGAAACCAGCTGACGGCGCACGATGTCGTCGAGCAGCGACCGTACGGTGGTGATCGTGGTGTCCCGGTCGTCGGCGTGCGGGCGGGTCTCCAGCCGCCAGTAGACGTGCCGGCGCAGGCCGCCGCGGTCCACGGTGACGACGGTGCCGGGCTCCACCTCGAACATGCCGTCCCATACGGCGTGCCCGGGGGTCTTGACGAGACTGAACAGTTCCCGGAGCCCGTCGAGGTCCACCCGGGGCCGGACCAGCGGGTTGGCGAGGATGGCCTTGGGCTCCGAGCCGAAGAGCACGCCGTCGGGCGTCGGCCAGTAGTAGAAGGGTTTGACGCCCATCCGGTCGCGGATCATGACGAGCTTGTCGTGGCGGCTGTCCCAGAGCGCGAAGGCGTACATGCCGTTGAGCCGTTCGGCGACGGACTCGCCCCACTCCAGATAGCCGTGCAACACGACCTCGGTGTCCGAGTCCGTGACGAACCGGTGTCCGCGGGCGCTCAGTTCGCCGCGCAGCTCGGTGAAGTTGTACGCCTCACCGGAGTAGACGAGCGCGATCTCGCCCTCGGGCGTGGAGACGGCCATGGGCTGGCGTCCGCCCGGCAGGTCGATGATCGCGAGCCGACGGTGCCCGAGGCCCGCGTGCCCGGCGGTCCAGGTGCCCCGGTCGTCGGGGCCCCGGCAGGACATGGTCTCCGTCATCGCGTCCAGCGTCGCGGTGTTCTCGGCTGCCCGTAGGTCACGGTCGAAGGAGACCCAGCCGGCGATGCCACACATACGCGTCCTCCCGATTCGGTCCCGACCGGGATGGCGGTACTACGCACGGTGACGCCCCCGAGGAGCGGCGTGCCGAGAGCGAGAACCCGGCAGAAACCAGTTGTATTAAGCAGCTATATGACGAGCCTCTGCCCGGGAGTGCGTACGGTCAACACGAGCGTCGCCTCGACGCGGACGGCTCCTCACAGTTTCGGCCGCCGCTTTTCCGTTTCTATACGGAGTACCGAGCTCCACGTCCCGCGCGGGCGGCCCGTCGGGGCACGGGAGGATGCCGATCCGGCCACGGGCAAAGACTTGCCCAACCCGGTGCGCCCGATGGGGTGGGCCCGGGACCGGTTCCGGCGGCCTCGGCACCCGACCGGGCGTGCCGGACGGGCTCACGGCCGGACGGGGACGGCCGCCGGGCCGGTGGGGCGGTCCGGGTCCGCCCCCGGCGTGGTGCCCCGTTCACGGTGGGTGAGGGGATCGCGTTCCGGTCAGCTCGCCGCCGGCCTCGGCATCCCGGCCGTGATCGCCCACCGTTCGTGGTCGCGCCAGGCCCCGTCGATGAGGAGGAAGTCCGGCGAGAAGCCCTCGTGGCGGAATCCGGCCCGGCGGACGAGGGCGAGCGAGCCCTCGTTGGCGGGCTGGACGTTGGCCTCCAGACGGTGCAGGCCCAGGGGCCCGAAGGCATGGCGCAGCACCAGTTCCAGTCCTTCGCCCATCAGGCCGCGACCGGCGGCATGGGAGAACGCGCCGTAGCCGAGGGCCCCGCAGCGAAATCCTCCCCGCACGATGTTGTTGATGTTGATGAACCCGGCGATCCGGCCGTCGGCGGTGCGCTCGCCGCTCCCGTGCGGAGGGTCCGGGCGGTCGCCCCTCCCCGCCCCTGTCACCCGGCCCCGTTCGCCCGCGGGCACGTGCGTGGGTGCGTGTGCGGCTTCCCGTTCGCAGACCAGGAAGCCGGCCTTCGTCGGGTCGTCGGTCAGCCGTCCGGCGTACACGGCGTACGCGGCGGTGTCGGTGGGCGGGAACAGCCATGGGTGGTGCAGGTCCCGGCTCTCCCGCGCGCGGGCGGTGAACTCCTCGGCATCCGCCGGGCCGTAGGGGCGGATCGCCGCGCGGCGGCCTTCGGCCAGGTAGTCGGTCTCGGGCATCCGGGCAGTCTATTGAGGGCTGTCCCGCAACCCGTGGTGGATCGGCGCGCGTCGCCGGAAGCGGTGCGGGAGTTCTTGGGACGACCCCATCCGCGCCGGACCCGGCCGTCGGCCGCCGCGCCGGCGCGGCGACGCGCGTCTCACTCCTTCCCGGCGTCCACCACCGGAAGTTCCAGCACTCCGGTGTCCCCGGGGGCGCTGACCACCGTGACCGGCTTGATGCCGCGGTTGCCCGCGTAGGCGCTGTCGCTGGCGGCGATCGCGAATTCGAGCCGGTGTCCCGCCTCGTAGCGGTGGACGATGCCCGGCAGCCGCACGGTGAACGGGCGGGTGACGTCGGGAACCCGCACCGGGGCGACCAGCCGGTTCACCAGCGTCCTCGTGCCGTCCGGAGACACGTCGTACACCTTCGCGAACAGGACGAGCTTGTCGGCGGCGTCGCCGCTGTTCTGCACGCGTTCCGTAGTCGGCGAGAGGACCTTCAGGGTGGCCTTCGGTGTCCCCACGACGTCGAGGGCGGAGGTCAGCGGGGCACTGGTCCAGCCGAGGTAGGTGCCCTGGGTGTCGTACGGCGCGGGGTCGGGCAGGCCGATGAGGCCGGCCAGCGAGCTCTCCGAATGGCTGGTGGGAACCGGCCAGTTGACGTACCGGCGGCTGCCCCGGGTCACCTGGGAGCGGTGGTCGACGAGCTTCCCGTCGCCGGAGAGGTACATGGTCCGGCTCGGGGCCGGCACATCGGCGGCGGTGCCGTAACCGCTGTGCCAGTCGCGGTAGTAGGCGAATTCCGGTCCGGTGTCGGTGTGCGTCCGGTGCCGGAGGTAGCGGTCGAACCAGGCGAGGACGCGCTGTCCGACGTAGCTGGTCTCCAGATTGCCCTTGCCCAGGTCGAGTTCGCCGGGAACCTGGCCGCCGCTGTGCCCCCAGGCCTGCCAGATCATCTTGGTGGTGGTGCCCTGCGCCTTGAGGGTCCGGTAGGTGGCGGTGGCCTCGTTGAGGTTGAACAGGCTGTCGTCCTGGCCCTGGACGAGCAGGGTGGGCGCCTTCACCTTGCCGAGGTGGCCGGCCGGCGAGACGCTGCGCGCGTAGTCCAGCATCGAGGCGGTGCGGTCCGCGGGGAAGCGGCCGGAGTTGAGCAGCCGGATGGTGTCGCAGGCGCGGGTCGCGAAGTGGAGGCAGGTGAGGTTGTTGAACCGGGAGGGGTCGAGGCTCGCGTTGAGGATCGTCTGCCCCTCCCCCATCAGGTAGAAGCCGTCGGTCCACTGCCACTTGAAGACGCCGACGGTGCCGGAGGAGACTCCGGCGCGGGTCGCGGCGTTGTTGGGGGCGAGCGCGTAGGCGAGGTCGTTCCAGGTGATCAGGGGTACGAGGGCGTCGACACGCGGGTCGACGGCGGCGGTGGCCATCTGGACGGCGCCGCCGTACGAGCCGCCGATCATGCCGACCCTGGGGTCGCCGCTGCCGTCCCGGGTGACGTAGTCGGCCCCGGTGCCGTCGTCGGCCGGGCGCGTCCCGGCGAGGAAGTCGATGAGTGCGGAGGCGGCCCGCCCGTCGGTCTCCGGGTCGTCGAGTGTGATGAGGCAGCCGGACTTGCCGAAGCCCAGGCCGGAATAGACGAGGCCGACGTAGCCGCGCTCGGCGAAGGCCCTGCCGATGGCGTCGGTGGTGCCGTCCGACTTGCTGCCGCCGAAGCCGTTGGTGGCGAGGACGGCCGGTGCGGGGTGCCGCGCGTCGACACCGGCCGGGCGGTACAGGTCGGCGTCGACGGCGCACGAACGCCCGCCGGTCTCCACGGTGAACGTCAGTGGTGTGACGGTGTACGGGGCGGTGCCGGCGGCGGTCGCCTCGGCCGCGCCCCCGAGGACCAGCGGTGCGGCGAGCGCGGCGGCGGCCACGGACACGCCCGACCTCCGGGACAGCGTCCGGTAACCGGAGCCGGGACGGGAAACTGCACCTGACACGGGGACCTCCACACCGAGGAACTTACCGACCGGTAAGAACTGGACCGCGCTCATGCTGTGATACGCGTCATAGCAGTGTCAACGTCCGGGCCGCCGTTTCCTGAAGGGTGCTCAACTTCTTCGCGCTTCACGCCCCGTCCGGACCACAACGGACCGCACCGGACCGGTTCGGAGCGGTCCGGTGCGGTGTCGGCGCGATCCCGTACGGGCGGTCAGACCAGGGCGGGCACCTCGGTGACGAGGGTGGCGGGGCCGCCGTCGGCGGGCGCGTCCAGCACGGCGGGGACACCGAGCGGAATCGTGAGCGCCGTCGTTCCGTGCCCGAAGCCCAACTCCTCGACGACGGGCACGCCCAGCGTGCCGAGCCGGTCGGCGAGAACCGTCCGCACCTGCTCGTACGGTCCGCAGCCCGCCCAGGAACCGCAGGCCACCCCGGAGATCCCGGCGAGCGCGCCGGACCGCAGCAACTGGGTGAGGACGCGGTCGATGCTGTACGGGTCCTCGGTGGTGTCCTCGATCATCAGCAATCCGCCCCGGGCGGTCGTCCGGGCGTGCGGGGTCCCGATGTCGGCGGCGAGCAGGCTCACGCAGCCGCCGTAGGTGACGCCGCGTGCCCGTCCGGGGAACAGCGCCCGCGCCCCGGGCAGACCGAGGGTCCGGACCGACTCCGGTTCGAACAGGGTGGCGCGCAGCGATTCCTGGGTGTCCGGGTCCTTGAGGAAGGTCTCCGTGCCGACCATCGGGCCGTGCAGGGTGACGAGTCCGGTGTGCCGGGCGAACGCCTCGTGGAGCACGGTGATGTCGCTGTAGCCGACGAACACCTTCGGCCCGGCGGCGCGCATCGCCTGCCAGTCGACCAGGTCGGCCATGCGGTGCGCGCCGTATCCGCCGCGGGCGCAGATCACCGCGTCGACCGACGGGTCGCACCACGCGTCCTGGAGGTCCCGCGCCCGCGCCCGGTCCGTACCCGCCAGGTAGTCCAGCTCCGGGTGGACGTCACGGGCGTGCGGTGCCACCACCGGCTCCAGGCCCCAGCGGCGCAGGATGTCCAGGCCCGCCTCCA
Source organism: Streptomyces sp. NPDC014734 (assembly GCF_043083325.1). NCBI lineage: Bacteria > Bacillati > Actinomycetota > Actinomycetes > Kitasatosporales > Streptomycetaceae > Streptomyces > Streptomyces sp. NPDC014734. Next base: position 121,444 of record NZ_JBIBYN010000017.1, on the reverse strand, counting down.
GGCGGTCGGCGGGAACGGGCCCGCTGGGCGACACGACGGCGACCCTGGCGCCCGGGCGCAGTCGGGCCGGGCGGGTCAGGGGTTCCGGGGTCACCGCTTCAGCTCCAGCCCCGGCACATCCGGACAGTCGAAGCCGAACGTCTGCCCGTACAGGGAGAGTTCGGCCTCCAGCGCGCGGATCAGGGTGTCGGCGCGGCGGAATCCGTGCCCCTCCCCCTCAAAGGCGAGATAGGCGTGCGGGACGCCCCGTCCCTCGATCGCGGCGAGGAACCGCTCGCACTGGACGGGCGGGCAGATCGGGTCGGCGAGCCCCTGGAGCAGCAGGAACGGGGTGGTCAGGTGCTCGGTGCGGCTGACCGGTGAGCGTTCGCGATAGCGGTCGGGAACGTCGGCGAGCGGGCCGACCAGGGACTCCAGGTACCGCGACTCGAAGTCGTGGGTCTCGCTCGTGCCCCAGCCGGTCAGATCGAGGATGGGGTAGATGATGGTGCCGCAGGCGTAGACGTCGGTGCCGGTCAGCGAGGCTGCGGTGGTCCAGCCGCCGGCGCTGCCGCCCCGGATCGCGAGCCGTCGCGGGTCGGCCGTCCCCTCGGCGGCGAGTGCCCCGGCGACGGCGGCGCAGTCCTCCACGTCGACGACGCCCCACTGTTCGCGCAGCCGGTTGCGGTAGTCGCGGCCGTATCCGGTGGAGCCGCCGTAGTCGACCTCGACGACGCCGATGCCGCGCGAGGTGAAGTAGGCGATCTCCAGATCGAGCACGAGCGGGGCGTGTCCGGTCGGTCCGCCGTGGGCCCAGACGACGTACGGCGGCAGTTCGCCGTCGGGGCCCGTGCGGTCGGGGCTGCGGGGCGGGTAGACGTGGGCGTGGATCTCCCGGCCGCCGGGGCCGGTGAAGGTGCGGTCCTCGGGGCGCGGGTAGTACGCCGGGTCGACGGCGTCCTGGTGCGGGGAGCCGATGACGCGGGTGCGGCCGGTCGTGGTGTCCAGCTCCACGACCTCGTGGGCGCTGTGCGGGCTCGCGGCGATGCCGGTGATCCGGCTGCCGTGGACGGCGAGCGTGTCGGCCCAGTCCGTCCAGGGCCCGGCGACGTCGGCCAGCTCGCCGGTCTGCGGGTCGAGGACGCCGAGCGTGGTGGTGCCCCGACCGTGGACGGTGGCGATCAGGCCGTTGTCGAGCGGGCGGAACCATTGGAGGCCGATCTTCCAGAGCGGTCCGGCGAACTCCTCCCGCCGGGCGCAGAGCGCGACGGCGCCGCCCTGCGGGTCCACGCGGTACAGGTTCCACCAGCCGCTGCGGTCGCCGGCGAACAGCAGACGTCCCTCGGCGTCCCATTCGACCTGCGGGATCGACTCCTCGGGGCCGCCCGCGACGCTCCGGACGTCCCGGAAGACGCCGTCGTCGGCGATGTCCGCGAGCATCACCTCGGTGCCGTCCCACGGCATGCGCGGATGGTCCCAGGCGATCCAGGCCGCCTGCCGCCCGTCCGGCGAGAGCCTGGGCCCGGTGACGAACCGGTGGCGGTCGTCGGTGAGTTCGCGTACCGCGGAGCGGTCGTCGGCCGCCGATCCGTCCAGCGGCACGGCGGCGATCACCCGGCGCAGCTCGGTGGGGCCGTCGCCGGTGAACTCCTCCAGGACGCACCACACCTCGCCCCGCTCGCCGCGGTCGGGGTGGACCTCCGGGTCGACCCAGCGCAGTCCGCCGCCGACGGCGCAGAGCGGTGTGAGCGGCCGGGGCCCGGCGGACCCGTCCGGCTCGTACGCGTACAGCCGCTGGTCGGCGAAGTCGACGAAGACGACGAGGGGGCCGCCCTCGGCGCGGACGGCACCGGCCCACGGCCGTCCGCCGTACTCGATGACGCGGCTCCGTACGTTCCACGGAGCGGGCAGCACACCGGCGCGGCTTCCGTCCGCGCGGCGGCGGACCAGGGCGCGGCGGCCCGACTCGGCCGGGCGCGGTTCCGTCCACCACACCTCGTCGCCGACGGTGCCGACGTACTCGGGTCGTCCGTCTTGCGAGGCGGCGAGGGCGGCGTCGATCGGCGACGGCCATGTTCCGTAAGCCCCTGTGGGCAGCATGTTTCGAATCCCCCTGTGGCGGGTCAGGCGGTGCGCAGGTAGTGGTCGAGGACGCGGACGCCGAAGTGCAGCGCGTCCACCGGGACGCGTTCGTCCACTCCGTGGAAGAGCGCCTGGTAGTCGAAGCCGACGGGCAGCCTCAGCGGCGAGAACCCGTAGCCGGTGATGCCGAGCCGGGAGAACTGCTTGGCGTCCGTGCCGCCCGACATGCAGTACGGCACGACATGGCCGTCCGGGTCGAAGCGTTCGATGGCGGCGCGGAGTTTCGCGAAGGTCGGCGAGTCGACCGGGGCCTGCAACGGGACCTCGCGGTGGTGGAACTCCCAGTCCACGTCGGGTCCGGTCAGCCGGTCCAGGGTCTCGTGGAACTCGTCCTCGCCGCCGGGGAGCATCCGGCCGTCGACGAAGGCGGTGGCGTGGCCCGGGATCACGTTGACCTTGTACCCGGCCTCCAGCATGGTCGGGTTGGAACTGTTGCGGACGGTCGGCGCGACCAGGTCGGCGGCAGGTCCGAGCTTGCCGAGCAGTTCGTCGACGTCGAAGCCGGGGGCGTCGAGGTCCGGGTGGATGCCGTGCAGTGCGGCGAGTTCGGTGAGCGCGGCGCGGACGGTCGGGGTGAGGCGGACGGGCCAGGTGTGGTCGCCGATCCGGGCGACGGCCGCGGCGAGCGCGGTGACCGCGTTGGACCTGTTGACCTTGGAGCCGTGCCCGGCCTTGCCGTGCGCGGTGAGTTTCAGCCAGGCGGTGCCGCGTTCCCCGGCGGCGATCGGGTAGAGCGGCAGGTCCCCTCCGGCGTGGAAGGTGAAGGCCCCCGATTCGCTGATGCCCTCCGTGCAGCCCTCGAAGAGCGGGGCGTGCCGTTCGGCGAGGAAGCCCGATCCGTCGTCGGCGCTGGCCTCCTCGTCGGCGGTGTAGGCGATCACGATGTCGCGGCGGGGGCGGACCCCGGCCCTCGCCCAGGACCGGGCGACGGCCAGGACCATGGCGTCCATGTTCTTCATGTCGATGGCGCCGCGTCCCCAGACGACGCCGTCGCGGACCTCGCCGGAGAAGGGGTGCACGGTCCAGTCGGCGGCCTCGGCGGGGACCACGTCGAGGTGGCCGTGGACGAGGAGGGCGTCGGCGGACGGGTCGGTGCCCTCGATCCGGGCCACCACGTTGGTGCGCCCGGGGGTGCGTTCCAGCAGGGTGGGTTCCAGTCCGGCGTCGGCCAGCCGTTCGGCGACGTACTCGGCGGCCGGGCGCTCGCGGCAGTCGCCGCCGCCGCGGTTGGTGGTGTCGATCCGGATCAGTTCGGAGGTGAACGTCACCACTTCGTCGAGCGCCCGCGCGTCGACGGTCTCCCGGGGGTCGGTCGGCTCAGCCATACTGTTCCTCCACGGCGGACGACACGAGCGTGGTCACCGCCTTGAACGTGCGAATGCCTTCGTACATCGTCGGGCTGGTGTAGCTGACCCGCCGCTCACCGCTCGGCGCCACGCCGGGGACGACGGTGGCCGCGCCCGCGAGGTGCTCGGCGTCGAACTCCAGCTCCACGGTGAAGGGGCCGCCCTCCACCGGTGCGTGGCGTACGGCCAGCGCGGTCGCCTCCTCGGCCGCCGCGCGGATGTCCGCGGCGGTACGGGCCGGGGTGCGGCAGACGGCCGCGTACCGGGACACGTAGTCCTTGACCGCGACCTTGCGCGCCGCGGGCGCGTAGCCCTCGGCGTCGGCGCAGGTCAGGTCGTCGCCGGTGACGAGGACGACCGGAACGCCGTACTCCGCGACGACGTGGGCGTTGAGCAGTCCCTCGCTCGCGCGGACGCCGTCGAGCCAGACACCGGTGATGGAGTTCGCCAGGTAGGTGTGGGCGAGGACCCCTTCCGTACCGGCCCCGGTGTGGTAGCCGACGAACGCGATGGCGTCGACGTCGCCGTGCTGGACCCCCTCCACCATGGACAGGGACTTGTGCCGGCCGGTGAGCATCTGCACCCGGTCGTCGAGCCGTTCCAGCAGGAGGTTGCGCATCGACCAGTGGGCCTCGTTGACGAGCACCTCGTCGGCGCCGCCGTCGTAGAAACCGAGCGCCGCCGCGTTCACGTCCGAGGTGAACATGGCACGGCACCGTTCCCACTGGGGGCTGCCCGGCAGCACATCGGCGGGCCAGGTCACGCCGGTGGCGCCCTCCATGTCCGCGCTGATCAGGATCTTCATGTTGAGTCCGTCTTCTTACAGGTCAGGGACTGTACGGGCCGGCTGTGGCACCTGTTGCCGACCTCGTTTCGCAAGATCGCTGAACAGGCACTCAACTCGGCGCCCCCATACAAGCATCCATGCAGGCCGGCCGTCTCCCCTCCTGCGTCGCCGGACGGCTCCCCCCTGCAGCGCCGACGCGCGACGTCTCCGGCGCCGCGGTCGACGGAACCGGTGATCCGACCGGCCCCGGGCCCCTTGCGTGACGGTTGCCGGGCCGGGTCGCAGCACCACGGCCGGACAGCCGGAATCCCGGGCATCCCGCACGTCGCCCGCCCCCGGCCCCCACGGGTCCGCCTTGACAGCACTCCCCCGCCAAGACCATGATTCCATTAATTGACTAATGGAATTGAGGCGAAGTGCATGGCAGACGCATCCACTCCGGACGACGCGACGGGCGCCTGGGCTCTGGAGGCTCGCGGTCTGGGTAAGCGGTACCGCCGCGGCTGGGCGCTGCGCGACTGCTCGTTCCGGCTGCCGGCCGGACGGATCTGCGGTCTCGTGGGTCCCAACGGGGCGGGAAAGAGCACTCTGCTGGGGCTCGCCACCCGGCAGGTGCAGTCGACGGAGGGCGAACTCCGCATCTTCGGCGTTCCGGTGGACAATCGCGCGGTGATGCCGAGGTTCGCGTTCCTCGGACAGGACAAGCCGCTGTTCAAGGGCTTCACCGTGGCGGAGACGCTGCGCATGGGCAGCGAGCTGAACCCCAGCTGGGACATGGCCGCGGCTCGGCGGATCGTGCGGGCGGGCGACATCCCGATGAGCGCCCGGGTCGAGACACTCTCCGGCGGCCAGCGCACCCGCGTGGCCTTCGCGCTCGCCTTCGGCAAGCGGCCCGATCTGCTGCTGCTCGACGAGCCGATGGCCGACCTGGACCCGCTGGCCCGGCACGACATGAGCACCTTGCTGATGTCGGAGGCCGTCGAGCGCGGAACCACCGTGGTGATGTCCTCGCACATGCTGTCCGAGCTGGAGGACATGTGCGACTACCTGCTGGTCCTCTCCGGGGGCAAGCTGCGGATGGCGGGTGACGCGGACGCCCTCGTCCCGGCGCACGCACTGGTGACGGGGCTCGCCGCCGAGGGCGACCCGATCGCCGCGCTGGCGCCCCACACAGTGATCGAATACCGCGTCCAGGGACGGCAGTTCCAGGCACTGGTACGGCCGAACGGCCCGATGCCCGCGGACTGGGTCGTCGCCGAACCCAGCCTGGAGGAAGTACTTCTGGCGCATCTCCGCTCGTCGGACGCGCCGCCGTTGTTCACACCCGGCGCCCGCGTCGACGCCGAAGGGATCCACACCTCATGAGCTCCACCCTCACCGACACCGAGAGCTCCAGGACGGACCGGGAGCCCGGACGCCGCCTGCTGGGCGGGCTGAACTGGCTCGTCGCACGCCAGCACCGGACCGCGCTGCTCGGCATCCTCGCGGTGGCGGTCGTCGGCGCGGGCTGGCTCCTCTACCAGCGCGGCAAGATGATCCAGGTGCTCGAAGCGGCGGGCTGGCCGGACAAGGAGCTCGCACAGCCGACGTTCTCTTCCGGAGGGGTCAGCCTCACCCTCAGCGCGCTGGGGACCCTGCCGGTGATCCTCGCCGTCTTCCTCGGCGCACCGCTGATCGCGGGCGACCAGGAGCACGGCACCGCGCAGCTCGTCACGACCCAGTCGGTGTCCGGGCGCCGCTGGCTCGCGGCCAAGTTCGTCTGGTGCTACTCGGCCGTGCTCCTGGCCGGTGTCGTGCTCTCGGTGATCTTCACCTGGTGGTGGAAGCCGTACCGCTCGGTGTTCTCCAGCCGGTGGTCGGAGGGGACGATCTTCGACAACACCGGCCCGATGCTGCCCGCGTTCTGTCTGTTCCTCACCGCCGCCGGCATCGTCATCGGTCTGCTGCTGCGCCGTGTCCTCATGTCGATGGCGGTCACCTTCCTCTTCGCGGTGTTCTTCGAGGTCGCCTGGGGCGAGGTGCGCATGTACCTGGCGCCGTCGCGCACGCTGGCCTACCCGCTGGAGGCGGACCAGCCCGCACAGCTGAACGAGTCGTACGAACTGGACCGCTGGATCGGCTCGGCCGACGGCCACCTCTACGGCTGGGGGTTGTGCTCCAAGACCTCCGAGGCGGCCTCGGACGCCTGCGTGAAGGAGCACGGGATCGTCAACAACGTGTTCGAGTACGTCGGATTCGACCAGATGCCGGCGATGCAGTGGACCGGGGCGGGCATCCTGCTCGTGGCCACCGCCGCGCTCACCGCGTTCGCCCTGTGGCGGGTCTCGCGTCGCCCGCTCTGAGGCACGCCTCCACAGTGTGGTCACATATGGTTTCGGCAGTCCGACGGAGGTGAAGACAGTGGTCGTATTCCGCATCGACAAGCGCAGCGGAGTGGCTACGTACCTCCAGATCGTGCGGCAGGTGGAACAGGCCCTGCGGATGGGGGCGCTGGAGGAGGGCGACCGGTTGCCGACGGCCGCTCAGGTCGCGGCGGACACCAGGGTGAACCCCAACACCACGCTCAAGGCCTACCGCGAGCTGGAACGTGCGGGCCTCGCCGAGGTGCGGCAGGGAGCGGGCACCTTCATCACCCGCTCCCTCGTACCGGCGCAGACGGGCTCCGAATCGCCGTTGCGCGCGTCGCTCGCCGTGTGGCTGGACGAGGCGCGCTCCCAGGGCCTCAGCGCCCAGGAGGCGAGCGCGCTCTTCGAGTCGGTCCACGCGGCGGTGTATCCGGTCGAGTCGGCCCGGCCGGCCGGCTGAGGGACGGTCGGCACGGCCCCCCGACAGGCCCCGGGACGGCGCCGGAGACCGCGGACGGCCGGGCACACCTCCAGCGAGGTGTGCCCGGCCGTTCTCATGCCACCGGGCAGTCGCCGGGGACACCGTCGGTCCGCTCGCGCAGCGGGTCGGCGTGGCCGTTGCGGCGGGACGTACTCCTGCAATCGTCACCAGCTACACCGGTGAAGGCCGACAAGACGGCCGCGGGTGACCGGCCGGAAGGTCTCGGCGAGGCCCCGCCCCGTTCAGTCGAGTTCCCGCAGGAGTGTTTCCGGGTCCTCCACCAGGAACAGGTGGCCGCCGTCGGGGACGATCCGCAGCTCGGCCCCGTCGATCCGCGCGTGCGCCCAACGCGCCACCTCCACCGGAACGTTGCCGTCCGCGTCGCCGTGGATGAACACGGTCGGCACGCGGACCGAGTCCAGCGCGTGCGGCAGCGGGCGGGCGTACCCGGCCAGGTCGGTCAGTGCCGCGTCCATGCCCTGGCGGCGCCCCTCGGCCGTGTCCAGTTCGGACAGCGCCCGGAACTCGGGGGTGCTCATGATCAGCCGGTCGGCGCGGGGCCAGGCGTCGAGGTTCGCCTCCCTGCTGCGCATCGGCCTGAAGACCCCCGTTCCCGCGAGCATCGCGCCGCCGACCGGTGGGGCCCAGCGGATGATGTGGTTCAGCCACTTCACGATCGGGATCCGGCGCGCGTAGGTCTCCTTGGGCGCTCCGGGGACGGCGGCGGAGGCGAGGATCAGCTTCTTCACCCGCCCCGGGTGGGCCCGGGCCGCGGACAGCGCGTATCCGCCGCCGCCGGAGATCGCCACGAGCGTCGCCCGTTCCCGGCCGAGGTGGTCGAGCAGGGCCAGGAAGTCGTCGTTCCAGCGGTGGAAGCCGCGTCCGGGGACCGGATCGGTCTCGCCGTACCCGGGGCGGTCCGGGAAGACCAGGCGGACACCCGCGTCCGTCACCGCCCGCAGCAGCGCGACGCCTTCGTAACGGCTCCCGGGAGTGCCGTGCAGCACGATCACGGGCTCGGCGGCGGGGTCGCCGTACGAGCAGTAGGCGATGCGGCGTCCACCGGGGGCTTCGATGTGGACCGTCTCGGGCGGTTCGGGCAAATCGTGCGTCATCTCTGCTCCTCGTGCGGTACAGGGGCGGCGGCAGCGGCGGCGATCCCGCCGATGACGAGGTCGAGGCCGTAGGCGAACCGGCGGTCGTAGTCGTGGTGTTCGACGAAGACCGACATGGCCCGGCGTTCGGGTGGCAGCGGGAGCCGCTCCGGACCGTCGCGACCGAGCCGGATCGCCACGTGTCCGGTGACGAAGTCGTGCAGGGCGCCGTACGCGTACACCGCGGCCCGCTCGTCGAGCCCGGCGGCGCGCAGGGACGCGACGACCCGGAGCGCGGCGTCGTCCGCGCCGGGGCCCACGAGGGGGGCGCGGCGGTGCGCCTCCAGCACGACGGGGTGGCGCATGAGCAGGTCGTGGAGCTCGTTCGCGAAGGTGCGCAGGACGGCCGGCCAGTCCTCGGGCCAGTTCACCGAACGGGTCGCCTCGCCGACGATCCGGGAGACCAGCGCGTGCCGGAGCGCGTCGACACCGCCCGTCGTCCGGTGGATCGCCATCGGGGACACCCCCAGCCGGTCGGCGACCGCGCGGAAGGTCACCGCCTCCAGCCCCCCGTCGTCGGCGATCCGGGTCGCGGCCTCCAGGATCGCGTCGTGCGAGACCGCCCGGGGACGGCCGCCCCGCGCAGTGCCCGCCTTGTCGGCGCTTGCTTTGTCGGCACTCATGCGTCCACCATATCGATACGCGTAACGAAACGACAGCGGGAGCATCCATGACGCAACTTCACGAACTCACGGCTCTCCAGCTGGCCGACGCCTACGAGCGCGGCGACACCACACCCGCCGAGGTCGTGGACCACCTGCTGGCCCGGATCGAGGACGGCGACCGGGTGGGCGCGTTCACCACCGTGTCGGCCGACCGGGCCCGTGCGGCGGCGGCCGGGGCGGGGCGCGTGCTGCGCACCGCGGACCGCGCCGGGCTGCCGCGCCTGTTCGGCGTGCCCACGGCCGTCAAGGACCTGGAGGCCACCGCGGGGGTGCGCACCACGCTGGGCTCCGCACTGTTCCGGGACTGGGTGCCGGACCACGACGACGAGATCGTGGGCGTGATGGCCGACGCCGGGCTGATCAGTCTCGGCAAGACGACCGTTCCCGAGTTCGGGGCCGCCTGCTACACCGAGCCGGAGGTCGCGGCGCCCGCGCGCAGCCCGTTCGACCTCACCCGCAGCGCGGCCGGCAGCAGCGGCGGCGCCGCCGCTGCGGTCGGCGCGATGCTGGTGCCGATCGCCCAGGGCAGCGACACCGCCGGTTCCGTGCGCTCCCCCGCGAGTGCCTGCGGTGTGGTCGGGCTGAAGCCGAGCCGCGGGCTCGTCCCCGGGGGGCCGGGCGACGACGGAATGGGGCTCTCCGTGAAGGGACCGCTCGCCCGCACGGTGCGCGACACCGCGGCCTTCCTTGACGCGCTGACCACGCGAACCGGTGCCGGCCTCGTCCACCCTCCCCGTGCGCACGGTGCGGACGGCTACGAACGCGCCTGCGACGCCCCGGTCCCGCGACTGCGGGTGGCGATCGCCCAGGGTTCGGTGTCGGGCGCGCCCGTGGACGCCGAGGTCGCCGCCGCCGTCGAGCGCACCGGTCGGGTGCTCGCCGGGCTCGGCCACGACGTGTTCGCCCGCGACCAGGCTCCGGACCCCGAGCTCACCGAGAACTTCCGCGTGATGTTCACCGCGCTGGTAGGCGCCAGGACCGCCGCGTTCGACGGGTCGGCGATGCGGCCGATGGTCCGTCATCTCCGGTCCGTCGCGCAGCGGTTGACCGCCGCCGAGCTCGCCTCGTCGATCGGTGTCGTCCAGTCCCGCGCTCGGGCCTGGATCCTCGGCCACGCGGACGCCGACATCGTCATCACACCCACCGTGACCGCTCCCCCGACGCTCGTCGGGCAGCTTCGCGACGACGCCGATCCGGCCGCCGAACTTGCCGCGATGACCGCGTTCACCGGGAACACCGTGATCGGGAACGCCACCGGGTGTCCTGCCATCAGCCTTCCGCTGGGCTGGAGTTCCGGGGGACTGCCGCTCGGGGTCTCGCTCACGGCCGGCTGGGGCCGCGAGGACCTCCTGTTCGGCGTCTCCGCGGCGCTGGAGGAGGCCCTGCCCTGGGCCGACCGGTATCCCGGCCGGGCTGGGGCGCACGCGTCGACGGCGCCCCCGGCCTCCTGACGTCAGCCGTCGTCGCGCACCTCCTGCGGCCCGAACCGGGGGCGGGAAGGGCGATCCGGACGTGCCCGGCCCTCCCGCTCCCCGTCGAACGATCAGTCCTCGTGGCCCAGTTGGAGGTCGCGTTCGGTGCGTCCGCCTCCGGCGACCTGGAGGACGGTGGCCACCGGAGGGTACCCGGCCGCGATCACCGTGTACTCGCCCGTGGACAGGTCGACGAACCGGAACGCCCCGTCGGACCCGGTGGTGAGCGTGTCGACCACGTTGCCCGCCGCGTCCAGCAGGGTGACCCGGGCGTCCTCCACGGGTCGGCCCCCGCTCGCCCGGACCACCCCGCGCAGCACCGCCCCGCCGGCGAGTTCGATGTCCTGCCGGGTCTCCCGGGCCGCCTGCACGCTCACCGGCAGCGCGGCGGGCCGGAAGGCGGGGGCGCTGGCGGCGAGCGTGTACTCCCCCGCGACCAGTTCCTTGATCACGTAACCACCCTCCCGTCCGCTGCGGGTGGACGCCACCACCTCGCCGCGCACATCGGTGAGGGTGACGGCGGCGTCGCGCACCGGGAGACCGTCGGCGGTGACGACGGTCCCGGCGAGCCGGCCCGCGCCGCCGAGCACCACATCGAGTTCGACCGGCCGTTCGCCCACGGTGACGCTGACGGCCTGCGGCTGGTGGCCGCCGGCCGCCGCGATGAGCACATAGCCGCCGGCGCCGGGGACGCTCAGCGCGTACCGCCCGTCGTCGTCGCTCGCTCCCCGGCCGACCTGCCGCCCCTGGACGTCGATGAGGGTGAGCGCGGCGCGCGGGACCTTCGTGCCGTCCGGGTGCTGGACGCTTCCGCGCACCGGCACACCGGACGGGTGCACGGACGCGGGCGGGGTGGCGGGGGCGAGGGCGCGCGGGGCGGGGATCGGGGCGGTACCGACGGACGGTTCGGCGTCGCTCTCGGGACTGTTGTGGGACACCAGCGGTTTCTCCTTGAGGAAGAGGGCGAGGATCAGGCCGAGTACGAGCACCGGCACGAGGTACAGGAAGATCCGCGGCATCGCGTCGGCGTAGGCCCGGATGTAGCTGTCGCGCAGCGCGGGCTCCATGGCATGGACAAGCTGCGGGGTGATCGACGCGGGGTCGGGGAGGTCGGCGTGGGCGGGCAGCCGTACGGCGAGCGCGTCGGCGAGCCGGCCCGCGAAGAGCGTGCCGAAGACGGCGGCACCGACGCTGCCGCCGATCTGCCGGAAGTAGTTGTTGGCGCTGGTGGCGGTACCGAGGTCGGCGGGCCGCACGGAGTTCTGCACGGCAAGCACCAGCACCGGCATGATCAGGCCGATCCCGACACCGAGCACGGCCTGCGCGATGCTGTATTCGAGCCACGGAGTGTCCGTGTCGAGCCGGGAGAGCAGCCACATGCCCACCGTGGAGAGGGCCGTGCCGACGATGGGGTGGACGCGGTAGCGGCCGGTGCGCGAGATCAGCTGGCCGGAGACGACGGACGCCACGACGATGCCGCCCATCATGGGAAGCATCAGCAGCCCCGATTCGGTGGCCGTGGCGCCGTCGACCATCTGCAGGAAGGTCGGCAGATAGCTGGCGGCACCGAACAGCGCGACTCCGACGACCGCGCCGACGAGGGCGGTGACGTTGAAGATCGAGTCGCGGAACAACCGCAACGGAATGATCGGTTCGGCCGCTCGACGCTCGACGACGAGGAACAGCAGGGCGGTACCGATCGCCCCGGCGCCCAGTCCCAGGATGGTGCGCGACCCCCACGCGTACTCCGTCCCGCCCCAACTGGTCAGCAGCACCAGGCAGGTGGACGACGCCGCGAGCAGCACCGCGCCGAGGACGTCGAGCCGGGGCCGGACGGTGGGCCGGGGCAGTTTCAGGACGACGGTGATGACGGCCAGGGTGACCAGGCCGAACGGAACGTTGATGTAGAAGCACCAGCGCCAGGAGGCGTGGTCGGTGAAGAACCCTCCGAGCAGCGGGCCGGCCACGGAGGCCAGGCCGAAGGCGGCACCGATGAGCCCCATGAAGCGCCCGCGCTCCCTGGGCGGCACGACGTCCGCGATGATCGCCTGGACGCCGATCATGAGTCCGCCGCCGCCGATGCCCTGGACGGCCCGGAAGGCGATGAGTTCGTCCATGGTGCGCGACCAGCCGGCCAGCGCGGAGCCGATGACGAAGACGACGATCGCGAACTGGAACACGCTCTTGCGGCCGAAGAGATCGCCGAGCTTGCCGTAGATCGGGAGGCCGATGGTGGACGCGAGGAGGTAAGCGGTGACGGCCCAGGACATCTTCTCCAGGCCGTGCAGCTCTCCGACGATCTTCGGCAGCGCGGTGGCGACGATCATCTGGTCGAGCGCGGCGAGCAGCAGCGTCAGCATCAGCCCGAGGAAGATCAGGCGGATGCGGCGGGGGCTCGTCTCCGGCACGGCGAGCGGTGCGGCGAAGACCGCCCCGGTGTCCTCGGAACCGGGCGCCCCGGCCTGCCGCCGTTCCCCGGACCCCGGCGCCTCCGGTGGCGCGGTCCGCGCCGGCTCCTCCGCGGCCGCGGGTGGCGCGGACCGCGCCGGGGGTAACACGTCCGACGTCCCGGTGGTCTCCCTACCGTCCGGCTCGTCCCCCAGCAGAGTCGTCCCACCCACCACGTCCCGCTCCCCTCGTCGCGTCTGCGCCGCCCTTTTCTCGCATCGCGCGACGAGGCAGAGCAAATGCCGACGAGGGGGCGTGGACGGCGCACCGCAGGTTTCGTCCCCGGTGAGAGCCGCTACGGCGCACTACCGACGGGTCAGAAAAACCACTCGAACCGGTGAGGCCCGTCGGCCCTACTTCTCGACCTCGGCGGCGAGGTTGTTCAACAGCTCGTCGTAAATCCGTGCGAGCCCCTTGGGGGCGAACGTCCGCTCGAAGAACCCGCCGATGCCGCCGGCCCCGTTCCAGACGGTCGAGACGACCGCCTTCGACCGCCCCTCCCCGGCCGGGGTGACGGTCCACGTGGTCACCATCGAGGAGTTGCGGTCCTTCTCCACGAGCCGGCCGTCGGTGGGTTCGGTGACCTCCAGCAGGCAGTCGCGCACCCGCTTGCTGGTGGCCTGGAGCTTCCAGTGCACGAGGGTGCCCTCGCCGTCACCGCCCTCGCGCACCTCGTACTCGCTGTACTGCGCGGGCAGCACCTTGCCGCGGGTCCGCTCGTAGTCGGCCAGCGCGTCGAACACCGTCTCCGCGTCCGCCGCGATGACTCGTTCCGTGGTGGCCTCGACCTGCGCCATGGCTGTTCCTCCAGCACTCGGTTTACGGGGGGTGTGCCGAGCCAACCACCTCCCGGACCCCGCTCAAAATCCGGGGTGGCACCCGGCCCGAAACGGGCCGGTCACCGGCAGGATCCGCTTCCTGGACGAAGGGGAGAAAACGATCAAGGGAACAAATGTTCTATTCTCCCCCCGAGTACTACCGAGGAGGCGTCCATGCGCTGGGACCATCTGGTCGAACGACCCGCCACGGCCGGGAACGGCGCGCTCTTCGCCGCGGACGCGGTGACCACGCGCACCTTCGACACCCCGGAGTTCCGGGGGATCACCTTCCACGAGATCAGGGCCCGCTCGATCGTGAACCGCGTGCCGGGCGCGTCCCGGATGCCGTTCGAATGGACGGTGAATCCGTACCGTGGCTGCACGCACGCGTGCGTGTACTGCTTCGCCCGCAGCACCCACGGCTACCTGGACCTGGACACCGGCGTCGGCTTCGACTCGCAGATCGTCGTCAAGACCAACGCCGCGGAACTGCTGCGCGGCCATCTCGCGTCCGCCCGCTGGCACGGCGCGCACATCGCCATGGGCACCAACGTCGACTGCTACCAGCGGGCCGAGGGCCGCTACCGGTTGATGCCCGGCATCATCGCGGCCCTGCGCGATCACGCCAATCCCTTCTCGATCCTGACCAAGGGAACCCTGATCCTGCGCGATCTGGAGCTGCTGCGGCAGGCGGCCGAGGTCACCGACATCGGCGTCTGCGTGTCGGTCGGCTTCGTCGACGCCGGACTGTGGCGCACCGTCGAACCCGGCACCCCCTCGCCCGAACGCCGTCTGGACGTCGTGCGCGCGCTGAGCGGGCACGGCATCGACTGCGGCGTGCTGATGGCGCCCGTCGTCCCGTTCCTCGGCGACCGTCCGGACCAGCTGCGCGCCACGGTCCGGGCGATCGCCGACGCCGGGGCCACCTCGGTCACCCCGCTCGTGCTCCATCTGCGCCCCGGCGCCCGCGAGTGGTACATGCAGTGGCTCGGGAAGCACCACCCGCACCTGGTGCGCCGGTACGAGCGGATGTACGCGGAGGGGGCCTACGCGCCCAGGTGGTACCAGCGACGCATCACCCGTCGCGTCCACGAACTGGCGGCCGAGTTCGGCATCGGGCCGTCGCACCGGGGCGCGGCCCGCCGTCCGCACGCCCTGCCGCAGGACACACCGTCGCCCGAGGACCCGGGGCCGACCCAGCTGACCCTGCTCTGACCCGCCCCCTCCCGGCCCGCCCCGGCCGGGGAATCGCGTGCGCGGATTTGCCTTCACACCCGTACCGGTGGAGGCAAACGGGTCAACTCTCGGCCCTCCCCGTCCCTCCCGGCACGAATGCGGGGAGCATCCGGCGGGGACTGCGCCGCGCGCAACCGTGTTCCCCCACCACGGGAGGCCATATGACGAAACGTCCGGGAGTTCTCATCGCCGTGGGTGCGGCGGTCGCCGGTCTGGTGACCGCCGCCCCGCCACCGGCGGCCGCCGGCACCGGGGCCGGGCCGGCCGCCGCCCCGCTCCGCTGGACCGACTGCGGCACCGATGCCCACCCGCGACTGCAGTGCGCTTCGGTCAGCACGCCGCTGGACCATGACGACCCGTCGGGCCGGCACATCACCCTCGCGCTGACCCGGGTCCCGCACACCGCGAAGACCTTCCAGGGCCCCCTGCTCGTCAATCCGGGCGGTCCCGGGGGCAGCGGCCGGTCGCTGGCGGGCTTCGTCGCGTCGACGCTGCCGACGGCGGTGGCCTCGCAGTACGACGTGATCGGGTTCGATCCGCGCGGCGTCGGACGGAGCAGGCCGGCGCTCGACTGCGTGCCCCAGTACTTCGACCCGCCCCGCCCCGGCTCGGTCCCCGACGCGTCCGGCGTCGAACAGGCCAACCGGAACCGCGCCCGTTCCTTCGCGAAGGCGTGCGGGGAGAAGTATCCGGACCTGCTGCCCCACATGGACACCGTCAGCGCCGCCAAGGACCTCGACGTGATCCGCCGGGCGACCGGGGCCGCCCGTCTCAACTACTTCGGCTACTCGTACGGGACCTATCTCGGCGCGGTGTACGCCAAGCTGTTCCCGGAGCGGGTGCGACGCCTGGTGCTCGACTCGAACGTGGACCCGGAGGGCGTCTGGTACGACGACAACATCGGCCAGAACTACGCCTTCGACGCCCGCCACAAGGCGTTCGCCGCCTGGGTGGCGAAGCACGACAGCGCCTACGGGCTGGGCGGCGATCCGGCACGGGTGGAGCGCGCCTGGTACGCGATGCGCTCCGCCGTCGCGGCGCACCCCGCGGGCGGGCGGGTCGGGGCGGCCGAGCTGGAGGACACCTTCCTGCCGGGCGGCTACTACAACGGCTACTGGCCGCGCCTGGCCGAGGCGTTCGCCGGGTACGTGAACGACCACGACGAGGGCGCGCTGGTGAAGGCGTACGAGAGGTTCGGCGCCGTCGACGCGGAGGGCGACAACGGGTACTCGGTGTACACGGCCGTGCAGTGCCGGGACGGCTCGTGGCCGCGTCGGTGGAACACCTGGCACAACGACGCCGTTCGCGTCCAGGCCAAGGCCCCCTTCTCGACCTGGAACAACACCTGGTACAACGCACCGTGCGCCGACTGGCCGGTGGAGCCGCTGAACCCGGTACGGATCTCCGGCCGGAACCTCCCGCCGGCGCTGCTCTTCCAGGCCACCGACGACGCGGCGACTCCCTACGAGGGCGGTGTCGCCATGCACCGCAGACTGCGCGGGTCCCGGCTGGTCGTGGAACAGGGCGGCGGCAATCACGGCGTCACCCTGAGCGGCAACGACTGCCTGGACACCTACCTTGCCGACTACCTGGCCGACGGCGTCGTCCCGCGCGACGGGGGAAGCCGGTCCGAGGCGGACGCGGTCTGCGCCAAGTCGCCCGATCCGACGCCCGCGACCGGGAGGACGGCGAAGTCGGCCCGGTCGGCGGAGTCGGCGGGCCGGGGCGGCGTCCTGCACCGGCTGCTCGGCTTCCGCGGCTGACGCCCGTCAAGCCTCCGCCGCGGGCAGTCCGGCGCGGAGCGGGTCCGCCCGCCCCGCGCCGGATCCGCCGACCGTCGTGACAGCGCGAAGGCGGCCCGCGGTCAGCCCTTCTCCAGCCGGGCCAGCGCCTCCCGCGCCGCGCCCCCGAGCCTCGGGTGCGGCAGGGCCGCTTCCAGGAGCGGCCGGGCCCGCTCGTCCGCGAGCCGTCCGAGCCCCTCCACGCAGGCGAGCGCCACCCGCCAGTACGGATCGGCGGGGGCCAGCAGGTGTTCGAGGGTCGCCATCAGCGCGGGCACGGACTCCGGCGCCCGGAGCACGGTGAGCAGCCGTACCGGGTGCAGGGCGTAGGCGGTGCGCAGGGTGTTGGTCGCCAGCGCGGCGGCCGCCCGGGGGGTACGGGGATCGGCGAGGCGTGCCAGGGCGTGCGCGGCGCCGACGCAGCGTTCCGGGTCACGGTGGTTGAGCAACAGGATCAGCGTCTCGAAGGCCCGTCGGTCACCGGCGCAGCCCAGCCGGAAGGCGGCGATCTCCCGCGCCCAGAGCGGGCGTTCGGGTTCCACCAGGACGCGGGCCAGTTCCTCGTCGTCGTCGGTGGCCAGCAGCCCGCGGAAGGCCGGCGACTCCCCCGCCGCCTCCGCCTCGCCCGCCAGCCGGTCGGCCACGGACCGGTATTCCTCGTCCATGACGCTCAGCGTATCCTCGGGAACTCCCTGTATCGAGGGCCCGGTCCGGCATCGCCGGGGAACCGGGCGGATGTGACGTGGGGCACGGCCGCACGGGTCTGGCGCGCTCGTTACCCGGAAGTTAAGCTCAGGTGAGCGGGACACGATCCCGCCGACTCCGGTGGCCTGGTGACGCAGCCGACCGGAGTGCCTGTCGGTTCGGCAACTTCGCGAGACGCGACTCCGGGACAGAGTCCGTCACCCCCTCCGGTTCCGGGCGCCTTCGGCCCCGTTCCGGGCACCACGACACGCAACTCCCGCACGCACCGCTCCGGTCGCGCACGTCCTCCGTGTGCCCCGCGCGCGCCGTGCCCCCTCTCAGTCGTCACTCATCATCTGGAGTCCCGTGATGGACACCCCGTTCCACACCATCGCCGTCATCGGCCTCGGCACCATGGGCACCGGCATCGTCGAGGTCCTGGCCCTCGCCGGTCACGAGGTCGTCGGCATCGACATCAGCGACGCGGCGGCCCGCCGTGCCGTCGCCGCCCTGGAGGCCGCGACCGCCCGCGCCGTGCGGCGCGGGCGGATCACGGAGAAGGAGCGGGGCGAGGCCCTCGCCCGGTTCCGGGTCCACGACGATCTCCGGGCGGCGGCCGACGCGGAGCTGGTCGTCGAGGTCGTGCCGGAGTCGTACGAGATCAAGCAGCAGGTGTTCCGGGAGCTCGACGCGGTCGTCTCCCCGACCGCGGTCCTGGCGACCGGGACCAACGCCCTGTCGGTGACCCGGCTGGCCGCCGAGTCGCTGCACCCCGAACGCGTGCTCGGTCTGCACTTCTTCAACCCGGCGCCCGCGATGAAGCTGGTCGAGGTGGTCTCCTCGGTGCTGACCGCGCCCCCGGCCGTCGAGGCGGTCACGGCGCTCGCCCGCGGCCTGGGCAAGGAGCCGGTCGCGGTCGGCGACCGGCCGGGGTTCGTCGCGGACGGACTGCTGTTCGGCTACCTCAACCAGGCCGCCGCGATGTACGAGGCGAACTACGCCTCCCGCGAGGACATCGACGCGGCGATGAAGCTGGGCTGCGGTCTGCCGATGGGGCCGCTCGCCCTCCTCGACCTGATCGGTGTCGACACCGCGCGCACCGTCCTGGAGGCCATGTACTCCTCGTCGCACGACCGGCTGCACGCTCCCGCGCCCGTGCTGCGTCAGCTCAGCGAGGCCGGGCTGACGGGCCGCAAGGCGGGCCGCGGTTTCTACACGTACGCGGAGCCCGGGAGCAGGACCGTGGTGCCGGACGCACCGGCCCCGGGCGGGAGCGCCTCGCCGGTCGCCGGGCGTCCGGTGCGTTCGGTGGGGGTCGCGGGCTCCGGCACGATGGCCTCGGGGATCGCCGAGGTGTTCGCGAAGGGCGGCTACGACGTGGTGCTGGTCGCCCGAGGCCGGGAGAAGGCGGACACGGCGAAGGGCCGGATCGCCACGTCCCTGGAGCGTTCGGTGGCCAAGGGGCGGCTGACGGCCGACGCCCGGGACGCGGCGCTGGCCCGGATCACCCCGGCCGGTTCCCCGGACGCGCTGGCCGATGTCGATCTCGTGGTCGAGGCGGTCGCCGAGGACCTGGCGGTCAAGCGGCAGTTGTTCCGGACGCTGGACGAGGTCTGCAGGCCCGGGGCGGTGCTCGCCACCACCACGTCGTCGCTGCCGGTCGTGGCGATCGCGCGGGCCACCTCGCGCCCGCAGGATGTGGTCGGGATGCACTTCTTCAACCCGGCGCCCGCGATGAAGCTGGTCGAGGTCGTCCGTACGGTGCTCACCGCCGACGATGTCCACGCCACCGTCCGCGAGGTGTGCGCCGAGATCCGCAAGCATCCGGTGGACTGCGGGGACCGGGCCGGATTCATCGTGAACGCCCTGCTGTTCCCGTACCTCAACAACGCGATCAAGATGGTCGAGGAGCACTACGCGAGCCTCGACGACATCGACGCGGCGATGAAGCTGGGCGGCGGGTACCCGATGGGCCCGTTCGAACTCCTCGACGTCGTGGGACTCGACGTCTCGCTCGCCATCGAGAAGGTGCTGCACGACGAGTTCCGCGACCCGGGCCTGGCCCCGGCGCCGCTGCTCGAACACCTGGTGGCGGCGGGCTGCCTCGGCCGCAAGACGGGGCGCGGCTTCCGCGAGTACACCCGGCGCTGAGCGGGGCCGGCGGCGAACGGCACGGTGCGGGAGCGCCGGTGACGGACGACGGCGCCGCGGGGCACGGACCCCGCGGCGCGACGGGGCACCGCTCCGGGCCCCCCGGGC
Organism: Streptomyces sp. NPDC014734; assembly: GCF_043083325.1. Classification (NCBI taxonomy): domain Bacteria; kingdom Bacillati; phylum Actinomycetota; class Actinomycetes; order Kitasatosporales; family Streptomycetaceae; genus Streptomyces; species Streptomyces sp. NPDC014734. The sequence goes on along the minus strand of NZ_JBIBYN010000017.1, from coordinate 101,847 downwards.
CGGGAGCCGGATGGGGCGGTCTGCTCGATCCTCCGGGCGGACCGCACCCGCGGGCACATTCACCCGCGCCGATGCAGTACGTTCACACCATGTCCCAGCCCGCCCGGTCCTCCCGTGCCACCGCCGCGCCCGATCCGCAGGAAAGTGCCACCGGCACCCGCGCCGCCGCCCAACGGCTCAAAATGCGCCGCGAACTGGCCGCCGCGGCGATGGAACTCTTCGCGACGAAGGGGTACGAGGCCACGACGGTCGACGAGATCGCGGGGGCCGCGGGAGTCGCCCGGCGCACCTTCTTCCGGCACTTCCGCTCCAAGGAGGAGGCGATCTTCCCGGACCACGACGACACCCTGGTCCGGGCCGAGGCCGTCCTCAACGCCGCCCCGGCGCACGAGCATCCGCTCGACACCGTCTGCCGCGGCATCAAGGAGGTCATGAAGATGTACGCGGCGAAGCCCGCGGTCTCCGTGGCCCGTTACAAGCTGACGCGGGAGGTCCCCACACTGCGGGAGGCCGAGATCGCCTCGGTGGCCCGCTACGAACGGCTGTTCACACGTTATCTGCTGGGCCATTTCGACGAGCGCGACCACGAGGTCGGCAACGACGACCCGCTGCTCGCCGAGGTCGCCGCGTCCGCCGTCGTCACCGCGCACAACCATGTGCTGCGGCGCTGGCTGCGAGCGGGCGGCGAGGGCGATGTGGAGGCCCAGCTCGACCACGCCTTCGCGATCGTCCGCGACACGTTCGGGACCGGCATCGGGGCGAGCCGGATCACGGGCGGGGAACCGGCGAGGCGGCCCGCCGCCTCGGTGGAGTCCGAGGGCGAGGTGCTGGTCGCGGTGGCCCGTACCGACGCGCCGCTCGACGAGGTGATGCGCACCATCCGGCAGGCTCTGGAGGACCGCTGACCGGACGCGGGCCGTTCCGCCGCGCCCCCACCCGCTCGGACCGAACCGGTTTGCCGCGCACACGGCCCGCGGGCTGTGATGTGCGGATGAACTCCGATCGCGAAGCACTGACGGCCCTGTTCGACCGGGAACTGCGCGAGCGCGCACGTCCCGACAGCCCCGGCGTACGGGTGGAGCGCACCGCCGACGTGGTACGGCAGGTCGGCGCCGGCGACGACTGGAACGGGGTCGTCTGGTCCGCCCCGGATATCGATCCCGCACGGGTCGATGCCGTGATCGCGTCGCAGGTGGACCACTTCACGGCCCTCGGGCACACCGAGTTCGAGTGGAAGCTCTACGCGCACGACCGGCCCGCCTGCCTTGCGGAGCGGCTGCTCGCGGGCGGTTTCGAGGCGCAGGAGCCGGAGACCGTGATGGTGGCCCGGGTGGCCGACCTGTCGGCGGCGGTGGAGCTCCCCGAGGGCGTCCGGCTGCGCCGGGTACGCGACGCGGACGACGTGGAGCTGATGGCCCGCGCCCATGAGCGGGCGTTCGGCTCGGACGCGTCATGGCTGCGGCACCGGGCGTCGACCCTGCTGGCCGGGGACCCGGACGGTTTCGTGGGCGTTCTCGCCATGGCGGGCGACGAGCCGGTGAGCTCGGCGCGGATGGAGACGTGCCCCGGCACCGCCTTCGCCGGTCTGTGGGGCGGTGGCACGGCCCCGCAATGGCGCGGCAGGGGCATCTACCGGGCGCTGGTCGCCCACCGCGCCCGGATCGCTGCGGAGCGCGGTTTCGGCTTCCTCCAGGTCGACGCCTCCGAGCAGAGCCGCCCCATCCTGCGACGGCTCGGATTCCTGGACCTGAGCACCACGACTCCGTTCGTGTTCCGGGCCCGCCCCCACCGGTCCCACTGATCGATCATTCACCGGGCATTTCCCCACAGAACACCCCTCTCGACGCTCATGCGTGCCCAGCGCACGACAAGTGAGAGAAATTGTTGGCACCGAGTGCCTTGTCACCTGTCACGGAGTGCCATACGTTGAAGTTGTCCGGGCGGCCGGCGTACCGAGATCTCGCGTACACCGGTTGTCCCCGCGGGCAACGTGCCCACGCGCCCGGGCGCCTGCGTCACAGGCGAAACCTTCCGCTCCACCGAGCAAGCCGAAGCACCACCAGCCGAACCCGACGGCACCCTCCACACCACCCAGCTCCCCCTCTGCCCGCGGGGACGCCCCGGCGTCCCCGCGAGCGCCCCCATACGCCGGAGGCACCCGTGAAGGAAATCCTGGACGCGATCCAATCGCAGTCGGAATCGAAGGGCGGTTCCGCCACGGACAGGGCCGCGCGGTTCGCGGCCCTGTCCGTGCCCGAGTCGTACCGCGCGGTGACCGTGCACAAGGACGAGACGGAGATGTTCGCCGGGCTCGCCACCCGCGACAAGGACCCTCGCGTGTCGCTGCACCTGGACGAGGTCCCGGTGCCCGAACTCGGGCCCGGCGAGGCGCTGGTCGCCGTCATGGCGAGCTCGGTGAACTACAACTCCGTCTGGACCTCGATCTTCGAACCGCTGTCCACGTTCGGCTTCCTGGAACGCTACGGAAAGCTCAGCGAGCTCACCCGGCGCCACGACCTGCCGTACCACGTCATCGGCTCCGACCTGGCCGGTGTCGTGCTGCGCACCGGTCCCGGCGTCAACGCCTGGCGCCCCGGCGACGAGGTCGTCGCACACTGCCTCTCCGTCGAGCTGGAGTCCTCGGACGGCCACAACGACACGATGCTCGACCCCGAGCAGCGCATCTGGGGCTTCGAGACCAACTTCGGCGGCCTGGCCGAACTCGCCCTCGTCAAGTCCAACCAGCTCATGCCGAAGCCCGACCACCTCAGCTGGGAGGAGGCCGCAGCGCCGGGCCTGGTCAACTCCACCGCGTACCGGCAGCTCGTGTCGCGCAACGGCGCCGGGATGAAGCAGGGCGACAACGTGCTGATCTGGGGCGCCAGCGGCGGCCTCGGGTCGTACGCCACGCAGTTCGCCCTGGCGGGCGGCGCCAACCCGATCTGCGTCGTCTCCAGCGACCAGAAGGCGGACATCTGCCGGCGGATGGGCGCCGAGGCGATCATCGACCGCAACGCCGAGGGCTACCGGTTCTGGAGGGACGAGCACGAGCAGGACCCGCGCGAGTGGAAGCGGTTCGGCAAGCGCATCCGCGAACTCACCGGCGGCGAGGACGTGGACATCGTCTTCGAGCACCCGGGCCGCGAGACCTTCGGCGCGAGCGTGTACGTGACCCGCAAGGGCGGCACGATCGTCACCTGCGCCTCGACCTCCGGCTACACCCACGAGTACGACAACCGCTACCTGTGGATGTCGCTGAAACGGATCGTGGGCTCGCACTTCGCCAACTACCGCGAGGCATGGGAGGCCAACCGTCTGGTGGCCAAGGGGAAGATCCATCCGACGCTGTCGAAGGTCTACCCGCTGGAGCAGACCGGCCAGGCCGCGTACGACGTCCACCGCAACCTGCACCAGGGCAAGGTCGGCGTGCTGGCGCTCGCCCCGCGGGAGGGTCTGGGCGTGCGCGACCACGAGCTGCGCGAGAAGCACCTCGACGCCATCAACCTGTTCCGGGACACGCCCGCGCGGCAGCCCGTCCGAGCCGGCCTGAACGGCTGAGGTCCCCCGATGAGCGAACGCCAGAAGGACCGCCCGTGGCTCATGCGGACGTACGCCGGCCACTCCACCGCCGAGGCGTCCAACGAGCTCTACCGCCGCAACCTCGCCAAGGGCCAGACAGGCCTGTCCGTCGCCTTCGACCTGCCGACCCAGACCGGGTACGACCCCGATCACGTCCTCGCCCGCGGCGAGGTCGGCCGGGTCGGTGTGCCCGTCTCGCACCTCGGTGACATGCGGCGGCTGTTCCAGGACATCCCCCTGGAGCGGATGAACACCTCGATGACGATCAACGCCACCGCGATGTGGCTGCTGGCCCTCTACCAGGTGGTCGCGGAGGAACAGGGCGCCGACGTCACCACCCTCCAGGGCACGACGCAGAACGACATCGTGAAGGAGTACCTCTCGCGCGGGACGCATGTCTTCCCGCCCGGTCCCTCGCTGCGGCTGACCACCGACATGATCGCGTACACGGTCAGCCGCATCCCGAAGTGGAACCCGATCAACATCTGCAGCTACCACCTCCAGGAGGCGGGAGCCACCCCGGTCCAGGAGATCGCCTACGCGATGTCGACGGCCGTGGCCGTCCTGGACGCCGTACGGGACTCCGGTCAGGTGCCCGGGGAACGGTTCGGCGATGTGGTCGCCCGGATCTCCTTCTTCGTGAACGCGGGCGTCCGCTTCATCGAGGAGATGTGCAAGATGCGCGCCTTCGGCCGCATCTGGGACCGGATCGCCCGCGAGCGGTACGGCATCGAGAACCCCAGGCAGCGCCGCTTCCGCTACGGCGTCCAGGTCAACTCGCTCGGGCTGACCGAGGCGCAGCCGGAGAACAACGTCCAGCGCATCGTCCTGGAGATGCTGGCCGTCACCCTGTCCAAGGACGCCCGCGCACGGGCCGTCCAGCTGCCCGCCTGGAACGAGGCGCTCGGACTCCCCCGGCCCTGGGACCAGCAGTGGTCGCTCCGCATCCAGCAGGTGCTCGCGCACGAGAGCGATCTGCTGGAGTACGAGGACATCTTCGCCGGATCGCATGTCGTCGAGGCGAAGGTGGACCAGTTGGTCACCGAGTCGCTTGCCGAGATGGACCGGATCGAACGGATGGGCGGCGCCATGGCAGCCGTCGAGTCCGGTTATCTGAAGTCCGAGCTGGTCTCCTCGCACGCCGCCCGCCGGGCCCGGATCGAGAGCGGCGAGGAGAGGATCGTCGGCGTCAACATCCACGAGACGACGGAGCCGAACCCGCTCACCGCCGACCTCGACGGAGCGATCATGACGGTCGACCCCGCCAACGAGGCCCGGGTCGTCGCCGCCCTGCACGAATGGCGCGACAACCGTGACGAGGCGCGCGCCACCGAGGCACTTGCCTCGCTGAAGAAGGCCGCCGCGGGCACCGGGAACCTGATGGGGGCGACCGTGGAGTGCGCCCGGGCGGGTGTCACCACCGGGGAATGGTCCTGGGCCCTGCGCGACGTCTTCGGCGAGTTCCGGGCGCCGACGGGCGTGTCCTCGGCCCCCGTCGCGGTGACCGCGGAGGCCGGGACCCCGCTCGCCCTGGTCCGCGAGAAGGTCGCCCGGACCGCGGCCGACCTGGGATCCGGGCGGCTGCGGCTGCTGGTGGGCAAGCCCGGCCTGGACGGGCACTCCAACGGCGCCGAGCAGATCGCCGTGCGGGCCCGTGACGCCGGGTTCGAAGTGGTCTACCAGGGGATCAGGCTGACGCCCGAGCAGATCGTGTCGGCCGCCCTGGCCGAGGACGTGCACTGCGTCGGCCTGTCGATCCTCTCCGGTTCGCACGCCGAGCTCGTCCCGGACGTGCTGACCCGGCTGCGCGAGGCGGGCGCCCCGGACATCCCGGTCATCGCCGGCGGGATCATCCCGCCCGCCGACGCCGAGGCCCTGCTCGGGGCGGGCGTCGCCGCCGTGTTCACCCCGAAGGACTTCGGTATCACGGAGATCATCGGCCGTATCGTCGACGAGATCCGGAAAGCGAACAAGCTCGACCCTCTGGAGGTCCCCGCATGACTGCCGTCAACCGCCCGTCCGTCTCCCACCACCACCCTCAAACGACGTCCCCGGGGGACGGCACCTCCCGCCTGCGCCCGCGCCGCTCCTGCCTGGCCGTGCCGGGCTCGAACCCGCGGTTCCTGGAGAAGGCCCAGGGCCTCCCGGCCGACCAGGTCTTCCTCGACCTGGAGGACGCCTGCGCCCCGCTCGCCAAGGAGGGGGCGCGGCACACCATCGTCGACGCCCTGAACAAGGGCGACTGGACGGGAAGGACCCGGGTCGTACGGGTCAACGACTGGACCACGCACTGGACGTACCGGGACGTCGTCACCGTCGTCGAGGGCGCCGGGCAGAACCTCGACTGCGTCATGCTGCCGAAGGTCCAGGACGCCCAGCAGGTGATCGCGCTCGACCTGCTGCTGACCCAGATCGAGAAGACGATGGGCTTCGAGGTCGGGAGGATCGGCATCGAGGCGCAGATCGAGAACGCCAGGGGTCTGGTGAACATCGACGACATCGCCGCCGCCTCGCCCCGGCTGGAGACCCTGATCTTCGGCCCCGCCGACTTCATGGCGTCGATCAACATGAAGACCCTGGTCGTCGGCCAGCAGCCGCCCGGCTACGACGCGGACGCCTACCACTACATCCTGATGCGGATCCTGATGGCGGCCCGCGCGCACGACCTCCAGGCGATCGACGGCCCCTTCCTCCAGATCCGGGACGTGGACGCGTACCGCGAGGTCGCCGGCCGTGCCGCGGCCCTGGGCTTCGACGGCAAGTGGGTGCTCCACCCGGGCCAGGTCGAGGCGGCCAACGAGGTGTTCTCGCCGTCGCAGGAGGACTACGACCACGCCGAACTGATCCTCGACGCCTACGAGTGGTGCACCTCGGAGGAGGGCGGCAAGAAGGGCTCGGCGATGCTCGGCGACGAGATGATCGACGAGGCGAGCCGCAAGATGGCCCTGGTCGTCGCGGGCAAGGGACGCGCGGCCGGCATGCGGCGCACCTCGAAGTTCGAAGCCCCGGAGGCCTGACATGCAGTTCGGACGCACCTACGAGGAGTTCGAGGTCGGCGCGGTCTACAAGCACTGGCCCGGAAAGACGGTCACCGAATACGACGACCACCTCTTCTGCCTGCTGACCATGAACCACCACCCGCTGCACATGGACAGCAATTACGCGGAGACGACGACCGATTTCGGAAAGAACGTCGTCGTCGGCAACTACATCTATTCCCTGCTGCTCGGGATGTCGGTCCCGGACGTCTCCGGAAAGGCGATCGCCAACCTGGAGATCGAGTCGCTGAAGCACGTCGCGCCGACCTTCCACGGCGACACGATCTACGGCGAGACCACCGTTCTGGACAAACGGGCCTCGAAGTCCCGCAGCGACCGCGGGATCGTCCACGTGGAGACCCGGGGCCACAAGCAGGACGGGACGCTGGTCTGCGTGTTCCGCCGCAAGGTGATGGTTCCCACCGAGACGTACATCAAGGAGCGCGGCGGTGAGCAGCCCGGCCGCCCCGAGCCGAGCCGGCCCTCGCAGAAGAACGTGGAGAAGAAGTCATGACACGACTCGCCCGGACTTCCGGTCTCACCGATGTCCAGCAGGAAATCCTCGCCACGGTCCGGGATTTCGTCGACAAGGAGATCATTCCGGTCGCGACCGGTCTGGAGCACCGCGACGAGTACCCGACCGAGATCGTCGAAGGGCTCAAGGAACTGGGTCTCTTCGGTCTGATGATTCCCGAGGAGTACGGGGGTCTGGGCGAGTCGCTTCTCACCTACGCGCTGTGTGTGGAGGAAATCGCCCGGGGCTGGATGAGCGTCTCCGGAATCATCAACACGCACTTCATCGTGGCGTACATGCTGAAACAGCACGGCACCCGGGAACAGAAGGACGCATTCCTGCCGCGGATGGCCCTGGGCGAGATCAGGGGCGCCTTCTCGATGTCCGAGCCCGCGCTCGGTTCGGATGTCTCGGCGATCACTTCCAAGGGCGTCAGGGACGGCGAGGAGTACGTCCTGAACGGCCAGAAGATGTGGCTGACGAATGGGGGCACGTCCTCGCTCGTGGCCGTCCTGTGCCGGAGTGACGAAGGCCACCCCGAGGGCACCCCTCCGCACAAGTCGATGACGACGTTCCTGGTCGAGAAGGAGCCCGGCTTCGGCGAGGTGCGTCCCGGACTCACCATTCCCGGCAAAATAGACAAAATGGGCTACAAGGGCGTCGATACGACCGAACTCATCATGGACGGCCTACGAATTCCGGCCAATCGCGTACTGGGCGGCACCACCGGCCGGGGTTTTTACCACATGATGGACGGGGTCGAGGTCGGCCGGGTAAATGTGGCCGCGCGTGGCTGCGGTGTCGCGCAGCGTGCGTTCGAGCTGGGTGTTTCGTACGCCCAGCAGCGCCAGACCTTCGGAAAGCCGATCGCACAGCATCAGGCGATCCAGTTCAAACTGGCCGAAATGGCCACCAAGGTCGAGGCCGCCCATGCCATGATGGTGAATGCGGCACGCAAAAAGGACTCCGGCGAACGAAATGACCTGGAGGCAGGGATGGCGAAGTACCTCGCCTCCGAGTACTGCAAGGAAGTCGTCGAGGACGCCTTCCGGATCCATGGCGGCTACGGCTTCTCCAAGGAGTACGAGATCGAGCGCCTCTACCGGGAGGCCCCGATGCTGCTGATCGGCGAAGGTACCGCCGAGATCCAGAAAATGATCATTGGGCGCCGACTCCTTGAGGAGTACCGGTTCCAGGGGTGATTGTCCCTTTAAAGCCGATTTGGTAGCGAAGAAGATCACACCCTGTCATCCTCAGTCAGTGCCTTCCCGCCGTCCGACTCGGCTGCTGGCTTGCCCAGTTGCGGCTCGCAACCGATAACATCGCCGGAAAAGCCGCCGTCCCCCGTTGCCAGCGCGGCATCATCCGCTACGAAGGTCATCCATGCCCGACAGCCAAACCTCTGCACCGCGCGGTGGCGTCCGCCTCGCGCGCGGAGCTTCGCCGTGGCTCCTCCCGACTGTCGCCACCGCAGCGCTCAGCCTCACCCGGGCACGCAAGTCCGGGCGCTGGGCCGCGGTGGCCGTGCCCACCACCGCGCTCGCGGCGGGCATGCTGTGGTTCTTCCGGGACCCCGAGCGCGAGATCACGCAGGGCCGGGTCATCTCACCGGCCGACGGCGTGGTGCAGAGCATCATGCCGTGGAAGGACGGGCGCACCCGCGTCGCGATCTTCATGAGCCCGCTGAACGTCCATGTGAACCGTGCGCCCCTGGCCGGTACGGTGACCTCGGTCGAACACGTCCCGGGTGGGTTCGTTCCGGCGTTCAACAAGGAGAGCGAGAACAACGAGCGCGTCGTCTGGCACTTCGACACCGAGCTCGGCGACATCGAGATGGTGCAGATCGCGGGCGCGGTCGCACGACGCATCGTCCCCTACGTTCCCCAGGGCACGAAGGTGGAACAGGGCGAACGCATCGGTCTGATCCGCTTCGGCTCCCGGGTCGACATCTACCTGCCGGAAGGTGTCGAGGTCGCGGTCGAGGTCGGGCAGGCCACCACCGCGGGGGTGACTCGAATTGACCGTGATTGATCCCGAGACCCAGGCGGGCTGGGTGCCCGAGGCGGAGTCCGAGGAGGACGCCGGCGAGGACATGCCTCTCTCGCTGCGGCTGTCGATAGCCGACACCCTCACTCTCGGCAACGCCACGTGCGGTTTCATGGCGGTGTACTTCACCACCACCGGAATCCTCATCCCGCACCTCACGGGCAGCGACGAGAGCGGCATGGCCCGGCACTCCGCGGCCACCGCCGTGATCCTGATGCTCCTGGCCGCGGTGTTCGACCTCTTCGACGGGCTCGTGGCGCGCAAGCTGCGCTCCTCCCCGATGGGGGCCGAGCTGGACAACCTCTCGGACCTGATCAGCTTCGGGCTGGCGCCGGCGTACTTCGTCCTCGTCTACGGCATGGTCGCGGACGACGCACATCAGCGGGTGTCGGCGCTGGCGGCGGTGGTGGTGCTGCTGGCGGTGGTGCTGAGGCTTGCCAGATTCTCCTGCGTGACCATGAAGGACGGCATGTTCCAGGGCATGCCGAGCCCCTTCGGAGCGCTCACCATCGTCTCGATCGTGCTTCTGGAGCTGTACTTCGTTCCGACGCTCCTGGCGATCATCGGGGTGGCGTGGCTGATGGTGAGCCGCGTCGAGTACCCGAAGCCGCGGGGCATCCTGGCGGTGGCGATGCTCAGCTGGATCGTCGCCGCGATGGGGCTGCTGGCCGCATGGGCGCTGGACGCCCCGGGCGGGCAGCTGCTCCTGCAGACCGGCTGCGCGCTCCAGGTGGTCCTCGGTGCGGTCATCCCGCTCTTCGCGACGGCGCGGCGGGTGAACACCTTCCGCGGCAACCGGCGCGAGGCGAGGGCGGCCCAGCTGCCGTAGCGGTGTCGCGGCTCAGCGCATGCGAGAGGGCCCCGGAAGCTCACCAGAGCTTCCGGGGCCCTCTCGCATGCGCGCGGGAGAAACTCCGGGGCGGCGGGAGCTCAGCCGGGCACGAGCACGGCGGCCCCGTGCACCCGGTCGGCCGACAGGTCGGCGAGCGCGCGGTCGGCCGCGTCCAACGGGTACGGACTCACCGTGACCCGGATGCCGATGCGCCGGGCCAGCGCGAGAAACGCGCGACCGTCCTCACGGGTGTTGGACGTGACACTGCGCAGCTCGCGTTCCTGGAAGAGATGGCGCCGGTAGTTCAGCACGGGAATGTCGGACAGGTGGATACCGGCGATCGCCAGCGTCCCCGACCGGTCCAGTGCCTCCATCGCCACCGGCACCAGGTCTCCGACCGGGGCGAACAGGATCGCCGAGTCCAGCGGTTCCGGCGGACGGCCGTACGCGTCCCCCGCCGAGGCGGCGCCCAGCTCCAGCGCGAGTGCGCGTGCCTGTTCCGACCGGGTCAGCACATGGACGGTGGCCCCCTCGGCGAGGGCCACCTGGGCCGCGAGGTGGGCCGAGGCGCCGAAGCCGTAGATACCGAGCCGCCCGCCCGGGGGCAGCGCGCTCCGTCGCAGGGAGCGGTACCCGATGATGCCCGCGCAGAGCAGCGGCGCGAGCCGGACCGGGTCCTGGTCGTCGGGGAGCCGGTAGGCGAAGTCCTCCGGGAGCAGCGCCGTGCCGGCGAAGCCGCCGTCCGCGTCCCAGCCGGTGTAGACGGACCGCGGGCAGAGGTTCTCCCGCCCGCCGCGGCAGTACCGACAGCTCCCGCACGTGCCGCGCAGCCATGCCCCGCCGACCCGGTCACCGGTCCGGAACCGGCCCGTCCCGCCGCCGGCGGACGTCACCCTGCCCACGATCTCGTGGCCGGGGACGGTGCCCGGTCTGTGGGGCGGGAGGTCGCCCTCGGCGAGGTGGAGGTCGGTGCGGCAGACGCCGCAGGCCTCGATCTCCAGCAGCAGTTCCCCCGGGCCGGGGACGGGTGTCTCGCGGCACACGCGTACCAGGGGGCCGGTGCCGATCGGACCTGGTGTCCGGACGGCCCAGGCGGTCCGATCGGCCGGGGCGGAACGGGAAGCAGCCACGCCTCCAGCGTGCGGCGGCCGGGGCGCGGGGGCAAACCGTCCGACGGGGCGGACGAGCCCGGCAGCGGTGTGGCGCCCTCCGCGTCGGGGCGCTTCTATCAGGAGAAGGCGGCCTCGCGTGCGCGACGCTCCGCGGAAGCGGCGGACGAGGCGCCGGGAATCACTCCATCGGTCGCGCGAGGAGTGCGCGGCTCCGCCCCGCGCAGCAGGCTGAGGGACGACGGCACCGCGACGAGGGTGACCGGACGCCGGAACCCGGGCGGCCGGACACCGTAAGAGGTGGAGTCATGCCCCGTGTGTCTGCGCATGTCCATGTGTCCCGTCCCGCCGACGAGATATTCGCGTTCCTCCGGGATCCGCGGAATCTGGCCGTGTGGTCGTCGAGCATCGATCGCGTGATCGAGGGCCCGGTCGCCACGGAGGTCGGCTCCACGTACACCTGCAAGTTCCCGGGCAGACGGAGGGCGCACCGTCTCACGTGCACCGCGAGCGCACCGGTCGAGTACCTGGCCTTCCGGGGGGCGCGGATGTGGACCCCGCTGGGCCGGCACTCGCCGGAACTGGAGTTCCGGCTGCGTCCCGGCCGACGGGGAACGCTGGTGCAGGTGTCGGTCAAGCCCCACCTGGACGGCGGGATGATCATCCTCGCCCCGTTCGTGACGATGGCGTGGCGTCGTGACCTGCCGGTGGAGTTGCGGTGTCTGTCGGAGTTGCTGACCGGCGGCGAGCAGACCGGGGGCGAAGATACCGAGGGCGAACGGTCCGGGACCGAGGAGCCCGGGCTCCGACGGTCGGACGCCGACACGGGCGGCGGTCACGGCACGGCATCCTTCCCCGGTTGAACCGGTTGAACCGGTTGAACCCGTTGGGGAGGTTGAGCCGGTCGGGACGGTTGAGGTGGAAGGGACGGGGCGCCCGCCCGGCACCCGGAGGGCCGGGCGGGCATGGCACTCGGTGGAGCGGCGACCACGGCCCGTGGCGGCCCGTCCCGCTCGGGCCGGGCCCGCTACCGCAGGAAGTCGCGTGCGATCGACTCGGCCGCTCGCTCCAGCAGCGGACCCGCCTGGGCCATCGAGACCGCCGGGTCCGGCTCCAGGTCCGCGAGCGCGTAGGCGCGGCGGATCCCCGCACCGGCCAGGGCCTCGGGCGGCAGGGCCAGGCGACCGCAGACCGCCACGACCTCGATGCCCGCCGCGCGGGCCGCCGCGGCGACGCCCGCCGGGGCCTTGCCGTGCAGGGTCTGCTCGTCGAGCGAGCCCTCTCCGGTGATCACCAGGTCGGCCCGTGCCAGCGCGGGGGCGAAGCCGAGGACGTCCAGCATGACCTCGATCCCGGGACGGAACCGGGCTCCGAGGGCGACGAGCGCCCCGTAGCCGATGCCGCCCGCCGCGCCCGCTCCGGGCAGCCGGGCGTGGTCCGGGCCCAGAAGGGACGCGTAGTGGGCGAGCGCGGCATCGAGGAGCGCGATGTCCGCGTCGGTGGCGCCCTTCTGCCGGCCGTAGACCTCGGGGGCCCCCTTGGGCCCGGTCAGCGGGTTGTCGACGTCGCTGGCGAGGATCAGGTCCACATCGGCCAGCCGCGGGTCGAGGCCGGACAGATCCGCCTCGGCGAGGTCGCGGAGCCCGCCGCCGCCGGGGCCGACGGGTTTGCCGTCCGCGTCCAGGAAGCGGGCGCCGAGCGCGGTCAGCATGCCCGCGCCGCCGTCCGTGGTGGCGCTTCCCCCCACTCCGAACACGATCGTGCGGGCGCCCGCGTCGAGCGCCGCGGCCAGGAGTTCGCCGGAGCCGTACGTGGTGGCCGTGAGTGGGGCGAATTCCCCGGCGGGGAGGAGCTGGAGACCTGACGCCTCGGCCATCTCCACCACCGCTGTGGTGCCGCGCAGCGCGTACGCGGCGGTCACCGGTTCCCCGAGCGGTCCGGTCACCCGTGCCGTGCGGTGCTCGAATCCGGCGGCCACCGCCGCCGCCACCGTGCCGTCACCGCCGTCCGCGACCGGCAGGGTCTCGACCCGTGCTCCGGGAACGACCCGCCGCAGCCCTGCCGTCACGCGCTCCGCGACCTGTACGGCCGTGAGAGACCCCTTGAACTTGTCCGCCGCGACGAGTACGCGTGCGGTCTCCATCACTGCTCCGTCCGCCACTTTGCATCCCTTGCTCTCGAACAGGCAGTCGCGCCGCCCCCGACCCTATCCGCAGCGGATACCCGCTGCCCAGGGCCGTCTCACGGTCGCCGCCCCCGGCTACGCTGCCCCCGTGACCACCACTGACTACGCCACCTACATCGCGGGGCTGCCCCGCGTCCTGGCCGCCGCGGCCACCGTGTTCCGGGACGCCCGCGGCCGCGTCCTGCTCGTCGAGCCGAACTACCGCGAGGGCTGGGCCCTGCCGGGCGGAACCGTCGAGTCCGACGAGGGGGAGAGCCCCAGGCAGGCGGCACGGCGTGAGACGGCCGAGGAGATCGGCCTCGATCTGCCGCCGGGACGGCTGCTCGCGATCGACTGGTCACGCGGCCCGCGGCGCCCGCCCATCGCGGCGTACCTCTACGACGGCGGTGTGCTGGACGAGGCGGCACTGAAGGAGATCCGGCTCCAGGAGGAGGAGTTGCTGTCCTGGGAGCTCGTCGGGCGCGACGACTTCGACCGCTATCTGCGCAGCGGTCTCGCGCTGCGCCTGGGGGCGGCTCTGGACGTTCTGGACTCCGGCGGCGGCCCGGTGGAACTGGAGGACGGCCGCCCGGTCACCGGCTGACGTCCTGCCGGTCGCACCCCGCCGAAACGGCCTCGCGAGTGCCCGCGCCGCTGCGTACGCTCGGGCCATGACACTCGTCGCGATCCTCAGCGGCGCCGGGATCTCCACCGATTCCGGCATTCCCGACTACCGCGGCCCCCAGGGGCTTTGGCGCAAGGACCCGGAGGCCGAGAAGCTCGTCACGTACGACTTCTACATGGCCGACCCGGAGATCCGTCGCCGTTCCTGGCAGATGCGTCGCACGAGCGCGGCCTGGGGCGCGGAACCGAACGCGGCGCACCGTGCGGTGGTGGAGCTGGAGCGATCCGGCACCCCGGTGCGGGTGATCACGCAGAACGTCGACGGGCTGCACCAACTGGCGGGGCTGTCCTCCCGCAAGGTTCTCGAACTGCACGGCACGGCCCGCGAGACGGTCTGTACCTCCTGCCGTGCCCGCGCGCCCATGGCCGAGGCGCTGGCCCGCGTCGAGGCGGGCGAGGCCGACCCCTCGTGCACGGTCTGCGGGGGCGTCCTGAAGTCGGCGACGGTCATGTTCGGTGAGCGGCTCGATCCGGTGGTGCTGGGCGAGGCGATGGCGATCGCCGAGGCGTGTGAGGTCTTCGTCGCCGTCGGTACGACGCTCCGGGTGCAGCCCGCCGCCTCGCTGGCCGGGATCGCGGCCGATCACGGGGCGCGACTGATCGTGGTGAACGCCGAACCCACGCCGTACGACGAACTTGCCGAGGAGATCGTCCGTGAACCCATCGGAACCGCTCTTCCGGCGTTGCTGAAGCGGCTTGCCGCGCCCCCGGACGCGGGCGTGGGCGCGCGCGGCTGAGCGGGCGGCGGTCCGGTACGGGCGAGGCCCTCAGCGATCGAGTTCCCGCTGTACGCGGCGGGAGGGGCGGAAGGTGTACAGGTCGAGGATCTCCGGCGGATCGGCCAGTCCGGGACCGCCCGCCTCGACCCAGGCCGCGATGTCCCGCACCGCGTCCGGATCGTTGACCAGGCCGAGCCAGACCGGGCGGCCCCCGGCGCCGCGCCCCCGCGCCGAGGGCTGGACGACGATGACATTGGCCTGCTCGCAGGCGTCCAGGCATTCCACGGCGCGGACCGTGGCCACCGTGTCGAGTGCCCGGCGCAGTCCGGAGAGCTGACCGGCGTGATCCACGTCCGGGATCTTCGGCGTTCCGCAGCAGCAGCCGCGGCAGACGCTGACGGTGGGCCGGGATGTGCCCCGGGCGGGGGCGGCGTCGAGGGTGCGGCGGCTCATGCGGGACGGCTCCGGGTGGTGGTTCTGACGATCACGCGGGGACTGTACCGATCCCGTCCCCGGCTCGAACATCTGCGCTCCACCGGTGGCCGGTGGGGTAGAGTGGTGCGCTGCGAAGGGGAGTAGCCCCGCGAACCGGTCGTCGACACACTGGAACCCCCGGGTTCCCGGTGGCCGGGCCCGTGGATTTCCGCGGGCGGGCGAGACCTTCGGTCAGGTATGACGCGCCCGCGCCCCGTGGGTGTCGATGTCGTGCCGGGCCGAGTGGTCCTCCGGGAGCCCGAGTGGCGCTTCGCGAAGGCCCGGGGCCCGGCTCTCACAGAAAGCCACCCGGAATGCACCTCGACCCCCTGGCGATCTTCACCGCCTTCGGGCTGATCTTCCTCGCCGAACTCCCGGACAAGACCATGTTCGCGTCCCTCGCCATGGGCACGCGCATGAAACCGTTGTACGTCTGGTTCGGTACGTCGTCCGCGTTCATCGTGCACGTCGCCATCGCCGTCGGTGCGGGCAGCCTCATCGGGCTGCTGCCGGGCTGGCTCGTCAAGGTCGTCTCCGCCTCCCTGTTCGCGTTCGGGGCGTTCATGCTGCTGCGGGCCGGTGGCGGCGATGACGAGGAGGAGGGCGGCACCCGGACGGTGACCGGGTTCTGGCCCGTCTATTCGACGGCGTTCATGGCGGTCTTCATCAGCGAGTGGGGTGACCTGACCCAGATCACCACGGCCAACCTGGCGGCGAGCAACGGCACCTGGTCCACGGCGATCGGGTCCGCCGCCGCGCTGATGTCGGTCTCGGCGCTGGCGCTGCTGGCGGGGCAGTTCATCGCGAAGCGGGTGCCGCTCAAGACCGTTCAGCGGATCGGCGGCATCTGCATGCTGGGCCTGGCGGTCTGGACCGTGGCGGAGATCTTCGTCGGCTGACGTCGCACGCCGCCGCGGACCGCCACCGGCCGCCGTCGCCGGACGGGGCGGGTGGCGGCCGGCGCTCCCGGCCCGTTCACGGACGCCCGGCTCGCCGGGCCCGTCACCGCGGCCCCCTCCCCCGGCGGGACGGGCCGCAGAGCGCCGGCCGGGGTGCGGGGGCGTGCCCGGGTGTGTCAGAAGAGGGTCGTGGTGTCGTCCCGCCCGCTCTTCTCGAAGGCCAGCAGTCGCTGTTTGCGGTCGAGCCCGCCGCCGTAGCCGGTGAGGCCGCCGGAGGCGCCGATGACACGGTGGCAGGGGACGATGATGCCCACCGGGTTCTTGCCGTTGGCGAGGCCCACCGCACGTGAGGCCCCCGGTTTGCCGAGACATTCCGCCAGTTCGCCGTACGAGCGGGTCTCGCCGTACGGGATGCGCTGGAGCTGTGCCCAGACGGCACGTTGGAACGGGGTGCCGTCCAGGCGCAACGGCAGGTCGAACGCGCGCAGTTCGCCCGCGAAGTAGGCGTCGAGCTGGCGGGTCGCCTCGGTGAACGGCTCCGGGTCGGGCTCGCCGAAGGTCTCCTCCGGCGGGCGGTGGCGTTGTCCGGTCATGTAGAGGCCCGAGAGGGTGCCGTCGGTGGCGACGAGGGTCAGTGGACCGTACGGGCTGTCGACGACGGTGTGTCGTCGGTGGCTGTCGGTGGCCTGCTGCCGGGTCTCGCGCATGGGCGTGGCGGTCATGGCGGTACTTCCCAACTGGTTCATGCGGGCAGGTGGTTGATGGCGTGGTCGTCGACGGTCCAGAGGTACTGGACCGCGTAGGCCCGCCAGGGACGCCAGGCCGCCGCCCGGGCGGTGAGAGCGGCGGGTGTCGACGGGAGGCCGAGTTCCGCGGCGGCCCGGCGGATGCCGAGGTCGGTGGGGAGGAAGGCGTCCGGGTCGCCGAGCGCCCGCATCGCGATCACCTCCACGGTCCAGG
The DNA here is from genome assembly GCF_043083325.1 of Streptomyces sp. NPDC014734. NCBI lineage: Bacteria > Bacillati > Actinomycetota > Actinomycetes > Kitasatosporales > Streptomycetaceae > Streptomyces > Streptomyces sp. NPDC014734. The sequence continues at coordinate 84,829 of NZ_JBIBYN010000017.1, read as the reverse complement.
GGCCGAAGCCGGGGAGGGCGGCGAGTTCGGTCCGGGTCCTCTCCCAGTCGGTGCCGGTGCCGAGCCCGAGTGTCCCGTCGGCGAGGGCGCCGACGAGTGTGGTGAGGGTGGTGCGGCGGCTGCGCGGCAGGGCGAGCCGCTCGGGGTCGAGCCCGGCGAGCGCCTCCGGGGTCGGGAACAGATGGGTGAGGCCGCCCTCGGGGTCGTCGACGGGCAGGCCGTGCGCGGCGACCAGGCGGGCCGCGTGGGTGCGCGCGGCGGCGGTCGAGACCTGCTGACCGAGCACCGCCCGTACGGCGAATTCCGCTCCGTCGACGGTGCGCGGCACCCGGCGCCCGGGGGCCTTGTCGACCAGGGGGGCGAGCAGCGGGTCGGCGCGCAGCTGGTCGTCCACGGCCACCGGGTCGGCGTCCAGGTCGAGCAGCCAGCGGCAGCGGCTGATCGCGAGGGTGAGATCGCGCGGGTCGGTGAGCAGGAGACGGCAGCCGATGTGGTCGGGGCGCGGAGTGAGGGCGACGATGCCGTGTCCGTGGCGGAGGGTGAGGCTGCGGCGGTACGCGCCGTCGCGCCACTCCTCGACGCCGGGTACCGCCGTCGCGGCGAGGTGACCGAAGAGGTTGGAGGGGTTGAGTGGGGCACGGTACGGCAGGCGCAGCACCACCACCCCCGGTGTGGGCGTCGGTGTCGTGGACCGGGCGGCGCGGCCGCGCAGTTCGCCGGGGGCGAGTGCGAAGACCTCGCGGACGGTCTCGTTGAAGGTGCGGATCGAGGAGAATCCGGCGGCGAACGCCACCTCGGCCATGGGGAGCCCGGTCGTCTCGATGAGCAGGCGCGCGGTCTGGGCGCGTTGGGCGCGGGCCAGGGCGAGTGGGCCGGCGCCCAGCTCGGCGAGCAGCTGGCGCTCGATCTGCCGGGCGGAGTAGCCGAGGTGGGCCGCGAGTCCGGGGACTCCCTCCCGGTCGACGACCCCCTCCCGGATGAGGCGCATGGCGCGGGCCACGGAGTCGGCGCGGGCGTTCCATTCCGGGGAGCCGGGGCTGGTGTCGGGCCGGCACCGCTTGCACGCCCGGAAACCCGCCTGCTGACACGCGGCGGCACTGGGGTAGAAGGTCATGTTCTCGACCTTGGGCGGCACGACGGGGCAGCTGGGGCGGCAGTAGATCCGGGTGGTCAGGACCGCCGTGAAGAACCAGCCGTCGAAACGGGCGTCCTTGGACCGGACAGCCCGCACGCAGCGCTCGGTGTCGGTGTGCATGTCCCCAGCATGGGGCACCGGGCACCGCGGGACTGGCGAGAATCCGACATCGATGTTCCGCTGCCGGGGCCTCTCGACGTCTCCTCGTCATGGGCGGCTGCCGACTGGGCCGCCGTCCGTGCTCCCGGCGGGGGGACGCGGATGCCGCCGGGCCCGTGCGGCCGACTCGGGCGGCAGTCCGCAGCCGCTCGGCATCCGGCGGACGACACGCCGACCGGCAGCGCTGGGCTGGGCTCACCCGAGTAGGTGTCGGTCGCGAGCACGGCGCGACACCTGCCGCGGACACACTCCGATGGATCGAGCCCTCCGCGGGCGGCACCGTGGTGAGCACGCCCTGCCTGCTGACCACGGCGGTCTTCGACGGACCGGGAACAGGTCAGCCGCGTGCCGCCAGCGCCTCCCGGAACTCCGCGTACGCGTGCGCGTCGAAAAGCACGAACCGCACCTCCTCGACGGGCGGAGCGGCCTCCTCCAGCACCGTACGAACGGCGATGCGCGCCCCGTCGTCCATCGGCCAGCCGTAGATCCCGGTCGAGATGGCCGGAAAGGCGACGGTGCGCGCCCCCAGCTCCGCCGCCACCCGCAGCGACTCGCGGTAGCAGGAGGCGAGAAGGGCGGAACGGTCCTCGACACTGCTCCAGACCGGGCCGACGGTGTGAACCACCCATCGGGCGTCCAGCCGCCCGGCGGTCGTGGCGACGGCCTGGCCGGTGGGCAGGCCCCTTCCGTAACGCGAGGCCCGGAGTTCGCGGCACGCCGCGAGGATGTCGACGCCACCGCGCCGGTGGATGGCCCCGTCGACCCCGCCGCCTCCGAGCAGGGAGGAGTTGGCCGCGTTCACGATGACATCGGCGACCTGCCGGCTGATGTCACCGCGTACCAGCGTGACGGAAACGGCCTCGGGTGTGCGCATGGGGACATGATGCCGTGCCGGCCTCGGCCGCACCGCTCGAATGCGGAGCGGACCGGTACTCGTCCCCGCTCAGCCCAGGAAACTCAGCCGTACCCGACGCTCCGGATTGTCCCTGTTCGTATCGATCAGACACACCGACTGCCACGTCCCCAGTTCCAGTCGGCCCGCGATCACCGGAAGTGTCGCGTGCGGCGGCACCAGGGCGGGCAGTACGTGGTCACGGCCATGGCCGGGGCTGCCGTGGCGGTGCTGCCAGCGGTCGTCGGCGGGAAGCAGGGTATGGAGGGCGGCCAGGAGGTCGTCGTCGCTGCCCGAACCGGTTTCGAGGACGGCGATGCCCGCGGTGGCGTGCGGTACGAAGATGTTCAGCAGCCCGTCCGCGCCACGGGCCGCCCGGTCGAGGAACCTTGCGCAGTCGTGCGTCAGGTCGGTGACGGACTCCGTCGCTCCTGTGGTGATGTGCAGGACGCTGGTGGTGAAGGCGTGGGGCATGGCTCCATCTTCTCCTCCCACCGCGGGATCGCGCGTCCACGTGCCGGGAGCCCATTGACCGTCGCGGTCGCGGATCGCCGCGTCCGGCTGCATGTTCCGTTCGGTTGTGCTCGCTTCGCGCGGTCACATCTACCTGCCGCGGGTGGCCTCCGCCGCGTGTCGCCGCGGCTGCCGACGCCCTTCCTCCACACCTGCCGACGGTGACCGCGTGGTCCGGTCGGCCGTTCCCCGGAGCACGTGCCTGTCAACGGGTCGGCGCGGCGTGTCGGCGGGACTGCCCGGATGGCCCGAACGTCCTTGTGCCGACCGTGCGTTGGTGGAGGCCGGGCAGGCGGAGGATCCCGCGCCCGGCCGGGAACGCCCTGCGGGGACGAGTCGCGGCGCGCCTCGCCGGCCCGGGCGCGGGTGCCTGAGCCCGGTCCGGTGAGGCGGGGCGGGGCGATCGCTTACGGGACTCCCGGCGTGCTCGACCGACCGCGGGCCGCGGTGAGTCGGGAATTCGCCGCGCTCCGTTCCCGGCTGCCGGACGAACTGGCCGTCGGGGGCGCCGACGCGTTCGGCCTGCCCCTTCTCGTTCGCCGCTGACGTCGACACGCGGTTCGACCGCGACCCGCCCCCGTCCTCCTCGGCTGCTCCTCCGTCCCCACTCCCCCACTCCCCCGCTCCCCCGCTCCTCTCCCCGCTCCCCGCTCCCCGCTCCCCGCTCCCCGCTCCTGCGAATCGTCAAGGCGGCCGAACAGCTGTGCCGACGGCCGTCGAGGCCGGGAAACGGGGGCGACGGACTGCCCGCGGTGCGGCGGCCCCGTGGTCCCCCGGTTCATCACGCTCCCGTGCTCCGCGTCGCGGTCGCTCTCGGGAAGATCCTCACCCGCGAAGAAGTTAGTAGAAGCATGAACAATTCTGGGGAGGGTGCGCCGCACACGGTCGAGGTCGTCGTGGTGGGCGCCGGGCAGGCGGGACTGTCCGGCGCCCATCATCTGCGGCGGGTCGGCCTCGAACCCGACCGGGACTTCGTCGTGCTCGACCGCGGCCCGCGCCCCGGTGGAGCCTGGCAGTTCCGCTGGCCCTCGCTGACGTACGACAAAGTGCACGGTATGCACGCGCTGCCCGGCATGGAGCTGACCGGGGCCGACGGGGGCCGCCCCTCCTCCGAGGTGATCGGCGCGTACTTCGACGCATACGAGCGCGCCTTCGATCTGCGGGTCCACCGGCCGGTCGAGGTGAGCGCCGTACGTGAGGGCGACGGCGGGCGGCTGCGCGTCGAGACGTCCGAGGGCACGTACGCCACCCGCGCCCTGATCAACGCGACCGGCACGTGGGACAGGCCTTTCCTGCCCCACTACCCGGGCCGGGAGAGCTTCCGGGGGCGTCAACTGCACACCGCGAACTACCCGGGGCCCGCGGAGTTCGCGGGCCGACGCGTGGTGGTGGTCGGTGGCGGTGCCTTCGGTACGCAGCATCTGATGGAGATCGCCGAGGTGGCGGCCGAGACGTACTGGGTGACGCGCCGACCGCCGGTCTTCCGGGAGGGCCCGTTCGACGCGGACCGGGGGCGGGCGGCCGTGGCGATGGTCGAGGAGCGCGTACGGCACGGACTGCCGCCGCGGAGTGTCGTGAGCGTGACCGGGCTCCCGCTCACCGACGCGGTGCGGCGCGCCCGCGAGAACGGGGTGCTCGACCGGCTGCCGATGTTCGACCGGATCACCCCGACCGGGGTCGCCTGGCACGACGGCCGCGAGGTCGAGGCTGACGTGATCCTCTGGGCGACCGGATTCCGGGCCGCCCTCGATCACCTCGCGCCGCTGGGACTGCGCGAACCGGGCGGCGGCATCCGGGTCGAGGGAACGCGGGCGGTACGGGACGCGCGTGTCCATCTCGTCGGGTACGGGCCGTCCGCCAGCACCATCGGCGCCAATCGGGCGGGGCGTGCCGCGGTGCGCGAGATCACACGCCTGCTGGACGAAGCCGGAGCCGGCACGAAGGCCGCGGCCGAGACGGCGGGAACGAAGGCATGAGGGCGACCACCGCCGCCGTGCCGCGTTCCCCGGGGCCGTTACCGGTGGGCGACGACGGGCGCGATCGCCGGGGCCGCCCCCCTCCGGGCGGGGCCCCGCCCGGCCGGCCAAGTCCACACACCACGACCAGAACACACGAACAGGGGATCGGGTGTTCGCTGGAACGTGTGATCGTTTCGCCATTCGTTGCTCAGCTCCCCCGTGGCGGTTGATGATTACGGGGCGCAAGCGACGGGCTGCAGACCGCGACTGTGCTGTCCCTCAGAAGCATCGTGTTCAAGGAGAACCACCGAAATGAACATCATCACCAACCTGCTCGCCGGCATCGTCCACTTCGTGGGTTGGCTCATCTGACCGTCGTTCCGCCCGGCGCCGTCGCTCCCCGTCCCACGGGAGCGGCGGCGCCGCCGCGTGTGCGGCGCGTTCCCGACCGTCCGCGCGACATCGCCGGTCAACTCGCCGCCGGCTCCAGCCGGGTGTCCCCGCGGACGAGTGCGGCGTAGCGCCCGTCCTGCCGCAGGAGTTCGTCGTGGGTGCCGCTCTCCTCCGTCCGGCCGCCGTCCAGGACGACGATCCGGTCGGCGTCGCGGACGGTGGAGAGCCGGTGCGCGATGGTGATGGTGGTGCGCCCCGCGGAGAGGGCGTCGATCGCCTCCTGCACGGCGAACTCCGTACGCGTGTCGAGGGCGCTGGTCGCCTCGTCCAGCACCAGCACGGGCGGATCCCGCAGGATCGTCCTGGCTATGGCGAGGCGCTGCTTCTCGCCGCCCGAGAAGCGGTAGCCGCGTTCGCCGACCAAGGTGTCGTAGCCGTCGGGCAGTGCGGCGATGTGGTCGTGGATCTGTGCCGCGCGGGCGGCCTCCTCGATCTCGGCATCGGTCGCGTCCGGTTTGGCGAAGCGCAGGTTGTCGGCGACCGAGGCGTGGAAGAGGTAGGTCTCCTGCGAGACCACCCCCACGGCCCGCGCCAGGGTGTCGAAGTCCAGATCCCGGACATCGACACCGTCGAGCATGACTCTGCCGCCGGTGACGTCGTAGAGCCTGGGCACCAGATAGCTGAGGGTGGACTTGCCGGACCCGGTGGGGCCGACCACCGCCAGGCTGCCACCGGCCGGCACGGTCACGTCAATGCCGCTGAGTGTCGGACCGCTCTTCTCGTCGTAACTGAAATCGACGTGCTCGAAGCGGATCTCGCCACGGATCCGGTCCAGCCGCACGGGGTTCTCGGGCTCGGTGATGTCCACGTCGAGATCGAGGTACTCGAAGATCCGCTGGAACAGCGCGAGGGACGTCTGCATCTGCACCCCGGTGGAGAGCAGGCTCACGGCGGGCCGGAAAAGTGCCTGCTGGAGCGAGACGAAGGCGACGAGCGTGCCGATGGAGACGACCGGGCCGTCCGGCCGGAGGGCCATGCCCGCCACCCAGTAGATGACGGCGGGCATGGCGGCCATGACGACGCCGATCGTCGACATCCGCCACCGCCCGGCCATGCTGGAGCGGACTTCGAGATCGACGAGCTTCTCCGACTCCTCGGCGAAGCCCTTGGTGAGGGAGTCCGCCCGGCCCATCGTCCGGCCGAGCAGGATGCCGCTGACGGAGAGCGACTCGGTGACCGTGGCCGCCATGGCGGCCATCTGCTTCTGACGCCGAGTGGTGATCTTCTTGCGCTCACGGCCGACCCGCCGGCTGATCGAGACGAAGACGGGAAGCAGGAGGAGCGAGACGAGCGTGAGCCGCCAGTCGAGCGCCAGCATCGCGACGATGGTCGCGACGACCGCGGTGAGGTTGGAGACCAGCGACGTCGCGGTGGAGGTGACGGTCGCCTGCATGCCTCCGATGTCGTTGGCGATGCGGGACTGGACCTCGCCGGTCCGCGTACGGGTGAAGAAGGCGAGCGGCATCCGCTGCAACTGGGCGTAGACCGCGGTGCGCAGATCATGCATGACGCGCTGGCCGACCGTGGTGGAGATCAGGGTCTGCAGGACGCCGAGGACGCCGTTCATCACGGCGGCGAGGATCATGCCGACGGCGAGCAGCGACAGGAGCCCGGTGCGCCCCTGCGGGATGGCGGTGTCCAGGATCTCGCGCAACAGGAACGGCGAGGCGACCGAGACCAGGGACGAGGCGCCGACGAGCAGCCCCACCAGGGCGAGCCGGCCCCGGTAGGGACGGAACAGGCGCAGGATGCGGCGCACCTCGGCGGGCGGGCGGTCCCCGTCCGGGGGCGGCGGCGTCCAGGTGATTTCGTCGGGTTTCATGGGCTCCTTCGGCAGATGCGTGGCGGGCGGGTCGGGGCCGCCCCGGCCCCGGCGGCAAGTCGGCGGCATACCGACCGCACACCCGTTCGGGCCCGGAGCCCCAGGGGCTCCGCTCCTTTCGAGCTTTCGAGCTTTCGAGAGCATAGCTCATTGTTACCTATGCTCACAATGACAAGGGTCCTGATATCGTTCCCGCATGGAATCCTCCGACGCAGACGGCGTGCTCGCCGAGCAGTTGTCGCGCGTGACCCGCAGGCTCCAGCGGATCCAGAGCCGCCAACTGGAGCCGATCGGGATCACTCCCGCGCAGTTCCGGCTGCTCCGCACCGTGGCCCACTACGACGGGCCGCCCCGGATGGCGGATCTGGCCCGGCGGCTGGACGTCGTCCCGCGCGCGGTGACGAGCCTGGTCGACGGCCTGGAGGCGAGCGGTCGGGTGCGTCGCGCGCCCGACCCGGACAACCGCCGGGTGGTCCGGATCGAGATCACCGAGGAGGGAATCGCCACCCTCCGGTCGCTGCGCGACGCGCGCCGGGCCGCCGCGGAGGAGATCCTTGCCCCATTGACCACCGATCAGCGCGAGGTGCTCGGTGGTCTGTTGTCCGCCCTGGTCAACGGCATGCCGGAGCGTCGCTGCTAAACCTGTGGGCACAGGTGTACGCCCGGTCGGCGCACATGCGAGACCCGCCGGACGTACCGAACAGAACAGAACAGAACCGCCGAGGAGAGCCCGCCATGCCACTGCTGGAGCCGAAGCCGGAAGCACTCCGCCCCGGAGCCGCGCGTACGCCGTCCCCGGACCGGGTCCCCGACGTGCGGGCCGCCGGTACGCCCGAGCCGCTGCGTGGCGACCTGATCCGCCTGCTGGGACCGGAGAAGGTGTTGTGGAAGGTCTCCGACCTGGTGAAGTACGCCTCCGACGCCAGCCCCTACCGGTTCCTCCCCCGGGTTGTCGTGGTCGCGGAGGACATCGACGACATCTCGGCGATCCTGTCGTACGCGCACGACAAGGAGCGCGAGGTCGTGTTCCGGGCCGCCGGCACCAGTCTGAACGGCCAGGCCCAGGGCGAGGACATCCTGGTCGACGTGCGCCATCACTGGGCGGGCATCGAGGTGCTGGACGACGGCGCGCGGGCCCGCGTCCGGCCGGGGACGACCATCCTGCGGGCCAACGCCACCCTCGCCCGGTACGGCCGCCTGCTCGGCCCCGACCCGGCCAGCGCCATCGCCTGCACGATCGGCGGAGTCGTGGCCAACAACGCCTCGGGCATGACCGCGGGCACCACCCGCAATTCGTATCGCACCGTCTCCTCACTCACCTTCGTGCTGCCGAGCGGTACGGTCGTCGACACGGGCGCTCCCACGGCGGACGAGGACCTGGCCCGGGCCGAGCCCCGGCTCTGCGAGGAGCTGATGGCGCTCAAGGCGGACATCGAGGCGGACCCCGTGCTCACGGCACGGATCCGCGCCAAGTACGAGATCAAGAACACCAACGGCTACCGGCTCGACGCCTTCCTGGACGGCTCGACGCCGGTGGAGATCCTTCGCGGTCTGATGGTCGGTTCGGAAGGCACCTTCGGCTTCATCTCCGAGGTCGTCTTCGACACGCTGCCGTTGGACCGGAGTGTGTCGACCGCCCTGCTGTTCTTCCCCTCCCTGACCGCGGCCGCTGCCGCGGTGCCCCGGTTCAACGAGGCCGGGGCGATCGCCGTCGAGCTGATGGACGGCAACACCCTGCGCGCATCCGTGAGTGTCCGGGGCGTGCCCGCGGACTGGGCAGGGCTTCCCAAGGAGACCACGGCGCTGTTGGTGGAATTCCGGGCTCCGGACGAAGCGGGCCGGGAGGCGTACGAGCGGGCCGCGGCGTCCGTCGTCGAGGGGCTCGACCTTGTCGCGCCCGTGGCCTCGGTCACCAATGAGTTCACCCGCGACGTCAAGGTCATCGCGGGTTACTGGAAGGCCCGCAAGGCGTTCGTCACCGCCGTCGGCGGCACCCGTCCCTCGGGGACGACGCTGATCACGGAGGACTTCGCGGTGCCGCCCTCGCGGCTGGCCGACGCCTGCGAGGCGCTGCTCGCGCTCCAGGCGGAGCACGGTTTCGACGCCGCCGTCGCCGGGCACGCGGCGCACGGCAACCTCCACTTCCTGCTCGCCTTCGACGCGGCGAAGCCGTCCGACGTCGACCGGTACGCGGCGTTCATGGACGACTTCTGCCGACTGACCGTGGAACGCTTCGACGGCTCCCTGAAGGCGGAGCACGCCACCGGACGCAACATCGCCCCGTTCCTGGAGCTGGAGTGGGGCCCGAGGGCGACCGAGCTGATGTGGCGTACCAAGCAGGTCATCGACCCCGACGGGGTGCTGGCCCCGCGCATCGTCCTCGACCGCGACCCGAAGGCCCACCTGCGCGGACTGAAGACGATCCCGAAGGTCGAACTGGTCGCGGACCCCTGCATCGAGTGCGGATTCTGCGAGCCCACCTGCCCCAGCCACGACCTCACCACCTCGCCCCGCCAGCGCATCGTGCTGCGTCGGGAGATGATGCGGCAGCCGGGCGGCGCGCCGGTCGAGTCACGCCTGCTGGACGCGTACGGCTACGACGCCGTCGACACCTGCGCGGGTGACTCGACCTGCAAGCTGGCCTGCCCGGTCGGCATCGACACGGGCGCCATGATGAAGGACTTCCGCCACCAGCGGCACTCCGCCCGCGAGGAGCGGGTTGCGGCGCTCACCGCGAAGAACTTCAAGGCGGTGGAGGCGGCGGCACGGCTCGCGGTCGCGGCGGCCGACCGGATCGGGGACCGCCTCGGCGACGGGCCGCTGGAGACCATCACCGGGCTCGCCCGCAAGGCCGTGCGCCCCGATCTGGTCCCCGAGTGGCTGCCCGAGCTTCCCGGCGCCGCCGCCCGGAAGCTGCCCCGTACCTCCCGTGCCGGGGCGAGCGCCGTCTACTACCCGGCGTGCGTGAACCGCATCTTCGGTGGCCCCGAGGGCCATCGCGGCCCGTCGCTGCCGCAGGCCGTCGTCGCCGTTTCCGCCCGCGCCGGGAAGCCGGTATGGATTCCGGACGACGTCGCGGGTACCTGCTGCGCGACGATCTGGCACTCGAAGGGGTACGACGAGGGCAACGCCGTGATGGCCAACCGCATCGTGGAGGCGGCCTGGGGCTGGACGGCGGGTGGAAAGCTGCCGCTGGTCGTCGACGCGTCGTCGTGCACGCTGGGCATCGCCCACGAGGTGGTGCCCTATCTCACCGACGACAACAAGGAGTTGCACCAGGAGCTGACCGTCGTCGACTCCCTGGTCTGGGCGGCCGACGAGCTGCTCCCCGAGCTGACGGTGCTCCGGAAAATCGATTCGGCGGTACTGCATCCGACGTGTTCCATGCAGCACCTGGGCGATGTGGACCAGCTGCGCACGGTCGCGGAGGCGTGCGCGCACGAGGTGGTGATTCCCGACGACGCCGGATGCTGTGCCTTCGCGGGCGACCGCGGCATGCTGCACAAGGAGTTGACGGAGTCCGCCACGGCGAAGGAGGCCGCGGAGGTGAACACCCGGGAATACGACGCCCACCTCTCCGCCAACCGCATGTGCGAGATCGGTATGGACCGGGCCACGGGCCACTCGTACTACTCCGTGCTGATGGAGCTGGAGCGGGCCACCCGGCCGGGGCCCGTTACGCGGTGATCGCCGGGGCCGTCCGGCGACCGGCCCGCCACGTTCGCCGGACGGCCCCGACGGTCCTCGGTGTCCCGCCGGTCCTGAGTGTCCCGGCGGCCCCGGACGTCCCGGTACTGGAGCAGGACGTGTCCACCCCGCACCCGTGGGCGCGGCATCCGTGCCGCTCAGTCATCTCTCCATCACGGCGAAGTACGCGCCGCAGCAGATTCCGGACTTCACTCGCGGCGAGTGGGAGAAGGCCCGTTCCGGGATGGATTCGGAGGATCCGGAGGAGTCCTGCCCCATCCGCACACAGGGATGAGGGGACCGGGCTGCGGAAAGGCTCCGTCGAACCGGGGCAGGCCCGGTTCCCGCAGGCACCGCGGCAGGGCGCTCACCCGCGGGTTCTCGCTCCCGGACGCAGAGGTTCCGCGGCCGGATCCCGCTGCTCCCCGACGTCATCATGGAAAAATCCAATTGCCCAGGTGAACCCATTAGGGCGAGCCTTGGACAGTTTGCGACATTCGCTGATCAATTCAGCACACCGAACCATGGGACGTCATGCAAATTCGCGATCTTCCGTACTCGGACCCCGGCGATCCCGATGTACGGTCGGGCCCCCATCTCCTGCTCTGGCTGGGCCGCAACCAGCTCCGCGGCCAGCTCAAGGCCATGTCCTGGGGCCTGTTGCACCAGTGCTCCCTGGCAGGCTTTCCCCCCGCCGTCGGCCTCGCCGTACAGGCAGTCGTCGACCGTTCCGGCAGCCGGCTCGCGTGGGCGGGCGGTCTGATCGCCGCGCTGGGCATCCTGATGGCCGTCGGCGACACCATGCTCCACAGGGCCGCCATCACCAACTGGATCACTGCGGCCGCCCGCCTTCAGCAACTGCTGGCGCGCAAGACCGCGGAACTCGGTTCGGCACTCACCCGCCGGGTCGCCGCGGGTGAGGTCGTCGCGGTGTCCACCGGTGACGTCGAGAAGATCGGCTGGTTCGTCGAGGCGCTCTCCCGCTTCGCAGCGGCGGTCGCCGCCCTCGTACTGATCTGTGCCGGGCTCGTCCTCTACCTCCCGTCGCTGGGCATCCTGGTGGCGCTCGCGGTGCCGTTGCTGGCCCTCGCGGTACTGCCCCTGCTCCCCCGGGCCACCCGGCGCGCCGACCTGCAGCGCGAGAAGGCGGGCAAGGCGACCGAACTGGCCTCGGACACCGTCGCCGGACTGCGGGTGCTGCGCGGGATCGGCGGCGAGGAGCTGTTTCTCGGCCGCTACCGGCGTGCCTCGCAGGAGGTCCGTACGGCAGCGGTGCACAGCGCCCGGATGTGGTCGCTGATCTCGGCGATCCAGGTACTGCTGCCCGGTGTACTGCTCATCTCGTTGGTCGTGTACGGGGCGGTGCTGGCCCGCGACGGCCGGATCGGGGTCGGTCAGCTGGTCACGGTCTACAGCGCGGCGACGCTGCTGCTGTTCCCTCTGCGCCACGTCGAGGAGATCGCGATGGCGTACTCCTTCTCCCGGCCCTCCGCCCGGCGCGCGGTCCGGGTGCTGTCGCTGCGCCGCACCGACCGGCCGTCGACCGTCGACGCCGCACCGACCGGCGATCTGTACGACCCGGCCACCGGGCTGCTCGCACCGGCGGGCCTGTTCACCGCGGTGGTCTGCGGCGATCCGGACGAGGCGGGCCGGCTGGCCGAACGCCTCGGCGGACACGCGCACAACGACACGGACCCGCATACGGGCTCCGACACCACGGCCGGCACCACGACCGGCGGCAGCACCGGCGCCGAGCGGAACGCGAGCGGTGCGGCGGGACACCAACCGCCGTCCGTGCTGCTCGGTGGCGTTCCGCTGGACGAGCTCCGGCTGGCCTCCGCCCGCACCGCGGTCCTGGTGCAGGACAAGGACCCGGTACTGCTCTCCGGCACACTGCGGGACCTGCTGGACGTGCCGTCGTCCGGCCGGGTGTCCGCCGAGGAGGCCCTGTCCGCCGCCCGGTGCGGCGATGTGCTGGCCTCGTTGGCACGGGCGTCCGTCGCCACGGACGGCGACCCCATGTCCGCGCGCATCACCGAGCGTGGCCGCTCGCTCTCCGGCGGCCAACGTCAGCGGCTCGCACTGGCCCGCTCACTGGTGACCGACCCCGAGGCGCTGGTTCTCGACGAGCCGACCTCGGCCGTCGACTCGCACACGGAGTCGCGGGTCGCCGCCGGGATCAAGGAGCTGCGCCGGGGCCGCACCACCGTGGTGTTCGCCTCCTCGCCACTGCTGCTCGACCTGGCGGACCGGGTGGCTCTGGTGCACCGGGGCACGGTCGTCGCGGTCGGAACCCACCGGGAACTGCTGCGCGGGGAACCGCGCTACCGGGCGGTGGTGACGCGCGAGACGGACGAGGAGATCGCGGACCCGAACGGCGGGAACGCGCCCAGGACGATCGAGGAAGTCGAGGAACGGGCATGATCGGCGTCGCGGAACCGACGTACGACCCGGCGGCGCCGGAGTCGGCGACGACATTGCCGGTGGGCACCCGCACCACCGTACGGAGCTATGTGCGGGAGCTGCTGCGGCGTCACCGCAGACCGTTCACCGTGCTGATCGCGTTCAACGCGACAGCGGTGATCGCCTCGATCGTCGGCCCGTATCTGCTGGGCGGCCTGGTCGAGGACCTCTCCGACGGCGTCGAGGACCTCCATCTGGGGCGCACCGCCGCGGTGTTCGCGCTCGCGCTGGTCGTGCAGACCGTGTTCACCCGGATGATGCGGCTGCGCAGCGCGATGCTCGGCGAGGAGATGCTGGCCGATCTGCGCGAGGACTTCCTCGTACGGTCGGTCGCGTTGCCGCCGGGCGTGCTGGAGCGGGCCGGGACGGGTGACCTGCTGTCCAGGATCACCACGGACATCGACCGGCTGGCCAACGCGATGCGCGAGGCCGTGCCGCAGCTGGCGATCGGCGTGGTCTGGGCCGGGCTGCTGGTCGCCGCGCTCACGGCGACGGCCCCGCCCCTGGCCCTGGCGGTCCTGCTCGCCCTGCCCGTCCTGATCCTGGGCTGCCGCTGGTATTTCCGGCGGGCGCCGTCCGCGTACCGTTCGGAGGCCGCCGGGTACGCGGCGGTCGCGGCGACGCTCGCGGAGACCGTGGACGCGGGGCGGACGGTCGAGGCCCACCGCCTGGGTGCGCGCCGGGTCGCGCTGTCGGACCGGCGGATCAAGGAGTGGACCGCGTGGGAGCGGTACACGCTCTTCCTGCGTTCCGTGCTCTTCCCCGTCATCAACACCACTTATGTGGTCATCCTCGGCGCGGTACTGATGCTCGGCGGCTGGTTCGTCATCGAGGGCTGGCTGACGGTCGGGCAACTGACGACGGGCGCGTTGCTGGCGCAGATGATGGTCGATCCCATCGGACTGATCCTGCGCTGGTACGACGAGTTGCAGGTGGCACAGGTGTCGCTGGCCCGGCTGGTCGGTGTGCGGGACATCGAGCCGGAGGCGGGCGACGCGCGGATCGTCCCGGACGGCCGGGACGTCCGGGCCGACGAGGTGCGCTTCGGCTACCGTGCCGGGCTGGACGTCCTGCACGAGGTGTCGTTGGACGTCCCACCGGGTACGCGTATCGCGCTGGTCGGCCCGTCCGGGGCCGGCAAGTCCACGCTGGGCCGGTTGCTGGCCGGGATCTACGCTCCGCGCATGGGAGAGGTCACGCTCGGCGGCGCCGAGTTGTCTCGGATGAAGGCGGAGGACGTACGCACGCACGTGGCGCTGGTCAACCAGGAGCACCATGTGTTCGCCGGGTCGTTGCGGGACAACCTGCTGCTGGCCCGGACGACCGCCGAGGACGCCGAGCTGTGGGCGTCCCTCGCGGCGGTCGACGCGGACGGCTGGGCGAGGGAGCTGGAGAAGGGGCTCGACGCCGAGGTCGGTTCCGGTGGTCTGGCGCTGACTCCGGCCCAGGCGCAGCAGATCGCCCTGGCCCGGCTGGTCCTTGCCGATCCGCACACACTGGTGCTGGACGAGGCGACGTCGCTGCTGGATCCTCGGGCCGCCAGGCATCTGGAGCGGTCACTGGCCCGGGTGCTGGACGGACGGACGGTCGTGGCGATCGCCCACCGGTTGCACACCGCGCACGACGCGGATGTGATCGCGGTGGTGGAGGACGGCCGGATCAGCGAACTGGGCAGCCACGACGAGCTGGTGGCCGCGGACGGCGCGTACGCGGCGCTGTGGCGGTCCTGGCACGGCTGAGGACGATTCCGTCGGACGTGTGTGGTGCGCGTCGGTCGGCCGCCGCACCGGCACCGCGTGTGCGTGGTGGCGGCGGGTGGCGGACGGGCGTCGCGCCCGTCCGCCGTGGCGTACGCCGGTGGCCCGGACGCGATCCGCGCCCGGGCCACCGTGCAGCGCGTCCGCCCGGCGCGGTCGTCGCCGGATGCCACCGGCACAGGGGCCGCCGCGTCGGTCCTTCCCCCGCGGCCGACCGCCCGGGCCGCCCCGGGGCGGCGGGTCAGATGACGTTCAGCGCCACCGCTCCGCCCAGGCCGCCGAGGACCATGAAGGCGGGCATCAGCACCTTCAGCTCCACCCAGCTCCCGGCGCGGAACCGCATGGCCTTCGGCGGACCGATCGGGTACCAGCGCTTGCGTCCCACCGGGATCGGCCACAGGATCGGGCAGCCGGAGACGGTCAGCGCGTCGCCGATGTCGTGGACGAGGGCGCCGAGCACGATCGGCAGACCGAGCCACAGGTACTCCTGGCCGGGATCGGTGAACAGCCAGCCCGATCCGTGCCCCGGCTGGTCCAGGATGCCCGCGAGTGTCCAGGCGCTGGTCGCTCCGAGCAGCCACACCAGGACGTCGCTGGACATCCGGGCGGCCCGCCACAGCAGCCCTTCGACGGCCAGCACCATGTGGACGAAGAGAATTCCCAGGACCGCCCACCGGCCGCCGAGGACGGCGGCGGCCGAGGCCCCGGCTCCGATCAGGACCGCCCACAGCCAGGTGTGTGTCAGGGTCCGGTGGCCGCCGTTGCGGTGCGAGTCGCCGCGCATCCGGGTCGCCTTGTAGACGGCGTGCGAGAGCTTGTCGACGATCTCGCAGAGCCCCCGGGACACCGGTCCGAAGGCGCGCGAGATGGTCGCCGACTTGTGGTCGAGGTCGGGGGCGAGCGCCGCCCCCGCGGTGATCAGCGCCCCGACGACGAGGACGGGCCAGGGCATCGCGTGGTCGGTGGCCGCGGCCACCGCCCCCACCCCCAGCCAGGCCGCCGCCCCTGACAGTGAGTGTGCCGGTCCCATCATGGTGCTTCCCGCCCCCGGAGTCGTCCTGCCGCCATGACCGCCCAGGGGCGGCCGAGTTGAGTGGGCAGCGTATCGCCCATGATCTTCATACGGTCGTCCGGTTCCCTCATCCGGGCGGAAGACAGGCAAGATGGGGGGCGTGACCCTTATCGATCAGCTGCCCCCGACCGACGACCCCGACGCCCTGTTCGAGGCATTCTCGTCATGGACCGAGACCCGGGGCATCACCCTCTATCCGGCTCAGGAGGAGGCGCTGATCGAGGTGGTGTCCGGCGCGAACGTGATCCTCTCCACCCCGACCGGCTCCGGGAAGAGCCTGGTCGCGGCGGGTGCGCACTTCACCGCCCTGGCGCAGGACAAGGTCACGTTCTACACCGCGCCGATCAAGGCGCTGGTCTCGGAGAAGTTCTTCGACCTGTGCAAACTGTTCGGTACGGAGAACGTCGGCATGCTCACCGGCGACGCCTCGGTCAACGCCGACGCCCCGGTGATCTGCTGCACCGCCGAGGTGCTGGCCTCCATCGCCCTGCGCGACGGCAAGTACGCGGACATCGGCCAGGTCGTGATGGACGAGTTCCACTTCTACGCCGAGCCGGACCGCGGCTGGGCCTGGCAGATCCCGTTGCTGGAGCTCCCCCAGGCCCAGTTCGTCCTGATGTCGGCCACGCTCGGCGACGTCAGGATGTTCGAGGAGGATCTGACCCGGCGCACCGGCCGCCCCACCTCCGTGGTCCGCTCGGCGACCCGGCCGGTCCCGCTCAGTTACGAGTACCGGCTGACGCCGATCACCGAGACCCTCACCGAGCTCCTGGACACCCGGCAGTCGCCGGTCTACATCGTGCACTTCACCCAGGCCGCGGCCGTCGAGCGGGCGCAGTCGCTGATGAGCATCAACATGTGCACCAAGGAGGAGAAGGAGAAGATCGCCGATCTGATCGGCAGCTTCCGCTTCACCACCAAGTTCGGCAAGAACCTCTCCCGCTACGTCCGGCACGGCATCGGGGTGCACCACGCGGGCATGCTCCCGAAGTACCGGCGCCTGGTGGAGAAGCTCGCCCAGGCCGGCCTGCTGAAGGTGATCTGCGGTACGGACACCCTCGGCGTCGGCGTCAACGTGCCCATCCGCACGGTGCTGTTCACGGCCCTCACCAAGTACGACGGCACCCGCGTGCGCACCCTGCGGGCCCGGGAGTTCCACCAGATCGCGGGCCGCGCGGGGCGGGCCGGTTTCGACACGGCGGGCTTCGTCGTGGCGCAGGCCCCCGAGCACGTCATCGAGAACGAGAAGGCGGTCAGGAAGGCCGGCGACGATCCCAAGAAGAAGCGGAAGGTGGTCCGCAAGAAGGCCCCGGAGGGCTTCGTCGCCTGGTCGGAGACCACCTTCGACAAGCTGATCCAGTCCGATCCCGAGCCGCTGACCTCCCGGTTCCGGGTCACTCACACCATGCTGCTGTCCGTGATCGCGCGTCCCGGCAACGCCTTCGAGGCGATGCGGCGCCTGCTGGAGGACAACCACGAGCCGCGCAGGGCTCAGCTGCGGCACATCCGCCGGGCCATCGCGATCTACCGCTCGCTGCTGGACGGCGGTGTGGTGGAGCGGCTCGACGCTCCGGACGCGGAGGGCCGCATCGTCCGGCTCACCGTCGATCTCCAGCAGCACTTCGCGCTCAACCAGCCGCTGTCGACCTTCGCGCTCGCCGCGTTCGACCTGCTGGACCCCGAGTCTCCCTCGTACGCCCTGGACATGGTCTCGGTCGTGGAGTCGACGCTGGACGATCCTCGCCAGATCCTCGCCGCGCAGCAGAACAAGGCGCGCGGCGAGGCGGTCGGGCGGATGAAGGCGGACGGTGTCGAGTACGAGGAGCGCATGGAGCTGCTCCAGGAGGTCACGTACCCGAAGCCGCTGAGCGAGCTGCTGTGGCACGCGTACGACGTCTACCGCAGGAGCCACCCGTGGGTCGGCGACCATCCGGTGTCGCCGAAGTCCGTGATCCGGGACATGTACGAACGCGCCATGACGTTCACGGAGTTCACCTCCCACTACGAGCTGGCCCGCACCGAGGGCATCGTGCTGCGCTACCTCGCGAGCGCGTACAAGGCGCTGGAGCACACCGTCCCGGACGATCTCAAGTCGGAGGACCTCCAGGACCTGATCGCCTGGCTCGGCGAGATGGTGCGCCAGGTGGACTCCAGTCTGCTCGACGAGTGGGAGCAGCTCGCCAACCCGGAGCTGGAGACCGCCGAGGAGGCGCAGGAGAAGGCCGACGAGGTGAAGCCGGTCACGGCCAACGCCCGCGCGTTCCGGGTGCTGGTGCGCAACGCGATGTTCCGCCGGGTCGAGCTGGCCGCGCTGGACAGGGTCGCCGAGCTGGGCGAGCTGGACGGCGACGCGGGCTGGGACGAGGACGCGTGGGGCGAGGCGATGGACGCCTACTGGGACGAGTACGACGAGCTGGGCACCGGTCCGGACGCCCGCGGGCCGAAGCTGCTGAGGATCGAAGAGGACGCGGCGCACGGGCTGTGGCGGGTCCGGCAGGCGTTCGCCGACCCGAACGGCGACCACGACTGGGGCATCGACGCGGAGGTCGATCTTGCCGCCTCCGACGAGGAGGGCCGGGCCGTGGTCCGGGTCACCTCCGTCGGTCAGCTGTGAGGGCGTACGCCGTGCGGGCGGCGCCGTTGCGAGAGGGGAGACGAGCCTCATGACGAATCCCGCCGAGCGCCTGGTGGACCTGCTCGATCTGGAACGGATCGAGGTCGACATCTTCCGGGGCCGCAGTCCCCAGGAGTCGCTGCAACGCGTGTTCGGCGGGCAGGTCGCCGGGCAGGCGCTGGTCGCGGCCGGCCGGACCACCGACGGGGACCGGCCGGTCCATTCGCTGCACGCGTACTTCCTGCGTCCGGGTCGTCCGGGGGTGCCGATCGTCTACCAGGTGGAGCGCATCCGGGACGGGCGGTCGTTCACCACGCGCAGGGTCACGGCCGTCCAGCAGGGGCGGACGGTCTTCAGCCTGACGGCGTCGTTCCACCGGCCGGAGGAGGCAGGTTTCGAGCATCAGCTGCCGCCTGCCCGGGAGGTTCCCGGCCCCGATGAGCTGCCGGCCGTTGCCGATGAGGTGCGTGAGCATCTCGGGGTGCTCCCGGAGGCGCTGGAGCGGATGGCCCGCCGTCAGCCCTTCGACATTCGCTACGTCGACCGGTTGCGCTGGACGCGGGACGAGGTGAAGGGGGCGGATCCGCGCAGTGCGGTCTGGATGCGGGCGGTCGGACCGCTGGGCGATGATCCGCTGGTTCACACCTGCGCGTTGACGTACGCGAGTGACATGACGCTGCTCGACGCGGTCCGCATCCCGGTCGAGCCGCTGTGGGGTCCGCGCGGTTTCGACATGGCCTCCCTGGATCACGCCATGTGGTTTCACAGGCCGTTCAGGGCGGACGAGTGGTTCCTCTACGACCAGGAGTCGCCGATCGCAACCGGTGGACGGGGGCTGGCGCGCGGCCGGATCTACGACCGCGCGGGCAATCTGCTGGTGTCCGTGGTGCAGGAGGGGCTGTTCCGCCGTCTGGACGGGTAGCCGGGGCAGGCCCGGGTGTCCTCAGAGGCCGGGCAGTGGGTCCTGCGCGGCCTCGTGGCGGCGGGTGCGGATGTCCGGGGGCGCCGGATGGAGTTTGGCGTCACAGGCGGGGCCGAGGCCGGTGCGGCGCGACTCCGTCCCGGTGAGCGGGCGGCCGCACAGGCGACAGCGCACCATCGGCCGCCGGGGCGTCCGGTCGTCGGGCGGGGCGTCGTCGGGCCCGTCGTCGGTTTCCGGGGCGAAGAGGGAGTCGGCGGGGTCCACGCCACGATCGTCTCAGGCCGTCCGTCCGCTCCGCGACTGCCGGACGGCGCACGACGGTGGAGTCCGCGGACGGGCGGCGTGCCGAACGGCGGCGACGCGGCGCGCGGAGCCGCGCGGTGGAGCCGCGACCGGTCAGGAGGCGAGGAGCCTGGCCTTCTGGGCCTCGAACTCGCCGCCGGTCAGGACGCCCCGGCTTCTGAGGTCACCGAGTTCCTTGAGGTGGGCGATCTTGTTGCTCATCTCCTCCTCCGGTGCGAGCGTCGTCGGGGGCGGCGCGGACGTGGGGCCGGCGGCCTGTGGCGTCCCGGCGGTGTCCTGTCGCGCCCAGCGGCCCGCCTGGCGCCGGGACACCCGGTCGGACACGGCGGTGGGGGTGTCGGTGCTCTCCGCCGTACGGGCGACGCCGCGAAGCAGACCCGGCATGGTGCATCTCCTTTCGACTGACACTGCGGAACGGGGCCGACCTGTTCAGACGCCTGCCTCTGCGGCGTCGAGCGAGGCCAGGACCTCCTGGAGCGGAATGCGCCCGTCGGCGACGACGCGTCCGCCCGAACGGCGCAGGGCCGCGGCGAACGGGCCCGCCCACACGTTCTCGTAGACGAGGATCCCGGCGGTGCTGCCCGGTTCGAGAACCTCGCTCGCCTCGCCGATGTCGTCACGGCCGAGCAGGCCCGACGAGGCTCCTTCGAACACGGCGATGTCGGTGCCGCCGTCCGCGGCCACTTCGGAGAGTTCCACGCCTTCGACCGTGCCGTCCGGATGCTTCCTGACAAAGGCCAGGTCCAGGATCCGGATGATGCCCCGGTCGACCAGATCGACCAGCAGGGGCAGCCCCTCCCCCGTCCGGCTGCCCGCCGGGAACTCCACCACCAGGTAGTCGATCGGTCCCGTCTCGTCGCTCTCGCCGCTCACGCCAGCTCCTCAGCATCTCGACCCGCCCCGGTCCGCCGGGGCCACGCCCTCGCCATTGCAGCAGCGGGCACGGCGGAACGCATCTCGGTCGTGGCCGCGGCGGGTAATCGGGCCGGTTGCTCCATCCGGCGGACGGCGCGCCCCGCGGCCCGCTGCCGCGGGCCGTCCACGGCCGGTCCGGTCGGCGATCCGCCCGCACGGCCGTGCGGCACCGTCCCGCCGCCCGCCGGTTATCGCCACCGGGGCGGCCGGCAGAGAACACGCCCCGGACAAGCGCTCGGCGCCGCCATCGGGGTACGTCACGGTCAACGGCGGCGGGCGGCCGGGCGTTCGAGTTCGCACAGGTCAACCCGCGGGCAGGACAATGGCTGTTGGAAGCCGACCCTCACAAGGAGCGCCTCATGACGCTGTACGACATTCCGCTGCGCACTCTCTCCGGCGAGCCCACGTCCCTGGCCGACTACCGCGGCCGTGCCGTCCTGTTGGTGAACGTCGCGTCCCAGTGCGGACTCACTCCGCAGTACGCGGGCCTGGAACGACTCCAGAAGACGTACGCGGACCGCGGCTTCACGGTCCTCGGCGTGCCCTGCAACCAGTTCGCCGGACAGGAGCCGGGCGGTGCGGAGGAGATCCGGACGTTCTGCTCGACGACGTACGGGGTCACCTTCCCGCTGCTGGAGAAGACCGACGTGAACGGGGAGGCGCGCCACCCCCTCTACGCCGAACTGACCGGACTGGCGGACGCGGACGGCGAGGCCGGTGACGTCCAGTGGAACTTCGAGAAGTTCCTCATCTCGTCGGCCGGCGAGCCGGTCGCCCGGCTGCGGCCCGGCACGGATCCGGAGGCCCCGGAGCTCGTCGCCGCCATCGAGGCCCAACTGCCCGCCTGACCGGACCGGGGGTGGCGTGCGGGACGCCGCCCCCCACGGGCCGCGTCCCGTCCCAGGTGTCAGCGGATCTGCATGCCCGAGAGGGTGCGGGCGATCACCAGGCGCTGGATCTCGCTCGTGCCCTCGAAGATGGTGTAGATCGCGGCGTCCCGGTGCATCCGCTCCACCGGGTACTCCCGCGTGAAGCCGTTGCCGCCGAGAATCTGCACGGCCTGGGCGGTGACCTTCTTCGCCGTCTCGCTCGCGTACAGCTTGGACATGGAGCCCTCGGCCGAGGTGAACGGCTTGCCGGTGGCGGCCATCCAGGAGGCGCGCCAGACCAGCAGCCGGGCCGCGTCGATCTGTGTGCGCATGTCCGCCAGCTGGAAGGCGACGCCCTGGTTGTCGATGATCGGGCGGCCGAACTGGGTACGGGTCTTCGCGTAGTCCAGCGCGACCTCGTAGGCGGCGCGGGCGGTGCCGACCGCCATGGCGCCGACCGCGGGACGGGACGCCTCGAAGGTGGCCATCGCCGCGTTCTTCACCCGCTCCCCGCCGGAGGCGGCGCGTTCCCGGGCCCTTGCCAGACGCTGGTCGAGCTTCTCCTTGCCGCCGAGCAGGCAGTGGCCGGGGATCCGCACGTCCTCCAGGACGACCTCGGCGGTGTGCGAGGCACGGATTCCGTGCTTCTTGAACTTCTGGCCCTGGGAGAGACCGGGCGTGTCCGGCGGGACGATGAACGAGGCGTGCCCCTTGGACCCGAGCTCCGGGTCGACCACGGCGACGACCACGTGGACGTTGGCTATGCCGCCGTTGGTGGCCCAGGTCTTGGTCCCGTTGAGCACCCACTCGTCCTTCGCCCCGTCGTACACCGCGCGGGTGCGCATCGAGGCGACGTCGGAGCCCGCGTCCGGCTCGGAGGAGCAGAAGGCCGCGACCTTGACGTCGTCGACGTCGCCGTACATCTGCGGAATCCAGGTGCCGATCTGCTCCTCGGTGCCGTTGGCGAGGACGCCCACGGCCGCCAGGCCCGTGCCGACGATCGACAGCGCGATGCCCGCGTCGCCCCAGAACAGCTCCTCCATCGCCATCGGGATGCCGAGCCCCGTCGGGTCGAAGAACTGCTGGGCGTAGAAGTCGAGGGAATAGATGCCGACCTTGGCGGCCTCCTGTATGACGGGCCACGGCGTTTCCTCGCGCTCGTCCCACTCCGAAGCCGCCGGACGGATCACATCCGCGGCGAAGCCGTGGAGCCAGTCACGGACCTGCTTCTGGTCGTCGTTGAGTTCGAGCGTGAACTCGGCCATCGTCCCCTCCAGGTACTGCCCTGAAAAAACCACTGGTTACTTGCGGTAACGGCAGTCTGTTACCGACAAGTAGCCCATGTCAACCGGCCCGGCACCGATCCGCGCACCGCGCGGGCAGGGTGTTACGTTGCGCAGGCAGGACGCACGGGCACGGGCAGGGCGGGGAGAGGCGACATGCAGACCACACAACAGGCCGAACGGCAGCGGACAGCGGCCGAGAACCGCCGGCGCGAACTGCTGGAGGCCGCCGACCGCGTGGTGCTCCGGGACGGTCCGGGCGCCTCGATGAACGCCATCGCGGCGGAGGCCGGAATCACCAAACCCATCCTCTACCGGCACTTCGGCGACAAGGGCGGCCTCTACCGCGCTCTCGCCAAACGCCACACCGACGCCCTGCTGGTCGCGCTGCGGGCCGCACTCGACGCGCCCGCGGAGCGCCGCCGACGAGTGGAATCCACGCTCGACACCTACCTCGCGGCGATCGAGGCCCGGCCGCAGGTCTACCGCTTCCTGATGCACCCGTCCGACGATTCGGCCCACTCCGCCGAGCAGGGCTTCGACGTCGGGCGGCATTCCGCCCCGTTGCTCCGGCGCCTGGGAGAGGAACTCGCCACGGTGATCGCCGAGCGGGTGGACCTGGGCCCGGACGGCGAGGCCTCGGCCCGCATCTGGGGACATGGCATCGTCGGCATGATGCACGCGGCGGGTGACTGGTGGCTGGGCGAACGCCCCTGTTCCCGCGAGCAGTTGGTGCGCAGCCTGGCGGATCTGCTGTGGGGCAGGCTGGCCGCCGCGGGCGACCGGCCCGGCGGTCCGGGGTTCTGACACGTGTTCCGGAGGCGGCGCCGTCCGGCCGGAGGCCGGGCGGGATGTGCCGGACGGGGCCCGGCACCGGCGACGCCGGCCGTGCCGTCGCGCGACGCGCCGAGGGCTGCGCCGGACCACGGCGACGGGCTCTCAGCCGCTCCGCGCCCAGGGGGCCCGGCGGGCCGCGCGCAGCGCCCTGCTCCGGCGCAGCCCGGTCAGCCGGTCCGTGTAGACCCTGCCCTCCAGGTGGTCGCACTCGTGCTGGAGGCAGCGGGCGAAGAAACCGGTCCCGGTGATCCGGACCGGCTCGCCCGTGACGGTCGCGCCCTCGACGACGGCCCGGTCGAAGCGCGGGGTGCCCGCCTCGATGCCGGGGAGCGAGAGACAGCCCTCCGGGCCGCGCACGACGACCCCGTCCGCCTCGACCAGCTCCGGGTTGACGAGATGACCGAGGTGCCGGACGTCCTCGTCGTCCGGGCAGTCGTACACGAACACCCGCAGCGGGACGCCGATCTGATTGGCCGCGAGACCCACGCCCCCGGCCGCGTACATGGTGGCGTACATGTCCTCGACGAGCCGGGCGAGGGCGGGGCCGAAGTCCGTGACCGGTTCACAGGCATCGTGCAGCACCGGATCTCCGAGCAGACTCATGGCACGAATCAGTCCGGAACTGCCGGGGATCGGGCGGTTTCGCATGGTGGTAATCGTACGTTCCGCAGGCCCTCGCCCTCCCCGGAGGTGCCGCGGTGCGGTCGCCCCGCCGGACATCGATAGGCTGGGCGTGGACCGATGCAAGGAGGATCTAGGACGATGGCAGGCAACACGGAGCCGCTGTCGCCGCGGGCCAAGCTGGCCGTGACGGCGGGTAAGGCCGCGGCGGCGGTGTCGCGCGCCGCGGGGCGCGGCAGCGGATCGGTGATCGGCGGCCGGGTGGCGCTCAAGCTCGACCCCGACCTGCTGGGGCGGCTGGCGCAACACCTGGACGTGATCCTCGTGTCGGCGACGAACGGCAAGACGACGACGACCCGGCTGATCGCCGAGGCGCTGCGCGCGGCGGGCCCGGTCGTGTCCAACGCGCTCGGCGCGAACATGCCGGCGGGCATCACCTCCGCGCTCGCGGGCGGCTCGGACGCGCAGTACGGGGTCATAGAGGTCGACGAGAAGTACCTCGCCGGGGTCGCCCGCGACACGACGCCCAAGGTGATCGCGCTCCTCAACCTCTCCCGGGACCAGCTGGACCGCGCCGCGGAGACCCGGATGCTCGCCGAGAAGTGGCGCGAGGGACTGTCCGGCTCGAAGGCAGTGATCGTCGCGAACGCCGACGACCCCCTGATCGTCTGGGCGGCGTCCTCCTCCCCCAACGTGGTGTGGGTGGCGGCCGGTCAGGCCTGGAAGGACGACGCCTGGTCCTGCCCGTCCTGCGGCGGTGTGATGCAGCGCCCCGGTGACGACTGGTTCTGCGGCGAGTGCGGGTTCCGCCGTCCCGCCCCGAGCTGGGTGCTGCACGGCGACTACGTCCTGGACCCGCACGGTTCGGCCTGGCCGATCCACCTCCAGTTGCCCGGCCGCGCCAACAAGGCCAACGCCGCCACCTCCGCCGCCGTGGCCGCCGTCTTCGGTGTGCCGCCGCAGGTGGCGCTGGAGCGCATGTACCAGGTGCAGGCCGTCGCGGGCCGCTACGACGTGGTGGCCTTCCTCAACCGCGAACTGAGGCTGCTGCTGGCGAAGAACCCGGCGGGGTGGCTGGAGACGTTCTCCCTGATCGACCCGCCGCCCACCCCGGTGATCCTCTCCGTCAACGCCCGCGGCGCGGACGGCACGGACACCTCGTGGCTCTGGGACGTGGACTACACGCAGCTGGCCGGCCACCCGATCTTCGTGCTCGGCGACCGGAAGCTGGACCTCGCGGTCCGTCTCGAAGTGGCAGGTCTCGACTTCCGGGTCTGCGAGTCCCTCGACGAGGCCGTGGAGCAGGCTCCGCCCGGCCGTATCGAGGTCATCGCCAACTACACCGCCTTCCAGGACCTGCGCCGTCGTGTCGGCAACTGACCCCGGCCCCGGCCCCCTCCGGAGAGGACGAAGCATGAGCAACAACGGTCTGCGTGTCGTCTGGGTCTACCCGGACCTCCTCAGCACCTACGGCGACCAGGGGAACGTCCTGGTGGTCGAGCGCCGGGCCCGGCAGCGCGGTCTCGACGTGCAGCGCGTCGACGTCCGCAGCGACCAGCCGATCCCGACGTCCGGTGACATCTACCTGGTCGGGGGCGGTGAGGACCGTCCGCAGCGGCTGGCCGCGGAGCGACTGCGTCGCGACGGCGGCCTGAACCGGGCCGCGTCCAACGGCGCGATCATCTTCTCGGTCTGTGCCGGGTACCAGATCCTCGGCCACGAGTTCATCAACGACCTCGGCGAGCGCGAGCCCGGTCTCGGCCTGCTCGACGTGGTCTCCACCCGTGGCGAGGGCGCCCGGTGCGTCGGCGACGTCCTCGCCGACATCGACCCGCGGCTCGGTCTGCCGCCGCTGACCGGGTTCGAGAACCACCAGGGCATCACCCATCTCGGGCCGACGGCACGCCCGTTCGCCCGGGTGCAGTTCGGCCGGGGCAACGGCACCGGCGACGGCACCGAGGGCGCGTACAACGACACGGTCTTCGGCACGTACATGCACGGGCCGGTGATGGCGCGCAACCCGCTGGTCGCGGACCTGCTGCTGAAGCTGGCCCTGGACGTGAACGCGCTGCCGCCGACCGACGACCGCTGGTACGACGCGCTGCGCGCCGAGCGCATCGCCTCGGCGACCCAGCCCGCCTGACGAGCGCCGCACGGCCCGTCCGATGAGGCGTTTTCCGCTCAGCTGAGCGGCGTCCAGCAGGCGGACACACGGTTCGGCCCCGCCACTCCACGCCGGTAGGGTGGCGGGGATCCAACCGGACGACGGGGTCCGGTCGTCGGCCCACGTTGCAAAGGTTTCCCGGGCAATGCGAATTGGTGTGCTCACCTCCGGCGGCGACTGCCCCGGCCTGAACGCCGTCATCCGTTCCGTCGTGCATCGCGCGGTGGTCGACCACGGCGACGAGGTCATCGGCTTCCACGACGGGTGGAAGGGGCTCCTGGAGTGCGACTACCGCAAGCTCGATCTGGACGCGGTGGGCGGCATCCTCGCCCGCGGCGGCACGATCCTCGGCTCCTCCCGGGTCCAGCCCGCCCATCTGCGCGGCGGCGTCGAACAGGCGAGGGGCCACGTCTCCGATCTCGGTCTCGACGTGATCATCCCGATCGGCGGCGAGGGCACGCTGAAGGCGGCCCATCTGCTCTCCGAGGCGGGTCTGCCGATCGTCGGTGTGCCGAAGACCATCGACAACGACATCGCCGCCACCGATGTGACCTTCGGCTTCGACACCGCCGTCGGTGTCGCCACCGAGGCACTCGACCGGCTGAAGACCACCGCCGAATCGCACCAGCGGGTGCTGATCGTCGAGGTCATGGGGCGCCACACCGGCTGGATCGCCCTGCACTCGGGCATGGCGGCGGGCGCGCACGCCATCGTCGTGCCGGAGCGCCCCTTCGACATCGACGAGTTGACCGAGGTGGTCGGCAGGCGCTTCTCGGCCGGGAAGAAGTTCGCGATCGTCGTCGTCGCGGAGGGCGCGAAGCCCCGTGAGGGTTCCATGCAGTTCCGTCGGGGGACGAAGGACATCTACGGGCACGAGCGGTTCGCCGGGGTGGCGACGCAGCTCTCCACCGAACTGGAACAGCGGCTGGGCAAGGAGGCCCGCCCGGTGATCCTCGGCCACGTCCAGCGCGGAGGCACCCCGACGGCGTACGACCGTGTTCTCGCCACCCGTTTCGGCTGGCACGCGGTGGAGGCGGCGCACCGCGGGGAGTTCGGCAGGATGACGGCGCTGCGGGGCACGGACATCACCATGGTGCCGCTGGCCCGGGCGGTGGAGACGCTGAAGACGGTCCCCGCCGAGCGGTACGCCGAGGCCGAATGCGTGCTCTGACGACTCACCGTTCCGACGAACCGCCCCCGGTCGCATCCGCGACCGGGGGCGGTTCTAGTCTGGTCGGGACAACCGGCACGAATCGGGGACGTCCCCAGCGGGAGTGAACAGATGGATCACAGCGGGCACGGCATGAACATGGATCTGCCGCCGTTCACGCTGGGACGTGGGCTCCAGTTCTCCGCGGACCCGTTCTTCCTGGTCGGCTGCGTTCTCGCTCTCGCCCTGTACGGGTACGGCGTGCTGCGGCTGCGCAGGCGCGGCGACGCCTGGCCGGTCGGCCGGACCGTCTTCTTCGTGGTCGGCGTGCTGAGCATCGCCCTGGTGATGTGCACCAGGCTCAACGACTACGGCATGGTCATGTTCAGCGTGCACATGGTGCAGCACATGGTGATCAGCATGCTGTCGCCGATCCTGGTGCTGCTGGGCGCCCCGGTGACCCTGGCGCTGCGCGCGCTGCCGGTGGCGGGCCGCGGCCGCAAGGGCCCGCGCGAACTGCTGCTCATGCTGCTGCACAGCCGGTACATGAGGGTCATCACCCATCCGGTGTTCACGATCCCGATGTTCATCGCCAGTCTCTACGCGCTGTACTTCACCCCCCTGTTCGACTTCCTGATGGGTTCGAGAACCGGGCACATCGCGATGATGGTGCACTTCCTCGCGGTCGGCCTGGTGTTCTTCTGGCCGATCATGGGCGTGGACCCGGGGCCGCACCGGCCCGGTTACGTGATGCGGATGCTGGAACTGTTCGCGGGAATGCCGTTCCACGCCTTCTTCGGCATCGCGCTGATGATGGCGTCCACGCCGATGGTGAAGACGTACCAGCACCCGCCCGCCTCGCTCGGCATCGACGCGCTGAGCGACCAGAACTGGGCGGGCGGCATCGCCTGGGCGTTCAGCGAGATCCCGTCCGTCCTGGTGCTGATCGCACTCGTCTTCCAGTGGTACCGCTCCGAGCAGCGGACGGCCAAGCGTTCCGACCGCGCGGCGGAGCGGGACGGCGACCAGGAGCTCCAGGCGTACAACGCCTACCTCGCCTCGTTGCAGGCGCGCGGGCAGTAGCGGTGGGCGCCCCTTCCGGGTGACGATGGCACCCACGGCCGTACGGCCGGTGAGGAGGGTGCGGCATGTCCGGGTCCACGAAAGCCATGGGCGTGATCACCGTGGTGGCCCTGGTGGCGGTCACCGCCTACACGGTGGCCCTGGGGAGCAGCGGCTGGCTCTGGTTCGGCTGGGTGGTGCTCGGGCTGATCACCCTGGGCATGGCGGCGACGCGCCGGTCCTGAGCCGGGACCGCACCGCCCGACGCAGCTGGTTCGGCCCGGGGCGGTTCGGGACGGTCCGCCCCGGAACGGTCCCGGGTGCCCTCGGAACCCGAGGCCCGGCCCGGTCGCCGTTTCCGCCCCTCGGACGTCGGCGAACGTCCGACGCCGGGCGGCGGGGCGCCCGCGCCACACGCGGACTGGCGCGGCCCGGGTCCCGCACGGCCCGGATTCGACGCCCGCCGCTCCTCGTACCCCCGCCGGCCCGGCCGGAGGGAGGCGGCAACGCTTCAACTATTGACAGGTACGCGCCATAGCGTCACTGTGGGAGCGCTCCCACACTCAAGAGTTGCACGCACCGGACGCCTCGAACGGCGGCGGGCCACCCGCGAGAGCGGATCCCCACCCGCCGATCGGCCCCCACGCACCACCATCGCCCCGCCCCGGACCGCCGTGTCCCGCGGGGGCACCGTCCGACGCACCACCCCCACCAACCCGTCCGCGGAATGGGTCCGCGGACGCACGAGAGGAGCACGGAGCCGCAATGCGAAGCAGAGGCACCACCCCCCACTCGTCACGCCGGAAACTGGCGGCGCTGTCCGCCCTGGTCATGGGCGCGGCCCTCGCCGTGGCCGTCCCCCCGGCGGCGTCGGCGGCGGCGCGCGTCGACAACCCGTACACGGGCGCCGTCGCCTACGTGAACCCGGACTGGTCCGCCAGGGCGGCGGCCGAGCCCGGCGGCGGCGCCGTCGCCGACGAACCGACCTTCGTCTGGATGGACCGCATCGCGGCCATCGGGGGCACGAGCGGCGCGAGGGGCCTGCGCGAGCACCTCGACACGGCCCTGGCCCAGGGCGCGAACCTCTTCCAGGTGGTCATCTACGACCTGCCGGGACGGGACTGCGCCGCGCTGTCCTCCAACGGCGAACTCGGTCCCACCGAGATCGACCGGTACAAGAGCGCGTACATCGACCCGATCGCCGACATCCTGGCCGACCCCGCCTACGCGAGTCTGCGCGTCGTCGCCGTCATCGAGCCGGACTCCCTGCCGAACCTGGTCACCAATGCCGGCGGCACGGACGGGTCCACCGAGGCGTGCGCCACGATGAAGGCGAACGGCAACTACGAGAAGGGCGTCGGCTACGCGCTGCACACCCTCGGCGCGATCCCGAACGTCTACAACTACGTGGACGCCGCCCATCACGGCTGGCTCGGCTGGGACTCGAACTTCGTACCGGCGGCCCAGGAGTTCAAGCGCGCCGCGACCACCGAGGGCGCCTCGGTCGCCGATGTCCAGGGCTTCATCGTGAACACGGCCAACTACTCGGCCCTGAAGGAGCCGAACTTCGGGGTCACCGACAGCGTGAACGGCACCACGGTCCGCCAGTCGAAGTGGGTGGACTGGAACTACTACGTCGACGAGCTCTCCTTCGCGCAGGCGCTGCGCACCGAACTGGTCGGCCAGGGCTTCGACCCCGGCATCGGCATGCTGATCGACACGGCCCGCAACGGCTGGGGCGGTTCGGCGCGACCCACCGGCGCCGGCCCGCTGACCGGCGTGGACGCCTACGTCGACGGCGGTCGCGTGGACCGCCGCATCCACGCGGGCAACTGGTGCAACCAGAGCGGCGCGGGCATCGGCGAGCGGCCCACCGGCTCCCCCGAACCCGGGATCGACGCCTATGTGTGGGCGAAGCCGCCGGGCGAGTCGGACGGCAACAGCCAGGCCATCGACAACGACGAGGGCAAGGGCTTCGACCGGATGTGCGACCCGACGTACACCGGCAACGGACGCAACGGCCACAACCTCACCGGCGCCCTGGCGAACTCCCCGCTCGCCGGTCACTGGTTCTCCGCGCAGTTCCAGGAACTGGTGCGCAACGCCTACCCGCCGCTCCCCGGCGGTCCGGCGCGCACCGCGCCCGCGGGCCGGGACGCCACCACCTCCTGATCCGCTCCCCCGGAGCCCGTCCTCATGGCCGGGCTCCGGGGCCGGGAGCGGGCCCCGCCCGGCGCGAACCGCCCCCGCCGCTCTCCCGGCGGGGGTTCCGGCCTTCCTCCTGGTGCCGACGCGACCGCACCCGCCCGTTCGACGGCCGGGATTCCGCCCGCCACGAGGGGGATCGGGGCGCGGTTCCGCCTTCGCCCCCCGTGCGGAGCACGTGCCGGACACCGCACGAGGTCACCCGTCGCGAGGACGCGCGCCGGAAACCGGGAACCGTCACGCCGACGGCGAATCCGCGCTCGGTGAACTCCGCTGTCGCAGAAGGCCGTTCCTCACCTAGCGTGCTCTCATGAGCAAGGGACAGGCATGGGTTCTGGGAGCGACGGGACAGATCGGCCGGGTGGCCGTGCAGGCACTCGCCGAGGACGGCTGGGAGGTGACGGCCGCCTCACGGGGCGGCGGCAGGGACACGCGGTGGGACGACACGGTGCGCACGACGGCTCTCGACCGGGACGAGGACGGGGCGCTCGCGGCGGCGTTGGGCGACGGCTGCGACGTACTGGTCGACATGGTGGCCTACGGCGCGGATCAGGCACGGCAGCTGACCGGTCTCGCGGACCGGATCGGTTCCGCGGTGGTCATCTCCAGCGGCGCGGTCTACGAGGACGATCGGGGGCGCGGCTTCGACACGCAGGACGAGCCGGACGGTGCTCCGCGCTACCCCGTGCCGATCCCGGAGACCCAGCGCACCGTGTCGCCGGGCGACGCCACGTACGCGACGCGGAAGGTGCGGCTGGAGCAGGACCTGCTGGCGGCGGGGGACACGCTTCCGGTGACGTTGCTGCGGGCGGGGGCGATTCACGGACCCCACTGCCGCACGCCCCGGGAGCTCTACTTCGTGAAGCGGCTCCTGGACGGCCGGACACGGCGGGTGCTCGCCTTCGGGGGCACGTCCCGCTTCCATCCGGTCCATGTCTCCAACCTGGCCGAGCTGATCCGGCTGTCCGCCCGGCGGCCCGGTTCACGGGTGCTCAACGGCGGGGATCCGCAGGCGCCGACGGTCGCGGAGATCGGTGAGGCCGTCGACGCGGTGCTGGGACGACGGACCGAGACCGTGCTGATGGAGGGCGCACCCGGGGAGGACGAGGTCGGTTCCACCCCGTGGAGCATCGCCCATCCCGTCGTGTACGACATGGGCGCCGCCGAGCGGGAGCTCGGGTACCGGCCGGTGACGAATTACGCGGATTCCCTTCCGGAGACCGTCGAGTGGCTCGCCGGTCAACTGGACGGCAGGCACTGGGCCGAGGCCTTTCCGGTCATGATGCGGGCCTATGGGAGGGACTTGTTCGACTACGCGGCGGAGGACGCCTGGCTGGAGTCGTACGACCGGAGCAGGTGAGAGGGGCCTGCGAGCGATACCGGGTGGCCGGTGGTCCGGAGACCACCGGCCACCCGGGCCGGGCCGCACGGGGGCGGCCCGGCCGTGCTCGTTCCGCTACGGCTTCGGCGTGGCGTGCGGGGCGCAGCTCACGTCCTGGCGGTCGGTCCTGCCGGTGAGCAGGTAGGTGTCCACCCGCTCGTTGACGCAGGGGTTCACCAGGCCGGTGACCCCGTGCGAGCCGGCGTCCCGTTCGGTGATCAGGCGCGAGCCCCAAAAGCGCTTGTGCAGTTCCACGGCGCCCCGGTACGGGGTGGCGGCGTCCCGTGCGGACTGCACGATCAGTACCGGCGGCAGGCCCTTGCCGGTCCTCACGTCCAGCGGGGCGCGCTGCTTGGTGGGCCAGGTCGCGCAGGGCAGGTTCATCCAGGCGTTGGCCCAGGTCATGAACGGGTTGTCGCGGTGCAGCCGGGTGTTGTCGCGGTCCCACTTCCGCCAGTTGGTGGGCCACTTGGCGTCGGCGCACTCGACCGCCGTGTACACGGCGTTGCCGTTCTCCGAGGCGATGTTCCCCGCGGTGTCCGACATGTCCGGGCCCGCCGCGTCGACGAGTGCCTGGGTGTCACCGCCCAGGTAGTCGCTCCAGGTCCGGGCGACGGGCACCCAGGAGGAGTCGTAGTAGGGGGCGCTCTGGAAGAAGCCGATGAGTTCGGCGGGTCCGACGACGCCACCGATCGGGTTCTTCTTGGCGGCGGCGCGGAGCGTCAGCCACGCCTGCTCGATCTTCTCGGGGGTGTCGCCGATGTGGAAGACGGAGTCGTTCTTCGCGACCCACGCCTTCCAGTCGTTCCAGCGTGACTGGAAGGCGATGTCCTGGTTGAGGTTGGCCTGGTACCAGATGTTGTCCCGCGACGGGTCGACGACGCTGTCGACGACCATGCGGCGGACGTGGGAGGGGAAGAGCGTGCCGTAGACGGCGCCCAGGTAGGTGCCGTAGGAGACGCCCAGGTAGTTGAGCTTCTTCTCACCGAGGGCGGCCCGGATGACGTCCAGGTCGCGTGCGGTGTTCGGGGTGGTCATGTGCGGCAGCATGGCGCCGCTGCGTTCGGCGCAGCCGTCCGCGTACTCGGCGGCGAGCTTGCGCTGGGCGTACTTGTCGGCCTCGGAGTCGGGTACGGGGTCGGCCTTGGGAGCCTTGACGTATTCCTGGGGGTCGACGCAGGAGATCGGCGCGGAGTGGCCGACACCGCGCGGGTCGAAGCCCACGAAGTCGTAGGCCTTCGCGGTGTTCGCCCAGAGCGGGTTCCTGGTGGTGATCCGGGTCGGGAAGCGCAGGCCCGATCCTCCGGGGCCGCCGGGGTTGTAGATCAGGGCGCCCTGGCGCTCCCCCTTCGTTCCGGTGCTGACGTGCCGGTCGACGGCTATGCGTATCTGCTTGCCGTCGGGCCTGGCGTAGTCGAGCGGGACGGTCACCCAGCCGCATTGGATCGGCTTGGCGAGAGCCCAGTCGGCCGGGCAGTCCTTCCAGTCGATACCCGCCCGGGCCGCCC
The DNA here is from genome assembly GCF_043083325.1 of Streptomyces sp. NPDC014734. Lineage (NCBI taxonomy): Bacteria > Bacillati > Actinomycetota > Actinomycetes > Kitasatosporales > Streptomycetaceae > Streptomyces > Streptomyces sp. NPDC014734. The sequence continues at coordinate 51,084 of NZ_JBIBYN010000017.1, read as the reverse complement.
GGGCGGCGGCCGATTCGACACCACGTGCCTCGGAACCCTGATGGTGGCGGCCTTCGGCGGTGGCCGTCGGCGCGGCCACCGCGCCCGATATGAGCATGCCCGCCACCAGAGCACCGGCCGAGCCGAGAGCTGCTGTGCGTCTCACGTGGAACCTCCCCCACACCTGGAGCGCCGCCGACGGCGGCGCGATTCGTCCAGGACCTCCGTGGATCCTGACGCCTGTGAGGTTCCTGAGAACAGGCCGCGCACCCGCTTCTTTGCCGAATCGATAGCCGGACGGCCGTGTCCGGCTGTCGCGTGCACGGGGACACGGCGGAGTCGCCGACCGGTACCACGGCACCAAGCTCCCGGCTGTCGCGTACGCGGGGACACGGCTGTCCGGCCCACCGGCATACGGGGCGCGGCAGATCTGCGGCGGGAACGGACGGACCCATTCCGCGTGCGGTCATGTACGGGCCGACATCACGTCCGCGCGAAGGAGCCGTCTTCGGGGGGCGACGTGACACGCCCTCCCCTCACCCCCGCCCGGCGCCGCGGGGCGGCGGCCCCCCTCTCGTCGCCCCCGCTTCGGGCGGAACGCTCAGCTGCCCGGCTCGCGGTGGCGCGGGTGCTCGGCGGCGATCCCGAAGCGCCGCCGTTCGCCGGGAGCGGACACCGAGGAGTCGATCGAGGAGACCGAGCTGATCACCTGTTCCTCGGGCGCCTCCGCATCGGCCTCCAGTCGTTCCAGGTCGGCGGCCGAAACGAGCGCCACGAGCGGCCTGCCGTGCCGCGTCACGACCACTCGTTCACCGCCGTAGACGACGCGGTTGATCAGTTCGGCGAGTTCAGCTCGGGCTTGCGTCACCGGAATCTCATGGGCCATGCTCCCCATCATAACCTTCTGTACGTCCTGTACATTTTTGACAGGCGCCCGAGGTGGGCTCGGCATGAGCCCGTACAGATCTCCCGAGGAAAGGCATCACCCATGCTGTTCCGTCCCGCCGCCCGCCACGTGCTGCCCGAGTTCACCGAGCGCACGGCCACCGGGACCCGCACCCTCGACCCGTACTCCAAGCTGCTGGCCGAGCGGATCGTCTTTCTCGGCACCGAGGTCGACGACGTCGCGGCCAACGACCTGATCGCCCAGTTCATGTACCTGGAACACGCCGCTCCGGACCGGCCCGTGTCCCTGTACATCAACTCCCCCGGGGGCTCGTTCGCCGCGATGTGCGCCATCCACGACACGATGGAGTACCTCACCTGCGACGTGGAGACCTACTGCCTCGGGCAGGCCGGCTCCCATGCGGCCCTCCTGCTCGCCGCGGGCACGCCCGGACGACGTCACATGCTGCCCGGCGCCCGTGCGGTCGTATGCCAGCCGGAGCTCGCCGAGCCGGTGCGGGGGCAGCCGTCGGATCTGGAGATCGAGGCACGCGAACTCGAACGGGTCCGCGAGACGCTCGTCGCGCTGCTGGCCCGTCACACGGGCCGGGCCGCCGACCGGATCGCCGAGGACATCGAACGCGATCTCGTACTCGACGCGCCGGGCGCGAAGGCGTACGGGCTCGTGGACCACGTCCTGGAAAGCCGGAAGTCGTCCTTCCGCCCGCGCGACACGCGGTGAGGACGGCATGCGTCCGCCGGAACCGCCCCCGCTGCCCGCGCTGACGCGCGCGGAGGGGGAGTTCATCGACCGCTACCTGGAGGTCGTCGATCAACTGGGCCGGATCAATCCGGCCCGTGGCAGCGACACCTACGGGGCCCTGCGCGCCGCACAGGCGCTGGCCTCCCGGGCGGGCGCGCTACGGGACGCCCTGGCACTGATGCACGAGCGCGGCGAGACCCGGATCCACGCCGCGACCCTGGCACGTGCGCTGCGCGTCCTGGACGGGGAGCGGCGGGCCGGACGCGTCACCCTGCCGCCCGCTCCGCCGAGTTGATCGCCGGGCCATCGGCGGACCCGCAGGGTTTCCCGCCACCTTTCCCGCGCGACACGCCCGGCAAGTAAACCGACTTTCCTACTCTTTCAGCGTAGAAAACGCGCCCAGCGAGCAAGATTCCGACTTGCACACATCTTGGCGAAAACTGATGTAGTCCACCCTTTCCCCCTGGTGTGCGACCGGCCCGGACTCACGGAGTGATGACCGAAAGCACCTACTCCACTCGAACAGGTCAGTCGTGAGGAGACTCACATATCATCGTTTCAGCTCGGAAATCCGGCTGTCGGTGCGTCAAGATCCCTGGGACGACAAGCCCCCGCCACCGCGGCGGGGCGGTCCGGGCGGACGCCGAGTCCTGCCGCCGCGCGGATGACTGGTCGACAGAAGTGGATCGGCAGGAGTGGAGGACCCGAGCACAACGGGTCGACCGGACGAACGGTCGGCCCTCGGGGTGAAGCCGCCGCGTGCGGCCGGGCAACTTCGCCAGCCCGAACCCGACAGGTCATCCTTCACAGGCGGCTGACGAAGGGTTGCGCATGACTGCGCAGGTTCATGTCCCGTCTCTGCTCGCCCGGGCCGGTACGGCCTCGGTTCTCACTCTGGCCGCCGTCGGCGGCACCATGCTCGCACCGGGTGCCGCCACCGAGGCCCAGGCAGCCGCTCCGTCGCTGAAGGCGCTCAACATCGCCGCGTCGAAGAAGGGGGCACCGTACCGGTGGGGGGCCACCGGCCCCTATCGGTTCGACTGCTCGGGGCTGACGGTCTACTCGTTCAAGAAGGCGGGCAAGAAGCTCCCCCGCACGGCCCAGCAGCAGTACAACAAGACCCGCCACATCTCGGCCTCGCACCGGCAACGCGGCGACCTGGTCTTCTTCCACTCCGGCCGCAGCATCTACCACGTGGGGATCTACGCCGGACACAACAAGATCTGGCACTCGCCGAGAACCGGCTCGGTGGTCCGGCTGGAGAAGATCTGGACGAGGAGCGTCTTCTACGGACGCGTCCGCTGACGTCCGTCCGACGGTCCGGGGCGCCGGCCGGCCCCGGACCCACGGCGGTGCACGCCGCCTTCGGCCGCCTTCCGTTCACGGCGGCTCGGGGGTCCGGCACCGAACCCCGGCGGCCCGGTCGCCCGCCGCGGAAGACAGTTCACTCCCGCGCGGAGATGTCCCACGGGAGTGCGACCCAGACCGTCTTGCCCCCGTCGGCGGTCGGGGTGACGGCGAGCTGTCCGCCGCACTCCTTGGCCAGCATCCGGATGATCCCCATGCCACGGCCGTTGTCCTGCTGCACGGCGGCGGGCAGTCGGCGCGGCCGGCGTGGATGACTGTCCGTCACTCCTACGAGCAGCCGTTCCTCCCGCTCCAGCCGCAGATCCACGGTGAAGGTGGGCGACTGACCGAGGGTGTGCTGGACCGCGTTGGTCGCGAGCTCCGACACGATGAGCCGGATGGTGTCGGCGAGTTCCGTTCCCGCGGCCAGCCCCCACGCGGAGAGCACCCGCGACACGTGACTCCGGGCGGCCGGGACCGAGACCGGCTCGCTCGGCAGAGTGATGCTTGCTTCCTGATGGTCTGCCACGGCGAACCGCCCCTCTCCCACCCGGACCGGCAGACGCCCGGCCCTGGTTGTGCTTCGCGCCAGATTGCCACTGATCCGGCCCTCTGTGCGGGTGATCCACCAAGATATGCATATATCTGTCGCTCGATGCGGTGAAATCCGCCGCGGAGAGCCGGGGGCGCGCGCCAGACTGTCCGCTCGGAACGAGAGGGAGGGAGGCCGCGCATGCAGCACGGCCCTGCGGTACGGCGCCGCAAGCTCGGGGAGGAACTGCGGAGTCTGCGCCACACGTCCGGACTGACGAGTCGCAACGCCGCGCGGATGCTCGGCTGGCACCAGTCGAAGGTGAGCCGGATCGAGACCGGGGTGAGCGGGGTGCGGCCGGCCGACGTGATCCGGCTGCTGGACGCGTACGGAGTGGACGACGCGCAACTCCGGACACTTCTGGAGACGCTGGCGGGCTCGGCGGGAGGCGGTGGTACAGGATGGTGGCACGCCTACCGCGGCCTGATTCCGCCCCAGTACCGCGACTTCATCAGTCTGGAGTCCCAGGCCCGCACCGCGCGGACGCTGGAGACCTCGGTGGTTCCGGGGCTGCTCCAGACCGCCGACTACGCGCGAGCGGTGACCCGGGCGTCGCTGGACGGGCTGCCCTCCGGTCAGCTCGATTCCCTGGTGGAGGTGAGGCTCACCCGGCAGGGGGTGCTGCGCACGGATCCGCCGCTGCGACTGAGCGCGGTGCTGGACGAGGCGGTACTGCGGCGAGAGGTCGGCGGGCCCCGGGTGATGAGGGAACAACTGCGCCATCTGACGCGGGTGGCCCAACTCCCCCACGTACAACTCCAGTTACTGCCGTTCTCCGTCGGCGGGTACGCCGGGCTCACCGGCCCTTTCGTTATCTTCTCATTTCCGAACACTTCTGATCTGGACGTGGTAGTTCTCGACCATTTGACGAGTAGTCTCTATCTGGAGCGGAAAGAAGACCTTGAGGCGTACAGCTCGGCCTTCCGCACCATGCAGTCCCACGCGCTGTCGCCGCAGCAGTCGTTGGAGCTCATCACCGCGATCGACCGCGACGGTCATTGACCCCGGACCGCCGGAGGAGACGTCATGTCGGATTGCCTCGCCCAGCACGAGTTGCGCTGGCGGCGCAGCAGTCGCAGCACGGGTATGAACAACTGTGTGGAGGCCGCGCCGTTCGGTGAGGGGCGGCTGGCCGTGCGGGACTCCAAGAACGTGTCCCGGGCGCCGTTGCGGTTCTCCGCATCGGCCTGGGCCCTGTTCGTCTCCGGTCTGCACCGGCAATCGGTCAGCTGACGGCGGGGGCGGTTCGCCGAAGGATCTCCACCGCGTCGGCGATCTGCTCCTCGGTCAGGTCGGCGCGTGCGGTCAGCCGCAGCCGGGACACACCGTCCGGCACCGACGGCGGCCGGAAGCAGCCGACCGCGACGCCCGCCCCGCGGCAGTCCGCCGCCCAGCGCACCGCCGCCTCCGCCGACGGGGCCCGCACGGAGACCACTGCCGCGTCCGGACGCACGGCGCTCAGCCCGACAGCGGTGAGCCGTTCGTGCAGTCCGGTCGCGACCGCGCGGACCCGGTCGGCGCGTTCCGGCTCGCGGCGGAGCAACCGCAGTGCGCCGAGCGCGGCAGCCGCGGCGGCCGGGGCGAGGCCCGTGTCGAAGATGAACGTGCGGGCCGTGTTGACCAGGTGCTCGATGACCCGGGACGGACCGAGTACCGCTCCGCCCTGGCTGCCCAGGGATTTGGAGAGGGTGAGTGTGGCGACGGTTCCGCCGTCTCCCGCGATTCCGGCGGCCGCGAGCGCGCCCCGGCCGCCCGGGCCGAGCACGCCCAGGCCGTGCGCGTCGTCGACGAGCAGCGCGGCGCCCTCCGCGCGGCAGGCCCCGGCCAGTCGGGACAGCGGCGCGGCGTCGCCGTCGACCGAGAAGACCGAGTCGGTGACCGCGAGCGCGCGCCCCTCGTGCGCGCGCAGCGCCTTGCGCACGGCTTCGGGGTCCGCGTGCGGGACGACGGACGTCTCGGCCCGGGAGAGCCGGCAGCCGTCGACGATCGAGGCGTGGTTGCCCGCGTCCGAGACGATCAGCGAACCGCGCCCGGTGAGCGCGGTGAGCGCGGCGAGATTGGCGGCGTAGCCCGAGGAGAGCACCAGGGCCGCCTCGAATCCGCAGAATTCCGCGAGTTCGCGTTCGAGTTCGGCGTGCAGGGTCGTGGAGCCGGTGACGAGGCGCGATCCGGTCGCCCCGCCGCCCCATCGACGTGCCGCCTCGGCCGCCGCCCCGGTGACCTCGGGATGCCTGGTCAGGCCCAGATAGTCGTTGCTCGCGAGGTCCAGGAGCCCGGGCCCGGCGGGCCGGGGGCGGAGCACACGGACGAGTCCGTCGGCCGCACGGCGGCGCGCCGCGTCGTCGATCCAGTCGAACGGGGCGGAGGGCATGAGCGGTCCCTTTGTAGGCAGTTCACAGACCATATCCGGGCGGGCCCCAGGTCATGGTGTGGCAATGCCTACACCCTTCGTAGGCTCTGTTGTCCGGTTCCTCCTTGGCTACCGGGTGCGTCGTGGGCCAGGATCGATGCCATGGACCTCCTGAACACGCTGGTGGACAAGGGGCTGCGGCGCGAGCTGCCGACCCGTGAAGAAGCTCTCGCCGTACTGGCGACCCCGGACGACGACCTGCTCGACGTGGTGGCGGCGGCCGGAAAGGTGCGCCGTCAGTGGTTCGGGCGGCGCGTGAAGCTGAACTACCTGGTCAATCTCAAGTCGGGGCTCTGTCCGGAGGACTGCTCGTACTGCTCGCAGCGGCTCGGTTCCAGGGCCGGGATCCTCAAGTACACCTGGCTGAAGCCGGACGAGGCGTCGAAGGCCGCCGCGGCAGGGGTGGCGGGGGGCGCCAAGCGGGTGTGCCTGGTGGCGAGCGGCCGCGGTCCGACGGACCGTGATGTCGACCGGGTCTCGGAGACCATCGGGGCCATCAAGGACCGGCACGAGGGCGTCGAGGTGTGCGCCTGCCTCGGTCTGCTGTCCGACGGGCAGGCCGAGCGACTGCGTTCGGCAGGGGCCGACGCGTACAACCACAACCTCAACACGTCCGAGGGGACGTACGGCACCATCACCTCCACCCACACCTACGCGGACCGGGTGGAGACCGTGCGCCATGCGCAGTCCGCCGGGCTCTCCGCGTGTTCCGGGCTGATCGCCGGAATGGGCGAGAGCGACGCCGACCTTGTCGACGTCGTGTTCTCGCTGCGCGAGCTGGACCCGGACTCGGTGCCGGTGAACTTCCTGATCCCGTTCGAGGGAACGCCGCTGGCCAAGGAGTGGAACCTCACGCCGCAGCGGTGCCTGCGCATCCTGGCGATGGTCAGGTTCGTCTGCCCCGACGTCGAGGTGCGGCTCGCGGGCGGGCGCGAGGTGCACCTGCGCTCGATGCAGCCGCTGGCACTGCACCTCGTCAACTCGATCTTCCTGGGCGACTACCTCACCAGTGAGGGGCAGGCCGGGCAGGCGGACCTGGACATGATCACGGACGCCGGGTTCGAGGTGGAGGGCGCGGGCACGACGACGCTGCCCGCCCATCGCCGGTCGGCGGAGGGCGGCTGCGGCACCCGGGACGGCGGCTGCGCGCCGTGCGACGGCGGCGACACCGGTCGCGGCGTCGACGAGACGGCCGCCGCACGTCCCGACCTGGTGGCGGTGCGGCGCCGCGGAGCGGGTACGGATCTCGCGCCCAATGCCTGAGCCGCTCTCCCCCGCCGCGCCCGGGCCGCTGTCCCCCGCCGAGCTGCGGTCGCTGGACCGGGCGCACGTCTGGCATCCGTACGGCCCGATGCCGGGTCGCCAGGAGCCCCTGGTCGTGGAATCCGCGTCCGGGGTACGGCTCCGGCTGGCCGAGCCGGCCCACGGCTGGCACGAGCTCGTCGACGGCATGTCGTCCTGGTGGTCGGCGGTGCACGGCTACAACCACCCGGTGCTCAATGAGGCGGCCCGCGGCCAGCTGGACCGGATGAGCCATGTGATGTTCGGCGGGCTCACCCATGAACCGGCGGTGCGGCTGGCCGCCCGGCTGGTGGAGATCACCCCGGAGCCGCTGCGTCACGTCTTCCTCGCCGATTCGGGTTCGGTGTCGGTCGAGGTCGCCGTGAAGATGTGCCTGCAGTACTGGCGCTCGGCCGGACGTCCCGCCAAGCAGCGGCTGATGACCTGGCGCGGCGGCTATCACGGGGACACCTGGCAGCCGATGTCGGTGTGCGACCCCGAGGGCGGCATGCACGAGCTGTGGTCGGGCGTTCTGCCCCGGCAGGTCTTCGCGGACGCGCCGCCGGCGGGCTTCGGCACGGAGCCGGATGCCGGATACGTGGATCATCTGTGGGAGCTGGTCGCGAAGCACGCCGATCGGCTGGCCGCGGTGATCGTGGAGCCGGTGGTGCAGGGCGCGGGCGGGATGCGGTTCCACTCCCCCGCCTACCTGAAGGTGTTGCGCGAGGCGTGCGACGCGCACGACGTGCTGCTGGTGTTCGACGAGATAGCCACGGGATTCGGCCGCACGGGACGGTTGTTCGCCGCCGGCCACGCGGGGGTCTCCCCGGACGTGATGTGCGTGGGCAAGGCGCTGACCGGCGGCTATCTGACGATGGCGGCGACGCTGTGCACCTCACGGGTGGCCGAGGGCATCTCGCGGGGCGAGGTGCCGGTGCTGGCGCACGGGCCGACGTTCATGGGCAACCCGCTCGCCGCCGCGGTGGCGTGCGCCTCCGTCGACCTGCTGCTCGACGGGGACTGGGAGCGGGAGGTGGGGCGGATCGGTGCGGGGCTGCGGGAGGGGCTCGCGCCGGCGTCCGGGCTGCCCGGCGTCCGGGACGTGCGGACGCTCGGTGCGATCGGGGTCGTACAGCTCGACCACGAGGTGGACATGGCGGCGGCGACGCGTGCGGCGGTACGGGAAGGGGTGTGGCTGCGGCCGTTCCGCGACCTCGTCTACACCATGCCGCCGTACGTGACCCGGGACGATGACGTGGCGCGGATCTGTCGTGCCGTGTGCGCTGCCGCGCGGGAGGGCTGAGATGACGATTCTGGTGGTGACGGGCACGGACACGGAGGTCGGCAAGACCGTCGTGACCGCGGCCGTGGCGGCGGCACGGCGGGACCTGAGGGTCGCGGTGCTCAAGCCCGCCCAGACAGGCCTGGCCGCCGGTGAGCCGGGGGACGCGGCGGAAGTGGCGCGGCTGGCGGGCGGCCATGTGACGGCGGTCGAACTGGCCCGGTTCCCCGAGCCGTTGGCCCCGGCCACGGCGGCCCGCCGGGCCGGCCTGCCGCCGGTGCGGCCGTACGAGATCGCCGAGGCCGCCGAGAAGCTGGCGACCGAACACGATGTGGTGCTGGTCGAGGGCGCGGGCGGGCTGCTCGTACGGTTCGACGATGGAGGATCGACGCTCGCCGACGCGGCCCGGCTGCTGGCCGTACCCGTTCTGGTCGTGGCGAGGGCCGGGCTGGGCACGCTCAACGCCACCGCGCTCACCACCGAGGCCCTGCGGGCCCGGCGGCTGGACTGCCTCGGCGTCGTGGTGGGCAGCATGCCCGCCGAGCCGGACCTCGCGGCGCGCTGCAATCTGACGGACCTTCCGGTGGTCACGGGGGTCCCGCTGCTGGGTGCGGTGCCGACGGGCGCCGGGGCGCTGGCACCGGCCGACTTCCGTGCGGCGTCGAGGAGTTGGCTGTCGGCGGAACTGGGCGGGAGTCGCCCCGTCGGCCGAGAGCCTGTCGGGTGACCTCCGACCGCACGGCCACGTCCCGGCACGCACGCTTCCGGCGTCGCCGGCATGACCGGACAGCTCCGCCACCGGGCCCTCCCGGCGCCCTGGAACCGCACGCACCGTCCCGCGTCCGCCTTCCGGCCGAAGGCCACCCGACGGGCTCGGAGGGGCGGGAATCCCGGCCCTCCGACCGGCCCCGTGCCTCCGGTACGCGCCTCACCGCACGGCGCGTACCCGTTCCCGCCCCCGCCTTCGGCTGCGCGCGGGAACGGGTATCGGTTCCTCGGGGGCTCCGGCGGTCCTCAGAGGCTCCACTGCCGCAGCTCGTCGGCGATGGTCCGGACGTCCGCCTTGTCCTCCTTCACCAGTCGGGCCAGGTCACGCACCTGCTCCGGGGAGGTGATGACCTTCAGCCCGGACGCGACGAGGTAGCCGTACGCGACGGCCGAGGAGAACATCGCGTTGGAGTGTTCGAGCGCCGGAACGTGCAGGAGCAGTTGCAGCAGGGCCGCGGCCCTGGCGTGCGGGTCGCTGTAGACGGGGCTGCCGAAGATCTCGGCCTCGTGGCGCGCCACCGCGGCCACGAGCGCGCCCCAGTCGACGACCTGCGGATCGCCGGGCGTCTTGTGCTCGGCCACCATGAGCAGCCAGGCGAGGTCGATCTGAAGGTTCAACGCGTGCCTTTGCGCTCCGGGCCGAACTCCTCGGCGAACACCGACTCGTACTGCTTCATGAAATCGGCCGCGGCTTCGACGAATGTGTGTCCCACCTGTCCGGCGTCCTGCTTCACGAGTTCTTCTATGTAGCGGTTCACGCTCACGCCCCTCTGCAGCGCGCGCCTGCGCGCGGCTTCGGCGGTGGCCTCGTCCACTCTCACGTTCAGCTGTGTCTTGGGCACGAGCACCACGCTAGCGCCGTTGTGCTAGCACCGGCAAGAGGAGACCCTGGCGCACCGGTCGCCCGCGTCTCCGTGACGGAACGCGCCCGACCGGGCGGAACCCCTCCGGTGCGGTCGGCACTTCCCCGCGGAAGCGAGGAACTTTGCCGATCCTTTACCATGGTGTCTGCCAACCGATCCTTCCGGCCGAAAGGTGTGAGCGTCCGCCCATGGGCGAGCCTCCCAGTAGCAGATGTGACCGACATCGGGCGATCCGCCCGCCCCTGCCCGATCATGGGACGGAGGTGAACCGATGACCGAAGTGCTTCTGCTGCTCGTCGCGGTACTGCTCTCGCTCGCGTGCGGCGCGTTCGTCGCCGCCGAGTTCTCGCTGACGACGGTCGAGCGCGGCCAGCTCGAACGCGCCGTCGAACGGGGCGAGCGGGGCGCGGCCGGCGCCATGAAGGCCGTGCGCAGTCTCACCTTCCAGTTGTCGGGCGCGCAGCTCGGCATCACCGTCACCAACCTGGTCGTCGGCATGCTCTCCGAGCCGTCCATCGCCAAGCTGATCCGCGGACCGGTGGAGGCCGTGGGCCTGTCCCCGAGCGTGGCGTCGTCCGTGGCGCTCGTCCTGGGAACCGCGCTGTCCACGGTGTTCCTGATGGTCGTCGGCGAACTCGTCCCGAAGAACTGGGCGATCTCCTCGCCGCTGTCGATCGCCAAGGCCGTGGCGACGCCGCAGCGGGCCTTCACCGCCGTGTTCCGGCCGTTCATCAGCCACCTCAACAACACCGCGAACCGGATCGTGCGCCGCCTCGGCATGGAACCCGCCGAGGAGCTGGCCTCCGCCCGTGGCCCCCAGGAGCTGGTGGCACTGGCCCGGCACTCCGCGAAGGAGGGCGCGCTGGAGGCGGACACCGCCGAGTTGTTCGTCCGCACCCTCAACCTCGCGGAGCTCACGGCGCAGAACGTCATGACGCCACGGGTGCAGGTCACGGCGCTCGACGTGCAGGCGACCGCCGAGGACGTCGCGAACGCCACCCGCGCGACCGGGCTGTCCCGCTTCCCCGTCTACCGCGGGAACCTCGACACCGTCGTCGGGGTGGCCCACATCAAGGACGTGCTGGCCGTCCCCGCCGGACAACGGTCCCGGACACGTGTCGCACAGATGCTGCGCGAGCCGCTGCTCGTACCGGAGACCCTCACGGTGGACCGGCTTCTCGACCGGCTGTCCGGCAAGCTCGCGATGGCCGTCGTCATCGACGAGTACGGCGGCACGGCCGGCGTGGTGACGCTGGAGGACATCGTCGAGGAGGTCGTCGGCGAGGTGCGCGACGAACACGATCCGCACGAGACGCCGGACCTGGCCCCGGCCGGTGAGGACGCCGACGGCCGGACCCTCTGGTCCGCCGACGGCGCCGCCCGCCTCGACCAGCTGAAGAGGATCGGGCTGAGGGTCGCGGACGGACCGTACGAGACGCTCGCCGGACTGATCGCCACCGAGGTGGGACGCATCCCCGTCGTGGGCGACAGCGTCGAGCTGGCCGGCTGGCGGCTCGACGTCGTGGACGCCTCCGGGCGCCGCGCCGCACGAGCCCTGCTGCACGCGCCGTTGCCGGTCGAGAACGACGAACGGACGGAGGACGCGCGATGACCGCCGTCCAGCTCTTCATCGGACTGATGACCCTGGTCGTCAACGCCTTCTTCGTCGGCGCGGAATTCGCCCTGATCTCCGTGCGCCGCAGTCAGATCGAACCGGCGGCCGAGTCCGGCGACCGGCGTGCCCGAAGCGTCATATGGGGCCTCGAACACGTATCGGCGCTGCTCGCCGCGGCGCAGCTCGGCATCACGCTCTGCACCCTGGTCCTCGGTATCGTCGCCGAACCGGCCATCGCGCATCTGCTGGAGCCCGTGTTCGACGCGGTGGGGGTGCCCGACGGACTGATCCACCCGATCTCGTTCGTGATCGCGTTGTCCGTCGCCACGTATCTGCACATGCTGCTCGGCGAGATGGTGCCGAAGAACATCGCCCTGGCCGAGCCCGTGCGAGCGGCCCTGCTGCTCGGGCCGCCGCTGGTGGCCCTCGCCAGGGCCCTGCGTCCGGTGATCTTCACCATCAACGCCTTCGCCAACGGCCTGCTGAGACTCATGCGGGTCGAGGCGAAGGACGAGGTGACGGCCACGTTCTCCGACGACGAGCTGGCCCGGCTGGTGAAGGACGCCGGGGATGCCGGACTTGTCGACGACCGGGCGGCCGAGCGGCTGCGTCACGCGCTGGAGCTGGGCCGCCGCCCGGTCCGGGACGTGGTGCTGCCGGTGGACCGGGTGACGTACGCCCGGATCGGGACGACTCCGGAGCAGTTGGAGCAGCTCTCCTACGAGACGGGTTTCTCGCGCTTCCCGGTGATGGACAGCGAGGGGCGGATCCTGGGCTACCTCCATGTGAAGGACGCCCTGGACGCCAGTCCGCGCGATCTGCCGTTCCCCGTGACCGCGATGCGGCCGATCGCCCGGGTACGGTCCGTCACCCCCCTGGACGACGTCCTCACCGCGCTGAGGCGCAGCCGCACACATCTGGCGGCGGTGCTCGACGAGGACGGACGGCTGGCCGGAATGGTCACGATGGAGGACGTGCTGCGCGAGCTGGTGGGACGGACGCAGACGCAGTGACGGAGGGGGCCGGGCCGCGCGAACCGGCCGCGGCCCGGCCGCCACCGGGCAGCCACCGGGCCGCCGGGAGGGCGGGCCGAGGCAGTCCGGGAAGAGCCGGCCCCGCCGCGATACGATCGCCCGGCCATGGAAACGAATGCCTTATACACCAGTCTGGTCGCGGTCGGCGACTCGTTCACCGAGGGCATGTCGGATCTGCTTCCCGACGGTTCCTATCGGGGCTGGGCCGATGTTCTCGCCGGTCGGCTCGCGTCCCGTACCCCGGGCTTCCGCTACGCGAACCTGGCGGTGCGGGGCAAACTGATCGGTCAGATCGTCGAGGAACAGGTCGACGCGGCGGTCGCGATGCGTGCGGACGTCGTGACGCTCGTCGGCGGTCTCAACGACACGCTGCGGCCCTCCTGCGACATGGGCATGGTCCGCGCACGGCTCGAAGAGGCCGTGGAACGTCTCGCCCCCTCGTGCGGGAAGCTCGTGCTGATGCGCAGCCCGGGCCGCGACGGCCCGGTGATGGAACGATTCCGCCCGCGGATGGAGGAGCTCTTCTCCCTGGTGGACGAGTTGGCGGCACGCCACGACGCGGCGGTCGTCGATCTGTACGGGGCACCGGCCCTGGGAGATCCGCGCCTGTGGGACGTCGACCGGTTGCACCTGACGGCCGACGGGCATCGCAGGGTGGCGGAGGCGGTCTGGCAGACACTGGGCCTGCCCGCCGAGAACGACTGGCGGACGCCGCTGCCGAGCTCCGTTCCTCCGACCTGGGCGGTGCGACGCGTCGCCGACCTCCGGTTCGCCCGTCGCCACCTCCTGCCATGGGTCGGCCGCCGGCTGACCGGCCGCTCGTCCGGGGACGGGCGTGCGGGCGCCCACTACAACCCCGAACTGGGACGTGCGTTCTGGGTCAGCCCCGACGACGCCCAGGCCCCCGGCCCGGTGGCGACATGGCGCCGGGTGGACGCGCCTCCGCTCCCGTAGCCGCCCGACAGCCGCCCGGGCCGGGGACCGGCCGCTCGCGCAGTGCCGGGCGATCTCTCCCGTGAGGCCGTTCGTGCGGAAGATCCCAGGGGCGGCGCGGGGCGTCCTCGACCGTGACTGCCGACCGGGCGGTCTGGGCGCACCGCCGTCCCGCGGACGCGGCACGGCGCCCGCCGAATCACCGAAGCGCGGTCCGCACTGCTGGAGGTGGGACGGTGCGGCATCGTATGGCCGGCCGGAACGGGCGAGGAGAACGCCCTGTGCGCCCGTCACCTCCATGACCTGACGAACATCGGCGGGTCGAACGCCGCCGCCGTCCTCGCCGACAACCGTGACCGGTGGAACGCCGGACCCGGCTGGTTCCGGGCGCTCCTCGCCGAAGGGGGCGGGCGGCGTCCGGGAGCCGGTCGCCGCCTGCCGGCCACGCCGCGCTGCCGTGCCTGCGAGGAGGAACGCACAGCCGGACTCCGGCAGGCGGCGCTGCTCACCGTCCAGCTCCGGAACCCGTACGCGCTCGCGCGTACGGGCACACGCACGGCATCTGCCCGCGCCACGCCCTGAAGTGGCTGGGGGCGTGGACCGGCCCCAGCCGCGAGGTGCCGGTCGTCCGGCTGGCGCTGCTGCGCTGCGAGGTGGACGAGGTGCTGCGCAAGCGGGACTGGCGTACCCGTCACGAGGTCAGAGGCGTCGAGGAGGCCCAGGTGGCCCGGCGCGCGTCCGCCGCGCTCGACGGAAGGGTCCGCACCGGGCTGCCCGCGCCGCGCGGAAGTGACTCCACCGCCGACCGCGCGGACCGCCGTTGACAGCCTGCGGGGCTTCGTCGTGCTGCGGGGCTTCGTCATGCCGTACAGAGGCATGGGAGAGCCAAGGTCATGGCACACGCAGCGCGACGATCGCGATGTCGTCGTGCTGTTCGTCGCTCAGCCGGGTGAGCAGTTCGTCGCGGAAGACGGACAGGGGTTCGCGGGCGAGCGCCGCCGCGTGCTGGCGCAGCCGCGCGAGGCCTCGGCCGATGTCCTCCCCGGGCCGTTCGATGAGACCGTCCGTGTAGAGGAGCAGTGTCGCGCCCGCGGGCAGGATGATGCTCGCGGTCTCGCGCTCCAGCCGGGGGTCGACCCCGAGCACGGGGGCGAGCCCGCCCTCCAGCAGGGAGACTCGCCCGTCGAGTTGGGCCAGCAGGGGCGGGGGATGGCCGGCGTTGGTCCAGTGCAGCCGCCACGGCCCGGTGGCAGGTGTCTCGATGCGGGCCACAACGGCCGTGACGAGTTCGACAGTCGTCAGGCCCTGCATCACGTTGTCCAGTCGGCTCATCACACCGGCCGGGTCGTCCCCGCTGTCGTAGGCGAGGGCGCGCAGCATGTTACGGAGCTGGCCCATCCGGACGGCGGCGGCCAGGTCGTGGCCCACCACATCGCCGATGGCCAGGATCGCCGCTCCGTCGGGGAGGAGGAAGGCGTCGTACCAGTCGCCTCCCACCTCCGCCTGTTCACGGGCTGCCACGTACCGGGTGGCGAGCTGAAGGTGGGCGAGACCTGTCAGGTCGGGAAGGAGGGAGAGCTGGAGTTGCTCGGCGGTGTGCCGCTGCAGGGCGTACAGGCGCGCGTTGTCCAACGCCAGCCCGGCACGGTGGCCGAGGTCCACGGCGAGTGCCCGATCCTCCTCGTCGAAGGCGGGGGCAGTGGCGCGGCGGACGAAAGTGAGGGCGCCGAGAGCCTGCCGCCGCACGCGCATGGGCACGATCAGCGCGGTTCGGGCGCCCAGCGTCCGGTACAGCGCCCGCTGGGCGGCCAGCAGCGAGTCGTCCGGGTCCGGCCTGCCGAAATCGGTCACCACCATGGCCCCCGTACCACGCAGCACCTTCGCCAGGGCCGCTGCCGAGTCGTCCGGTCCCGGCAGAAGTCCGCCGGGAAGCACGCGCAGCGCCCGCTCGGGGTCCCGGTCCGTGACCGCCAGACGGCGCAGCCCCTGCCCGTCGATCACATCGACGACGCAGGCATCGGCAAGGTGCGGCACCACGAGCCGGGCGAGCCGACGCAGTGATTCCTCCGCGTTCAGCCCCGAGGCCATGGCCCCGCTCGCCTCCGCGAGCAGCCTCAGGCGGGCAGCGGCGCCCTGAGGCGTGGACTCCCGGTTCGGCGTGCCCGCTCCTTCGGTCTCCCTGTTCATCGGGCTCCTTCCTCACGTGCGGATTCCCGGGGTGTCCAGTGCGGCGCCGAAGGGCCCGTGGTCAAGGCCGCCGCGGCGCAGAAATCGAGTTCACCAGCCATGACCCGCTCGGCGGGAACGGACACGGCCTCGATCGCCCATACGTCTGGGGCCTCTTCGAGGGGGATCACGCCGACGGCGTAGTCGATCTCCCCGGCCACGGCCCGACGTCGCCCTCCCGCGATCCCATCGCAGGGATCGACGCCGGTCATTGCTCGGCGCTCGGGCCACGGTCCTGCGGGGTGCGGCTCCGGCGACCGGAATCGCCTCGTCCGAAAAGGCCTCGTCCCACGGCCCCGGCGGTGCCCGAACCCCCGGCCCGTGGTCGCTCCGTGGCGCGCATGTCTCGCACACCGCGTGTGAGGCGGTGGTCCAGGAGCCTCTGACCTGGACCTCATGGCGGTCGTGCGCTCACGAGCCGCTGAGAACGACAGGTAAGCTCTGCCCACGTGACTGCTGTGTCTGCGAAGCCTCGCATCCCCAATGTCCTTGCCGGCCGCTACGCCTCCACGGAGCTGGCCGTCCTCTGGTCCCCCGAGCAGAAGGTGAAGCTGGAGCGTCGGCTGTGGCTGGCGGTGCTGCGCGCGCAGAAGGACCTCGGGATCGAAGTTCCGGACGCCGCCCTCGCCGATTACGAACGTGTCCTCGACCAGGTCGACCTGGCCTCGATCGCCCGGCGCGAGCAGGTCACCCGCCACGACGTCAAGGCACGGATCGAGGAGTTCAACGCCCTCGCCGGCCATGAGCAGGTCCACAAGGGAATGACGTCCCGCGACCTCACCGAGAACGTCGAGCAGCTCCAGATCCGGCTCTCCCTGGAACTGATGCGTGACCGCACGGTGGCGGTGCTGGCCCGGCTCGGCAAGCTCGCCGCCGAGTACCGCGAGCTCGTCATGGCCGGCCGCTCCCACAACGTCGCCGCACAGGCCACCACGCTCGGCAAGCGGTTCGCGACCGCCGCGGACGAGCTCCTGGTCGCCCACGGACGGCTGGAGGACCTGCTGGGCCGCTACCCGCTGCGCGGGATCAAGGGCCCGGTGGGCACGGCCCAGGACATGCTCGACCTGCTGGGCGGTGACTCCGCGAAGCTCGCCGACCTCGAACAGCGCATCGCCGGGCACCTCGGCTTCGCGCACGCCTTCACCTCCGTCGGCCAGGTCTATCCGCGCTCGCTCGACTACGACGTGGTGACGGCGCTCGTCCAGCTCGCCGCCGCGCCCTCGTCGCTCGCCAAGACGATCCGGCTGATGGCCGGGCACGAACTGGTGACCGAGGGGTTCAAGCCGGGCCAGGTCGGCTCGTCCGCGATGCCGCACAAGATGAACACCCGGTCCTGCGAGCGCGTCAACGGCCTGATGGTGATCCTTCGCGGTTACGCGTCGATGACCGGCGAACTGGCGGGCGACCAGTGGAACGAGGGCGACGTCTCCTGCTCGGTGGTGCGCCGGGTGGCACTGCCGGACGCTTTCTTCGCGTTCGACGGCCTGCTGGAGACCTTCCTGACGGTGCTCGACGAGTTCGGGGCGTTCCCGGCCGTCGTCGCCCGCGAACTCGACCGCTATCTGCCGTTCCTGGCCACCACCAAGGTCCTGATGGGCGCGGTCCGCGCCGGCGTCGGCCGTGAGGTTGCCCACGAGGCCATCAAGGAGAACGCCGTCGCCTCGGCCCTGGCCATGCGTGAACAGGGTGCCGAGCGCAACGAGCTGCTCGACAAGCTCGCCGCCGACGACCGCATCCCGCTCGACCGGACGCAGCTGGACGCGCTGATGGCCGACAAGCTCTCCTTCACGGGGGCAGCGGGCGACCAGGTCACTGCCGTGGTCTCCCGCATCGAGGAGATCGTCGAGCAGCGTCCCGAGGCGGCCGGTTACACGCCTGGCTCCATCCTCTGACGGCCGGCCGTCACTGCCGATGACCCCCGAGGAGCTCGGCGCCGCCCGCGACCGCGTCGTTCCCGATGTGATCGCGGGCGGACTGCGTGTGCTGTTCTGCGGAATCAACCCGAGCCTGATGACCGGGGCGACCGGACACCACTTCGCACATCCGGGAAACCGCTTCTGGCCGGTCCTGCACCAGTCGGGATTCACCCCTCGGCAACTGAGGCCGATGGATCAGGCGGAACTGCTGCGTCACGGTCTGGGCATCACCAACGTGGTGGCCCGGGCCACCGCGCGGGCGGACGAACTGTCCGCCGAGGAGTTCCGCGCGGGCGGCGCGGTCCTGGCGGCCAAGGTCGAACAGGTGCGACCGCGGTGGCTGGCGGTCGTGGGGGTCACGGCGTACCGCACGGCGTTCGGGAGACGGACCGCCCGGATCGGACCGCAGGACCACACGGTCGGTGGCGCCCGGGTCTGGGCGCTCCCCAATCCCAGCGGACTGAACGCCCACTGGACGACCCGGACGATGGCGGAGGAATACGCTCGGCTCCGCATCGCCGTCGAGCAGGACGGCCCCGCCACCGGCTGAGCAGCCCGGTATCACCGCCGCCCGCGCGCGGAGATCCACCGACGGCCACCGCATCCGGTCCGCATCC
This sequence comes from Streptomyces sp. NPDC014734, assembly GCF_043083325.1. Classification (NCBI taxonomy): domain Bacteria; kingdom Bacillati; phylum Actinomycetota; class Actinomycetes; order Kitasatosporales; family Streptomycetaceae; genus Streptomyces; species Streptomyces sp. NPDC014734. The sequence goes on along the minus strand of NZ_JBIBYN010000017.1, from coordinate 32,573 downwards.
GGTGCCCGCGATACCGGTCGCCCCTGTCGGCCGGACTCGTTCCGCCCCCTGTCGCGGACCCAGCCGCGGCCGACCGGAGGGACAGCCCGCAGCACGTGCGCGACGCACCGTGGGAAGTGCCCGCTCCCTCCGCGGCGCTTCCGGTCGTCGCCCTCACGGCGGGTCGATCTCCGTCACGACCGCGCTCAGCTCGCAGCCCGGTCCCTCCTCCTCCAGGTAGAGCCCCAGAGCGATCCACCGGTCCCCGATCCGCCAGAGTTGCAGGTACTCGCAGCCCGCGACCGTCTCGGCCCAGGCCTCCGGGATCTCCTCACCGGCCGTCATCCGCTCCTGCGCACTCCACAGGCTGATCATCTGCGGCTCGCCCCAGCGGGTCGAGAGCAGGGTCAGCAACGCGTCGTGTTCGGCGAGGCACTGGGCGCGGTGTTCCAGCAGCGCGGTCTCGTCGTCGTCCCAGTGGTCGATGTCCGCGTGCAAGGACGCCCTGTGATACCCGGGCCCGCTGACTCCCGAATCTGACCGGACGCGCTCCGCGGGAAATGCCCGGGCGTGCATCCCGTCGATGAGGCGGAGGTGGTGTGCCGTGGTCATGCCCCCCAGTAAACCGCCCGGCACTGACAATCCGCCTCGGGCCAAGCCTTCTGAGGGGAGCTCAGTTGCCTTCGCCGACATGGACGGCGGAACGCGAACGTGACCGCGGGCCACGCGTCCGCGCGCCGGAACGCGTCGCGGTGGACGCGTCGTTGTTGTCCCCGGCAGCGGTACGCCGGCTCGCCGCGGAGTACCGCACGAACAAGGCGCGGGCCGTCGGGAAGCGTGCGTCGCCCACGGAACGGAAGACCTCGGCCCCGCGGCCGACGGCCGGGGCGGCACCGGTGCGGAGATCTCGGGCAGGCTCGTGGTGGCTGCGCAGTCGGTCAGCTCCCCATGTCGGCTCCGTGCTCACCGAGTTGGGTGCCGGGGATCGCACCCGGGCGGTGGCCGCGGCGTACGCGTCCGGGTCCGCCGCCCCGCGCTGATCTCCGCCGCCCCGCATCCTCGATCCGGCCTGTGGTCGCCCCGCGTCCGGCCAGCGAGTACCATCCGCCTGACATGCGCACGAGCTGGGAGGACACACCGTGGGGCAGCTGACCGGTGGTGATCCGTCGCTGTTGCGACGGATCAATTCCGCAGTGGTACTGCATGCTCTCAGGGGCGCCGGCTCCCCCACCCTCACGGACCTGACCAGGATCACGGGTCTGTCCCGGCCGACGGTCGAGGGAGTCATGGAGGGGCTCTTCGAGGCCGGCCTGGTCGTCGAGGCGGTACCCGACGGCGGCGAGGCCCGCCGCCAGGGGCGTCCGGCCCGTCGCTTCAGGTTCCGTGCCGAGGCGGGGTACCTGCTCGGCATCGAGATCGGTCCGCATCGGGTCTCCGCCCTGCTCTCCGGGCTGGACGGCCGGGTCATCGGGGCCGGCTCGCGCACGGTCTCCGAGGCCGCGTGCGCCGACGACCGGCTCGACAAGGTCCGGGCCATGGTGGCCGATGTGCTGCGGCGGACGGGCGTGGCCCGGAGCAGTCTGCGCGCCGTCGGCGTCGGGAGCCCGGGCATCGTGGAGGCCGACGGAACCGTGCGGCTGGGCACCGCGCTGCCGGACTGGACGGGGCTGGCACTGGGTGAGCGGCTGAGGCGTTCGTTCCGTTGTCCCGTCCTCGTGGAGAACGATGCCAACGCCGCGGCGGTCGCCGAGCACTGGAAGGGCGCGGCCACCGAATCCGACGACGTCGTGTTCGTCCTTGCCGGGTTGAGTCCGGGCGCCGGCTCGTTGATCGGCGGACGGCTCCACCGCGGATACGGCGGTGCGGCGGGTGAGATCGGCGCGCTGCATCTGCTGGGCCGCGAGGCCACGCCCGAGAAGCTCCTCTCGACGACGGACACACCTCTGGACCCTCTCGACGAACCCGCGGTCGCCGCGGTGTTCGCGAAGGCGCGGCACGGCGACGAGCGGGCGCAGGAGGCGGTCGAACGGTTCATCCAGCGGCTGGTGCACGACGTGGCGGCGCTGGCGCTGGCGCTGGACCCGGAGCTTGTGGTGATCGGCGGTTGGGCCGCCGGACTGGACGGTGTGCTGGATCCGCTCCGTCGTGAGCTGGCCCGCTACTGCCTTCGGCCGCCGCGCGTGACGCTCTCGCTGCTCGGCGAGGCCGCGGTGGCCACGGGCGCCCTGCGACTTGCCCTCGATCATGTCGAGGAACAGCTCTTCGCGGTGGAGGGAACGGTGACGGCCCGCCGCTGAGGGCGACGGGCCGTGGACGTGGGCTCCCGCACGGGGCTCCGGAGCGGGCAACGACTGTGCCGCGCTCCGCTCGCGGTCAGGAGGCCCGCTGCTCCTGGCCGTGGTGGCTGATCTCAAGGTCACCCGAGTCGCCGAAGGTGAGTCGGCAGGTGTCCGCCCGGTAGGTGGCGACGGAGAGCGCAGCGGTGCCGCCCCCGACCAGGTAGCGGGTGGTGACGACGAGAACGGGCGCGCCGGGAAGCCTGTCGAGTTCCTTGGCGTCGTCCGCGCGGGCCGAGCCGAGCTCCACCGATCGGTCCTGCCCGTCGAGCCCGAGGCGGTGCAGTTCACGCAGGACGCCGCGGGCACGGGCGGGGCCCGCGGACGCGTCGATCGCGGAGAGCCCGGGCACGGACGACGACGGGACGTACAGCAACTCCGCCGCCACCGCCTGCCCCTGGGCGACGCGGGTCCGGCGGACGATGTGAACCGGCTCGTCGGCGTCCACGCCCAGCACGGCCACCACCGCCGCCGGCGCGACCTGAGTGGCGCAGCCCACGGGCTGCCATGCCTCACCGGCGCCGCTTCCGCTCCAGTCCCGCTGCGCCGTGGAGACCGCGACCCCGACGCGCGGCGGCGCGACGGTGGTCCCCACCCCGCGTCGGCGTTGCAGTCTGCCTTCCAGTTCGAGCTGCTCCAGGGCCTGCCGGAGCGTGGCACGGGCGACCCCGAACCTGGCGGCGAGCTCGCGCTCGTTGGGCAGGATCTCACCCACCGCAAAGTCCGAGTCGAGTGCCTGACTGAGCACGGTCTTGAGGTGCCAGTACTTCGGCTCCTGCACCGATTCCAGCTGCGTGGTCCCCACCCTGTCCTCCGCAATCGCCCCAGCGGCTTTTCCGCGACGTTCTTTATTAAAGGTTCCTGACTTAACGGTGAGACGATAAGACGGGAGACCACCTTGGTCAAGACCAATCCTCCATCGGTGACGGAGTGAAATCACGTCCTGCCGCAGAGCGTTCACAGGACGTTCGTGGTGCCGTGGGCCGTTCGCAGCAAAGGACCCCGCGGCCGGACGGCGGCGGGGCCCGGAACGGGGCGGGGACGGCAGGGGGTCCGGAACGGAGCGGACACGGAATGGACCCATCCGGCGGTGGCGGCGGCCACCACCGGCGGGCGTGCGCCGGGGAGTCACCGGATCCGGTTATTCACCCACAAGACCGATGAGTTTGTCCGGGTTGCGCACGATGTACACGCACTGGATGAGCCCGTCCCTGATGTCCACCTGGACGACGGAGTCCGGTTTTCCGCCCGACAGCACGAGCACCCCCGGACCGCCGTTGAGTTCCACGCCCCGGACGCCGAGGTCCGGGGTCCGGTCGTGGGCGACGGCGAACAGGAATCGACCGACCTTGTCGGCGCCCTCGATGACACGCAACGGCGCCTTCGCCCTGCCGCCGCTGTCGCCGACGAGCCGCACGTCGGGGGCGAGCGTCGCCAGCAGTTCCTCGATGTCGCCGCCCGCCGCCGCCGCGAGGAACCGGTCCGTGAGGTCGCGGCGCCGGACCGGATCGACGTCGAAGCGGGGCTTCCTCTCCTCGACATGACGCCGCGCACGGCCCGCGAGCTGACGCACCGCGGCCTCTGACCGGTCCAGGGTCACGGCGATCTCCGCGTACGGGAAGCCGAACGCCTCCCGCAGGACGAAGACCGCCCGTTCGAGCGGTGACAGCGATTCGAGGACGACGAGCACGGCCATCGATACCGACTCGGCGAGAACGGCCCGCTCCACCGTGTCGGGCACCGACGGCCCGAAGTCGGTGACGAGTGGTTCCGGCAGCCAGGGCCCGACGTACGCCTCGCGCTGCGAACGCACCTGCCGCAACCGGTCGACGGCGAGGCGCGTGGTGATCCTCACCAAGTAGGCGCGCGGCTCCCGCACGTCCTCGCGCGACGCCGAGGACCAGCGCAGCCACGCCTCCTGCACCACGTCCTCGGCGTCGGCGATCCGGCCCAGCATGCGGTAGGCGACTCCGGTGAGCACGGAACGGTGACGCTCGAAGACATCGGCGGCGGCATCGGCTGTCACCCGCCCATCCCAGCCGACGCGCCGCCCCCTGTCCAGCGTCGCCCGCCGGGCCCCCGAACCTCGGTCCGTCCGGCGCCGACTGCTGTGGAAGCGGCGGCCGGTTCCCTGTCGCCCGGGCGGTGGTCCGGGGCCCGTTGTCAGTGGTGGACCCTACGGTTTTCTCATGACCCGATCCCTTCAGGCATTGGCGTACGCACGCCCTTCCGCCCTGGAATCCTCATCGGCCGGACAGCTCCTCGGTCTGGAGACCTCCGGTGGGCGCACGCCGCGTGGCAGTGAGCGCCATCCACGCTTCTTCTCCGGATTCCTCACCTCTCCGAGTGTCGCCGCGCGCGGCCTGCTGGCCGTGGCCGACGTGGCGTCCGCCCGCTACTACCAGCGGGCCCTGCCCTCGTCGCTCGATCCCGTGGTGACGGGCAACGGCGACCGATTGCGCTTCGAGTCGTTCTCCGGCTGCTGCGGGGTGTACGCACGTCTCGACGTGCTGCGGGAGGGCCTGGACGGGGCGGAGACCGGTCACGGCACGACGAACGTCGATGTCAACCATCCGCTGCGGGAGGCTCTCTCGCGGATGACCGGTGACGATCCGCTGCACCTGCGGGTGGGGCCGGAGGAGTTGGCCGTCACCACCCTGGACGGGCCGGTGGTGGAGAAGAAGGTCCCGTTGCCCGACCGGTGGTTGCGCGGCTTCGCGGAGGCACAGGTGGTGTGCGCCGGTTTCGACCTGCGGGCCGAGCTGTCGGCCTCCGAGGCCGTGCGGTTCTTGCGGTCGCTGCCGCGCACGTCGGGAAACGCCTCGCGGGGAGCGCGCTGGGTGGTTCCGGCCGGACGGACGCTGCGGCCCACGACGCGGCCGGTGGCGGGCGCGGTGTGTCTGCCGGGCCCCGAGCGGCTGGTGGCACTGCAGCGGGTGTTGCGCCACGCGACATCCCTCCGGGTGTACGGGCCGGTCGTGGACGGAGCGGCGACCGCGAGCGCCTGGGAGGTGGTGCTGCCGGGCATGCGGCTCACCCTGACGCTCTCGCCCGAGGCGGCTCGTGGCTTCTCCGGCGAGGGAGGGGTGCTCGACGCCCTGGCCACCGACGACGCCGCGGCCGATGCCGAGCTGGTGTCGGTGCTGCTGGCCTGGGAACCGCGCATCGACCCCGCCGACCTCGCGGAACAGTCGGGACTGACGGCGGAACGGGTGAGATCCGCGCTCACCCGGCTGGGGACCGCGGGACAGGTCGGCTACGACCTGGCGGACGCCGCGTACTTCCACCGCGAGCTGCCGTACGACGCGGACCGTGCCGAGCGGCACAACCCACGGCTGGTCGCGGCCCGTCGGCTGGTCGGCTCCGGTGCCGTCGTGCTCGACGGGGACATGGCGGCCGTGACCTCGGAGGAACGCCGTTACCAGGTGAGGGAGAAGAACGGAATGCTCAGCTGCACCTGCCGGTGGTGGGCCGACCACCGCGGACGCCGCGGTCCGTGCAAGCACGCGCTGGCCGTCCGGATGGTCCGCCGCGGTGCGCCGGTCGCCGGAGGCGCGCGATGAAGGAACTGCTCACCGCCGTGAGGAACGGGCGCGCGCACGAGGTACCGCCTCTGGTCGGCCGGTTGGACCGGGACGGACGCCGCGCGGCGCTCACGGAGCTGAAGGCGCTCCGCAAGGAGGTGCGCGACTGGCCCTGGCAGGAGCAGCAGAGGACCCACAAGGCGCTGCTGGTGGCCGGGGCCGGGTGTCAGACGGGAGCGGCGAGCTGCGCCACCTGGCTCGGCGGCCGGGATCTGGTGAGCTGGGGCCGTTCTCCGTACCGTCTCGTGGTCGACGTGCTGAAGGACCGTGATCCCGCCTGGCTGGCCGATGTCGCGCACCGGCTGGCGGCACGACCGGCGACGGCGGAGATCACCTACGACCTCATCTCGGGCCTGGTGCAGCTCGCTCAGTGCCCGGTCCCCACCTCGGAGGGCTTCACACGCGGGTGGGCGGAGTCCGTCTCCCGCGCGCCGTGGCGGCAGCGCAGGACGCGACCGCTGACCGATGTCCTTCGCGCCGACCCGTACCTGCCGGTTCTGCTGCCGCTGCTCTTCGAGATGCCGGAATTCCCGTCCTCGGTGGTCTGGTACGCGGACGATGCGAACAATCCGTGCCAGTGGCCCGTGGCGCTGGCGGCCCTGGTGGAAGAGGGGCTGCTGGAGCGGTCGGCGCTCGTCGACCGCTGCGTGTCCAGACTGCTCCGCGGCGGGAAGCCCTCGGACCTGCGTTTCTGCCTGGAGGTCCTGCGGCGGCTCGCACTGACCGAGCAGGAGGAGAGCGACCACGTCGCGGACTGGGTCGGCATGGCCGCGGACGGGATGTCCACCGTGGCCGGCCACGCCCAACAGGTCCTCGGCCGGCTGGACGAGCGCGGCGGGCTGCCGGTGCGGACGCTGGCGGATGTCTCGCGTTCGCTGCTGTTCCGCACCGAGAAGAAGCTGGTCCGGTCGCAGCTGGTGCTGCTCGGCAAGGTGCTGCGTCGCGACCGGTCGGCGTCCGGCGAGTTGCTGCCCGCCGTCGCCGAGGCGTTCGGGCACGAGGACATCGGCCTCCAGGAGCGGGCGCTCAAGATCGTGGCCCGGTACCTTCCCGCGGTCGACGACGCCACGCGGGAAGAGCTCGCCTTCTCCGCACGGCAGTTGAGCCCGGTGCATCGCGCGGCGGCGGTCGCCGCGTTCGGCGACCTGCCGGATGACCGGTCGCCGGTCGAGCCGTACGAGGAGACCCTGCCTCCCCCTCCTGTCCTCCGGCCTCTTGGACCGACGCCGGTGACGCTGCCCGAACTTGTGGAGGAGGTCGTGGTCCTGACCAAGGGCTGGCGGCCCAACGCCACCTTCGACACGGCAGCCTTCGAGCGGACGCTGGACGGGCTGGTCCGCCACGCCCATGCCGGCCGACCGGCAGTCGCCGACGCGCTGCGCGAGGCGTTGGCGGGTCAGTGGTGGCTCGCGGACGAGCACGCGTCGCACGCCAGGCGGTGGCTCACCTCGGATGCCGGTATCGAGCTCGTCGTGGCCGTGCTGCTCGGCCGGATACCGGAAGAGGACGTGAAAGTCGGGCGTTCCGCATGGGCGGCCGACGGAAGCTGCGTCCACATCGCGCTGGACGGGGTGCTCAGGGCCCGGCTCTGGGAGGCCGCGGACGCCGTGCTCAACGGTGACGTGCCGTTTCTGCTGGCCGTACCGACGTGGCACACCGGCTCCCTCGATCCGGCCGAGCTGGTGGACCGGCTGCGTACGTACCAGCGCCTCGGACTCGACCCCGGTGGGACCGATTTCGGCCAGGCCCTGCTCCGCGTGCCACGTGACGGCGAGCACCCGGCCGCGGCGGACGCCGCGGCACTCGGCACGCCGGAGGGCGACCGGCTGGCGGCGTGGATGCGTGCCGACGAACCGCTCGCCCGCGTGCAGCGCTTCGACCTGAAGAGGAAGGTGCACACGGCCGGGGGCGTGGTTTCGGCACCGAAATCCTGGACGAGCCTCCCCCTGATGGCCACCGAGGGGCATCCGTTCGTCCAGCGGGAGCTCCCTCGCGCCTTCCACTGGCTGGGCCAACCGCAGTCCCCCTCCCAGCGGCTCTGCTACCACTGGGACGCCCAGTCCGTGTCCTGGCTCTCCACACTGCCCCAGGACGCCGAGGCGCTGGCCGCCTGGATCCTGCCCGTCCTCTCGGTCGGCGTGACAGACGAAATCCGGGGCACCGCCGAGCCGTTGCCACCACTCGCGGAGCTCGACGCGCCCGCCGGCGAGGCGGTGCACCTCGCGGTCGCCTACGGCCTGGGGGCCCGGCACGCGGAGGATCGTCTCTCCGCCGTGGACGCCCTGCTGACACTCGCCGCTCGTCGGCAGTTGGACACGGATCTGCTCGGAAAGGAGCTGACGGGCCTCCTGGAGCTCGGTCCGGTCAAACCGAACCGGCTCGCGGACGCCATGCGCACCGCCGCCACCACCGGGGCGTACCGGACGGCGCTCTCCGTGCTGGCCGTGGCACTGCCCGGCCTGCTGGCGCGGCAGCAGGCCCCCCGTGGGCTGAGCGATCTGCTCGCCGTGGCCGCCGAATGCGCGGAGCAGTGCGGTGCGGTGCGGACCGAGCCGATAGCCGGGCTCGACGAAACAGCCGCCCGCGGCGGCTCCTCGCAGCTTGTACGTCAGGCGGTGCGTCTCAAGTCCGCCTGGGAACAGGGGGCGGGTCGGACGTGACGGCCCGCCGCCTCGTGGCGGGGTGAGCCGACGGGCTCACCCCGCACGGGGCAGCGGGCCGCGCATACACCGAGTACACCGAGCGCTCCGTGTACTCCCGGTGCTCCGTGTGCTCCGGCGAAGGCCGTCCGCCGCCGGTACGGCGACGGGCGGCGGACGGCGCGCGGGAGGAGCGGCGGGCCCGGGCCGGCGGAGCTCCGGCCCGCCCCCGGAACAGCCGCCCCTATGCCACGAGCCCACCTCGCACAAGACTGAATCACGCCAAAACGGATGATAGGCAACCAGATCCTCACTTAACCCATCGGTCACAGGCCGTTCGCGGTCAGGCAACACCGCTCGGTCACAGTGAAGCCATGACTGATGTGACATCCGCCGGGTCTCCCCACCGCTCCCACCGCTGGCGGCGGGACGTGATCGAACTGGCCGCGCTGTTCACCGCGGTCGCGGTGGCCGACGCCATCGCGAACCTGATCGGACACCAGCCGGACGGACCGTACCTCCTGATCGCCTCGGCCGTGGCCCTGGCGGTGACGGTCGGCTTTCACACATGGTGGGCGCGGCGGCACAGCCACGCCCCGCCCCCGACCGGTTCCGGCCTTCCCGGGGAGGACGACGACGCGGACGGCCCCCACCGCGTCGGGTCCGACGCGGACGCCCTCACCCGCGCGCCCGCCGCCTCGGCCCACGTCCCGTCGCCGGACGCCCCCGAACGTGCCGAGGGCACGGCGCTGTGGCGGATGCGCACCACCGTGCGGGACACCCCCGGCAGTCTGGCGGCGTTGTGCGGCGCGCTCGCCCGGCACCGGGTCGACATCCTCACCCTGCAGACGCATCCGCTGGCCCGGGGCACGGTCGACGAGTTCCTGCTCCGCGCACCCGCTCCGCTCCCGGCCCGGCAACTGAGCCGGGCGGTCTCCGCGGCCGGGGGCAGCTCCGTCTGGATCGAACGGGCCGACGCCCACGACCTGGTGGACGCCCCGACCCGGGTACTCGCCCTCGCCGCGCGCACCGCACTGGACCCGGCCGAACTCCCCCTTGCCCTGCGCAAGTTGCTGGGCCGCTGCACCATCCGTTCGCTGCCCGCGGCCCCGGTCGGCGGCCGGGCGAGTGATGAGACCGTCCCGGCGGAGGGCGTGCTGGGAGAGAACGTGATGCGGTTGCGCGACCCGTCGGGGGGCGTCATCACCGTCGAACGGCCGCATCTCCCGTTCACACCGACCGAATTCGCCCGGGCGCGTGCCCTGGTGGAACTCGACGCCCGGCTCGGGCCCCGCGTGCCGCGCGGCACACACGTACTCACGCTGCCCGAGGGCAACGCGATCACCGTGCGCCGCGCGGACCGGGACGACCTCGCCGCCGCCCGCGCGATGCACGGACGCTGCTCCGAGCGGACGCTGCGCCTGCGCTACCACGGCCCGGTGCACGATGCCGACCGCTACCTGGACCACCTGCTGAGCCCTCGTTTCGGCCGCACACTGGCCGCGCAGACGGCCTCCGGCCGGCTGGTCGCCCTCGGCCACCTCCTCTGGGACGGGGACGAGACCGAGGTCGCCCTGCTCGTCGAGGACGAGTGGCAGCGGCGCGGGGTCGGTTCCGAGCTGCTGGCCCGCCTGGTGGCTCTCGCCGGCGAGGCCGGCTGCGCGAACGTCTACGCGGTCACCCAGGCGTCCAACACCGGCATGGTGGCGGCCATGCGCGCGCTGCGCCTGCCCCTGGATTACCAGATCGAGGAGGGCACCCTGGTGGTCACCGCCCGGCTGGACGCGGCTCCGGCTCCTTCGCCACTGCCGTACGGACGGACCGGCCGCTGACGTCCCGATCGGCGCGGTGACCGGGGTCGAGCGGGCCCGCGTCCGCGCGACCGCGGTCGCCGCGCGGCGCGGCCTCCGTCGCGCCGGAGTCCAGCGCCTGGGACAGATCGGCCCACAGATCCTCGACGTCCTCCAGGCCGACCGACATGCGCAACAGCCGCTCGCCCACTCCGGACGCCTGCCGGTCCCCCTCGTCCACGATGCGGTGGCTGATCGAGGCCGGGTGCTGGATCAGGGTGTCGACGCTGCCGAGGCTGACGGCGGGTGTGATGAGCCGCACGGCCGAGATCACCCGGTGCGGGTCCCCGTACACCTCGAACGAGACCATCGCCCCGCCGATCCTCGGGTAGTGCACCCGGGCGACGCGCGGGTCGGCCGCCAGTCGGCGGGACAGTTCCGCGGCGCTCGCGGAGGCCGCGCGCACCCGTACCGGGAGTGTCCCCAGACCACGCAGCAGCAGGTATCCGGCCATCGGGTGCAGTACGCCGCCGGTGGCGAAGCGCACCTGTCGCAGACGGGCCGCGAACTCCTCGTCGCAGGCGACGATCCCGCCCATCACGTCGCCGTGTCCACCGAGGTACTTCGTGGCACTGTGCAGCACGATCCGCGCGCCGTGCTCGACGGGCCGCTGGAGCACGGGCGTGGCGAAGGTGTTGTCGACGAGCAGCGGCACGGAACCGCAGGAGTGCGCGATCGCCCGGATGTCGACCTCGGCGAGCGTCGGGTTGGCCGGTGTCTCCACCATCACCAGACCGGTCTCCGGCCGGATCGCGTCGGCGATCCCCGCAGGGTCCGTCCAGGTGACCTCCGTTCCCAGCAGTCCCGCGCCGAGCAGGTGGTCGCTGCAGCCGTACAGCGGGCGGACGGCGACCACGTGACGCAGCCCCATGCTCGCCCGGACCAGCAGCACGGCGGTGAGCGCCGCCATTCCGCTGGCGAACGACACGGCGCTCCCGGTTCCTTCGAGCCGGGCGAGAGCGGTCTCGAACCGGGCCGTCGTCGGATTGTCCAGGCGTGCGTAGACCGGTGGCCCGTCGAGCCGGGCACCGGTCGCCGCGAACGTGTCGATCCGCTCAGCCTCGCCCCTGGAGTCGTAGGAGGGGTAGGTGGTGGACAGGTCGATCGGCGGAGCGTGCAGGCCGAGAGCGGCGAGGTCGTCGCGGCCCGCGTGCACGGCTTCGGTGGCCAGCGCCCGGGGCCGGGAGGTCGTCGGGGGCGTCGCGGAGGATTCGCTGTTCATGACATCACTCTGAACAGACATCGGAATCGTCACCGAAATCGCCGTGCTACGTTCGGCACATGCCTGATTCGGTCGTTCTCGATCCGGTGGATCTGCATATTCTGCGGCTGCTGCAGAACGATGCCCGGACCACCTACCGCGAACTGGCCGCTGAGGTCGGTGTCGCACCGTCGACCTGCCTGGACCGGGTCGCCAGACTGCGTCGCAGCGGCGTGATCCTCGGCCACCGGCTGCGTCTGGACCCGGCACGGATCGGCCGCGGGCTGGAGGCGCTGTTGTCCGTGCAGGTCCGTCCGCACCGCCGGGAGCTGATCGGTCCGTTCGTCGAGCGGATCAGGGCGCTCGCCGAGTCCCGCGCGCTCTTCCACCTCACCGGGCCCGACGACTACCTGGTCCATGTCGCGGTGGCCGACACCGCGGATCTGCAGCGGCTGGTTCTGGACGAGTTCACCTCGCGGCGCGAAGTGGCAAGGGTCGAGACCCGGCTGATCTTCCAGCAGTGGGAGTGCGGTCCCCTGCTGCCACCGGCCGCGGACCGGCCGGGACAGGTCCCAAACGCCGAATGATGATGACGCGGAGGCCCCCGGCGTACGAGGATGTCCGCATGTCAGATATTGCCGGCAGCGCACTGCCCCGCCAGGTCGCCGACGCCTACGTCGACGCATTCATCGAACTCGACCCGATCTCCGGCACCCATCTCGGGGTCGCGGAGAGCTCGCGCCGCCTTCCCGATTTCTCCCCGGCCGGGCAGGAGACACTCGCCGAGCTCGCCCGCACCACCCTGGCGGAACTGGACGCCGCCGAACAGCTTCCCGGCGCGGACAGCGACGCGGAGCGCCGCTGCGGCCGGCTGCTCCGGGAGCGCCTCATGGCGGAACTCGCGGTGCACGAGGCCGACGAGAGTCTGCGCACGGTCTCCAACATCCACTCCCCGGCGCACAGCATCCGTGAGGTGTTCACGCTGACGCCGACCGAGACGGACGAGGACTGGGCCGCGGTCGTGGACCGGCTGCGGGCGGTGCCCGCCGCGCTGGAGGGCTACCGCGAATCGCTCGCGCTCGGTCTGGAGCGCAAGCTGTACGGCGGGCCGCGGGCCACGGAGACGTTCATCGGCCAGCTCGACGAGTGGGCCGGCGACAGCGGTACTGCTTTCTTCCAGGAGTTCGCGGCCCCGGGCCCCGCGTCCCTGCGCGCCGATCTGGACGACGCCGCCGGGCGTGCGACGGAGTCGGTGGCGGCACTGCGCGACTGGATGCGCGACGTGTACGCCCCGGCCGTCGAGGGGGCGCCGGACATCGTGGGCCGTGAACGGTACGCGCGCTGGTCGCGCTACTTCAACGGCACCGACCTGAACCTCGACGAGGCGTACGCCTACGGCTGGTCCGAATACCATCGGCTGCTCGCCGAGATGAAGACCGAGGCGGAGAAGATCCTGCCGGGCGCCGGCCCGTGGGAGGCTCTGGCCCATCTCGACGTGCACGGCAAGCACATCGAGGGCGTCGACGAGGTCCGGGACTGGCTGCAGGACCTGATGGACGAGGCCATCGAGGCGCTCGACGGCACGCACTTCGAACTCGCCGACCGCGTACGGAAGGTGGAGTCGCACATCGCTCCGCCCGGAGGCGCCGCCGCTCCGTACTACACGGGCCCGTCCGAGGACTTCTCGCGCCCCGGCCGCACCTGGCTGCCCACCATGGGCGAAACCCGTTTCCCCGTCTACGACCTGGTCTCCACCTGGTACCACGAGGGCGTGCCCGGACACCACCTCCAGATCGCCCAGTGGACCCACGTCGCGGACAGCCTGTCCCGCTACCAGGCGTCGATCGGCCAGGTGAGCGCCAACTGCGAGGGCTGGGCCCTGTACGCGGAGCGGCTCATGGACGAACTGGGGTTCCTGCCCGACGCCGAGCGCCGACTCGGTTACCTGGACGCGCAGATGATGCGGGCCTGCCGGGTGATCGTCGACATCGGCATGCACGCGGAGCTGGAGATTCCGGCGGACTCCCCGTTCCACCCCGGCGAGCGGTGGACTCCCGAACTGGCCCAGGAGTTCTTCGGCAACCACAGCGGCCGTCCGGCCGACTTCGTGGAGAGCGAGCTGACCCGCTACCTCTCGATGCCGGGGCAGGCCATCGGCTACAAGCTGGGCGAACGCGCGTGGCTGCTCGGCCGGGAGAACGCCCGCAAGGCGCACGGGGACGCGTTCGACGCCAAGGCCTGGCACATGGCGGCGCTCTCGCAGGGTCCGCTCGGACTCGACGACCTCGTGGAAGAGCTGTCCGGGCTCTGACCGTCCGCGGCCCCTCCCCCGTTGCCCGAACGGCAGCGGCGGAGGGGTCCCGCGTGCCGCCGGATCGGCGGGGTCGCCGGACCGCGCCCACCGCCCACCGTCAGCCGTCAGCCGTCAGCCGTCAGCCGCCGAGCGCACCCGTCGCGCGGTGTCTCACCGCCGACCCGTCGCGCTCCTTCACCACCTCCAGCTGTGCGGGAATGCGGCGGCGCAGGTCTGCCACGTGGCTGACGATGCCGACGCTGCGATCACGTTCGCGCAGCGAGTCGAGAACATCGAGCACCTCGTCGAGCGTCTGTTCGTCCAGACTGCCGAAACCCTCGTCGATGAAGAGGGTGTCCAGCCGCACACCGCCCGCCTCGTCCGTGACGACGTCGGCGAGACCGAGGGCGAGGGCGAGCGAGGCGAAGAACGTCTCGCCTCCGGAGAGTGTCGCCGTGTCGCGCTCACGGCCGGTCCAGGCGTCGACGACGTGCAGGCCGAGACCCGCCCTGCGGGCCCCGCTGCGGGCATCGGAGTGGACCAGCGTGTACCGGCCGCAGGACATGCGTTCCAGCCGCGCGGTGGCCGCGGCGGCCACCTGTTCGAGCCGCGCGGCCAGCACATAGGACTCCAGCCGCATCTTGCGTTCGTTGTCCGCGGAGGTACCGGCGGTGAGCCCGGCCAGCCGGGCCACCCGGTCGTACTCCTCGCGCAACGGACCGAGTCCGCGCACCTCGTCCGTGGCCGCGCGCGACAGCCGTCTCAGCTCGGCGCAACGTTCCCGCGCGGCGACCAGCGCCGCCGTGGCGTCCCGCGACTGCCGCTCGGTGGCGTCGTGCACGGCCCGCACGGCGTCCACGTCGGCCGGGGGCGCATCGGCGGCCTCACGGGCCGCGGGCTCGGCGAGCCGATCGGCGACGGCGGCCGATTCGGACTGCCAGACATCGATCAGATGCTGCAGCCCGCGCTGTTCGGCCTCGGTCAGCAGGCAACCGGCCGCGGCCCGCGGGGTGTCGAACCCGGCCCGGAACGCCGCGTCCGCGAGCCGGCCGTCGGCCTCCTTGCGGCGCTGCGCCGCAGCTTCCTCCTCACGTACCGCCCCCGCCGCGGCGGCGAGCAGTCCGGCCCTCCGTTCCAGCAGTCCGGCGTGTTCGGCGACGCTCGCGCACGCGCCGCGCGCGGCCACCAGAAGGGCTTCCAGCGCGGACTGCTCCCGGTCCAGCCCCTCCCGCAGGGATGTCCGGGCCGCGACCCGGCGCTCGGCCTGCCGCAGCTCCTCCGACCGCTCGGCCTGCTCCCGTTCGGCGGCCGCGAGTGCCTCACGAGCGGCGTGGGTCCCGGCGGCGGTGCGATGCGCCTCGGCGTGCCGACGCGTCAGCTCATCCACCAGGGAGCCGAGTTCGGCGACGGTGGGGTCGGTGGCGGGATCACCGGAATCGGGGCGGGGCGGGGCGGCACCGTCCTCCGTGTCCGCCGGACCCGCGGCCCCGGACGCGGCCCACTCGGCGACGGCGTTCCGCGACACCCGTCCGGCCCCGGCGGTCTCGGCGGCATCGACGCCACCCCTCGGCCGCGGCACGGCCGACCGTGCGGCGGCCCGCGCCGCCAGATGCTGCTCGCGCAGAATCCCGAGTTCCCGGTCGGCCGCCGTGCGCGCTTCCTCGGCCCGTCGGTGGGCGTCGAGGGCCCGCTCCTCGGTGGCCCGGTCGACGTGGCCGTCGGCCGGGCGTGCCGGTGCGGGGTGGTCGGTCGAACCGCACACCTTGCAGTGCTCGCCCTCCACCAGTTCCGCGGCCAGTTCCGCCGCGATGTCGCGCAGTCGTCGTTCGCGAAGCCCCAGCCACTCCTCGTGCGCGCCGAGGGCCCGCTCGCGAGCGATGGTCAGGCGCCCCTCGGCGGCCGACACCCGAAGGGCCAGCGCGTCACGACGCCGGGCCGCGTCCAGGCGCGCCCGGGCGGGCTCCAGCCGTCCCGCGAGCTGTTCGGCCAGGGTCGCGGCCTCCTGGGCCCTCTCGATGGTCTCCCGCAGGCCGTTCCGGGCCCTCTCCCAGCCGGTCAGCCAGCCCTTCGTCTCGTGGATGAGGTCGTCGTCCGCCCCGGCCTGGCGCTCCAGCCCGGCCCGTTCGACGTCGATCTCCGTACTGCGGCGCTCGGCGCGTTTCGCGGCGTCGAGGCCGCCGAGCTCCTGCCGGAGCCCCCGCTCCCGTTCGGCGAGTTGGTCGGCTCCGGCGTCGGCGAGGGCACGGGGCAGCGACACACGGGCGCGGTCACGCGCCTCCAGCGACGCGCGGTGGGCGCGTTCGGCCTCCTCGCACAGCTCCAGCGCGGGGGCGACCAGATCCGCCTTGCGGGCGCGCGCGAGCCGTTCGAGGTGCCGGTCGTGGCCGGGGCGACCCGCTTCGAGGGCGGCGGCGCGGCGCTGTGTCTCCGCGTGCCGCCGCTGGAGCGCGGCGCGTTCGCGTTCGGCGTCGAGCGCCGACCGGGCGGCGGCCTGCCGCCCCTCGCACAGGGACAGTACGGAGGCGGCGATGTCCAGTCGTTCCCGGGCCCCGGCGCGCGCCACCGCGGCCCACTCCAGTACGCCCTCGGCGAGCCCGGGTTCGCCGGGCCTGAGGTCGGGCGGCGGCGACTCGCGCGCGGCCGGCCCGGCGGCCTGCGCGATCCGCTGGGCGAGGGCGAGAACGCGTTCGTCCCCGGCCCCGACCCGGGCCTCGGCTCCGCGGCGCAGCTCGGCGAGCCGTTCCTCGACGGCCGCGAAGCGGCGGGTGTCGAAGAGCCTGCCGAGCAACTTGCCGCGTGCCTCGGCGTCGGCACGCAGGAAGCGGGCGAAGTCGCCCTGCGGCAGGAGCACCACCTGGCAGAACTGCTCCCGGCTCATGCCGATGAGCTGGGTGATCTCCTCGCCGATCTCCTGGTGCGAGCGGCTCAGCGCACGCCACCCGTGCTCGGGGTCGTACGCGCGCAGTCGGCTCCGGGCCTTCTCCGTCGTGAAGCCGTCGCCCTTCTTCTTGGGGCGGGGCTGTGCCGGGCACCGGGTGACTTCGAGGCGCCGGCCGCCGACGGTCAGTTCCAGCGTGACCTCGGTGGGGACGTCCACCGGGGCGTGGTCGCTGCGCAGCGAACCGCCGGGGCTCTGGCGGGCGCCGGGCACCGAGCCGTACAGGGCGTAGCAGACGGCGTCGAGGACCGAGGTCTTTCCGGCGCCGGTCGGCCCGTGCAGCAGGAAGAGCCCGGCCGAGGAGAGCGCGTCGAAGTCGATGTCCTGGGTGCCGCCGAACGGCCCGAAGGCGGTGACCGTGAGTCGGTGGAGTCTCACCGGTTCACCTCGCGCACCACGTCGTCGACCCGCACGTCGTCGAAGGCCCCCCGCAGCACCGTTCGCTCCTGTTCGTCCGCTCCCGCCCCGCCCCGCACATGTGCCACGAAGTCCTCCGCGATCTGCTGGTCGTCACGTCCCTTGAGGCGTTGCGCGTACGAGGCGAGCGGGTCGTCGGGGGCCCGGTCGGGCTCGAAGACGAGGCTGAGCGTGTGCGGGAACCGTTCGGCGAGGCGGGCCATCGGCTCGGCCGGGCGCACCGGGTCGGTGAGCGTGGCCTCGATCCAGGAACCGCGATGGCGCTCCAGCGCGGGGTCTTCCAGGAGACCGTCGAGCCGGCCGCGGAGCCTGGCGAGCGGGCGGGGCACCGGGCAGTCGACGCGCTCGGCGGCGACGGCGCCCGAGACGCCGAGGTCGATCAGCCACATCGTCTTGCGGTGGCCGGCCTCGGAGAAGGAGTACGCGAGCGGTGAGCCCGAGTAGCGGACCCGCTCGGTGAGGCTCTGGCAGCCGTGCAGGTGTCCGAGTGCCACGTAGTCGACGCCGTCGAAGACCCCCGCGGGCACCGCGTCCACCCCGCCGACGGTGATGTCGCGTTCGCTGTCGCTGGGCTCACCGCCCGCGACGAAGGCGTGCGCGAGCACCACGGACCTGGTACCGGGCCTACGGTTCGCGAGGTCGGCGCGCACCCGGTCCATGGCGGCGGCCAGTACCGCTTCGTGCCCGGTGCGGTCCGCCCCGAGGACGTCCCTCACCAGGGCCGGTTCCAGGTAGGGCAGCCCGTAGAACGCCACGTCGCCGTGGACGTCGCCGAGAACGACGGGGTCGGCGCATCGGGCGGGGTCGGTGCGCAGATGGATTCCGGCCCGCTGGATCAGTCCGGCTCCGACGCCCAGCCGGCGTGCCGAGTCGTGGTTCCCGGAGATCATCACGGTGGGCACGCCGACGGCGGCGAGCCGGTGCAGGGCGGCGTCGAACAGCTCGACGGCGGACAGCGGCGGGACGGCTCTGTCGTACACGTCCCCTGCCACGACGACCGCGTCCACCTCGTGTTCGCGCACCGTGGCGACCAGGTGGTCGAGGTAGGCGGCCTGGGCGTCGAGCAGGGATACGCGATGGAAGGACCTTCCCAGATGCCAGTCCGATGTGTGCAGAATTCTCACGAGCCGGCTCCACCCTGCGTCATCGTCTTCCTCCGCCCCCGTGCACCGTTCCGCCGCGTGTCGTGATGGCACCGGGCCGGATCGGTTCCCGTCGTCCGCACCGACCTCGTCGGTACCGGTGAGCACGTCGTCCCCACCGTTCACAGTCTCCCATCCGCGCCGGTCGTCGCCGGGGCCTTCGGCCGGGAAGACCGACCGGCGTTCCCGCCGGGGGCCGTTCCCCCCGCCGGTGCGCGGCCGGGCGGCGGCGGGAATCCCGGCGCCGGAGGCGCGGTGCCCCGGTCAGGCGTCCCCGTACGCCTCGCCGCCGAGTTCCAGCAGGGCCTCGCCCGCCGTCGCGTCGGCGAGCCAGCCGCGGAACGACTCGACGTCGGCGTCCGGCAGCCCGATCTCGATGACGACGGCATCCCCGTAACGGACCTCGCGCACCGTGCGTCCGGTCGCGCGCAGATCGTTCTCCAGCCTGCCGGCGCGTTGGTGGCCGACGGTGATGGTGGCGAGACGGAACCGCTGCCGGACGAGGGTGCCGAGCGCGTCGAGGGCCTCGCCGACCACTCCCCCGTACGCACGGATCAGGCCCCCGGCGCCGAGTTTCACCCCGCCGTAGTAGCGGGTGACGACGGCCACGACGTAGCGCATCTCCCGCCGGGTCAGCATCTGCAGCATGGGGACGCCCGCGGTGCCGCCCGGCTCGCCGTCGTCACTGGCCCTCTGCACGGAGGCGTCGGCGCCGATCACATAGGCGAAGCAGTTGTGGGTGGCGGCGGGGTGTTCGGCGCGGACGCGTGCGACGAAGTCCTGTGCCTCCTGTTCGGTGGCGGCGGGGGCGAGCGCGCAGAGGAAACGGGACCGGTTGATCTCGGTCTCGTGCACGCCCGCTCGGGCGACGGTCCGGTACTGCTCCTGCATCCGGCCAGCCTATGCCCAGGCCGGGAACGGTCCGCAGCCGCGGGGCGTTGTCCGGATCATGTACGCGGAAGCGAAGACCATGCGCAGGATTCTTCTGGACTCCGGCGACACCTGGG
Organism: Streptomyces sp. NPDC014734; assembly: GCF_043083325.1. NCBI lineage: Bacteria > Bacillati > Actinomycetota > Actinomycetes > Kitasatosporales > Streptomycetaceae > Streptomyces > Streptomyces sp. NPDC014734. The sequence continues at coordinate 13,187 of NZ_JBIBYN010000017.1, read as the reverse complement.
CCGTGGTGGGCCTGTCGGACAACCGGTCGCGCGCCGCCCACGGCGTCGCCGAGGTGCTGCGGCGCTTCGGCAAGCGGGTGGTCCCGGTCCACCCGAGGGCCGAGCCCGTCCACGGCGAGCGGGGCTACGCCTCGCTGGCGGACATACCCTTCCCCGTCGATGTGGTGGATGTCTTCGTCAACAGCGATCTCGCGGGCGGTGTGGCGGACGAGGCGGTGGCGGTGGGCGCGAAGGCCGTCTGGTTCCAGCTCGGGGTGGTGGACACCGAGGCGTACGAGCGCACGCGCGCGGCGGGGCTGGACATGGTGATGGACCGGTGCCCCGCGATCGAGATCGCCGAGCTGGTACGTGAGGAACGCGGCGACCGGGCCGCCGGTTTCGAGCTGGGGAGCAGGAGAGGGGTGGAGTAGCGAGCGAGCGGCGTCCTGCGGCTTCGGGTCCGGGGCAGAGGAGGGAGTGAGAGCGCACGGGGCCCCCTCCGTTCGTGCGAGGCCGGGAACGTGGGGAACCTCGCGACCGACGACGACGCGGGAGCCGGAGTCGCAGGGCGTCGCGAGCCCGCCCTCTTCTGCTCCCCGGCTCGTTGGGCCGTCTCCCGTCGCCGGGGCCTCACCCCCCGTCCGGGTGTGCGTGGTGTCGCGCTCGATGCTCGGCTGGGAGAATGACCGGCCGTGACGACTACGACTGCGTCGACCGTCCGCCACGGCCGGACGGGGCTCGCGAGGCAGCTGTCCGCGCTGGGCGTGGAGCGGGGCGGTGTCCTGCTGGTACATGCCTCGATGCGTGCGGTGGGGCCGGTGAGCGGTGGGGTGCGGGTGGTGGTGGGCGCCCTGCGGGACGCGCTCGGCCACCACGGCACACTCGTGGTCCCGTCGTTCACCCCGGAGAACTCCGACACCTCCGCGCACTACCTCGACCGGGTGCGCGGTCTGACCGACCGGGCTCGGGAGGCCCTGCGGGCGAGCATGCCGCCCTTCGACCCGGCGACTTCGGCGGCACCGTCGATGGGGCTGCTCTCGGAGACCGTGCGCCTCACCGGGGGCGCGCTGCGCAGCGACCACCCGCAGACGTCGTTCACGGCGCTCGGACCGCTGGCCCAGCAGGTGGTGGCCGGTCACCGCCCGGACTGTCATCTCGGCGAGGACTCGCCGTTGGCCCGTCTCTACGAGCTGCGGGCCGGGGTGCTGATGCTGGGCACCGGATTCGACACCTGCACCGCGTTCCACCTGGGTGAGTACCGGGTGCCGTCACCGCCGCGCCGCGCCTATCGCTGCGTGGTGCGGGCCGGGGGACGGCGGCGGTGGTGGGAGTACGAGGACGTCGCGCTGGACGACAGCGACTTCGCCGTCCTGGGTGCGGACTTCGCCCGCTCGGGCGGCGGCACGCTCGTGCGGACCGGTCCGGTCGGTTCGTCGGCGAGCCGTCTCCTCGAACTGGCCGAGGCCGTCGACTTCGCCGCCCGCAGGCTGCCGTCGTACCGGACCGGCGCGGTCCGGACCGACCGTCCGCACCCGCTCGGCTGAGGCAACGAGCCGGGGAGCAGGAGAGGGGCGGGGCGGCGTCATGCGGCTTCGAGCCCGAGGGGCGAGCGGGGAGTCCTCGCGGCCGACGACAACGCGGGAGTCGGAGGCGAGCCCGCCTCTCCATCGCTCCCCGGGCCGTAGGGGACGGCGCGGTCCCGTCAGTCGCCGAGGCCCACGCCCGCGACGACGACCGCCCCCGGCAGCGCCGCCAGCGCCTTGCCGGGAACGATCAGCTTGCCCCTGCGCCTGCCGCTGCCGATGAGCACCCATTCCTCCTCGACGACGGCGGGGTCGATCAGCAGCGGCCATCCGGCCGGGAGGCCGATCGGCGTGATGCCGCCGTACTCCATGCCGGTCCCGCCGACCGCGAGGTCCATCGGGGCGAAGGACGCCTTGCGGGCCCCCAGATGTTTGCGGACCGTGCCGTTCACGTCGACGCGGGAACGGGAGAGCACCAGGCAGGCCGCCGAGGTGACGTCACCGCCGCGTCTGCCCACCACCACGACGCAGTTGGCCGACCGGCCGAGCAGGTCCGTGCCGTGGTGCTCGACGAAGACCGCCGTGTCGGCGATGGCCGGGTCCGTGTCGACGTGGACGATCTGTTCGGCGGGGAAGCCTCCCCAGCCCGCGCGCACCGCCTCGGCGACAGGCGGCGGCAGCAGGTCGAGGCGGTGGGCCGCCGGTTCGGCGTGGTCGAAGGAACCGATGGGTGCACGCATGCGCACCACGCTAACAGCGCCCCGGAAACCCCCGTCGGGCGCGCGTCGAACGCGGCTTTGGCGGCGGGCGCGCCGTACGTGCGGGTGCCGCCGGCGACCGATGGTGGAGGGGCCGTTCGTCCTCAGTCGCCGAACGGGCCGGGAGTCTCCCCCGTCTCTGCCAGCGCGAGCAGTTGCGCGGGGGTGACACCCGGGGGAATCGGCACCGGTGCGGGGGTGCGCAGCGGGGGCTGCCAGCCCTTGTCCGGATCCCAACCGCGTACGACACGGGCCGGGGCGCCGGCCACCACCGCGTGGTCGGGCACCACGCCCCGCACCACCGCGCCCGCGGCCACGACCACGTTGCGCCCGAGGGTGGCTCCCGGAAGGATCACCGAACCGGTACCGATCCAGCAGCCGGGCCCTATGGCGACCGGTTCCATCCGGGGCCACTGCCGTCCGATCGGCTCGTGCGGATCGTCGTAGCTGTGGTTGGTGGACGTGATGTACACATAGGGCCCGCAGTAGGTGTCCGCCCCTATGGTCACCCTGGTGTCGGCGACGACGTGGCTGCCGCGGCCGAGCACGACTCCGTCCCCGAGGGTCAGAATCGGTTCGGGTCCGAGATCCAGGTCGGGCATGAGTCCTGCCGTCAGCGTGACCTGTTCGCCGATCACGCAGTGCGCGCCGAGTTCGATCCACGGTTCGCCGAAGACGGTCCCCTGCGGAAAGGCGAGCCGGGTACCCGCGCCGATCCGGCCGAACCGCAGTCCGCCGGGGTGTTCCGCGGTGACCGCGCCCGACTCCCGCACCCAGCGCCAGCCCCGGTGGACGGCCCGGGAGAGGACTCGCCGCCGCCAGGCGGCGAGGGAGGAGAACGTGTTCCTGTTCTTCGGCACCCGCACACGGTAGTCGGCGGCGTGCGGCTCGATCACCGGGACCACCTGTGATGTTCGCCCCACTCGTCGGTGCGCCGCCGCCCGTCGCATACCGTTCCCCGAAGCGATCGGGCATCCGCGAGCGCACCCCACCTGGACACGGAGGAACGGGCGATGGCAGAGCAGGCGTTGATCACGGGAATCAACGGCAAGGAGCCGGCGGTCGACGCGGACGCCTTCACCGCGCCGACGTCCGTCGTGATCGGCGAGGTCACGATGGCGGCGGGCTCCAGTGTCTGGTACCACGCCGTGCTGCGCGCCGACTGCGGCCCCATCGTGATCGGCGCCGACAGCAACATCCAGGACAACTGCAGTGTCCACGTCGACCCCGGATTCCCCGTCACGGTCGGCGAGCGCGTCACGGTGGGGCACAACGCGGTCCTCCACGGCTGCACCGTCGAGGACGACGTCCTGGTCGGCATGGGGGCCACCGTCCTCAACGGCGCCCGCATCGGGGCCGGTTCGCTGATCGCGGCCCAGGCGCTGGTCCCCCAGGGCATGCAGGTGCCGCCGGGATCGCTGGTCGCGGGGGTCCCCGCCAAGGTCAGGCGGCAACTTACCGAGGAGGAACTCAAGGGCATCGCGTTCAACGCGGCGGCCTACGTGGGGCTGGCCGGGACACACCGCAGGGCGCACGAGGGCTGAGCGCCCGGCGCGGGAACGCGCGGGCCGACGGAACGCGACGGCGGCGGCGCGCCCACAAGGACTCCTCCCGCGGGCCCGGGGAGCGGCGGCCGACGGACGCCCGCGGGGACCCGCGCCCCGCACCGCCCCGCGGTCAGTCCGCGGTCGGCACCGTCCCCCCGTCGGGCACCGGCACGGCGGCCGGGACGCGGGCCGCGGCCTTCTTGGCCCGGCTCCTCAGAACCAGCATCGAGGTGACACCGACCAGCACCGCCGCCGCCAGCCCGAGGTAGGAGAACCGCTTGAGCCACTCCTCGGCGACGATGCCCACGTAGTAGACGACGGCCGTGGTACCGCCGGCCCAGACGATCCCGCCGAGCACGTTGGCGATCAGGAACCGCCAGTACGGCATGTGCAGCACCCCGGCCAACGGGCCCGCGAAGATCCGGAGCAGGGCGACGAAACGGCCGAAGAACACCGCCCACATACCCCACTTGTGGAACGAGCGCTCCGCCATGGCGATCTGGCTCTCGCCGAAATGCCTGGGGAATCTCCCGCCCAGCCGGGCGAGCAGGGGACGCCCGCCCTTGCGGCCGATGGCGTAGCCGATCGAGTCGCCGACGACCGCGCCCGCCGACGCGCAGGCCCCCAGGACCCAGGGATTGACTCCATCGTGTCCGGCGGCCAGGAGCGCCGCGCTGACCAGGACGATCTCACCCGGGAGCGGAATGCCGAGGCTCTCCAGTCCGATGACGACGCCCACCAGGACGTACACGCTGATCGCCGGGACGGTCTCCAGCCATTCCTGGATGTGCAACGCCGCTTCCTCCTGTGCCGATGTCCCGTTGCCCGCCGGTCAACTCCTCGGCGCACGGCGGGAATGCTACCCGCCCCGCCGCCGACGGCACCCGGACGGACGCGGGGCCGCCGCCCGCCTCCTTCTACGGAGGGAGCGACGGCCCCGCACGGGCGATCGGGCGTCAGCCCTGGGGACGCAGCGTCCAGACGACCGTCATCTCGCCGGTGACCGCGCCGTCCGCACGCCGGATCTCGATGGCCACCGGGAACTCGGGCCGCTCCCCGCGATCCAGTTCCGCGACGACGTCGGCCGCCGGACGGCCCAGCGTCGCCGTCGCCGTGACGTCGCCCTTGGCGAGCTTCTTGTATCCGATCTCCGCCCTCACCGCCAGCGGCACGGCACGGGACAGCTGGTCGCCGAAGGCCGCGAGGACGATCGCGCCGCTCGCCGACTCCGCGAGCGTGAACATCGCGCCGGCGTGCGGGCCGCCGATGTGGTTGTGGTATTCGGCCTGGTCCGGCAGCCGGACGACCGCACGCTCGGCGGTCGTCTCCAGGAACTCCAGGCGGAGGGTGCGGGCCATGGGAACCGTCGCGGCGAGCATCTCGCCGACGGACATCTGATCAGCGCTCATGACCTGATGTTACTCATCAGTAAATCTCTTTGGCCATCCCGGAGTCCCCGTGCGACGTTCCCGGACACCCGCCGCGTACGCCGTTCCCGGGAGCCGCCTTCACCGTCCGCTCACGGGGGCGGGCGTAGCAGACCGGACATCGCCCCTCTATCGTTACTCGCCATGTGGCCAGGACAGCAGCCGCCCGGGGGCGAGCAGAACCCGCAGGACCAGAACCAGAACCCGTACCAGCAGCCGGGGTACCAGCAGCCGAATCCCTATCAGCAGCCCGGGTATCACCAGCAGGGTCAGCCCGGGCAGCAACCGGGGTACCCGCCGCAGGGCCAGCAGCCCGGCTACCCGCAGCCGAACCCGTACCAGCAGCCGACGGTGCCCCAGTACGCGGTTCCCGGCCCGCCCGGTGGGCCGCAGCCCGGCGACGGCAACAAGAAGAAGACCACCGTCATCGCGATCGTCGCGGCGACCGCGGTCGTCGTGGCAGCCGCGGTCACCGGCGTCGTCGTCCTGAACAAGGACGGCGACAAGGGGAAGGACGTCGCCGACGACAAGAACGCGTCGGCCTCCGCCGCGCCGTCCGAGTCCGCCGCCTCGCCCGAGGCGAACCCGCGCGACGCCGAGGACGCCAAGCCCCTCGTCGCGGGCTGGAAGGTGGTCACCAACCCCAAGTTCGGCACGCAGTTCGACGTGCCCGGGGACTGGGAGGTGGGTACCCCCGGCACCTTCTCGTTCTTCGAGAACGAGAAGAAGGGGGACGGTTCCCCCCTGATCGGCTTCTCCGCGCCGTCCTACCTCCAGAAGAGGTGGTGCGTGGACGACTCCGACAAGAACGGAGTCGAGGAGACCTCCAGCCTGGCCAGTGCCGGTACCCGGGGCGCCCAGGGCGCCACCGACGCCGCCAAGAACGCCCACAGCGAGGCAGGTACCTGGGCCTGGGCCGCGTACGCACAGCACATGCCGGAGAGCACCATCAAGTTCACCCCGGCCAAGCAGTACACCACCAAGTCGGGGCTCACCGGCCAGGTCGTCACCGCCACCGCTCCGAACGTCACGAAGCGGAAGAAGTGCGACAGCGACGGCAAGGCGATCGCCTTCAGCTTCAAGAACAAGAAGGGCGAGTTCGCGTCCTGGGTCCTGTACGGGGCCGCCGGAGTCAAGGGCGAACTCCCGGAGGCCACGATCGAGAAGATCCTGAGCACCGTGCGGCTGGTGGACGTCGCCCCGTCCTCCTGACCCGTCCGCCGTCGGCCGGGCGCCGACCGGGCGGTGACGTGCCACCCGCCGTTCCCGGATAATCGGTTGGTCCGGCGGGGCCGCGGCGGCGATAGTCCCGTGGTGACTACCGCCTCCGCCCCCGGACTCCCCGCGCGCCACCCGGGCCGCGACAACTACCGTCTGCTGACCGCCGCCGCGGTCATCACGGGCCTCGGTACCCACGGCGCCCTGATCGCGGCGGCGTTCGCCGTTCTGCAGGCGGGCGGCGACGGCGGTGACGTCGGCCTGGTGGCCGCCGCCCGGGCCGTGCCGCTGGTGCTCTTCCTGCTGATCGGCGGCGCGGTCGCCGACCGACTGCCGCGCCACCGGGTGATGGTCGCCGCGAACGCCCTCAACTGCGGGTCACAGGCCCTCTTCGCCTGGCTGGTCCTGGCCGGCGAACCGAAGCTCTGGCAGATGATGCTGCTCACCGCGCTCTGCGGCACCGGTCAGGCGTTCTTCAATCCCGCGGCCGAGGGCATGCTGATGTCGAGTGTCGACCGGGAGCGGGCGAGCCGTGCCTTCGCGCTCTTCCGGATGGCCACGCAGGGGGCGACGATCGGTGGCGCCGCACTCGGTGGCGCCATGATCGCGGCGATGGACCCGGGCTGGGTGCTTGCCGTCGACGCGGCCGCCTTCGCGGTGGCGGGGGCGCTGCGCGCCTTCCTGGACGTCGGCCACATCCCCGCACGGGAACCGGGTGGTGGCCTGCTGTCCGATCTGCGGGACGGCTGGCGCGAGTTCATCGGCCGGCCGTGGCTGTGGAGCATCGTCGCGCAGTTCTCCGTGGTGGTCGCCGCCGTGGGGGCCACCGAATCGGTGTACGGACCGCTGGTCGCCCAGGACGAACTCGGCGGTGCCCGGCCGTGGGGCTTCGCGCTCGCCGCCTTCGGGGCCGGGACACTGAGCGGGGCGCTCCTGATGACCCGCTGGAAGCCGCGGCGGATGCTGCTGGCCGGAACCCTGTGCGTCTTCCCGTTGGCGCTGCCCGCCGCGGGGCTCGCGGTGCCGCTGCCGGTGACCGGCCTCTGCGCGGTGATGTTCGTCAGCGGTGTCGCAATCGAGGTGTTCGGGGTCGCCTGGATGACGGCCATGCATCAGGAGATCCCGGAGGAGAAGCTGTCCCGGGTCTCGGCCTACGACTGGTTCGGGTCGGTGGCGATGATGCCGGTCGCCACCGCGCTCGCCGGACCGGTGGAGTCCCTGGTCGGACGGGACCGTGCGCTGTGGGGCTGTGCCGCGCTGATCGTGGTGGTGACCGGCGCCGTGCTGTTCGTGCCCGAGGTGCGCCGGCTGACCCGTGCCACCGCCCCCGAGGCCGTGACCGCCGACGCGAAGGTCGGGCGGATCTCGGAGCCTGCCGGGTGACCTCCGGCCCGATGAGGCTCTCAGCCGATCCGGAAGGCTCCCTCGGGCGGCTCGGGTGAGGCCACCGCCTCACCGTCCCCGACCGGCCGGGCGGCCCCGGTGAACCTGTCGAGCGCCGGACCGTGCTCGACCCGGGCGGGGAAGGCGTCGGCGGCGCAGCGACGGGCCAGGGACGCGGTGTCGACGGGGTTCCGGGAGGCCACGAGCACGGCGTTGCCGAAACGGCGGCCGCGCAGCACCGACGGCTCGGCGATCAGCGCGAGTTCCTCGAAGACGGCTCCGAAGGTGGCCAGTTGGGAGCGGAGGAAGGCGAAGGGGGCACCGTCCGCGAGGTTGGCGGCGTAGGTGCCGCCGTCGCGCAGCGCCCGGCGTGCGGCCCGCGCGTACTCGACGGAGGTGAGGTGGGCGGGCACCCGGGAACCGCCGAAGACGTCCGCGATCAGGACGTCGACGGAGCCGGGCGGGGTCCGTTCCAGCCGGTCGCGGGCGTCGGTGCCGTGCACGGTGATGCCTGCGCCGTCGGCGACGGGGAGGTGCTCGGCGACCAGCGCGAGCAGCCCGAGGTCGGCCTCGGCGACATCCTGACGGGAGCCCGGCCGGGTCGCGGCGACGTAGCGGGGCAGGGTGAGCGCGCCGCCGCCGAGGTGGAGCACGTCGAGCGGCGCGCCCGGTGCCGCGGCGCAGTCCACGACATGGGCGAGCCGCCGCGCGTACTCGAATTCGAGGTGGTCCGGTGCGTCGAGATCGACGTACGACTGGGGCGCGCCGTCGACGGTGAGCAGCCAGGCCCTGGCCCGGTCCACGTCGGGGAGGAGTCTCGCGGTGCCCTGGTCCACGTCCCGGATGACAGGTATCGGCTCGTTCACTCCCCCATTGTGGGGTGCCGGATCAGTCGCTCACGACCGCGGCGACGGCATCGACGTGTGCCGCCGCCTGGGCCAGTCCGGCACGGGCCGCCGCGGCCCTGCGGCTCGGGTCGAGCGGGTTGCGGCCGAACGCCCGCTTCGCCGCCGCGTCGGGGGTGATGACCTCGACGCGGGCACCCCGCGCGGCGAGCCGGTCCGCCTGCGCTCGGGGAGAGGCGATGATCTTGTTGCCGCTCGCCGTCGGGGCGATGACGACGACGCGTCCGTACCCCTCGGCGAGCTGAGCGTTGGCCGGGGAGTGCACCCCGCCGTCGATCCAGTCCCGGCCGGCGGCGGTGGCGACGGGCCAGACGGCCGGAACGGCGCAGCTCGCGGTGACGGCGTCCACGAGGGATGCCCCGCCGTCCCTGTCGAAGGCGTGGAGTTCGCCGGTGACCGCGTCGACCGCGGTGATGAGCAGGGGGCGCTCGGGCCAGTCGGACGACGGAAGCCGGTCGGTGATCGCGGCCCGCCGTTCCTCCGCCGTGATGCCGATCCGGGCCTGCCGGGCGAGCGCTGCCAGCTTCCGGCCGTACGCCTCGGGGGTGCGTGCGGACAGCATCGCCCCCGCGTATCGCAGCAGGGTCGGCACGCCGAGGCGTCCACCGGTCATGCCCTGCGGATCGTCGAGCTGGAGTGCGTACAGTTCCGGAAGGCCGAGCGCCCCGGAGGCAAGCTGCGCGCCGACCACCGCGCCCGCCGAACTCCCGATGATCAGGTCTGCGGTGGTCAGGTCCGTGCCCGCCTCCGCGAGCCCGTGCAGTATGCCGGTCTCCCAGGCGCTGCCGGTGACTCCGCCGGCACCGAGTACCAGTGCTGTGTCTGTCATGCCGTCAGTCTTGCTCACGGCCCGGGCCCGGGGGGGGCGCCGGGGGGGGGGGGGGGCCGCGCCCCCCCCCCCCCCCCCCCCCACCCCACCCGCCCCCCCCCCCCCCCCCCCCCCGCCCCCCCCCCCCCG